>JAABRO010000036.1 GCA_011390885.1 Gemmatimonas sp. | reverse complement strand
CGTGAAGATCACCCACTCGTCGCGCAGCGCGGGGTCGCTCCCTTCGAGCTTCGCCACCACGTTGCGCGACTGCACCTCGCGCACCTGCGTGGTGACGGTGATGCTCGCCGTGGCGCCGAGCGGCACGGGGCGGAAGTCGGGCGTCGCGGCCAGCGTCTTGAGCGAGTCGAAGCTGAGGCCGGCGTCGTCGAAGAGCTTCCGGGCGGCGTCGATCGCCAGCCACCCTTCCACCTGCACGCGCCCCGCCGGACCGCCCGGCACGTTCACGTCGAAGTTCTCGCGCCCCCAGCTGTTGATCACGGTGAGGTACGGGTAGCCGGCCGGCTCCGTCTCGTGCACGATGAGCGCGCCCGCCGCGCCGCGGCGCGACGCCTCCTCGAACTTGTACGTCCAGCGGCCGTAGTAGCTCATGGCGTCGCCCTTGAACACCGTGCTGTCGAGCGCGTCACCACCGGCCACCGGCACCGGCGGGTCGTTCACGAGCATGACGATCGTCTTGCCCTTCACGTCCACGTTCTTGAAGTCGTCCCAGTCGAACTCGGGCGCCGTCACGCCGTACCCCACGAACACGAGCTCGCTGTTCTCCACGCTCCTGCTCGGCGACGGATACCGCGTGCCCACCACGTAGTCGCGCGGGAACGCGAGGCGCGTGGTCACGTCGCCCCGCGTGATGGTGCCGCTGGGCCGCGAGGTGATGCCCACGAGGCGCACGTCCTGGATGTACGTGCCGTCGGGGTTGCCGGGCTCGAGGCCGAGTGCCTTGAACTGCTCCTCGAGGTAGCGCACCGTGCGCTCCTCGCCGGCGCCGCCGGGTGCGCGCCCTTCGAGCGAGTCGTGCGCGAGCACCGCGATGTGGCGCATGATGCCATCGGCGGTGATGGCCGATCGCGCGGGTTCGAGCGCCGCGGCATCGGGCACGTCGTCGTCGCTGCTGCCGATGGCGTCACCGCCACCGCCGCACGCGCCGAGCAGGAGTGCGCCGAACGCGCCGCCGAGCAGCGCACGAGTGAAGCGAGGCGAAGCGATCATTGGGCGGGTTCCTGGGGAGCGATGGGGACGGGAGTGAGCAGCAGGGCGCGCACGTCGCCGGCAATGCGGCCGGCAATCTGGTCGAGCGGCAGGTCGTTGCGATCGGTGCCGAAGGGTTCCTCGATCTCGCCCGCGAGCAGCTCGAGTCCCATGGTGGCGAAGAACGTGAACATGCTGGCGATCACGGTGCCGTAGCCGAACTCCTTCACGAGCCCGAACGGCATGACGAGCGCGTACAGCACCACGAACTGCTTCACATACGAGCTGTACGAGAAGGGGATGGGGGTGTTGCGGATGCGCTCACAGGCGCCGGTGATGTCGTCGAACGCGGTGAGCAGTGGCTGCAGGGCGATGCGCGCCTCGGTGGGCAGCACGCCGGCATCGATGTCAGCGACCACGGCCCGATGCATGGACTGCGCGAGCCGGTTGGGCACGCTGGTGCCGTCCGGCACGCGCACGGGGGTATCGCCGCCCGCGTCGTCCTTGCTGCGAGGCTTGCGCAAGTGTGCCGCGAGTGCGGCCGGGAACTGGGCGAGCAGCGTGGCGTAGCGCGTGCGGCGCGTGGTGTCGGCATCCGGCAGCTGCGCGTCGAGCGCGTGCGCGAGGCCGCGCGACACGTTCACGAGCTGGCCCCACAGCTTCCGCCCCTCCCACCACCGGTCGTAGGCGGTGTTGGTGCGGAACACGAGCAGCAGGCCCAGGATGATGCCGAGGATGGAGAGGAACGACGGCCCCAGCGGCACGGCCACGCGGAAGTAGTCGGTCTCCACCCACACCACGAGCGCGGCGTAGAGCCCGGCGCCGATCACGTCGAGGAAGAGCGTGCGGAAGACCGGGCTGCGCGGAAAGTCGAAGAGGATCTGGAGCCAGTTCTTCGGATCGTAGAAGATCATGCTACCAGTCCAATCGCGTCACGACACCGCGTCCGCCCACCCACGCGGTGCGGCCGAACGCATCGAGGCCGGCGTGGCCGGCGTCGGTGACGGCACTCCATGTGGCGCCCGCGTCGGTCGACCAGAACACGCCGCCGAAGCCCGCGGCCACCACGGTGTTCTCGCCGGCGCCCGGCACCCACGTCACGCCGGTGAGCGCGCCGGGAAGCGGCGGCCGCGCGCGCAGCGTCCACGTGGCGCCGCCGTCGCGCGTGACGGCCACCACGGCGCCGGCGGTGTCGCCGCGCAGGTTGGTCATGTCGCCGGCCACGCCGATGCCGGTGTTCGCATCCTTGAACGCCAGGCCGCTCGTGCCACTCGAGGCCGAGCGCACGAAGGGCGTCTCGCGCACCGAGAACGAGGCGCCGCCGTCGGTGCTGGTGAAGAGGCGCGAGCCCGGCCCGCCGGTGGCGATGTACACGGTGGACGCGTCGCCGTGCACCACGCACCGTCCGCTCGCCGCGTAGGCGCCCTCGCCGTCGAGCGGGGCAGGCACGTTCTGCGGTGACAGCAGCTCCCAGCTCGCGCCGCCGGTGACGGTGCGCAAAATGTGCGTGCGCCCGCGCGCGGCGTCGCCGAACACGACGCCGTGGCGCGCGTCGGTGAAGGTGAAGCAGTCGTAGAACGCGTCGGGGTCGGTGTTGCGGAACTGCTCCGTCCACGACGCGCCGCCGTCGATGGTGCGATAGATGCGCGACGCGTCGCCATTGCCGATGGCGAGCACGAAGGCGGTGTCGGCGCCGAAGGCGTGCACGTCGCGGAACTGCAGCGAGTCGGCGCCGGGCACCGGGCGCGGCGTCCAGGTGGCGCCGCCATCGGTGGTGCGCAGCACGGTGCCGCCTGTGCCCGAGGCCCACACCACGCGCTCCGAGACGGCGTGCACGGCGAAGAGCAGGGCGTTGCCGCCGGTGCGTTGCGTGGTGACGCGCGGGGGCTCGGCCGCACCGAGGGCCGACAGCCCGACCAGGGAGAGGTGCACGAAGGACAGCATCATGGCGCGGGGCTCCGGTTGGTGTCGCGCCCGCCCGAGGAGTCGGGAATGCGCACGGGGGTGGGGGCCGGCTGGTCGCTCGGCATGACGTCGAACTCCGGGCGATCGAGCCCGAACACCGACGCGCGGCGCATGGCCGTGGCGATTGCGCGCGCGTCGTAGAACACGCTGTCGGAGATCGCGCCTCGGTCGGCGGCAGCGAGCGCCTCGGAAATGGAGAGCCCCGTGATCACGTACAGGTCGGGGATGCCAACCGACGCGTCGTCCACCCACCCATTGCGCGCGGCAAGCGAGCGGTTGCCCTCGAACACGTCGCGCCAGAGGCGCTCGCTGCGCGTGACGTCCACCATGCCTTCGCCGCGCACGAACACGATGTCGCCGCCGGGCTGCACCAGCCGCTCCATCACGCGGCGCGCGAGCCCCTGCGTGACCACGTACGGTCCGAAGCCCAGGTCGGCGGGCAGCCCTCCGGCCGTGCGGCTGAAGTACATGGGGCGCTGTGGCCAGCTGTCGCGCATGAGGAAGTACAGCAGCAGCTCGGCGCGCGTCACGGTAGTGCGGCGCGCGGTGGCCACGAGCGAGTCCTTCACGAAGGTGCGCTGCTCGCCGAGCTCCACGTACAGCGGCACGGCGTCCGCTTCCGCGAACGTCATGAGCAGGGCGGGGCCCCTGGGTTTGGGCCACTCGCGATCCCGATAGATGGCCGGCCCGCGCTCGCGGTCGTACTCGTACACCGGGCGGCGAATGACCTGGCGCGTGTACCAGTCGGTGTTGAGCAGCGACGTGTTCACCACGAGCACGTCCTTGCGCACCCCCTCCACTTCCTGCGCGTACCAGAGCGGGAAGGTGTCGTTGTCGCCCACGGTCACGAGCATGCCGTACGGCTCCACCGAGTTGAGCAGGTCGCGCGCGAAGTCGGCGGTGTCGGTCTGGCCGGCGCGGGTGGCCTGCTGCCAGTTGCCCACGAGGGGCAGGGCGGCCACGAGCAGCACGGGCGTGGCCAGTGCGAAGCTGCGCGCCGAGGGGAGCGAGGTGAGCGAGGCTCCGAGCTGCTTGCGATCGGTGCTGAGCACCGTGGCCACCGACTCCCACAGGTACACGAGCCCGAGCGCGGCCCACACGCTCCACGCGCTGAACGCCCAGAGGTAGAAGTAGTCGCGGTCGCGCACCTCGCGCGGTACGCTGTCGCCGAGTTCGAGCGCCTGCGAATGTCCGTACTTGAAGTTGAGATAGTAGATCAGGCCGAGCGTCATCGTGAACACGAGCGGCCCGAAGTACCAGAAGCTGCGTCGGTCGCGGCTCCAGTGCACCCAGCCGCCCAGCACGCCGAGAATGAGGAAGAGCACGGCCAGGGCGTTCTGCAGCCCGGGGCGCTCGCCGTACGCGTCGCGCCAGTACTGCCACTTGAAGTACAGCCAGTACATCTCCACCTGCGCCGTGAACGGGGCCTGCCGCTCGGTGAGCGAGGGCTTGCCGTACTGGCCGCGGTTGAAGTTGTACAGGAAGCGATCCCACGTCTCGGCGCTGAAGGTGCACGCCACGCCGATGCGGTTGGTGCAGGCGGTGGGTTCGCCCTCGTTGATCGCGGGGAAGTGCGCGGCGCGAATGGGTTGCGTGGCGAACGGCGTGATGCCGAAGCCGAGCGCCACCGTGCACGCGAGCAGCAGCTTCCAGCGGAGCAGCGTGCGCGGCCGGCGCACGAGCACGGCCAGCCCCACGGCCGGCGCGGCGAGCATGCCGGCCATGTGGTTGGCGTAGCCCAGCCCCAGCAGGTAGGCCACGAGCACGAGCAGCCGGTCGGCGGTAGGACCGTCCGGGTCGTCGCACCAGCGCACGGTGAGCCACGAGACCGCGGCAATGCCGAGCAGCGAGACGGTGTACACCTTCTCGTTCACCACGCTCTGGTTCCACACCGTGAACGCGGTGGCGCCGATGGCCGCCGAGAGCGCCGCGCCGGTGAGCCGCTGCCAGCGGTGCGGCAGCCAGCGCACGAGCACCCGTTCGGTGATCAGGAACCAGAAGAACGCCGACGCGGCGCTCGAGAGCGCGGCCAGCACGTTGATGCGCATGGCCACCGTGGGGGCAATCGGCAGCAGCGCGAACAGGCGGCCGATGAGCACGAAGAGTGGATTGCCAGGCGGGTGCGGCAGCCCCACGGTGTAGGCGGCGGCGATGTACTCGCTCGTGTCCCACATGCTGGTGGTGGGCGAGAGCGTGACCAGGTACAGCAGCAGCACGCCGGCCGCGGCGAGCGCGGCGACGCCGTAGCTCGGACGGAAGTCGAGCGCCGAAGGCGCCGCCGCGTCGCCGGTCATGCGTGGTCTCCCCGGTGCGCGCGGTGGCTCAGTGCCGGAACAGCCGCTGCCCCGTGAACACCATCGCGATGCCATGATCGTTGGCCGCCGCGATCACCTCCGCGTCACGCACCGAGCCACCCGGCTGCACGATGCACGTCACGCCCGCTCCCGCGGCCTGGTCGATGCCATCGCGGAAGGGGAAGAAGGCGTCGGAGCCGAGCGCCGAGCCGCCGGTCTCGTGGCCGGCCAGCTTCGCCTTGTGCACGGCCAGGAAGCTCGCGTCCACACGCGACATCTGTCCCGCGCCGATGCCGATGGTCGCGCCGTCGCGCGCGAGCACGATGGCGTTCGACTTGACGCTCGCCACGGCACGCCACGCAAAGCGCAGGTCGCGCTCCTCGGCAGGGCCGGGCTTGCGCGTGGTCACCACCTCCCAGCCGGTGTCGAGCGCCGGCACCACGAGGCGGTCCTGCACGAGCACGCCGCCGCGCACGCGCTTGTAATCCATGTCGCCGGCGCGCCAGTCGGCGGTGCCTTCGAGCACGCGCAGGTTCTTCTTGCGGCCGAGGATTTCCACGGCCGCCTCGCTGAACGACGGCGCCACGATGCACTCCACGAAAAGGCTCGAGATCGCCTCGGCGGCCGCTTCGTCGACCGGCACCGTGAAGGCGATCACCGAGCCGAACGCGGACACCGGATCGCAGGCCAGCGCGCGCTTGTAGGCGTCGAGCGCGTCGGTGCCGATGGCGAGACCGCACGGCGTGGTGTGCTTGATGATGGCGCAGCAGGGCTCGCTGCCGAACGGCTCGGTGGCGAGCATGGCGCCCTCGAGGTCGAGCAGGTTGTTGAAGGAGAGCTCCTTGCCGCCCTTCTGCACGAGCGCGCCCAGGCCGCGGCCGGAGCCTTCCACATAGAAGGCGGCGCGCTGGCTGGGGTTCTCGCCGTACCGCAGCGACTGCTGCTTCGTGAACGCGAGCGGCAGCGTGTCGGGGAACGGCTCCTCGCGGCGACCGGCGAACCACTGCGCGATCGCGGCGTCGTAGCTGCTCGTGTGCGCGTATACCTTCTCGGCGAGCAGCCGGCGCAGCGCCTGGTCGTCACCACCGTCGCCGATCACGTCGAGCACGCGCGCGTAGTCGGCCGGATCGACCAGCACCCACACCGCGGCGTGGTTCTTGGCCGCCGAGCGCAACATGGACGGGCCGCCGATGTCGATGTTCTCGATGGCGTGCTCGTCGGTGACGCCGGGCTTCGCGACCGTCTCGCGGAACGGATAGAGGTTCACGCACACCAGGTCGATCGTGCCGATGCCGTGCTCGGCGAGCGCGGCCATGTGCTCGGGCACGTCGCGCCGCGCGAGCAGGCCGCCGTGCACCACCGGATGCAGCGTCTTCACGCGGCCGTCGAGCATTTCGGGGAAGCCCGTGACGTCGGCGACGTCCTGCACGGTGAGACCGGCCTCGCGCAGTGCGCGCGCGGTGCCGCCGGTGGAGAGCAGGTCCCAGCCAAGGGCGGCGAGGCGCGTCGCGAGGTCGACGACGCCGGTCTTGTCGGATACGGAGAGCAGGGCGCGGGGCACGAGCGGATCAGTGAAGGTCGGAAGGAAGCGAGAACTCATCGGCGCGGGGCGCCGCGGACGGTGAGAGCGCCACGAAGCCGCGCACGGTGCCGTCGGGCAGGAGCGCCACGTCGCCGGCCGCGATGGCTTCGACCACGCACGGCAGCAGGCGGTGCTCCACGCGCAGCACGCGTGCGGCCACATCGGCCGGTGTATCGGCCGGAAATACGGGCACGGGCCACTGCGCGATGATCGCGCCGCGGTCGTACTCCTCGTTCACGAAGTGCACGGTCGCGCCGGAGAGGCGCGCGCCCGATGCCACGACCGCGGCATGCACGCGCGAGCCGTACATGCCCGGACCACCGAAGGCGGGGAGCAGGGCGGGGTGCACGTTCACCACGCGGCCGGGCCACGCCTGCACGACATCGGCCGGCAGCAGCTTGAGGTAGCCCGCCAGCACGACGAGATCCACATCGTGCGCGTGGAGCAGCGCGCGGATCGCGGCGCCGTCACGCGGATCGGCGATCACGTCGGCGCCGATGCCGCGCGCGTGCGCGCGCTCGAGGGCGCCGGCGTCGGCGCGATCGGACGCCACGCACACCACATGCCCCACGCGACGCGCGGACGGCTGGTCGAAGTGCGCGAGCAGTGCGCCCAGGTTGGAGCCGCCGCCCGAGGCCAGCACGCCGATGCGCGCACGCGAGCCTGCAGGGTGTCCAATGTCAGCCGACATGATCGATGGCCCGCGGGAGAGCGGCGAAGTGAAGCGACACGGCATCGTGCAGCGCCGGCACGACGTGGGCGTGCGTGCGCGCCTGCGCGACGTCGTCGTCGGGGGTGTCGGGACCGGGCACCAGCACGCCCAGCCCCCCGAGCTCCACGCCGGGCTTCACGTCGCGCCACCGGTCGCCGATGTACACCGAGCGCGCGAGGTCGAGGCCGTGCTCGGCGGCCGCGCGTCGGTACATGCCGAGCCCCGGCTTGCGGCAGTCGCACGGGCCGGTGATCGGCTCCCAGTGCGGGCAATGATACGTGGCATGCACCGTGACGCCGGCCGCCGCCAGCAGCGACTCCAGCCGCGCACGCACCGTCTCGTACTGCGCTTCGGTGAGATAGCCGCGCGCGATGCCGCCCTGGTTCGTCACGATCACCACCGGAATCCCGCGCGCGTTCACTTCGGCGAGCGCTTGCGCCGCACCGGCGATGAGTCGCACCTGCGCGGGATCGGATGGGTAGTGCGTGTCGGCCATGATCGTGCCGTCACGATCCACGAAGCACGCCGGACGCAGGGAGTCGCTCGTCATCGCCCGGGTCATCGCAGACGCGCGGTCGTGTCCGGCCCCGCCGCGGTGTCCCGCCGTGCGGCCGAGTCGGGTCGCGCCGGTGGCCGCGCCGGCGTCGTGTCGCGCTCCGGTGTGCGATACGGCCGCACCACATCGCCCGTCACGCCGCTGAGCGTCGCGATCCCCTTCACCTCCACGATGATGCGCGCGTTCGGCGGCAGCGGGCCATCGAGCTGCACGAGCAGTTCGGTGGACGGAATGGTGCGCGAAGGCTTGGGCGGCGGTGTGCTGTCCACCTTCGGGAGCGGACGTCCGCCGCGCAGCGCCAGCTGCCGCCGCGCTTCGCGCTGGGTGCGTTCGGCCGCCGCGAGGCTGTCGCGGCGGCGAATGCGGGCCACGCTGTCGGCGCGCGCGAGGGCCGCACTGTCCGGGGGCACGGTATCGCGGATCGCCGCGATCGAGTCGGCGCGGCGCTTGCGATCGGCCGAGTCGGCCAGCTGCTGCTGCAGGCGCGTGCGCACGCGCACGACACGCTGCGGCACCGGGGTGGAGTCGGGGAGGGTGCGCACCGACCACTGGTCGGGGGTGAACAGCTGGGTGATGGCGAGCGGCTTGTCGAAGGTGGCCACCAGCAGCCGCCCCGAGTCCTGCAGCACGAGGTTGCTCATGCGCGCGGCCGTGGTGTCGTGGATGTAGCTGTACAGCTCCACGTCGGCACTGTCGCGCAGCGGCACGCGCAGGGTGTCCCAGAGCTCCGTGCGCTCGAGTGCCCGATTGTTGTTGCGGTCCACGAAGCCGCGCACGAGGTACTGCCCCGCGGGCACGTGGCGGATCTTGAATCGGCCCACGGAGTCGGTCACGCCCAGGTAGGCGAGCGTGGTGTCCACCACCGAGATGGCCTCCACGAGGGCATCGCGCGCGCCGCGTCCGGCCGGCCAGTCGAAGAGCACGCCGCCCAGCACCGTGTTCGGGATCGGCCCGCGCGTGGAGAAGACGATCGTGGTGATGGAGTCGATCTTGTTGTTGCGCAGGTCCTGAATGCCGGGTCGCACGGTGATGGTGTACACCGTGCTGTCGCGGAACCCATCCTTGGGACGGATGTCCATGCGCGAGCGCTTCCAGCTCACATTCACGTCACCGCTGCGTGGACTGATGAACACCAGCGACGCGAGGTCGGGCGAGCCGGCGGGCGTCTCGTTGATCACCTCGTCGAACTGCAGCGTGACGACCCTGGGTTGTACGGAGGTGTCGCCGCTCGCCGGCGTGACGTCCAGCAGGAGCGGCGGGAGCGCGTCGTCGGGCCCGCCCGGCGGCGCCGACGGATTGGCGCACGCCGCCGCCAGCGCCACGGCGCCCGCACACGCGACGCCGAGCGCGAGCGACAGTATGCGCATCCCCGCCGTCACCCGCGGCGCACCCGACGCCATCATGCGCCGAGCCGCGCGATGCGCTCGAGCAGCTGGGCGTGACGCGCGCGCCACTCCTCCGCCTTCGCGCGTTCGGCGGCCACCACCTGCGGCGGCGCCTTCGCGGTGAACTTCTCGTTGGCCAGCCGGCCCTCGAGCGCGATAAGCTGGCCGTGCAGCTGCTCCGCCTCGGTCTCGAGCTTGCGGCGTTCCTTGTCGAGATCCACCATGCCGGCGAGCGGCACGACGAGGTCGAAGCCGTCGCGCAGCAGCGACTGGGCGGCCGCGCCGGAGGGTGCGGCGCCGTCCACGCGCATGTGCGAACGCGACAGCACGCCGGCGATGGCCACGAGCGAGGCGAACTCCGCCACGCGCGCGGCCGGCGCCACCAGCGTGGCCTCCACGAACTGGCCCGGCGGCACGCCGTAGTCGGCGCGAACCTGGCGCAGCGCGGTGACCGAGAGGCGCACGATCTCGAAGTCGTCACCACCCGCGAGCTGTGCCGACACCTCGCGCGCCACGGGCCACGGTGCCGTGGCGCAGAAGGGCGTGGGGCGCGGCAGCGGAATGCGCTGCCACAGCTCCTCGGTGATGAACGGAATGACCGGATGCAGCAGCCGGAGCGCGTTGTCGAACGCATGCGCCAGCACCGTGCGCGCGACTTCGCGATCGTCGCCCTCGGCGGCGAGGCGCGGCTTCACGCTTTCGAGGTACCAGTCGGCCAGCTCGTTCCACACGAAGCGACGGGCCGCTTCGGCGTACTCCGCGAGCCGCAGGCCGCGCGGCCGTTCGGTGGCGCTCCACGTGCGATCGGCGGCGGGGCGCGCCGGCCCGAGGGCCGCGTCGCAGTCGCGCACCGCCTCGTCGAGCCGATCGAGGATCCAGCGATCGGCGGCGGTGAGCCGCTCCGGCGCAATCTCGGCGAGCGGTGTGACGGGCGTGGTGCCCACGCGCGAGAGCAGGAAGCGCCCGATGTTCCAGAGCTTGGTGCAGAAGTTGCGGCCCGGCGCGAACGACTTGTCGAGGTCGTTCGGGTCGAGCATCACGTCCACGCCCAGGCCGAGGCCGGCGATGACGGTCCAGCGCAGCGCGTCGGCACCGTAGTCGCGCACGACGTCGAGTGGATCGATGCCGTTGCCGAGCGACTTGGACATCTTGCGATGCTGCATGTCGCGCACGGTGCCGTGCAGGTACACCGTGTGGAACGGCGTCTGGCCCATGAACCAGCAGCCGGACATGACCATGCGCGCCACCCAGAAGAACAGGATCTCGGGGGCGGTGACGAGCACGTCGGTGGGGTAGAACGCGCGCAGGTCGGGCGTGTCGTCGGGCCAGCCCAGCGTGCTGAATGGCCAGAGCCACGACGAGAACCAGGTGTCGAGCACGTCCTCGTCCTGCCGCACGGCGCCGCCGCACGCGGGGCAGGCGCTCACGTCGGTGCGGCTCACGATCGGTTCGCTGCCGCAGGTGTCGCAGTACCACACCGGAATGCGATGGCCCCACCAGAGCTGCCGCGAGATGTTCCAGTCGCGAATGCCCTCGAGCCAGTTCACGTACACGGCCTCCCAGCGATCGGGGAGGATGCGGAGCTCGCCGCTGCGCAGCACGGCCAGCGCCTTGTCGGCGAGCGGCTGCATGCGCACGAACCACTGGTCCGACAGGCGCGGCTCCACCACGGTGTCGCAGCGGTAGCAATGGCGCACGCTGTGGTCGTGACTGTCGATCTTCTGCAGCACGCCCGAGGCCTGCAGCAGTTCCACGATGCGCGTGCGCGCGGCGAAGCGATCGAGCCCCGCCAGTTCGGCGGGCACGCGTCCGTCGGCGTGCAGCACCTCGCGCACGATCCCTTCGGCGTCGATCACGACGGGCATGGCGAGCGCGTGGCGCTTGCCCACCTCGAAGTCGTTGGCGTCGTGGGCCGGCGTGATCTTCACCGCGCCCGAGCCGAAGGCCGGGTCGGTGTAGGTGTCCGCCACGATCGGAATGCGCACGTTGGCGAGCGGGAGCAGCAGCTCCGTGCCGATCAGTCCGCGATAGCGCTCGTCGTCGGGGTGCACGGCCACGGCCACGTCACCGAGCATCGTTTCCGGGCGCGTGGTGGCCACGGTGATGCCGCGCGACGGATCGTCGGCCAGCGGGTAGCGCAGGTGGTAGAGCTTGCCCGCCGTATCGGTGAACTCGGCTTCCTCGTCGGAGAGCGAGGTGCCGCAGCGCGTGCACCAGTGGATCACGCGATGACCGCGGTACACGAGCCCGTCCTCGTGCAGGCGCACGAAGGTCTCGCGCACGGCGCGCGAGAGCGCCGGGGAGAGCGTGTACGCGGTGCGCGAGAAGTCGGCGGAGGCGCCGATCGCCTGCAGCTGCTGCAGGATGACGCCGCCCGTCTCCTCCACGAACTGTGCCGTGCGCGCGACGAAGGCGTCGCGGCCGAGGTCGAAGCGGGTCCTGCCGTCCTCGCGCGCGATGAGCTTCTCGACGACGTTCTGGGTGGCGATGCCGGCGTGATCGGTGCCGGGCACCCAGAGCGCCTCGTCGCCCGCCATGCGACGCCATCGCACGAGCACGTCCTGCACCGAGTTGTTCAGGCCGTGCCCCATGTGCAGCACGGCGGTGACGTTCGGCGGCGGGATGACGATGGTGAACGGCGGCCGCTCGGCGGTGCGGGCCGCGTTGGCCACGAAGACCCCGTGCTCGGTCCAGCGGTCGTGCCAGTGGCGTTCGGTGGCGGCCGGGTCGAACGTGGCCGGCAGGTCGTCGAGAGGGGTCGGAGCGGTCATGGAGGGGAAGTGAGGCGGCCGGCTCGGGCGCAGGGGCACCCGGGCCGGCCGAAGGAACGGACGGAGACGGTCAGTCGGGGCGCGTCGAGGGCTCAGTGCCGGCAGAGTCGCCCGCGGACTCGGTGAGCTCGAGCGTCATGCGATCGGTGGCGCGCCGGTTGCGACGCGGCTGGCGCACGGCGAGCTGGTCGACCACGTGCTGCACGTCGGGCACGCCGCGTGCGAGGGTGAGTGCGTGCTTCACCTCGTCGGCATCGTGCACCCAGCCGGTGAGTTCGATTACGCCGGGGGCGATGGCCCCGATGTCGATGGCGCGCTCCCGCAGCACCGGGTCGTTGTGGAACGCCTCGAGCACGCGGGTCTCGAGGGTGAGCACGTCGGGCACGGCATTGCGCCGCGGCGCCGCGTAGCGGCCGGCCTGGCCGCCGCCGTCGGTGATCACGTCCTCGTCGCCTTCGTCGTCCTCGAACGTCGCGTCCTCGAACGGCTCGTCGGCGAGCGTCTCGTCGTCGTGGTCGTCGTGCAGGGCGGACGCCTCGAGTTCCTCGTCCTCATAGCCGCCGACGGCATCGTGCAGGCCGTACGGGGGCTCCTCGAGTTCGTGGTCGGCGCGCTCCTCGGCGCCGCGGGTCGTGCGCCGGCTGCGGGGGAGCAGACGGTCGAGGCCCCCCACGCGGTCGGCGAGCAGGGCGCCGGCGATGACGCCGACGGTTGCCCCCAGCGAGAGCAGGAGCAGGTCGTTGGCGCGAGAGCGGTTACGCACAGGGCGAAGGGACACGGGGCGACTCCGGGATTGTGGCGCGGTACATCCTTGAACGATAACTTGGCTGCGGGTATGCGGCGAGTCTTGACCGACGCGTTCGCACGCCTGACATACCCCCACACCCTGCCATTCGTCCCGCGCGGCCCGTCGGCCGGGCGGGGGTCCTTCTGCCCGTGGTCTCCATGTCCGGTTCGGCCGTCGCCTCGTCTTCCGATCAGATCGTCCTCACGCTCCCCGATGGCAGCACGCGCGAGGTGCCGGTTGGCACGCTGGCCCGTGAGGTGGTCGGCTCGATCGGCGCGCGACTGCTGAGCGCCTCGGTGGCCGTGGCGCTCGACGGTGAGGTGCTCGACCTCATGACGCCGCTCCGGCATTCGGGCGCGTTCGTGGTGATCACCGACAAGGACCCGCGCGCCCTCGGGGTGCTGCGCCACTCGGGCGCGCACATCCTCGCCACGGCCGTGCGTCGCCTGCGCCCCGACGCGCACATCGGCTTCGGCCCCGCCATCGACGACGGCTTCTACTACGACTTCGAGGTGGACAAGCCGTTCACCCCCGACGACCTCGCGGCCTTCGAGGCCGAGATGAAGAAGGTCGTGCAGGAGAAGTACCCGTTCGTGCGCGAGGAGGTCACGCTCGAGGAGGCGCGCCAGCGCTTCGCCGGCGACCCGCTCAAGCTCGAGCGCCTGGCCGACTTCGAGGGCACCGACGAGGTCATCTCCGTCTACACCGACGGACCGTTCGTTGACCTGTGCCGCGGTCCGCACGTGCCCGATACGGGGTGGCTCAAGCACTTCAAGCTGCTCACCACGGCCGGCGCCTACTGGCGCGGCGACGTGAAGCGGCAGATGCTGCAGCGCATCTACGCGACGGCGTTCTGGAAGAAGGACGAACTCGAGGCGCACCTGCACAATCTCGAGGAGGCGAAGAAGCGCGACCACCGCGTGCTCGGCAAGTCGCTCGGCCTCTTCCAGATGTTCCCGATCGCGCCGGGCGCGGCGTTCTGGACGCCCAAGGGCACCACGCTCTACAACACGCTCGAGGCGTTCGTGCGCGAGCGGCAGCAGGAGGCGTTCCAGGAGATCAAGACGCCCCTCATCTACAACAAGAAGCTGTGGGAGCAGTCGGGGCACTGGGGCAAGTACAAGGAGAACATGTTCCTCGTGCTCGACAGCGAGACGAACGAGCACGACATGTCGCTCAAGCCCATGAACTGCCCGTCGCACCATGTGCTCTACGCGTCGGAGAAGCACTCGTACCGCGAGCTGCCGGTGCGCTTCGTGACCTTCGACGTGCTGCACCGCAACGAACTCTCGGGCGCGCTGTCGGGGCTCACGCGCGTGCGGCAGTTCGCGCAGGACGACTGCCACGTGTACCTGCGCGAGGACCAGATCGCCACCGAGGTGAAGTTCCTCATGGACTTCATCCTCTCCTACTACGACACGTTCGGGCTGCAGGCGACGCTCAAGTTCGCCACGCGTCCCGAGCAGCGCATCGGCAGTGACGAGCTGTGGGATCGCGCGGAGGCGGCGCTGCGTGCGGCGCTCGAGAGCACGGGGCGTCCGTACGAGCTCAAGGAAGGGGACGGCGCGTTCTACGGCCCCAAGATCGACTTCGACGTCACCGACTCCATCGGGCGCGCGTGGCAGCTCGGCACGATCCAGCTCGACTACAACGCCCCCGAGCGCTTCGACCTCACCTACACGGGCGAGGACAACGCGGCGCACCGGCCGGTGGTCATTCACCGTGCCGTGAGCGGCTCGTTCGAGCGCTTCATCGCCATCCTCATCGAGCACTTCGCCGGCGCGTTCCCGGTGTGGCTCGCGCCGGAGCAGGTGCGCGTGATCCCGATCGCCATCGACTACAACGACCACGCGCAGGCGTTCGTGGAGCGGCTCAAGGCGGCCGGCATCCGCGCCACGCTCGACGCGCGCAACGAGACGCTCAACTACCGCGTGCGCGAGGGCGAGGTGGAGAAGGTGCCCTACATGTGCGTGATCGGCCGCCGTGAGGCGGAGGAGTCGTCGGTGGCGCTGCGCGTGCGCGGCACCGGCCGCAAGCAGGAGGTGCTCACGCAGGACGCCTTCCTCGCGCGGGTGCTCGACGAGGTGCGCACGCGCGCGCTCGTGCCCATGCCCGTGGCGGCCGAACGGTCGGAGGAGAACGCGTGACCCCGGAGGCGCTGCTGGATCTGTTCGTGCTGTCGCCCGTGGGCATGGTGGCCCTGGACGATGCGGGGCAGGTCGAGGTGGCGAACCCGGCGGCCAAGCGGCTGCTGCATCCGTTCGTGCGCGGGGGCGAGCTGTCGCCCTTCTTCGATGTGCTCGCGCCGTGGGTGGGTGACCTGGGCGCTCGCGCGCGCGCGTTCCACGCGCCGCAGGGCGTCGTGCAGGAGGGGCTCGTCATCATCGCCTCGGACGGAGCGGGCGCGGTCCTGTCGCTGATCAAGCGAGCGCCCGGGCGCTTCTTCGCGCTCGTGGCCGATGCCCCACGTCTGGCGGCGCTCGAGGCGTCCACGCGCTCCCTCGAGGCGCAGCTGTCGGCGATCGACCGCGGGGTGCGCGACTACGCGCTCTACCTCGTCGATGCCGATGGGGTGATGCTCTCCTGGAGTGAGTCCGCGGAACGGGTGCACCAGCGTCCAGCCGCGGAGGCGATCGGGCGCTCCATGGGCATCCTGGAGCCCGCATCGGCTGGCGGGGAGGCGCATGTGCGTGACCTGCTCGAGTCGGCGCGGCGCAACGGCTGGAGCGAGGAGGAGGGCGAACGCATGCGGCGCGATGGCACGCCGTTCCCGGCCGCCACCGTCGTGGCCGCGCTCGACGGCGCCGAGTCCCGCTTTCAGGTCATCACGCGCGACCTCTCTGAACGGCGGCGGCTCGAGCAGCTGGCCCGGTCGGGGTCCGGCGCGGCCATGGACGACCTCACCGGCGTGGCCACGCGCCGGAGCTTCTACGACACCGCCGGCACGGAAATCTCGCGAGCCCGTCGCTACCAGCAGCCGCTCACGGTGCTGCTCGTGGACCCCGACCAGTTCCGCAATCTCAACGAGGCGCACGGCACCGCCTTCGGTGACGAATGCCTGCGCACCGTGGCCATCATGTGCCGGCAGGAGTCGCGCAACACCGATGTGATCGGGCGCGTGGGCGGCGAGGAGTTCGCGGTGCTGCTGCCGAGCACGGAGCTGTCGGGCGGGCTGGTGCTCGCCGAGCGCATTCGCGAGCGCATGCAGCGGCACGTCTTCCCGGGCGACCATCGCGGCGTGCGGTGCACCGTGAGCGTGGGCGTGGCCGAGCTGGTGGGGGAGGCGGCCACGGTGGACGCGCTGCTTGGCATGGCCGAGACGGCGGTGCAGCGGGCGAAGTCGGCGGGGCGCAACCTCGTGGTGGGGCTCGACGACGCGCTGTAGCCGGTCCGGTGGGGGGAGACAGGTGGCGGGAGGTCCGGTCGCGGGGGCTCGTGACGCCGGATTAGCTTTGAAGGGCTCTCCCTCAACCCCTTGAACTCATGACCGACCTCATCCGTACGCCCGTCATCGTTGGTGCCGCTCGCACGCCGATCGGGCGATTTCTCGGCGGACTCGCTTCGCTCACGGCGCCGCAGCTCGGGGCCGTCGCCATCAAGGCCGCGCTCGCACGGGCCGGTGTCGCGGCGGGCGATGTCAATGAAGTGATCATGGGCAACGTGCTCCAGGCCGGTGTCGGCCAGGCGCCGGCCCGTCAGGCCATGCTGCTTGCCGGCGTGCCGTCCACCGTCTCGGCGGTGACCATCAACAAGGTGTGCGGCTCCGGCCTCAAGGCCGTGATGCTCGCGGCGCAGGCCATCAAGGCGGGTGATGCGCAGGTGATCGTGGCCGGCGGCATGGAGAGCATGTCCAACGCGCCGCACTACGTGCGCGGCCTGCGCGGCGGCGTGAAGCTCGGCGACCAGACGCTGGTGGACGGCATGATCCACGACGGGCTGCAGTGCGCCATCTGCGACGTGCACATGGGACGCCACGCCGAGCACACGGCGAGCAAGGGGCAGGTGACGCGCGAGCGACAGGATGCCTTCGCGGCCGCCTCGCACGCCAAGGCGATCGCCGCCCAGCAGGGGGGCAAGTTCGACGCCGAGATCGTGCCGGTGGAGGTGCCCGGTCGCAAGGGCCCCACGATCGTGAGCGCCGACGAGGGCCCGCGCGCCGACACGACCGTGGAGTCGCTGGCCAAGCTGCGTCCCGCGTTCCCCGGCAGCGACAAGTCGGAATCGCTGTCCGTGACCGCGGGCAACGCCTCGTCGCTCAACGACGGGGCCGCGGCCGTTGTGGTGACGAGCGAGGCCTACGCGCGCCAGCACGACCTGCCGATCCTCGCGCACATCACCTCGTACGCCACGGGCGCGGGTGATCCGAAGGAGCTCTTCTTCGCGCCGATCACGGCCGTGCAGAATCTGATGGCCAAGGAGGGCACGGCGATCGGCGATTATGACCTGATCGAGGCCAACGAGGCGTTCGCCTCGCAGGCGCTCGCCGATGGCGACGGCCTGGGGTGGGACCCGGAGCGCGTGAACGTGCACGGCGGCGCGATCGCGCTCGGTCACCCGATCGGTGCGAGCGGTGCGCGCGTGCTGGTCACGCTGCTGCACGCGCTGGCCGAGCGGCATGGTCGTCGTGGGCTGGCCACGCTGTGCCTGGGCGGCGGTGACGCCGTGGCACTGGCCGTGGAGCGGCGCCCGGCGTGATGACGGGACCGCGGGCCCGCTGGCGCGCCCGAGGCGGCTGATGACGCGTCCGCCACGGTTCACCGGCGGACGCCGGCCGCGCGAGGTGTCGGCCGGCTCGCCGTGGTTCGTGGCGGCCACCGGGCGTCTGCGGGCGCCGTGGCGGCTCTCTGTATTCCTGCTGGCGTTCGCGGTGGCGTGGGTGATGGCCAACGCGCTGCTCTATCCGGTGCTGTCGCTTGCGATGTCGGCGCTCGAGGCACCGCTGGCGGTGTACGGCTGGCTCATGCTGCTCGCCACGCTGGTGGCGCACGTGATCGCGCTGCGGCAGGTGGACGAGGAGGAGTGGGAGACCGTGGCCTTCGGTCGCGACGCCTGGTCGCGTCGACGGCTCGGCGTGGGACTCGGGGTGGGCGCGGCGGCCATCGCGGCCACGCTGGCGCTGCTGCTCGTGAGCGGTGGGCTGCGCGCCGAGTGGCTCGACGACGGCACCGGGCCGGGCGCATGGCTGGTGGCGTCGGTGCGGGTGCTGTGGGTGCTGGCACCGGCGGCCCTGTGGGAGGAGTTGATGTTCCGCGGCTACCTCTGGCGGGTGGCGGAGGAGGCCGCGGGGGCGCGCGTGGCGCTGCTGGCCACGAGCGTGGGGTTTGCGGCCGTGCACCTGCTCAATCCGGGCGCCAACGCGCGCACGCTGGGCGCGGTGCTGCTCGCCGGCGTCTGTTTGGGGCTGGTGCGTCAGGTGACGGCCAGCGTGCCGGCCGTGTGGCTGGCGCACCTCGTGTGGAACTGGGGCATGGCGGCGGTGGCACACGTGCCGGTGAGCGGGCTGCCGTTCGAGGCGCCGGGCTGGCGGCTGGTGCCCACGGAGCCGGCGTGGTGGAGTGGCGGGAGCTGGGGACCGGAGGGCGGCATGGCCGCCTTCCTCGTGTTCACGGTGGCATTGTTCATGGGCGGTCGATGGGGCGCCGGCGTGCGGGCGCCAACCGTGACCGTGACGGACGGGACCTCGAGTGCTTCGAACACAGGCGCGCGGCCGGCTGCGGTCGCGCCTTCAGGAACTACCGGGAGCTGAGTGATGGCGGAACGCATTGCGGTGATTGGGGCCGGCCAGATGGGGAATGGCATCGCGCACGTGTTCGCGACGAGCGGACACGAGGTCACGATGATCGACGTGAGCGCCGATGCGCTCGAGCGCGGGCGCGGCACGATCGCGAAGAACCTCGACCGCCAGGTGAAGAAGGGCGCGCTCGACCAGGCCGCGGCCGACGCCGCGCTGGCTCGCGTGCGCGTGCACACCGGCCTCGACGGCATGGCCGACGCCGACCTCGTGGTGGAGGCGGCCACGGAGCGCCGCGACCTCAAGTTCTCGATCTTCGCCGAGGCGGACGGCATCGCGCCCGCGCACGCCATCCTCGCCACGAACACGAGCTCCATCTCGATCACCGAGATCGCGGCCTGCACGAAGCGGCCGGAGCAGGTGATCGGCATGCACTTCATGAACCCGGTGCCGGTCATGCAGCTCGTGGAGGTCATTCGCGGCCTCGCCACGAGCGACGCGACCACGCAGACCGTCATGACCATGTCGAAGGCGCTCGGGAAGACGCCGGTGGAAGTGAACGATTACCCGGGCTTCGTGGCCAACCGCATCCTCATGCCGATGATCAACGAGGCGATCTACTGCGTGATGGAAGGGGTGGGCACACCCGAGGCGATCGACACGGTCATGAAGCTCGGCATGAACCACCCCATGGGGCCGCTCACGCTGGCCGACTTCATCGGTCTCGACACGTGCCTGGCGATCATGGACGTGCTGCACGAGGGGCTGGGCGACTCCAAGTACCGCGCCTGCCCGCTGCTTCGGAAGTACGTCGCGGCCGGCTGGCTCGGCCGCAAGAGCGGCCGCGGCTTCTACGACTACCGGACCGCCTGATGACGCTGCTTCCGCTCACCGACCTGCAGCGCGAGATCCAGCGCACGGCCCGCGACTTCGCGCAGCGCGACGTTGCCCCGCTGGCCGCCGAACTCGACCGCGAGGCGCACTTCGACCACGCGCTCGTCACCCGCCTCGCCGAACTCGGCTTCCTCGGCATGCTCATTCCCGAGCAGTGGGATGGCCTCGGGCTCGACGCCACCAGCTACCTGCTCGCACTCGAGGAGATCGCCGTGGCCGACGCGTCGGCCGCCGTGCTCATGAGCGTGCACAACTCGCTGCCCACGCAGATGCTGCTCCACTACGGCAGTGACGAGCAGCGCGAGCGCTTCCTCAAGCCCATGGCGCGCGGCGAGATGCTGGGCGCCTTCGCGCTCTCCGAGCCCGATGCGGGCAGCGATGCGGCCGGGCTGCGTACGCAGGCCGTGCGCGACGGTGACGACTGGCTGCTCACCGGCACCAAGGCGTGGGTCTCGCACGGCACGCACGCCGACGTGATCCTCTGCATGGCGCGCACCGACACCACCGATGCGCGTTCCGGCGCCAAGGGCATCTCCACCTTCATCCTCACGCCGGACCTGCCCGGGTTTTCCGTGGGGAAGAAGGAGGACAAGATGGGGCTGCGCTCCTCGCCCACCGTGCAGCTCAACCTCGACAACTGCCGCGTGCCCGCCGACCGCCTGCTCGGCGCCGAGGGGCACGGCTTCACCTACGCGCTCGCCTCGCTCGACCACGGACGGCTCGGCATCGCGGCGCAGGCCATCGGCATCGCGCGCGCGGCGCTCGAGGCGGCGGCGAAGTACGCCACCGAGCGCAAGCAGTTCAACCAGCCGATCGCCTCGTTCCAGGCGATCCAGTTCAAGCTCGCCGACATGGCCACGCAGCTCACCGCCGCGCGCACGCTCCTGCACGCGGCCGCGGCGGCCAAGGAGCGCGGCGAGCGCATCACCCGCTTCAGCTCCATGGCCAAGCTGTTCGCCACGGAGACCGCGATGTGGGTCACCACCGAAGCCGTGCAGATTCACGGCGGCTACGGCTACGTGACCGACTACCCGGTCGAGCGCCATTTCCGCGACGCCAAGGTGACCGAGATCTACGAAGGCACCTCGGAAATCCAGCGGATCGTGATCGCGCGCGACCTTCTCGCCGCCGTGTCCCGGGGGGACATCGACGGCCACCTCACCGACTGACCAACGCCATGCGCTTCTTCGAATCCATCACCGAGATGGGGCACGAGCAGGTCGTGATGTGTCACGACCGCGCGAGCGGCTACCGCGGCATCATCGCGATTCACGACACGACCCTCGGCCCCGCACTCGGTGGCCTGCGCTTCTGGAACTACAAGACCGACGAGGAGGCGTACATCGACGCGCTGCGCCTCTCGCGCGGCATGACATACAAGAACGCCGTGGCCGGTCTCAACCTGGGCGGCGGCAAGGCGGTCATGATCGGCGACAACCGCACGACCAACCGCGAGATGCTGTTCCGCGCACACGGCCGCTTCGTGGACTCGCTCGGCGGGCGCTACATCACCGCCGAGGACGTAGGCACGAGTGTGGAAGACATGGACTTCGTGCACATGGAGACGAAGCACGTCACCGGCATCGGTTCCAAGTCGGGCGACCCGTCGAGCGTGACGGCGCACGGCGTGTTCCGCGCCATCCAGGCCTCGGCCAAGGAGCGCTGGGGGAGCAACTCCCTCGAAGGCAAGCGCGTGGCGCTGCAGGGGTGCGGCCATGTGGGCTACTACCTCGCCAAGGAGTTGTTCGAGGCCGGCGCCACGCTGGTCGTGACCGACATCGACGAGTTCCGGATCAAGCGTGTGGTGGACGCCACGCACGCCGACGTGGTGGACCCCGACGCCATCTACGGGCAGAAGGCCGACATCTTCGCGCCCTGCGCGCTGGGGGGCATCATCAACGACCAGACGCTGCCGCAGCTGCGCGTCGAGATCGTGGCTGGTGCGGCCAACAACCAGCTGCTCGAGGCGCGCCACGGCGACGAGCTGGCGGAGAAGGGCATTCTCTACGCGCCCGACTACGTGGCCAACGCCGGCGGCGTGATCAACGTGTACAGCGAGCTCACCGGCTGGTCGCGCGATCGCGCGCTCCGCAAGGCCGACGAGATCTACGAGACGGTGCTGAGCGTGTTCGGCATCGCGAAGCGCGACGGCATCCCGACGTACCTTGCCGCCGATCGTGTGGCCGAGCAGCGCATCGCGGCCGTACGCGCGATGGTGCGGCAGTGGCCGCAGTACCCCAACAAGGACTGAGCGCGCAGGCGCCCGGAGAGACCATGGCGGAACGCATTCCCATCGCGTCGGATCACGCGGGCTACGAGCTCAAGGAGCGCCTGCGCGCGGCACTCGCCGAGCAGGGGTTCGATGTGGACGACATCGGCACGCACGGTACGGCGAGCACCGACTACCCCGACTACGCGCACCCGCTCGCCCAGCAGGTGTCCGAGGGGCGGGTGAAGCGCGGGGTGCTGCTCTGCGGCACCGGGCTCGGCATGTCGTACACGGCCAACCGGTACCCGGGGGTGCGGGCCGCCGTGGCGTGGAGCCCCGATGTGGCGGAACTCGCGCGCAAGCACAACGATGCCAACGTGCTCGTGCTGCCGGCGCGCTTCGTGTCCGATGAGGACGCGCTGGCCATCCTGCATCGCTGGCTGAGCACCGACTTCGAGGGCGGACGCCACGAGAAGCGCGTGTCCAAGATCGAACGTGACGAGGCGGATGACGCATCCGCAGGAGACGAGGCATGAGCAACGCCGTGCATGATGCCACGCGTTGGCCGGACTGGGATCGCTGCCCGCCGGGTGCGGCGCTGCGCGCCACCGATCCGGACATCGCGCACCTGATCGACGAGGAGATCGCGCGCCAGGGCGAGGGGCTCGAGCTGATCGCCAGCGAGAACTTCGTGTCGCCGGCCGTGATGGAAGCGATGGGGTCGCCGCTCACGAACAAGTACGCCGAGGGGCTGCCCGGCAAGCGGTACTATGGTGGCTGCGAGGTGGTGGACAAGGTGGAGCAGCTGGCCATCGACCGCGTGAAGCAGCTGTTCGGTGCCGAGCACGCCAACGTGCAGCCGCATTCGGGCGCGTCGGCCAATGCCGCCGTGTTCCTCGCCTTCATGAAGCCCGGTGACACGTTCCTCGGCATGGACCTGTCGCAGGGCGGGCACCTCACGCACGGCTCGCCGGTGAACTTCTCGGGGCTGCTGTACAAGGCCGTTTCGTACGGCGTGCTCGAGGACGGCACGCTGGACTACGAGGGCATGCGGGCCATGGCGCGCGAGCACAAGCCGAAGATGATCATCGCCGGCTACAGTGCCTACTCGCGCGTGATCGACTGGGCGGCCTTTGCCGACGTGGCGAAGGAAGTCGGCGCGCTGTTCATGGTGGACATGGCGCACTTCGCCGGGCTCGCGGCCACGGGCGTGTATCCGTCGCCGGTGCCGTTCGCCGACATCGTCACGAGCACCACGCACAAGACGCTGCGCGGCCCGCGTGGCGGCATCATCCTGTGCAAGGCCGAGCACGCGAAGGCGGTGGACAAGGCCGTGTTTCCCGGCTCGCAGGGCGGCCCGCTGGAGCATGTGATCGCGGCCAAGGCGGTTGCGTTCCACGAGGCGCTGCAGCCGGCGTTCACCGACTACTGCCGGCGCGTGGTGTCGAATGCCCAGCGGCTCGCGGCCGAGCTCGTGGGGCGCGGCTTCCACGTGGTGTCGGGCGGCACCGACAACCATCTGCTGCTCGTGGACCTGCGCAACCGCGGGCTCACCGGCAAGCTGGCGGAGAAGGCGCTCGACCTGGCCGGGATCACGGTGAACAAGAACACCGTGCCCAAGGAGACGCAGTCGCCGTTCGTGACGAGCGGCATTCGCATCGGCACGCCGGCGGTCACCACGCGCGGCATGGATGGTGACGCGATGGTGCGCATCGCCGAGCTGGTCGATCGGGTGCTGCAGGCGCCGGAGGATGGCGCCGTGCTCGAGGCCGTGCGCGCCGATGTGCGTGCCCTGGCGGCGCAGTTCCCGCTGTACCCCATGGTGGCGGGCGTCGGCCGGTAGGCCGTACATTCCAGCCGTGTTCGTGCAGCGCGCCGTCCGCGGTTCGGGCGGCGCGTCTGCTGCGGTAAGGCGTTTGGCGCGGAGCGAAGGTGTCGGAGCTGGCGTTTCGGGAAGGCATCATGGACCAGATCCGCCTGCGCGAGCAGCGGTTCGACGAGCGCGCGTACCTGTTCGTGCTGGCGGCGCTCGAGTTCTGCCAGACCCGCCTCACCGAACGACGCCACATCACCGGCGCCGAACTCGCGCACGCCTGCCGCTCGCTCGCCATCGACCGCTTCGGCGTGACCGCGAAGCTCGTGCTCGAGCACTGGGGCGTGCGCAGCACGCGTGACATCGGCGACATCGTGTTCACGCTCGTCGACCTGGGCATGCTCGTGAGCCAGCCGCAGGACACGCGCGAAGACTTCGACGACGTGTTCGACTTCGCGCAGGCGTTCGAGGCCGAGTATCCGTGGAGTTCGGCGCAGCTCGTGTGACCACGGCGCGCGAGGCCGCCGCACGCGATGCGGCGGCGATCGCCGCGGGCACTGACGGCTTCTCCCTCATGCTGCAGGCGGGCACGGTGGCCGCGGCCGAGATCGTGCGCACCGTGCCGGACCGCCTTGCGCACGGCGTCGATGTGCTCGTGGGCAGCGGCAACAACGGCGGCGATGGCTACGTGGTGGCGGCGCAGCTCGCGCGCCTGGGCGTGGCGGTGCGCGTGTTCGTGGCCGCGCCGCCGCGCACCCCCGACGCGCAGCGCGCAGAGCGCCTGGCGCGCGCGCACCTGCCGGCGGATGCCTTTCGCACCCTTGCGGACGATGTCCCCGTTGCGCGCGGCGGCTCGGTGGTGGACGCGCTGCTCGGCACCGGTGCGACCGGCGCGCTGCGCGGGAGCGTGGCCACCGGGGCCGCGATGGCCCGTGCCGCGCACGCGCGCGGCGTGCCGGTGTTTGCGCTCGACGTGCCCACCGGCGTGGACGCCACGACGGGTGCCGTGGCCGACGGGCACGTGCACGCGCACCATACGATCACCTTCGGCACGTGCAAGGCGGGGCTGCTGGCGGCGCGTGACGTGTGCGGCCGTATCGTGATCGCCGACATCGGCCTGGGTTCCCATGTCGAGCTCGCCGACCGAGCGGGTCTGCTGGCCGACGCGGCCGCGCTGCGTACGGTGGTGCCGCCCATCGCGTGGGACGCGCACAAGGGCACGCGCGGCCGCGTGCTCGTGGTGGGCGGTGCCCAGGGCATGGCCGGTGCCGCGCAGTTCGCAGCGCGCGGCGCGCTGACGAGCGGGGCAGGGCTCGTGCGTGCGGTGGTGCACGCGGACAGTGCGCGCGCGTTCCAGGCGGCACTGCCGGCGGTGGTGTGCGCGCCGCTCGACGCGCTCGAGGAGCTCGTGCACACGTGGGCCCACGCCGTGGTGCTCGGCCCGGGGCTCGGGCGTGATGCCGGTGCGCGCGCCGTGGTGGATCGCGTGCTCGCGGCCTGTCGCAGCAGCGACGCATGGCACGTGCTGACGACGGTGCGCGGCGCACGCGGGTCGTTGGCCGTGGGCGCGTCGGCACGGCGCGCACCGGCGCTCGTGCTCGACGCGGATGCTCTCGTGCTGCTCGGCACCCCGACCGGCATCGCCGCGCTGCGCGACCTCGGTGCGCGCACGCCGGTCGTGCTCACCCCGCACGCGGGCGAGTTCGCCGCGCTGGCGGCGGCGTGTGACGTGTCGAGTTCGCCGCTGCAGCGCGACCCCGTGGCGCGCGCGGACGCGGCACGCGCCGTGGCGACGGCGACCGCCTGCACCGTGCTGCTCAAGGGCACCCCCACGATCTGTGCAGCGCCGGACGGCGCGGCGTGGTTCGTGCCGCGCGGTTCCGCAGCGCTGGCCACGGGCGGCACGGGTGATGTGCTGGCGGGGGTGCTCGGCGCCGTGTTCGCGTCGGCGCGCGACGCGCGCGCGGGCGATATCACGCCGGTGGCCCATGCCGCGCTCGCCGCCTGGGTGCACGGCGTCGCCGGGGAATGCGCCGACGCGACGGGCCTCGTGCGCGGCACCACCGTGGACGATGTGGTGTCTGCGCTCCGTGTTGCCTGGGCGCAGGTGCTCGCGCCGCGCGCGCTCGCGCCTGGTGTGCTCGCCGAGCTGCCGTCGGCGCGCGCGTGAGACCGCGCACGACACGGCGCACGACACGGCGCCCGACGCAGCGACTGCGAGGCGCGGTCACAACCATCGGGATGGCGTGCGCGATCGGTGCGTGCGCGAGTGTGGCCGGCGCGCCGGGCGCCGGCCTCGTGAGCAGCGGCGCGGGGCGTGACGACCGACTCGTGGTGCGCGCGCACGCCGACGTGTACGCCGTCGCCGCGTCGGCGCGACACGTGTTCGCGCTCACGTCAGGCGGGCTGCTCACGTACGATCGCGTCTTCGAGCGCTGGCTCGCGCCGTCGAATCGCTCCGATGAAGACCTGCGGCTGTCGGGACTCGGCACCACCCGCGCCACCGTGCTCGCGGCCGACCCGGTGGAAGAGGCGGCGTGGATCGGCGTGCCGGGCGCGGTGCTCATCTATCGGCCGCGCGTCGAACAGGTGACCCGCGTGCCGGTGCCGGGGCAGCCGGAGCTGATCGCCTTTCCCCGCGCGCGCGACGGCAACGCGTATGTGCGCGCGTCCGGCCAGTGGACGCGCATTTCGGCGGGTGGCTTCGCGACCGCGCTCCCCGGCGGGTCCATGAACGTGTCGCTCGAGGCGCCCGTGCAGCTCGACGAGGTGTACCGGCGCCATCCGTCGCTGCGGTCGCAGCTCGCCTTCCTCCTGCGCGAGGAGGCCGTCGGTGCGTTCTCGGCGCGCATCTCGGCGGCCACGCTCTCACCCGATCGCCCGTCGGAGGTGTGGGTGGGCACGCTGGGGGAGGGGATGTGGAGCGTGGACGCGAACATGCTGCAGGGGCGTCGCCTCACCTACGGGGTGCTCGACGACGACATCGGGGCGCTCGCCGCGGCGGGCGATGGCGTGTGGAGCGCGGGGCAGGGAGTGGGCGCGCGCGCGGGGCTCGCGTTCGTGCACGACGACCTGCAGCGCTTCACGCACGTCACGTCGCGTGCGCTGGCCAGTGTGCGCGGCCTCCGTGCGTTCGACCTCGCCGTGCAGGGGCGCGGCGCCTGGCTCGCCTCCGATCGTGGCCTCTGGCGCGCCGACCTGAGCGTCGAGCCGTCCGGCGAGGCGATGCGACGCTGGGGCACGGCGGAGGGGCTGCCCGACGACGTCGCGCTCACCGTGCTGCCGCGCACCGACGGCACGTGGGTGGGCACACGACGCGGCCTCGCGTTCGTGCGCGCCGCGCCCGATGCAGGAGACGAGCGCGCGGTACGCGTGTCGGAGGCGTTCACCGGAGAGCCGGTGAGGGCGCTGGCCGCGAGTCGCGAGCAGCTCTACGTGGGCACCACGCGTGGCCTCTTCGTGCAGCAGGCGGTTCCGGACGGCGCGCCGCCGCAACTCGTGGAGGGCGTGCTGCCACGCCCGGTGTCGGCGCTCGCCTGGCATGACTCCCTGCTCGTGGTGCTCACCGACGTGAGCGTGCAGCTCGTGTCGCTCGGCGCGGGCACGGCCCGGACGCCGGGCACCGTGCCGGTGTCGGACGCCGCCATCCGCGAACTCGGCGGCGGACTCGCGGTCGCGGTCGATGCGCGCACGATCTGGATCGCCGGGCGCGGCGGCGTGCTCGCGTGGCGACGTGGCGCGAACCCCGGGGTGGCGCGCCTCCTGCGCGCTGGCAGCGAGCTGCCCGGTGAGGTGACGGACCTCGTGCTCACGGCCGAGTGGGCGTGGGTGGGCACGAGGCAGGGGCTGGTACGCGTTCGTCGGGCAACCGACGGAGGATTGCCATGACGGGGACCGGGATGCCCACAGAGGAACCGCACGTGCACGCACATGTCGCGATGGGAAGCGGCGCGGAGTTCGACGCGATCCGCGCCATGCTCACGCGCTGGGGGCCGCTCGCCGAGGGGATCGGTGACGACGCGGCCGTGCTCGCGCCGCCGCCCGACCTGCGGCTCGTGGTGAGCACCGACGCGTCGGTGGAAGGCGTGCATTTCCGCACCGGCTGGCTGAGCGCCGAGGAGATCGGGTCGCGAGCGGCGGCGGCGGCGCTCAGCGACATCGCGGCCATGGGCGGCGAAGCGCGCTGGGTACTGGTGGCGCTCGAGGTGCCGGCCACGTGGCAGAAGGAGCTGTCGGCGCTGGCCGACGGAATCGGCCGACTCGTGGAAGACGCGAACGCGCGCATCATCGGCGGCAACATCACGCGCGGCGAGCGGTTGGCGCTCACGCTCACCGTGATCGGCGGCTCGCCGTCGCCCGTCATGCGTTCGGGGGCGCGCGTGGGCGACGCGTTGTGGGTGACGGGGCGGCTGGGTGGCCCGCGGCGCGCGCTCGCGGCGTTCGAGCGCGGCGAGCAGCCGTCGGCGGAGGAGCGGCAGCGCTTCGCCTCGCCCGTGCCGCGGCTGCGCGAAGGGGCGTGGCTGGCGGCCATCGGCGCGCGCGCCATGCTCGACATCTCCGATGGCCTCGCCGCCGACGCGGGGCATCTGGCCGCCGCGAGCGGCGTGCGCTGCGAGCTCTGGGCCGACGCGATCCCCAGGGTGAGCGGGGCGAGCGTGGAGGACGCCCTGGGGAGCGGCGAGGAGTACGAACTGCTCGTCGCTACCGATGCCGACCTCGACACCGAGGGGTTCGAGCGGCGCTTCGGCGTGCCGCTCACGCGGGTGGGACGCGTGCTGCCGGCCGGCACGTCGCCGGAGGAGCCGCTGGTCGTGCTGCGGGAGGGGCGCGTGGAGGACGAGTCGTCCCTGCGCGTTGATCTTCCGCCCGGGCACGACCACTTTTCGAGGTAATGCGCACCCTCTTCGCCAAGTTCGTCACCGCCACAGCGACGTTGGTGTTCGGCTCGCTCGTGCTGGCGGCCGAACTGCTGCGACTGCGTCGCGGCCGCGGATCGGTGTTCGACATGGCGCCCCGCTGGTGGGCACGGTCGATCGCGAGTGCCGCCGGCATGCGCGTGGTCACGCACGGTCGCGAGGCAATCGATGCGAACGCGCCGCACGTCTACGTGGCCAACCACGTCAGCATCATGGACATCCCCGCGATCCTGCTTGCCGTGCCGGATCACGGGTTCGTGGCCAAACGCGAGCTGAGCAAGGTGCCGCTCTTCGGGCCCGCGGCCCGCGCGGCCGGCGTGGTCTACATCGACCGCGAGAACCGCAAGGAAGCCTTCGCGGCGTACGAGGAGGCAGCCGACAAGGTGCGCGGGGGGCGCTCGGTGATCGTCTTCCCCGAGGGCACGCGCGGCACTGCGTATGGGCTGCGTCCCTTCAAGAAGGGCCCGTTCGTGCTCGCCATCCGGTCCGGCGTGCCGATCATTCCGGTGATCATGCACGGCACCATCGAGGTCACGCCCAACGGGCGGCTCGACGTCACGCCGGGCACCGTGAACATCCACCTGCTCGATCCCATCCCCACCGCGGGGCTGACGTACGACGACCGCACGGCGCTCGCCGACACGGTGCGCGCGCGCATGGCCGAGGCGATGGCGACCATCTACGGGGTGTCACCGGCGCTGCTCGACGATGCGCCGGCACGACGCCGCGCGGTGCCGGAGGCTTCGTCGCTCGAGACGCGCGAGGCCTGAGCGCCGCGTTGCTCGTCACGCCGCTGGTTGCGCTGCAGGTTGCAGGGCTGTCCTGATCGTTTTCCTGTCGTTCGCCAGTTCCGACCGCTTGCGGTCGTTCACCTCTCTTTCCAATCCGCTCCCCATGGCCAGCATCGTCTCCATCACCGCGCGCGAGATCCTCGACAGCCGCGGCAATCCCACCATCGAAGCCGACGTGTACCTCGAGAGCGGCGTCGCGGGCCGCGCGGCCGTGCCCAGCGGCGCGAGCACCGGCGAGCGTGAGGCCGCCGAGCTGCGCGACGGCGAGGCGGAGCGCTACCTCGGCAAGGGGGTGCAGATGGCCGTCGGCAACGTGATCGACACGATCGCGCCGGCGCTCGAAGGCATGGACCCCACCAACCAGATCGAGATC
>JAABRO010000035.1 GCA_011390885.1 Gemmatimonas sp. | reverse complement strand
ATCCAGCGGCGCGCGCCCACACGCTCGAGGATCAGGTTGCTCGGCACTTCGAACAGGAAGTAGCCGATGAAGAAGATCCCCGCGCCGAAGCCGTACACCGCATCGCTGTACGCGAGGTCGCCCGCCATCTGCAGCTTGGCGAAGCCGATGTTCACCCGGTCGAGGTACGCGACGATGTAGCAGCCGAAGAGCAGCGGCAGCAGCCGGCGCGCGACGCGCCGGAAGGTGGCCGCGTCGTCGGTCGCGTCTGCTGCGACGGCCTGGCTCAGGGCCACGCCGGCCCGCATCCCTCGCGGCGGAAGGAGTCGGCCGTGTTGAGCACCTGCCAGCCGCTCGCGGTGCGGACCAGGTGAAACGCGTCGTAGCCGCAGTGCGTCACCGCGCCGTTCACGCGCACCTGGTACTCGGCCCACGCCGTGGCCAGCGCGCCGTCCACGGTCACGCGAATGTTGCGAATGGGTTCGTCGAGGCCGCGGGCGTTGGGCCCCGTCGTGCCCTGCAGGAACTGCTCGGCGGTCATGATGTTCACGCGCGTGCCCCCGTCGGGCGCGGGGCGCAGCAGCGTGAAGCGCGCGTCGGGGTGCAGCGTGGCCCGCACGACGGCGGCGTCCTTGGTGCGCAGCGCGTCGAACATGCGCGTGAGCGTCTGGGCCACGGCCGCGCTGTCGGCCGTGGAGGCGAGTGGGGCGGGCGGCGCGCCGGCGGAACCGGCCGAGGGGCGTGTGCACGCCGAGAGGGCGGCGCCGGCAAGCGCGGCGAGGAGGAGCGCGGGGAGGCGGAGGCGGGGAGTCATGCGCCGAATGTACCTTCCGGATGGGACACGCGCCTCGGCACGCCGCCGTCGCGCGGCTCACCCCTCGACGACGAGGTCGCTGGCCCATGAAGGCACTCCGCACGCTCGGCCTGCTGGCCGCCCTCTTCGGCCTCGCGATGCTCGCGTCGGGGGGACTTGGCACGCGCTTCGGCGTGTGGCATTACCGCACGGGCCTCACGATGATGCGCTGGTCCGCGTGGGTGGGTGTGGCGGCGGCGGTACTCACGGTGCTCGGCCTGTTCGCACGCCCGCGCGGGGCCGCCCTGCTCGGCTCGCTGGCCGCGCTCCTGGCCGCGGGGCTCACGTTCGCCGTACCGTACTCCTTCCAGCGCACGGCGCGCTCCGTGCCGCCGATTCACGACATCACGACGGACGTGACCGACCCGCCGCAATTCGTGGATGTGCTGCCGCTCCGCGCCGACGCGCCCAACAGCGCCGACTACGCCGGTGACAGCATCGCCGCGCTGCAGCAGGCGGCGTACCCCGATGTGCAGCCGCTCACCGTCAGTGCGCCACCCGCTGACGTGTTCGCGGCCGCGCGCGAAGCGGCCGACGCGATGGGGTGGGATCTCGTGGCCGCCGACTCGGCGACCGGACGGATCGAGGCCACCGCGACCACCACCTGGTTCGGCTTCAAGGACGACATCGTGGTGCGCGTGCGCGCCGAGGGCACGGGCACGCGCGTGGACGTACGCTCCGTGTCGCGCGTGGGACGGAGCGATGTGGGCGCGAACGCCGCGCGCATTCGAGCCTACGTGCAGGCGCTCACGGAGCGCGTGGCGCCGGTCGGGAACTGAGCGGCGTCGCCAGCGCGGTGGCTGTTCAGAACCGGAGTGACATCGCCAGCGCTGGCGTTCCGCCGCGCAGCACGGCCACGCCGATGGGCACGCGCTCCCACTGCTCGCTGCCACGCGCGGCGCCGACGACCAGTCCGACCGCTGCCCCAAGGCCGGTCCACACGGCGAAGCCGGTCGCCGTGCTCACGCAATCGTCGGTCCCTTCCGCGCAGGCGGGGTCGGAGAAGCCGGTGTACAGGAGGGCGAGTCCGAGCCCGATCCCCGTTCCCCACAGCAGCCCCTTGCGAGCCCCTGCGCCGCCGCTGCGTCCGCTGGAGCGCTCGAGCTGTGTGATCGCGCTGACGGGCACGACGCGAGTGCGTCCGTCGTCGCTGACCGTGAGCGTGTCCCGCGACGCAGAGAGCACGGTGCCGGTGAGCCGGCCGCTCACGACCTCGGGAGCGCGCAGGCGAATGCGGTCCCCGGGCGCGACCGTGCTCGCCTGCGCATTCGCCGCCGAGGCGACCGTCGCCAGCAGCAGCGCGGTGCCGAGACCGCTGGCCAGAAGGCGGGCGCGCCGCGCGAACGCGCTGCCTGCAGGGAACGACAAGGGGGAGGCAACGCGCATCGGGACCTCGATGTTGAGGGAGTGTATCGTGATGCTACTGCGGGCTTGAGGCACGCGCGAGATCCCACGCGTGGCCGCGCTCCCGCGCTGGCGGGGGCCGGCCTCGAGTCCTTGCCAACACGCCCGCGCACCGGTTGCATACAGCATGCGCACTCCCCTCCTGCTCGTGGCGCTGCTCGCGGCCACACCGTTCGCGTCCGCTCCGCTCGCCGCCCAGCCGGCCGAGCGCTACGACCTGCTGATCGCCGGTGGTCAGGTCGTCGATGGCACCGGATCGCCCGCCCGTCAACTCGACGTGGCCATTCGCGGCGACCGCATCGTGGCCATGGCGCCCTCCCTGTCGCGCGCGAACGCGGCGCGCGTGATCGACGCGACGGGGCACACCGTGACCCCCGGCTTCATCGACCTGCATGCGCACCTCGAGCCGCTGCTGCAGCTGCCGCTCATGGAGAGTGCGCTGCGCCAGGGCGTGACCTTTGCCCTCGGCGGACCCGACGGCGGCTCGCCGCTGCCGCTCGGTCCGTACATGGACTCGGTGCGCGCGGTGGGCACGGGGATCAACGTGGGCTATCAGGTGGGGCACAACGACGTGCGCCGCGCGGTGATGAACATGGACGCGCGCGCGCCCACGGCCGACGAACTCGCGCGCATGCGGCGGCTCGTGGCCGAGGCGATGGGGCAGGGGGCGTTCGGGCTGAGCACCGGGCTGCTGTACCTGCCGGGCACCTACTCGAACGTGGACGAAGTCGTGGCGCTCGCGCAGGTCGCGAGCGACAGCGGCGGCATCTACACGTCGCACCTGCGCAAGGAAGGGATCGGGCTGCTCGACGGGGTGGGCGAGGCGCTCGAGATCGGGCGGCGCGCGCGCATTCCCGTGTTGCTCACGCATCACAAGGCCGTGGGGCAGCAGATGTGGGGGCAGAGCGTACGCACGCTCGCCATGGTGGACAGTGCGCGCGCGGCCGGCACCGACGTGATGCTCGACCAGTATCCGTACACGGCCACGCACACCGGCATCGGCGTGCTCGTGCCAAGCTGGGCGATGGCCGGCGGCAACGCCGAGTTCCGCAAGCGCGTGGCCGATCCCGCGCTCAAGGACAGCATCCTTCGCGGCATCGTGTTCAACATCCTCAACGACCGCGGGGGCGGCGACCTCGCGCGCGTGCAGTTCTCGCGCGTGCCGTGGGACCGCACGCTCGAGGGCAAGACGCTCGGTGACTGGGCCGACCGCCGCCAGCTGCCGCGCACGCCGGAGAACGGGGCCGCGCTCGTGCTCGAAGCCATGTTGAGCGGCGGCGGCAACGCGATCTACCACGTGCTCGACGAGGGCGACGTGAAGCGCATCATGGCCCACCCCATGACCATGATCGCGAGCGACGGTCGCCTCTCGCAGCCCGGCGACGGGCACCCGCATCCGCGCGCCTACGGCACCTTCCCGCGCGTGCTCGGCGAATATGTGCGCACGCTCGGCGTGCTCTCGCTGCCCCAGGCCGTGCACAAGATGACACAGATGCCCGCCGAGCGGCTGGGGCTGCGCGATCGGGGCGTGCTGCGCCTGGGGGCGATCGCCGACGTCGTGGTGTTCGACGCGGCGACGGTGAAGGATGCGAGCACGTTCACGGAGCCGCACCAGTATCCCGTGGGCATCGAGCAGGTACTCGTGAACGGCCAGGTCGCGGTGGACGGCGGCAAGCCCACCGGTGTGCGCGCCGGGCAGGTCGTCACGCGGCGCACGCAGCCATAATCGCGTTCACGGCGTCCGGCACACTCACTCACTCCAACGGCCTTCCATCAATGCGTTCCTCGCTGCGCCTTCATCACGAACTCCTGCTGCTCGCACTGTGCGACGAGAAGGGCACACTCGCCTTCGGGCACATGCTCGAACTGGGCCTGGGCGGCGCGCTGCTCACCGAACTCCTGCTGGCGCAGCGCGTGGAGATCGTGGAGGAGGGCACGCGATGGAAGAAGAAATTCGTGCAGGTGATCGACGGCACGCCGTTCCGTGAGCCCGTGCTCGACGCCGCCCTCGCGAAGCTGCGGAGCGCGAGCCGGCGCGCGTCGCCCTCGACCGTGGTCTCGCGCCTCGGCAACCTGCCGAAGCTGCGGCACGATGTGGCGCGCGAACTGTGCCGCGCCGGCGTGCTGCGCGAGGACGAGCAGCAGGTGCTCCTGCTGTTCCGCCGTCGCGTGTACCCCACGGTGGACCCGCGCCCCGAACGGGCGCTGATCAAGCGCATCCGCGACGTGCTCGAGCACGGTGCCGTGCCGAAGGAGCGCACGGCGGCGCTGATCGCGCTCGCGCACGTTACGCACACGCTGGGCGCGCTCTACGATCGGAAGACGCTCAAGGCGCTGAAGGTGCGCCTGAAAACGATCACGGAATCGCAGGTGGGGAGCAAGGCGGCGCAGGAAGCGGTCGCAGCCGCACATGCGGCGGTGATGGCTGCGACGACGGCGGCCGTGGTCGCGGCCACCTGACGGCCGCGCCTGACATGACCAGGGGTCACGTCAGGCGCGACGGCGGTCACGGATTGCGCGCGGCCGCGTTGGCGACGATCGCGATCTCGACGCGCCGGTTGAGCTGGCGTCCGTCGTCGGTGTCGTTCGTGGCGATCGGCTCCGTCTCACCCCGGCCCACCGAGCGCAGGCGTGAGTTGGCCACGCCCACGCCGGCGAGGTAGTTCGCGGCGGCCCGGGCCCGCCGCTCCGAGAGCGACTGGTTGTACGCGTCGGCGCCGACCGCATCGGTGTGCCCCACGATGAGTAGGTCGGTGTTCGGGTACTTGTTGAGGCTGGCCGCGAGGTTGCGCAGGTTGCTCGCCGCCTCGGCACGGATCACGTCGGAATCGAAGTCGTAGAGCAGCCCGGAGTCGAACGTCACGGCGATGCCCTCGCCGACGCGCGTGACCGTGGCACCCGGCACGTTCTGCTGGATCTCCTTGGCCTGCTGGTCCATCTGGTGGCCGATCACGGCGCCGATCGTGCCACCCACCGCGGCCCCGATGATCGCGCCGCGCGCCGTGGAGCCGGTCTGGTTGCCGATCACGGCACCGATGGCACCGCCGCCGGCGGCGCCGATGATGGCGCCCTGCTCCTTCTTGTTGAGCGAAGCGCACGCGGTCGTGCCGAGTGCGAGTGCGCCGAGCAGGACGATGCGCAGGGGGTTCAGACGACGACGAGTGTCAGGCAGTGCGCGCATGAGCAACTCCGGGACTGGGGGTGCGACGATGGTTCGTCACTAAAGCATACACCCCCAGGCTGCAAACGGGCGGGCCTGCCTAATCCCCGCCGTGCACCAAGTACGCCTCGACGGAGAGCAGGTTGCGTTCGCCCGCCATGCGGATCACGCCGAGCAGACGCTGCATCTTCATCACCTCTTCACGCTGCTCATCCACGAACCACTGCAGGAAGCCCTGGGCGAGGTAGTCGCCCTCGTTGGCCGCGAGGTTCATGAGCCCCTTGATCTGGCTCGTGACCTCGAGCTCCCACGCGAGTGCCGCTTCCACCGCGGCCTCGGCCGAGGGGAACGTGTGCACCGGGGCGCGCACGGCGGGAATGCGCAGATCCCCGCCGGTGTCCACCACGTAGCGCAGCAGCTTCTCGGCGTGCTCGCGCTCTTCGGCCGCCTGCTTGAAGAAGAGCTCGGCAAGCTGGGTGAGGTGAATGCGGTGGAAGTGGTTCGCGATCTGGTAGTACTGCAGGCTGGCGGCGAGTTCGTGGCCGACCTGCGTGTTGATCGCGTCGGTGAGGGCGGGGCTGATGAGCATGCGTGGCAGGCAGAAGGTGGGGACGGAATGCGGACGGGGTCTGGCTTGAGTCTACCGCGTGTACGCCGGCGCGGCAGCGCCCGGTCGGGGAACGCCCGACGGCCGGGTGCGAGAGTTGCCCGCATCATGGAGTGTCCCGCGACGTCTGTCGATTCAACTCACGCGGGCGTGGGCCGCGGGCGGCACCAGGAGGTGATGCATGGTGAGAAGCGCATGGATGCGGCGGACGCTCGTGGCACTCGGCGTCCTCTTCGTGGCCATCCAGCTCGTGCCGGTGGATCGCGCGAATCCTCCGGTCGAGGAGGAGGTGCCGGCGACGACCGAAGTGCGGGCGGTGCTGCGCCGTGCGTGCTACGACTGTCATAGCCATGAATCGACTTGGCCCTGGTACGGCTACGTCGCACCGGTGTCGTGGCTGGTGGCACGCGACATCGACGAGGCGCGCGAGCACCTGAACTTCTCCGCGTGGAATCGGCTCTCAGCCGAGGATCGTGCGGAGGCGTTCGAGGAAGCGTGGGAGGAGGTGGAGAGCGGCGAGATGCCGCTCTGGTTCTACCTGCCGCTGCATCCGGAGGCCAAACTGACCGCCGAGGATCGGGCGCTGCTGCGCGCGTGGTCGGTGGCGCAGGGTGCAGCCGCGCGGGGTGCGGGTTCGCCGCCGCCCGACGGTCCTTGAGCGACGGTCCGATACCCATGCGACACGACGAGTTGCATCGAAGCCATCGGGCCGGCTGGCTACGTGCGTCGGTGCTCGGTGCGAATGATGGCATCGTCTCCACGGCGAGCCTCGTGCTGGGCGTGGCCACGGCGGGCGGTGAGGCGCGCGCCGTGCTGGTGGCCGGCGTGGCTGGCCTCGTGGCGGGCGCGATGTCGATGGCGGCCGGCGAATACGTCTCGGTGCGCTCGCAGGCGGACACGGAGGAGGCCGACCTCACGCGCGAGCGGCACGAACTTGCCACGCAGCCGGAGCTGGAGCATGCCGAGCTGGCCGGGATCTATGTGGCGCGTGGCCTCGAACCGACGCTCGCCTCGCAGGTCGCCACGCAACTCATGGCCCACGATGCGCTCGGCAGCCACGCGCGCGAGGAACTCGGCATCACGGAGGCGCTCGCCGCCCGTCCCGTGCAGGCGGCGCTCGCGTCGGCCGGCACGTTCGCCGTCGGCGCGGGGCTACCGTTGGTCGTGGCCTGGCTGGCGCCGGCCGGCGCACTCGTACCACTCGTGGCGGGGAGCGCACTGCTGCTGCTCGCACTGCTCGGTGGGGTGGCCGCCCAGGCTGGCGGCGCCTCGGTGGTGCGCGGGGCGACGCGCGTCGCCGTGTGGGGCGCGCTCGCCATGGCGATCACCGCCGCCGTCGGCGCGCTGTTCGGCGTGACGGCGGCCTGAGCGAGCGCCTGCCGGGTGGCGCTACTGCGCCAGCACCGGCAGCCCGCGCCCGATCTTCTCCTTCCACTCGCGCGGACCGCTTTCGTGCACGTTGTGGCCGGCGGCGTCCACGGCCACGGTCACGGGCATGTCCTGCACGTCGAACTCGTAGATCGCCTCCATGCCGAGGTCCTCGAATGCGACCACCCGCGAGCTGCGAATCGCCTTCGACACGAGGTAGGCCGCGCCGCCCACGGCCATGAGGTACGCCGCCTTGTGCTTGCGAATGGCCTCGAGCCCGACCGGCCCGCGCTCGGCCTTGCCGATCATGGCGATGAGTCCCGTCTTCGCGAGCATCATCTCGGTGAACTTGTCCATGCGCGTGGCGGTGGTCGGTCCGGCGGGGCCCACGGCCTCGTCGCGCACCGGGTCCACCGGGCCCACGTAGTAGATCACGCGGTTGGTGAAGTCGACGCCCTCCGGCAGTCCCTGGCCGCTCGCGTACAGGTCGGCGATGCGCTTGTGCGCGGCGTCTCGCCCGGTGAGCATGCGGCCGTTGAGCAGCAGCCGGTCACCGGCCTGCCACGTGGCCACGATCTCGGGCGTGAGCGTGTCGAGGTCCACACGCTTGGCGTTCACGTCGGGACGCCACGTGATGTTGGGCCAGTCGGACAGGCTCGGCACCGGAAGCTGGGCCACGCCGCTGCCGTCGAGCGTGAAGTGCGCGTGCCGCGTGGCCGCGCAGTTCGGGATCATCGCGACCGGCTTCGAGGCGGCGTGCGTGGGGAAGTCGCGGATCTTCACGTCGAGCACGGTGGCGAGCCCGCCGAGCCCCTGCGCGCCGATGCCGAGCGCATTGATTCGGTCGTGCAGCTCGATGCGCAGCTCCTCGAGCTTGTTCTGCGGGCCGCGCGCCTTGAGCTGCGTCATGTCGATGTGCTCCATGAGCGACTCCTTCGCCATGAGCATCGCCTTCTCCGCGCTGCCACCGATGCCGATGCCGAGCATGCCGGGCGGGCACCAGCCCGCGCCCATCTTCGGCACCGTCTCGAGCACCCAGTCCACGATCGAGTCGCTCGGGTTGAGCATGGCGAACTTGGCCTTGTTCTCCGAGCCGCCGCCCTTTGCGCCGAGCTGCACGTCCACCGTGTCGCCGGGCACGAGTTCGACGTGCACGACGGCCGGCGTGTTGTCGCGCGTGTTCTTGCGCGTGAACGCCGGGTCGGACACGATCGATGCGCGCAGGATGTTCTCGGGCAGCAGGTACGCGCGGCGCACGCCTTCGTCCACCATCTCCTGCAGCGACAGCGTGGCGTCCCACCGCACGTTCATGCCCACCTTCACGAACACGACCACGCTGCCGGTGTCCTGGCAGATGGGGCGGTGTCCCTCGGCGCACAGGCGCGAGTTGGTGAGGATCTGTGCGATCGCGTCCTTGGCCGCCGGCCCCTGCTCGCGCTCGTACGCGTCGGCGAGGGCGTGGATGTAGTCCAGCGGGTGGTAGTACGAAATGTGCTGGAGCGCGTCGGCGATCGACTGGATGAAGTCGGATTGGCGGATGGTCGTCATGCCCGGAAAATAACCGGCGGACCTGCGTGCCGGTCGTGCGTGGCGTGCGCATGCGCCTGCGCGTGCTCGTGTCCGGGAATCCCCGATGGTGCGATTCGCGATGCGGTTGCACCGTAGACGTGCAGAGTGAGGGCGATGCCTCCACGACGACTTCGACGGGTCGGGGATCGATCCCGGTTCCTCGAGAGCATCGAGGCACAGCGAGGGGCCGCCGCGCGCATCGACCCGCTGCCACATTCCACCCCCGAGTGGAACGCACCGTCGGACGGGACTCGAGTCCCGACCGGTCGGGTACCGACGCGGACGCAGGGAGCACACGCTCTCGCGACCTTGTCGCCACGAACCTCCGCGGACGGTACAGGAAAGCGCCGGGCATGCAGATGCCCGGCGCTTTTCGCATGCCGGTGCCGGCCCGTACGCGGCCGAGCAACCGTTGCGGGAGCGGACGCGAGGCGGCCACGGCACCGTCTGTCACGGTTGGGCACCGCGACTCAAGCGGCGGATCCGGCGGGCCGATGTTCTCCCGATGGGAGGGAGGCACCGCCCCCGACCGGCCCTCACCCTCCAACCACGCCCGCAGATGTCCGCCCTCGCCCGCCTCACCATCGGCAGTCGGCTCGCCGTCGCCTTCGCCGTCATGCTGCTCATGATCGCCGGCCTGAGCGCGATGAGCATCCAGAAGGTGCGCCTCATCAACGACAACCTGACCACGGTCAACGAGATCAACAGCGTCAAGCAGCGCTATGCGATCAACTTCCGCGGCAGTGTGCATGACCGGGCGATCGAGCTGCGTGACGTGGTGCTCGTGGGCACCGACGACGAGCTCGACCAGGCGGTGTCGGCCATCGGACAGCTGACGGAGAACTACGCCAAGTCGGCCGGCCCACTTGATTCGATGATCGCGTCCGGCGTGAACGTCACCGACGAGGAGCGCGACATTCTCGCGAGCATCAAGGCCACGGAGACGGCCACGCTGCCACTGATCACGCAGGTCATCGACCTGCGGCGCAGCGGTGACACCGTGGCCGCGCAGGCGCTGCTCATGGCCGAGGCGCGCCCGCAGTTCGTGACCTGGCTGCGGCAGATCAACCAGTTCATCGACCTGCAGGAGGAGAAGAACAAGGTCGTGGCCGCCGGCACCGCCGTCGTCGCGCGCGAGTTCACCGTCCGCACGCTGCTCGCCGTGGCCGCGGCACTCGCGCTCGGTGTGCTCGTGGCCGCCTGGTCGGTGCGCTCGGTCAAGCCGCTCCGGCAGCTCACGCGCGTGATGGAGCGCTTCACCGTGGGCGACTTCGAGCATGTGGTGCCCGGTGCCCAGCGCGCCGACGAGGTGGGTGCCATCGCCAGCGCGGTCGAGGTGTTCAAGCAGAACGGGCTCGACCGCTTGCGCCTCGAGGCCGAAGCGAAGGCGTTCCAGCAGGAACTCGACGCACGCCTCACGCAGACCGAGGGCGCGTTCGTGGAGGCGAATCGGGAGCAGCAGGCGCTCGTCGACCGCATGGCGGCCGCGCTCGCGCGCCTCGCCGATGGTGACCTCACCGTCCGGCTCGACACCGCCGTGGGTGCGAACTACGTCGGCCTCGTGAACGATTTCAACTCCGCGGTCAGCCACCTGGACGGCCTGCTCGGCAAGATCGATGGTGCGGCCGAACACGTCGCGGCCGCGGGTGGCGAGATCAACAGCGGCAGCCAGTCGCTCGCCAGCGGGGCCAGCGACCAGGCCGGTCGCATCGACGAGGTCTCGTCGAGCGTGCAGCACTTCGCGGCCATGGCCGGCCGCAGCGCCACCTATGCCAACGAGGCGCGGCAGCTCGCCGCCAGCGCGCGCGCGGACACGCAGGAAGGCTCCACCCGCATGGAACGGCTCACGCAGGCCGTCGGCGAGATCCGGCAGACGAGCACCGAGACCGGCAAGATCGTGAAGACGATCGAGGAGATCGCCTTCCAGACGAACCTCCTCGCGCTGAACGCCGCCGTCGAAGCGGCGCGTGCGGGCGACGCCGGCCGCGGGTTTGCCGTGGTCGCCGAGGAGGTGCGCGCGCTCGCGCTCCGCTCAGCCGAGGCGTCCAAGACGACGGCGGAGCTGATCGAGAAGGGCATGCAGAGCGCCGAGCGCGGTGTGGCGCTCAACGGCGAAGTCATGCAGAGCCTGCTCAAGATCAACGACCAGATCGCACGCGTGGCCGAGGTCACCACCGAGATCTCCACGGCCGCCGAGCAGCAGGTGCAGGGCGTGCAGCGCATCACCGTGGCCATCGACCAGATCGGCAGCGTCACGCAGCAGGTGGCGGCGAACGCCGAAGAGTCCGCCAGCGCGGCGGCCGAGCTGGACAGTCACGCGCGCACGCTGCGCGAGGCGATCGGCACGTTCCAGCTCAACCGCGACACGACGGCCCGAAGCTCGGCCAGCCACGCGCGTGGCGTCGGCCGGCTGCCGACGATGACGGCCTCGGCACGGCGCTCCCCGACGCCGCGTCCGGGAATCCCGCACGGACGGACGTCGGTGCTGGTGCCATGATGCAGCAGGTGATGACAGCGCGCCGCTTCCGGTGCGCTGTCGTCGCCTCTCGCATCACGTCCCATACCGGAGTCGGCATGATCCATGAAGTCGAGGGCGACCTGCTGCTGTCGGGCGCCCAGGCCATCGCACACGGCGTGTCCCCCAACGACCACTTCGACGTCGGGCTCGCGCTCGGCCTGCGCGAACAGTGGCCGTCCATGGCCAAGGACTTCCGCCACTGGGCCCACCAGTCACACCCGAAGCCCGGCGCGGTGTGGGAGTACCGCACCACCGACGGACGCGTGATCTACAACCTCATCACGCAGGAGGGGGAGCAGTTGCGCGGCGGCTCCTCGGGCGCGGCCACCACCTCGCACGTGCACCACGCGCTCAAGGCACTGCGTCAGCTGCTCGATGCCAACGCCGTGCGCAGTCTGGCGCTGCCGAGACTGGCCACCGGCGCCGGCCGGCTCGATTGGGCCGACGTGAAGCCGCTCGTGCAGCAGCACCTCGGTGACCTCGACATCCCGGTGTACGTGTACGGCACGTATCACAAGGGACAAAAGGCGGTCGAGCCCGGACTCGAGGGCGCGACCGCCGGCTGAACTGGGGCGAGCAATGGGCCCGCCGGACGGGGGCCGCCGTCGTCGGCGGCCCCGGTCCGGTCACACCAGCGCGAGGGTCGGGTAGTCCAGGTAGCCCGCCTCGCCCGGCGTGTAGAAGGTGGCGAAATCGGGGGCGTTGAGGGGGTGGTTGCCCTCGAGCCGCGCCACGAAATCGGGGTTCGCCAGCACCGGCCGGCCGAAGGCCACCAGGTCGGCCGCGCCGGACTCGAGCAGCGCCTCGGCCTTCTCGCGGTCGAGGCCGCCCGACGCGATGAACGTGCCGTCGAACGCCGCGCGCAGCTGGGCGATGAAGCTGCCGGGCACTTCGGGCGCGCCCATCGACGCGTGGTTCACGAGGTGCAGGTACACGAGGCCGAGCGCCGACAGTTCGCGCGTGAGCGCCAGGAACTGCTCTTCCACGCCGTCGAAGGCGCCGGTGCCGTTGAAGGCGCCGTACGGCGACAGCCGGATGCCCACCCGATCGGCCCCGATCGCGGCCACCGTCGCCCGCGCGACCTCGAGCGCGAAGCGGTTGCGCGCCTCGGCGCTGCCACCGTATCCGTCGGTGCGACGGTTCACGTTGGCGTTGAGGAACTGCTCGATCAGGTAGCCGTTGGCGCCGTGCAGCTCCACGCCGTCGAAGCCGGCCTCGATGGCCAGCTCGGCGCTGCGTGCGTACTGCGCCACCACGTCAGCAATCTCCGCCTCGGTGAGCGCGTGCGGCACGTCGGCCGGCTGCATGCCCAGGGCGTCGGTGAAGATCTCCCCCGCCATGGCTTCCGCCATCGGCCCCACGGTGCGCGCACCGGCCGGCAGGTTGGCCGCCGCCGAGGCGCGCCCGGTGTGCATGAGCTGCACGAAGATCCGGCCGCCGCGCGCGTGCACGGCGTCGGTGATCGGCCGCCACGCGGCCACATGCTCGGCCGTGAACAGGCCGGGGATGCGGGCGTAGCCCAGGCCATCGGGTGCCGGCGAGACGCCCTCGCTGATGATCAGGCCGATGTCGGCGCGGGCCGCGTAGTAGTCGGCCATGATCGGCGTCGGGACGTGGTCGGCCGTGGCGCGGCTGCGCGTCATGGGCGCCATCACGAGCCGGTTGCGCAGCGTGAGCGGACCGAGTGCGTAGGATTCGAAGAGCATGGGAAGTTCGGGGGGCTGCAAGGGGAAACGAGGGCGAGCGACGCCACCAGCGTGCTGCTATATTGTACCGGTCGGTATATAATGTACCGATCGGTTCGGAATTCACAAGCTCAATACGGAGCGGGGCGAAATGGTTCGAGGACGGCCTCGGGAGTTCGATGCGGGGATCGCGCTGGACCGGGTGCTCCCCGTGTTCTGGCGCGACGGCTTCGAGGGGGCCTCGGTGCAGGCGCTCGCCGATGCGGCGGGGGTGAGCAAGCCCAGTCTGTACGCCGCCTACGGCAACAAGGAGGCGCTCTTCCTCGCGGCGCTCGAGCGCTACGGCGAGCGGTACGGCCTCGACCGGGGCGAGGCCATGGACGCCGAGCCGGACGGACGCGAGGCGGTGCGCGGGTTCCTCTACGCCGTGGTGGACGCCTACACCGATCCGACGCACCCGGCGGGGTGCCTCGTGGTCACCGGCACCACCACCAGCGACTCGCCCGCCGTGCCTGACGCCGTGCGCAGCGCGCTGTGTGCGGCACTGCGCGCCGGCGCGGACCGTCTTGCCTGCCGGCTCGCCCGCGCCCAGCACGACGGCCAGCTGGCGCCGACCGTGGCCATCCCAACCCTCGCGACCTACTTCAACACGCTCGTGGCCGGACTCGGCGTGCAGGCCAAGGGCGGGGCGTCGCGCGACGAACTGCGCGGCGTCGTGGACGCGGCCATGGACATCTGGCGCGCCCCCTGAGCGGCGCGCCCCCACCGGGACATTCCTCCATGCACTTCTGGGACCAGCAGTACGCCGCGCCGGGCTTCAAGTACGGCACCGCACCGAATGCGTTCCTCGTCTCGCAGGTCGCGCGGCTGCCGCCGGGCGGAAACGTGCTCGTGCCCGGCGACGGCGAGGGGCGCAACGGCGTCTGGCTCGCATTGCAGGGGTTCTCAGTCACCGCCGTGGACAGTTCGGCGGTGGGCCTCGCGAAGGCGCGCGCGCTCGCCGCGGAGCGCGGTGTCGCCATCCGCGCGATCGAGGCCGATCTGGCAGCGTGGGTACCGGAGCGCGACAGCGCCGACGCGCTCGTGCTCGTGTACGTGCACTTCCCGCCGTCGCAGCGCGCCGCCATTCACCGGCGCCTGCTCACGGCGCTGCGCCCCGGCGGCGTGCTCGTGCTCGAGGCGTTCCACCCGTCGCAGCTGGGCCGGCCGAGCGGTGGCCCGAAGGACGTGACGATGCTCTACACGCTCGACTTGCTGCGTGACGACCTAGCCGGGGCGGAGGTGCCCTTCGAGATCCTGCACGCGACCGAGACGGAGGTCGAACTCGACGAGGGGCCGGGCCATCGTGGCCCCGCGCAGGTGACGCGGCTGGTGGCGCGACGCGGGACGGCCGTAGCGCGAGGCGCAGTCGCTGCGCCTCACGCATGACCACGTCGTAGATTCCCTCGGCGACAGCTGCTTCCCCGTTTTCGCATCCCATGCTGCAGCGACTCCAGTTCTACATCGATGGTGCCTGGGTGGACCCGGTGACCGCACATTCGCACGACGTCATCGATCCGGCCACCGAGCAGGCGATCGCGCGCGTCAGCCTCGGCAGCGCCGCCGACGTGGACCGCGCCGTGCGCGCGGCGCGTGCGGCCTTCCCGGCCTTCAGTGCCACCACGCGCGAGGAGCGGCTCGACCTGCTCGATCGCATCATCGTCGCGCTCGAGGCCCGCGCGGTGGAACTGGCCGACACGCTCACGCGCGAAATGGGCGCGCCGCAGCGGTTGGCGCGTGGCGCGCAGGTGCCGGCGGGAGTTGCGCACTTTCGCGTGGCGCGCACCGTGCTGGCGTCGTTTCCGCTGCGCGAGACGCGCGGCCGGGTGCGCATCGAACGCGAGCCGATCGGGGTGTGCGCGCTCATCACGCCGTGGAACTGGCCGCTCAACCAGATCGCCTGCAAGGTCGCGCCGGCGCTCGCGGCCGGCTGCACCGTGGTGCTCAAGCCGAGTGAAATGGCACCGCTCAACGCGCTGCTGCTCGCCGACGCGCTGCACGAGGCGGGGGTGCCCGCCGGCGTGTTCAATCTCGTGCTGGGTGACGGCCCCACCGTGGGCGAGGCGCTCGCGCGTCACCCGCAGGTGGACATGGTGTCGTTCACCGGCTCCACGCGCGCCGGCGTGCAGGTGGCCAAGGCGGCGGCCGACACGGTCAAGCGCGTCACGCAGGAACTCGGCGGCAAATCCGCCAACCTCATCCTCGACGACGCCGACCTCGAACGCGCCGTGACGAACGGGGTGCGTGCGGTGCTCTCCAACAGTGGCCAGTCGTGCAATGCGCCCACGCGCCTGCTCGTGCCGCGCGCGCGCCTCGCCGAGGCCGAGGCGATCGCGAAGGTCGCCGCCGAGCGCACCGTGGTGGGTGATCCGTCGGCCGAGGGCGTGCACATGGGCCCCGTCGCGAATGCGCGGCAGTTCGAGCGCGTGCAGGAGATGATCGCGGCCGGACTCGCCGAGGGCGCGCGCCTCGTCACGGGCGGACCGGGGCGGCCGCCGCACTGCGCGTCCGGCTGGTTCGTGCAGCCCACCGTGTTCAGCGACGTGCACAACGGCATGCGCATTGCCCGCGAGGAGATCTTCGGCCCGGTGCTGTGCCTGCTGCCCCACGACGGCGACGACGATGCGGTGGCCATCGCCAACGACTCCCCGTACGGATTGGCGGCGTACGTGTCCTCGGCCGACCCGGCGCGCGCCCTGCGGGTGGCCCGCCAGCTGCGCGCGGGCAACGTGCATCTCAATGGCGCGCCCGTGGACCACATCGCGCCCTTCGGCGGCTACAAGCAGTCCGGGAACGGGCGCGAGTGGGGGGCCGAGGGGCTCGCCGAGTATCTCGAGGTCAAGGCCATTCTCGGGGCCGACCCCGGCGTCGACTGACGACCGGATATGTGGCGCGCGTGGGATCGGCTTGACGCGCGCCGCCGTTGCTCCGTAAACATCCTGCGTGTCCGTCCGCTTCTCGCTCTTCGCCCGCGCTCCCATGCCGCTGTTCCCGACATCGCTCGCTGCACGCCCGGTTGCGCTCGCGACCTTCGCCGCCGGCCTCCTCTTCGCCGGCTGCGGACGCAGCCTCACCGACATGGCGACCGAGGCCATGGACTCGTGCATCGAGACCCGCAATCCGCTGTTCACGAGCGGCCGCGGTGCCGAGGCGCTCGACACGCCGCTCCCGCCGTCCGCGGAAGCGCTGGCCGAGCGGCTCAACTATACGCGCGCCTCCGAGATGTTCCAGGAGATCGCGAAGGAAGCGGGTGACCAGGTCACGCTCGTGTGCGCGCTCGACCTCGCGTCGCGCTGGAAGCATTCGGAGGCGCGCAAGTTCGTGGCGCGTTACGCCGAGCATCCGGACGCCGCCGTCGCCGCCGCCGCGCAGCGTCTCGCGCAACCCTGAGCACGCGCACCCGCACGCCTACCCGTCGAGCACCTCGCGCACCTTCTGCGCGAGTGACGAGCCGCTGAAGGGTTTGGCGAGGAACTCCACGCCGGGCTTGAGCACGCCGTGGTGCACGATCACGTTGGCCGTGTACCCCGAGGTGAAGAGCACCCGTGTGCCTGCGCGCGCCTCGCGCACGCGATCAGCCAGCACCTTGCCGTTCATGCCGGGCATGATCACATCGGTGAGCAGCAGGTCGATCGGCTCCGGATGCGCATCGAGCCAGGCGAGCGCTTCCTCGCCGCTGCTCACGGCGATCGCCCGGTAGCCGAGGCGGCTGAGCAGTCGCACGGTGAGCAGGCGCACGCGCTCGTCGTCTTCGACCACGAGGATCCGCTCCTCGCCGCGCGGCGTGGTCCGGAGTGCCGTGACCTCTGCCATCGTGGGCGCGCCCGACGTGCGCGGCAGGTAGATCTTGAAGCTCGTGCCATGGCCGAGCTCCGAATAGACCTCCACGCGGCCGCCATTCTGCGAGACGGCCCCGTGAATCATCGCGAGGCCGAGTCCCGTGCCGTGGCCCGGCTGCTTGGTGGTGAAGAACGGCTCGAATGCGTGCTCGCGCGTGTCGCTCGACATGCCTTCCCCCGTGTCGGACACGGCGAGCAGCACGTACTCGCCCGGTGGCACCTCGGGGTGGGACGCCGTGTACTCGCCGTCGAGGCGCACGTTCGATGTCTCGATGGTGAGCCGGCCGCCGTCGGGCATGGCGTCGCGCGCGTTCACGGCGAGGTTCACCAGAATCTGCTCGGCCTGCCCCGGATCGAAGCGCACGTGCCAGAGTCCGGCCTCGGGGTGCACCTCGAGCGTGATGTGCTCGCCAAGCAGGCGCTGCAGCATGGCGTGCACGCGCTGCACCACGTCGTTCAGGTCGAGCACCTGCGGCGCGATGATCTGCTTGCGCGAGAACGCGAGCAGCTGCTGGGTGAGGCCAGCGGCCGAGTCGGCGGCGCGATCGACTTCCGTGAGGTAGTCCACGAGCGGGTGGTTCTCGCCCAGCGACTGCAGCGAGAGCTCGAGGTAGCCGCGGATCACCGTGAGCAGGTTGTTGAAGTCGTGTGCCACGCCGCCGGCGAGGCGGCCCACCGACTCCAGCTTCTGCGACTGAAGCAGCTGCGCCTGCAGCCGTCGCTCTTCGGTCACGTCCACGAAGGAGGCGAGCAGGCCGGCCGGCTGTCCCTTCGCGTCGTTGAAGATGCTGGCCTGCACGAGGAGCGTGCGCTCGGCCTTGTCGGTGCGCGTGGCGATCAGCTCGCCCGTCCATCGGCCCGTCGTCAGGAGCGCGTGCACGACGGCCTGCGCCTCCTCAGGGGACGACCAGAACGAGACGGCCGGCCGGCCGAGCACCTGCGCGGGCTCGTCGTACCCCCAGATGCGCAGGAACGCCTGGTTCACGTACGTGAGATTGCCACCGAGGTCGGCCACGGCGATCGCACTGATCGACGACGCGATCGCGGCATCGAGGCGCAGCAGCGTCTCGAGCAGGCGCTTGCGTTCGCGGATGTCGATGATGGTGCCGCGCACGAGCGTGCGCCCCTCGAACGGGAGCGGCACGAGGTGTACCTCGCAGGCGATGTCGGTGCCGTCGGCGTGGCGATGCGTCCACTCGAACACCTGCGGTTCGCCGGCGACGGCGCGCGCCATGTAGGCCGGCCCGACTTCGTGCACCGGCCGGCCGTCCGCCTGCAGCGGAGCGCTCACATCCGCGATGCTGCACGCGAGCAGCTCGGCTCGGCGCAGCCCCAACAGCCCTTCGGCGAGCGGGTTCGCGTCCATGAAGCGATTGGCGGCCGGATCGTACAGCACGATCGCCTCGGGCGCATGCTCGAACTGGATGCGGTAGCGCTGCTCGCTCTCGCGCAGCGCCTGTCGCGCCGCCTCCTCGCTCGTCACATCGGTGATGTAGCCGTGCCACAGCGTGCTGCCGTCGGCCAGTCGCTCCGGCCGTGCGTCGCCGCGCAGCCAGCGCTCACCGCGCGTGGGGAGCACGACGCGGTAGGTGTACTGCCAGCGCGTGAGGTCGCGCGCCGACTCGAGGATGCTCGACCACACGCCGGGCAGGTCGAGCGGATGCAGGCGCCCGAAGATCACCGTGGCATCCTGCTGGACCTCGGCCGGGGACACCTCGTAGACGTCCGCGATGCCGTCCGATGCGAAGGGGAAGCGCGCGCGCTCGTCGGGAAACAGCTGAAACTGGTAGACGGCGCCCGGCACCTGGCGCACGAGGTTCTGCAGCAGCGACGACGAGGCGCGGGCCTGCTCCAGCGCCTCGTGGCGGCCGGAGCGGTCGGCCACCGTGGCCACGAAGTACGTGATCGTGCCGTCCGGTGCGCGAATGGCCTTCACGTCGATCGTGGCGTGCACGACCGTGCCATCGCGCCGCACGAACCGCTTGTCCATCACGTAGCCGTCGCGCGCGCCGTGCAGCGTCTCCTCGAACAGCCGCGTGTCGGCGTCGAGATCCTCGGGGTGCGTGAGTTCGGCCCACGTGCGCGACACCAGCTCCTCGCGCGAGTAGCCGAACAGATCGCACAACGTCTGGTTCACGTGCAGCCAGCGCCGCGTGCTCGGCGACGTGATCGCCATGCCGATGAACGGCAGGTCGTGGAAGAGCCGGAGCGCGTCGACGGGGAGTTCGCCGTCGCCGTCACGCGTCGTCAGGGCGGGGGGGGCATGCATGAGCGGGAAGATGCCGCCGCGACGGCGCGGCCGCGAGGGCGCGGCCGCGCCCGGCCGTCACGCCGCGGAAAACGGCCGCCGGCTGCCCGCGGCCGGCACCCGCTTGCGAGCCGGACCCGGCCGTGGGAATGTGTGGGACACCCCTCCCCAGCCCTCCCCCGCCATGACCACCCCGTCGCTCGACGCCCTCTGGATGCCGTTCACCGCGAACCGCGCCTTCAAGCGCGCGCCGCGCCTGCTCGTGTCGGCCCACGGCATGCACTACCGCGACGCCGACGGCCGCTCCGTGCTCGACGCGACGTCGGGGCTCTGGTGCGTGAATGCCGGCCATACGCGCGCGCCGATCGTGGAGGCCATCCAGCGCACCGCCGCCACGCTCGACTACGCGCCGGGGTTCAGCATGGGGCATCCGGCGGCCTTCGAGCTGGCCGAGCGCCTCGCCGGCATCGCCCCGGGTCCGCTCGACCGCGTGTTCTTCACCAACTCGGGCTCCGAGGCGGTGGACACGGCGCTCAAGATCGTGCTGGCGTACCACGCCGCGCGCGGCGACTCCGCGCGTCGCCGCTTCGTGGGACGGGTGCGGGGCTACCACGGCGTGGGCTTCGGCGGCATTTCCGTGGGCGGCATCGAGAACAACCGCCGCCCGTTCGCCTCCCACCTGCTCCCCTTCACCGACGCGCAGCTGCCGGCCACGCACGGCCTGGCCGAAAACCTGTTCAGCCGCGGACAGCCCGTGCACGGCGCGCACCTGGCCGACGCGCTCGAGGCCATCGTGGCCGAGCACGGCGGCGAGACGATCGCGGCGGTGATCGTGGAGCCGATGGCCGGCTCGGCCGGCGTGCTCGTGCCGCCGGTCGGCTATCTGGAGCGGCTGCGCGCCCTGTGCGACCGGCACGGCATCCTGCTCGTGTTCGACGAGGTCATCACCGGCTTCGGCCGGCTGGGCGCAGCGTTCGGCGCCCAGCGCTTCGGGGTCACTCCCGACCTGCTCACCATCGCCAAGGGCGTCACGAACGGCGCGGTGCCCATGGGGGCCGTGCTCATGCCCCGCGCGCTGCACGAGACCGTGCTCGACGCGGCGACGGGCGGCATCGAGTTCTTCCACGGCTACACCTACTCGGGGCACCCGTTGGCCTGCGCGGCGGCGCTGGCCACGCTCGACGTGTACCGCGACGAGCAGCTCTTCGAGCGGGCCGCAATGCTCGCGCCACTCTGGGAGACGGCCGTGCACGCGCTCCGCGGTGCGCCGCACGTGACGGACATCCGGAACCTCGGCCTCGTGGCCGGCATCGAGCTGGCCGCGCGACCGGGTGCTGCGGGCGCGCGCGGCGCAGCGGTCATGGCCGAGTGCTTCGCCAACGGCCTGCTGGTGCGCGTCACCGGCGACATCGTGGCGCTCTCGCCGCCGCTCATCGTGACTGAGGAGCAGATTCACGAGATCGTGACCGGCGTGCGACACGCGCTGCAGCGCGTGGCCGATGCGGAGGTGGCGGCGCGCTGACGCTGGCGGCACGCAGGGCTTCAGTCGCGCCCGCGTGCCGCCGACACTCCTCGGGAGGCGCCGGCGCGACAGTGCGTCGGCGCGTCGTTCGTGCCGGATGTCCAGCCGGCCCCGATCCCCGCCCCTTCGACATGCGCATCCTGCTGGTCGACGACGATCCCGACATGCTGGCCCTGCTCGAGCACTACCTCGCGCCCTTCGGCGAGGTGGTCGGCTGTGCAGACGGGTCGTGCGCCATCGAACGATTCCGGCACGCGATCGACGCGGGTGCCCCGTTTCTTCTCGTGTGCCTCGACATCCGCCTGCTGGGCATGGGTGGCCAGCAGGTGCTGCTCGCCCTGCGGCGCGCCGAGCAGGGTCCCGGACTCGGGGCCCGGGGTCGAGCGCGCATCATCATGACGACCGGCATCGCCGAGCGTGCGCACGTGCTGCGGGCCCTGGCCGCCGGCTGTGACGGCTACCTGCTCAAGCCGTTCACGCGCGATGACCTGCTCACGCGCATCGCCGCCACCGGGCTCGTGCTGCCGACGCCTGCGCGCGGGGTGCCCGACGACGATGCCCACGTCGCCCCCGCGGGCCGCACCGGCTGAGCCCCGTGTAGCTTTCGGCAGCGCCAGAGGGCGCGCAACACGACACCGCTCCCGCTTGCCGACTGCCCGTGGTTCACGACCCCAGCCTCACCGATCTCCCGCCCGACCAGTTCCCCGACCGCGTGCGCGAGGCCGCGGCGCTGCTCGAGGCCATCGCCCAGGACCGCAGCGTGCTCGCCCGCCTCTCGGAGGACGACCGCACGCGCTTCCTGCGCGCTGCCGGCGAGGTGTCGCGCCCCGATGCCGTGGCGCGGCGGCGGCTGGTCAAGGCCACGCGCAACCAGCGCAAGCAGGAGCGCACCCAGCGCGCCGAGTCGGTGCTGCAGGAAACCGGCATTCGCAAGCTGCGCCGCGAGGAGGTGTTCATCACGCCGCGCCTCTTCGCGCCCGCCGACTTCGTGTCGGAGACGGTGGACGAGGAGCCGGTGTTCCGTCCCGCGCCCGAGACGCTCAACTGCTACATCTGCAAGCGCGACTACACCGAACTGCACCACTTCTACGACCAGCTCTGCCCGCCGTGCGCGGCGTTCAACTACGCCAAGCGCACCGAGACGGCCGACCTGAGCGGCCGCGTGGCGCTGCTCACGGGCGGCCGCGTGAAGATCGGCTACCAGGCGGGCATCAAGCTGCTGCGCGCCGGCGCGCACCTGATCGTGACCACGCGCTTCCCGCGCGACTCGGCCATGCGCTACGCGGCCGAGCCCGACTTTGCCGAGTGGGGGCATCGCCTCGAGATCTTCGGCCTCGACCTGCGCCACACGCCCAGCGTGGAGGCGTTCTGCCAGCAGCTGCTCGACACGCACGACCGGCTCGACTTCATCGTGAACAATGCGTGCCAGACGGTGCGGCGTCCGCCCGACTTCTACACGCACATGATGGAGGCGGAGAACGCCGCGCTGCACACCATGCCGGAGCCGGTGCGGCGCCTCGTGGGGCGCTACGAAGGGGTGCGCGGCTACCACATGCTCCCCGAAGGCTCGGGGGGTGCGGCCAGCGGCGCGCTCGCGGCCGGCACCGACCTGCGCGACGCCGTGGGGCTCACGCACGCCGCGCAGCTGTCGCAGCTCAAGCTGCTCGCCGAGGAGCACGAGGCGCAGCAGGCGCTCTTCCCCGAGGGGCGTCTCGACCAGGACCTGCAGCAGGTGGACCTGCGCGAGCGCAACTCGTGGCGGCTGCAGATGCACGAGGTGCCGAGCGTGGAGCTGCTCGAGGTGCAGCTGGTGAACGCCGTGGCGCCGTTCCTGCTCAACGCGCGCCTCAAGCCGCTCATGCTGCGGGCGCCGGGCCGTGACAAGCACATCGTGAACGTGTCGGCGGTGGAGGGGCAGTTCTACCGCCGCTTCAAGACCACGCGCCACCCGCACACCAACATGGCCAAGGCCGCGCTCAACATGATGACGCGCACCTCGGCCCCCGACTACTTCGCCGACGGCATCCACATGAACAGCGTGGACACCGGCTGGGTGACCGACGAGGACCCGGTGCAGATCGCCGCCCGGAAGACCGCCGAACACCGCTTCCACCCGCCGCTCGACATCGTGGACGGCGCCGCCCGCATCGTGGACCCGATCATCGACGGGATCAACACGGGCACGCACGTGTGGGGGCAGTTCCTCAAGGACTACGTGCCCACGGACTGGTAGGGTTCCGCGGTCGGAAGGCCACCCTGCGCGCACACGGCACGCCGGGTCAGCCGCGCCAGTCGCTTCCGCGCCGCTGATCGCGCGCGGCGGCGCACCTGCGCATCCTCGGCCGTGAGTGCGTCGGCGGTCGCGTTCAGCGGCGCGCCCAGGCGCACGGTGAACGTGATGCGACGCGTGCCCGCCACGCGGGGAAGGTGCGCCAGCAGCGTGTCCTCGCCCCACCAGCACACGTGCGTGCGCACATCGGGTCCACCGGGCCCCGTGTCGGCGCACAGCGCGATCGGAACCACGGTGCGGTCGGCACGCACGGCCGCCTCGAACAGCGAGGACTTGAACGGCAGCACCGCCGTGCCGTCGGTCGTGGTACCCTCCGCGAAGAGCAGCACGGATTGTCCGGCGTGGAGTCCATCCGTGAGACGCGGAATCGCACGGGACAGGTCGCGCTTGCGGTCGCGATCGATCAGCACCGTGCCGCCGAGCCGAGCAAGGGTGCCCAGGAGCGGCCACGCGCCCACGTCGCGCTTCGCCACCAGCGTGCAGTCGGGCAGCACGACGAGCAGCACCAGCACATCGAGCCAGCCGAGATGATTGCTGGCGTACAGTGCCGAGCCGCGCGGGGGAGGCCCCGCCACGGTGATGCGGACACCGAGGGCATGCAGCAGCGACGCGGCCAGTTGCCGACTGCGAGCACGGACGCGAAGCCGACGCGCTTCCGGATTGGACTGGGTGAAGGCGTGTCCGATCATCGAGGCCGCACCGCCCAGCAAGATCGGCGCGACGTGCACGAGGCGGCGCACGGCGCGCATGGCCGACCACGCATTGTCGCTCGCGGCGGAGCGCCTCCCGCCGGCGCGAAGCCGGATCCGGCGCCACGGCGCACCGGGGGCGAGCGAGGAGCCCATCGCGCCGTTCACGCGAAGAACGAGTGGAAGGTGCGGCCGTCCAGGTCGTGCACGTCCAGCAGGACGAGGCAGTCCGTCGTGCCGAATTCGTGGTCGATGGCGGGTGGGCCGCAGACACGGGCTCCCAGCGCGAGGTAGCCCTCGAAGAGGGCCGGCAGCGCACCGTTGCCGGCGGTCGCGGTCGACGGAAGGCTGCGCCCGTCGTCGGGGAGCGCGCGCGTGTGCGCGCGGGGGCGCACCAGGATGTCGGGGTGCAGCGCGTTGCGCCCATGCAGCGTGCGCCAGGCCTCCACGGCGACGGCATCGTCCGTGCCGGGCAGGGAGCAGCAGCCGAAGAGATAGCGCTTGCCGTTCCACTGCAGGTAGCGGGCGAGGCCGCGCCAGAGCAGGCGCAGCACGCGGCCGTTCCGGTGCGCCGGTGCCACGCAGGCGCGCCCGATCTCCACGGCGTCGGCGAGCACCCGGGGTGGCACGGTGGCGAGCTCGAACAGCGTTGCCCCGTAGAACCCGTGTCGCGCCGCGGCCATGACCGCGGTCTGCAGACGGTACGTGCCCACGACCTCGCCGCTCATGCGATCGTCGATGAGCAGGTGATGGAACGACGGATCGCGTTCATCGGCATCGAGACCCGCCGCCGCGGACTCGGCCAGTCCTTCACCGAGCTCCTCGTTGAAGACCTGGAAGCGCAACCGCTGGACGGTCTGCAGATCGGCGCGCGTCCAGGCGAAGCGCAATCGGTACCGGCCGGCCTCGAGCACACCCGGTGGGATGCCGTCGGGGAAGTGTGGAAAGACCTCGGTGTCGACCTGATTGAGCGCTGGCAGCACGGGGGAAGGCGGCACGGTCGGCTCCTTGGCGAGGGTGGCACGCTGCTCCGTGCCCAATGCTCGCGGGCCGACGTCGCGCGCGTGCCCCGGCGGCGCAACGCATGCGTCGCGAGCCGACAACGGTTTGGCGACACACGCGTTGCCCGGGGGCGTCGGCAAGGCCACCTTTCCCCGATGCCCCAGTACGTCGACCCCCGCATCCCGCGCCGCCTCGGTGGCTGGCGCAGCCCCTCCCTCGGCCTCGACATGCCGATCGTCCATTACGGCTGGGGAGGGCAGCCCGTGCTGCTCTTTCCCACCGCGGCGGCGGACTACCTCGAGAACGAGCGCTTCTGGCTCGTGAAGGCCATCGAGCCGCTGCTCCTGGCCGGCCGCATCCAGGTCTTCTCCATCGACAGCATCAACCGGCTGGCGTGGATGGACCGCAAGCTGCCGCCGGTGGAGTCGGCGCGGCGGCACGCGCTCTACTCCCGCTACGTCGAGAACGAAGTCGCGCCGTTCATTCGCCACGCCGTGGGCGATCCGGGGGCGCGCGCGATCACCACCGGCGCGAGCTTCGGCTGCTTCTATGCGGCCAACGCGCTCTTCCGCCGCCCCGACCTCTTCGGCGGCCTGATCGGCATGAGCGGCTTCTACGACCTCGCGCCCAGCTACTTCAAGGGGCTGAGCAACGAGGACGCGTACTTCAACAACCCCATGTGGTTCGTGGCCAACCTCGAGGGGCAGCCGCTCGAGACGCTGCGCCACCACTCGCGCATCGTGCTCGTGGCGGGCCAGGGGGCCTACGAGGCGCCCGACGCGTCGCGCTCGTTCCACGACCTGCTCGACCGCAAGGGGATCGGCCACGTCTTCGACCTCTGGGGACACGACGTGAACCACGACTGGCCGTGGTGGCGCAAGATGCTGCCGCACTACCTGGAGCGCATCGGATGCTGAACGTCACGCGCACGCTCGCCGCGACACTGCTCGGCGCGGCCGCGATCTCCTCGACCGCGAGCGCGCAGGCGGCCACGCAGCCGCTGCGCACCGCGGATCTCGCCACGCGCCTCGCGCACGTGCGCACGCTGCTGCAGGAAGTGCCGCTGGTGGACGGGCACAACGACCTGCCGTGGGCCATGCGGCAGTTCGCCGACGCGCCGCTCGACGTGGACGCCTACGATCTCACCCGTCCAACGCCCGGCCACACCGACCTCGCGCGCCTGCGCACCGGCGGCATCGGCGGACAGTTCTGGTCGGTGTACATCCCCGCCGAAGCGCGCGACTCCGGTGCCGCGCGCACGCAGCTCGAGCAGATCGACATCGCGCGCCGCACGATCGCGCGCTATCCGGCCGAGTTCACCTGGGCGCCAAGCGCGCAGGCGCTGCGCGATGCGCACAAGGCCGGACGCATCGGCTCGCTGCTCGGCATGGAAGGCGGGCACGCCATCGAGAACTCGCTGGGCGCACTGCGCGCGTTCTACGACCTGGGCGCGCGCTACATGACGCTCACGCACAGCGCGACCATCGACTGGGCCGACGCGGGCACCGACGTGGCGCGTCACGGCGGCCTCACCGCCTTCGGCCGCGAGGTGGTGCGCGAGATGAACCGGCTCGGCATGCTGGTGGACCTCTCGCACACGTCGCCGGGCACCATGAGCGACGCGCTCGACGAGACCGAGGCGCCCGTCATCTTCTCGCACTCCAATGCGCGCGCGCTCACCGACGTGCCGCGCAACGTGCCCGACAGCATCCTGCGCCGCATGCCGGCCAACGGCGGCGTGGTGATGATCACCTTCGTGCCCGGCTTCTCGTCGCAGCGCGTGGCCGACTGGAACACCCGCCTCACGGCCGCGCGCAACGCCGCCGGCTCCGACGCCGACGCGCAGTTCCGCGCCGTGGCCGCGTTCCGCGAGGCCAACCCGCTGCCGCGCGCCACGCTCGCCGACGTCGCCGACCACCTCGATCACGTCAAGCGCGTGGCCGGCGCCGCGCACGTGGGACTCGGGGCCGACTACGACGGCATCACCGACGTGGTGCAGGGGCTCGAGGACGTGTCGAAGTACCCTGAACTGCTCGCCGAACTCGTGCAGCGCGGCTGGACCGACGACGAACTGCGCGGGCTCATCGGCGAGAACGTGCTGCGCGTGCTCGCCCGCGCCGAGCAGGTGGCGGCGCGCCTGCAACGCGAGCGCCCCGCGTCCACCAAGACCATTCGCGCGCTCGACGGCGCGCCGCTTCCTTGACCTGCACTCCGGAGTCACCGTGACCTCGTCAACGATCCGCCCGGCGCTGCGCGCCACGTTGCTCCTCTCGCTGCTGGGCGCCGTGCCGGTGCTTGCGCAGGAGCAGCCGCGCCCGCCCGTGCCCACCGCCGCGGCCAGCTCCATCGCCAGCACCGAAGTGCGCCTGAGCGGGCGCATCATCGCGGGCCGCTGGTTCCCCACGGCGGCGCCGCTCGCCGGCCCGGCCGTGATCCGCATCGAGTACGGCCAGCCGCACGCGCGGGGGCGTGCGGTCATGGGCACGGCGCTCGTGCCCATGGACAGCGTGTGGCGCTTCGGGGCCAACCTCGCCACGCACCTCACCACCGATGTGGACCTCGACATCGGCGGCACGCGCGTGCCGCGTGGCATGTACACGCTCTTCGCGCTGCCGTCGGCCGGTGGCTGGCAGCTGATCGTCAATCGCCAGACCGGACAGTGGGGCACCGACTACGACGCCCGCTCCGACCTCGCCCGCATTCCGCTGCGTGTACGCACGCTCGGCGAGGCGATCGAGAGCTTCACCATCTGGCTCGTGCCCAACGTGACGCCGCAGGGACAGCCGCCCGAGGCGGCGAGTGGCGTGCTGCGCTTCGCGTGGGAACGCACCGAACTCGCCGTGGACTGGAAGGTGATCGTCCCATGACCCTCGATCGTCGCGACTTCCTCAAGGCGGGCGCCGTGCTTGGCGGTGCCGCCGGCCTCGGCCTCACGCCGCGCCTCGGCTCGGCGCTCGGCGCACCGCCGGCTGCGGCGCTGGGCGCCGCGCGCCGCGCGCCGGCGCCGCTGCGCATCCTCATCCTCGGCGGCACCGGCTTCATCGGACCCGCGCAGGTTGAGTACGCGCTCGAGCGCGGGCACACCGTCACGCTCTTCAATCGCGGCCGCACGAACCCGGGGCTCTTCCCGAACGTGGAGAAGCTCGTGGGCGACCGCAACGCGCCCGATGGCTACGCGGCGCTCGGCGGCAATCGCACGTGGGATGTCGTGATCGACAATCCCACCACGCTGCCGCGCTGGGTGTCCGGCGCGGCCGAGGCGCTCGCGAAGAAGACCGCGCACTACATGTTCGTGTCCACGATCTCGGTGTTTCGCGACTACTCGAAGCCTGGCATCGACGAGAACGGACCGCTGCATGCGCCAGGTGATCCGCTCGCGGAACGCATGGGGCAGACGGCCGACACGCAGTACGGACCGCTCAAGGTGCGCTCGGAGATGATCGCGCGTGAGCGCTTCGGCGCGAACGTGACCGTGGTGCGTCCCGGACTCATCGTGGGACCCGGCGACCTGTCCGATCGCTTCTCGTACTGGCCGGTGCGCATCGACAAGGGGGGCGAAGTGCTCGCGCCCGGCACCCCCGACGATCCCACGCAGTACGTGGACGCGCGCGACCTCGGACAGTGGATGATCCGGCTCGCGGAGGAGCGCGTGTTCGGCACCTTCAACGCCACCGGTCCGGCCACGCCGACCACCATGGCGCAGATGCTCTATGGCATCAAGGCGGTCACCACGAGCGATGCACGCTTCACGTGGGTGGACGCCGACTTCCTCGAGCAGCAGCAGGTGCGCGGCTGGAGCGAGATGCCGGTGTGGCTGCCGCCGCGCGGCGCGACGGAAGGCTTCATGCGCATCGACTGCCGCAAGGCCTACGCAGCCGGCCTCACCTTCCGCCCGCTCGCCGACACGGCGCGCGACACGCTCACGTGGTACCACTCACGTCCGGCGGCGGAGCAGGAGAAAGCGCGCGCCGGCATCGCGCCCGAGAAGGAGAAGGCCGTGCTCGCGGCCTGGCACGCCGCGCGCGGCTGAGCGCACGGTATCGCAGCACGTCGCAGGCGGTGCATCGCCGCCTGCGACGACGTGGCCTCACGGCCGGATCGGCACGGTAGGCAGGAAGGTGGGCGCGCGGCGTGCGCGCACCTGCTGCTCGAACCCGTAGGCCAGCTTGAGCAGCTTCCCCTCGCTCCACGCGGGGCCCATGAACAGCATGCCCACGGGCAGGCCGAGCACGTCGCCCGCCGGCACGGTGATGCTCGGGTAGCCCGCCGCTGCCGCGACCACGAACGCGCCGAGCACGGCATTGTCGCCGAGCAGCACGTCGGCCAGCCACGCCGGTGACGTGGTGGGTGCCACGATCGCGTCGAGCTGGTGCGCGGCGATCGTCGCGTCGATGCCGCCCTTGCGCGCGAGCTGGCGCACCGTGCCCAGCGCCTCGATGTACTCGATGCTGTCGAGCCCGCCCTTGCTCTCCGCGTACAGGAAGGTCTCCTGGCCGAACCACGGCATCTCGCGGTCGCTGTTCTTCTCGTTGAACGCGATGAGATCCTTGAGCGACTTCACGGGCGACCTGCTGCCGAGCGAAGCGAGGTATTCGTTGAGCGAGGCCTTGAGCTCGTACGACAGCACCTCGGCGTTGAAGCCCCAGATGGCTTCGGCGTTTTCCACGTTGGCGTTGTCGATCACGATGGCACCGGCGGCGCGCATGGCGTCGAGTGAACGCTCGATCACGCGGTCGGCCACGAGGCTGTCGCCGAACAGGTTGCGCGCAATGCCGATGCGCGCGCCGCGCAGGCCGTCCGGGTCGAGGAAGGTGGTGTAGTCGGCCGACCGGCGAATGCTCCCCTCGGTGGTGGCCTTGTCGCGCGGATCGGGACCGGCGATCGCGGAGAGCAGCATGGCCGCGTCGCGCACGGTGCGGCACATGGGGCCCGCCGTGTCCTGCGTGTACGAGACGGGAATGATGCCGGCGCGGCTCACGAGCCCGACGGTGGGCTTGAGCCCCACGATGCCGCAGAGCGCCGAGGGGGTCATGATGGAGCCCATCGTCTCGGTGCCGATGGCCCCCGGCGCGAGGTTGGCGCTCACGGCGGCGGCCGTGCCGGAGCTCGAGCCGCCGGCGCTGCGATCGAGTGCGTACGGGTTTTTCGTGAGCCGGCCGCGTCCGCTCCAGCC
>JAABRO010000034.1 GCA_011390885.1 Gemmatimonas sp. | reverse complement strand
GTGGGGCGGCGGCGGCGCCGTCACCGTTCTCCACCTTTTACGGCGTGGCCGGCGGCGAGTCGGGGTACGTGAGCAGCGATCCGCGCGATCCCGACATCACCTACGGCGCCAACTACGGCGGGAGCATGGACATGCTCAACCGCCGCACGGGCAAGCGGCTCGCGCTCGATCCGTGGCCGCTCAACCCGATGGGTCACGATGCGGCCGACTCGAAGTACCGCTTTCAGTGGACGTACCCGATCGTGCACTCGCCGCACGACCCGAACACGATCTACGTGGGGTCGAACGTCGTGTTCCGCAGCACCGATGCGGGCCTGTCCTGGACGCCGATTTCCAGGGACCTCACGCGCAACGATCCGCGCACGCTCGGTTCGTCGGGCGGCCCGATCACGAAGGACCAGACGAGCGTGGAGTACTACGGCACGGTGTTCACGCTCGCCGAGTCGAAGCTGGTGAAGGGGCTGATCTGGACGGGTAGCGACGACGGCCTGCTGCACCTCTCGCGCGACAACGGCGCGACGTGGACCAACGTGACGCCGCCGGGGCTGCCCGAGTGGATGCGCTGGAGCATCATCGAGGCGTCGCCGCACGATCCGGCAACGGCCTGGGTGGCGGGCAACCGCTATCAGCTCGACGACTTCACGCCGTACCTGTACCGCACCACGGACTACGGCAAGACGTGGACGAAGATCACTACCGGCATCACGGCCGATCACTTCACGCGCGCCATTCGCGAGGACCTGCATCGCCCGGGCATGCTGTATGCGGCCACGGAGCGCGGCGTGTGGGTGTCGTACGACCGCGGCGATCGGTGGGAAAGCCTGCAGCGCAACCTGCCGCCGGTGCCGGTGCACGACATGATGCTGCGCGACGATGACCTGGCGATCGCAACGCACGGCCGCGCCTTCTGGGTGATGGAGAACCTGACGCCGCTGCGCTGGGCGCCTGAGCAGAAGGCCGCCGCGGGGAGTGCGCCGTTCTTCTACCGGCCCGCGCCCACCTATCGCCTCAATGGCCAGGCGCAGCTCGCGCTCAGCTACTCATTGCCGGCGGACTCGATGCCCGTGACGGTCGAGCTGCTCGATGCGAACGGCGCCGTGGTCGCCACGGCGGCGTCCACCGACAGCGCGCCCACGCCGCCGGCCGGTGGCGGACGATTCGGCGGTCCCGTGGTGCAGCGCCCCGGCACCCGCGTGGGCGTGAACCGCTTCACCTGGACCGTGCGCCACGCGGATGCGACCACCTTCCGCGGCATGATCACGTGGGCTGGCCGCGGCAACGGCCCCGCGATCGCGCCGGGCACCTACACGGTGCGCCTCACCGCCGGCACGCACGCGCCACTCACGCAGCCGCTGCAGCTCCTCCCCGATCCACGCAGTGGCGCGACGTCGGCCGATCTCGTCGAGCAGGTGCGCTTCGCCCTCGAGATCCGCGACCGCATCACGGCGGCCAATCAGGGCGTGATCGAGATTCGCAACCTCGAGCGTGAGGTGGCCGATCGCGCCCCGAAGATGGCCAGCGTGGCCGAGTTCGGCACGATTGCGGCCCGCTTCGGCGAGGCGTTGAACACGGTGGAGGATTCGCTCTACCAGACGAAGAACCAGAGCGGTCAGGACCCGCTCAACTATCCGATCCGGCTCAACGATCAGCTCGGTGGCCTGATGAGCTTCGTGATGAGCGGTGAGCGGCGGCCGGCGAAGCAGGCGTACGACGTGTACGGTGTGCTCAACCCGAAGCTCGAGACGGAGCTCGCGCGCCTCGAGCAGGTGATCGCCGAGTCGCTGCCGCGCCTGAACACGCTGCTGCGCGCCGCCGGCCAGCCGGAGATCGTGCGCTCGAAGGTGGAGCCGCCGGCGCCGGCTGGCGGGCGGACGTCGGACGAGTAGCGATCCGGGCCCCCGTGCGCAGGCCGCCGTGGCCGGCGCGCGGGCTTGTTGGACGATTGGCGGGGTATGAGCTTGCGCAGAGTCACTTGCGCCTGTCTCGTACCCCGTCGTCGTGTCCGATCGCCTCACCGTCGCGCTGCAATACCTGCTGCCGAAGCGGCTGCTCACCGTACTGGCGGGCCGCTTCGCGTCGGCGTCGCTCGGCGGGCTGACCACGGCCGTCATCCGCTGGTTCGTGCCGCGGTACGGCGTGAACATGGCCGAGGCGGCCGAGCCGGACATCGGGCGCTACCCGACCTTCAACGCCTTCTTCACGCGTGCCCTGCGTCCCGGCGCGCGGCCGCTCGCCACGGCCGACCTGGTGTGCCCGGTGGACGGCGCCATCAGTCAGCTCGGCCCGATCGACGGCGAGCGAATTTTCCAGGCCAAGGGACACGACTACACGGCCACCGCGCTCGTGGGCGGGGATGCGACGCTCGCCGCACCGTTCGTGAACGGCAGCTTCGCCACGATCTACCTGAGTCCGCGCGACTACCACCGCATCCACATGCCCTGCGACGGCGAGCTGCGGCGCATGATCCATGTACCGGGCGATCTATTCAGCGTGAACCCAGCCACGGCGCGCGGTGTGCCGGGGCTGTTCGCGCGCAACGAGCGCGTCGTGTGCGTATTCGAGGGGGCGCGTGGTCCGTTCGTGATGGTGCTCGTGGGGGCGACGATCGTCGGGAGCATGGCCACCTCATGGCACGGCGTGGTGAACCCGCCGCGCCCGGGCACGGTGCGCTCGTGGGACTATGCGCCGGGTGCGGTGCGGTTGGCGCAGGGCGAGGAGATGGGGCAGTTCCTGCTGGGCTCCACGGTGGTGATGCTCTGGCCAGCGCCGGGGGTGAGGTTCGGTGCGGAGTGGCGGGATGGGCGGCCGGTGAGGCTGGGCGAGGCGATGGGGAGGTTCGGGGCGGGCTGAACAGCTGAACAGCGGCGGGGCTCGTCCCCGCTCCCCGCTCGGCGCGCGAATCACTGAGCGCCTGCAGGTCTTCGGCCCCGAGCTGTTTCAGCTGAGGAGCTGACCCAGCGAACGGCGGCATCGCGCGAGGGGCAGCAGTGTGAGTCGACGTCAGCCCCGGTGCGGAGCGGACGCCCAGCTGATCAGCTGCGCCGCCGTCGGCGGCGCGGCTGGGTGGTTGCCCTCGACGAGGTCGTAAGAGAGCGGGGACGCAGGCCACGCCGCAATCGCGTAGGAAGCTGATCAGCTCCGCCGCTGCAACGGCTCAGGGCTGCCGACCTGCAGGCGCTCCGCAGAGCCAGCCTCGGTCGCGATGGTTTCCGCTCGCGGGTCGGTGCGCTGATGGGCTGATCAGCTGAGCAGCTGCCGGGCTCGTCCCCTTACCGGTCCCCCACGCGCGTCCGCACCACCACCGCCGTCCCGGCGAGCGCCACCGCCGAGATCACCACCCCCGTGGCCCGGCCCGTACCATCGAACAGTGCCGCCGCCACCGCACCCGCCGTCGCCCCGATGGCGAACTGCACCGTCCCCATCAGCGCCGACGCACTGCCGGCCGCATGCGGGAAGGGTGCCAGCGCGGCCGAACTCGCGTTGCCGCCCACGAACCCAAGCCCGGAGAGCATCACGAACAGCGAGGCGGCCACGAGCGGCAAGCCGCCGAGTCCGGTGACCAGCGCGACCAGCAACGTGAGCCCGCCCGCGGACACGAGCGTGGCCCCGAATCGCAGCAGCTGCCCCGGCGTGTGGATGCGCAGCTGGCGCGCGTTCACCTGTGCGGCGCCGATCATGCCCGCGGCGTTCAGGCCGAAGAGCACGCCGAACGTGCTCGGTGACACATGGTGCAGTTCCATGTAGATGAACGGCGCGCCGCCGATGTACACGAACATCGTGCTCCACAGCAGGCCGGCGCCGATCACGGGCGCGAGGAATCGCGGGTCGCGCAGCAGCCCCCAGTACGTGCGCACGATGGCGCGCGGACCCGCCTTGGCGCGTCGCTCCGGCGGAAGCGATTCGTCGAGCGAGGTGTACTGCGCAATCACGCAGGCCACGCCGAATGCCGCGAGTGTGAAGAAGATGCCGCGCCAGCCGAAGAGGCGCAGCAGCGTGCTGCCGAGCAGCGGCGCCAGGATGGGCGCGACGCCCATCACGAGCATGAGCTGCGAGAAGACGCGCGCCATTTCGCGAGGCGCGAAGCGGTCGCGTACGACGGCACGCGTGATGACCATGCCGCTCGATCCGCCGAGCGCCTGCACGAAGCGCCACGCCGAGAGCGCGCCGAGCGACGGGGCCGTGGCGCATCCGAGTGCGGCGATCACGTAGAGTGTCATGCCACCGAGCAGCGGGGCGCGGCGCCCGAAGCGGTCGGCGAGCGGGCCGTACACCACCTGGCCGATGGCAAGGCCGAAGAAGTACACGGAGAGCGTCCGCTGCACGGCGGCGGCGTCGGCGCCGAAGGCGCGGCCAATGGCGGGGAAGGCCGGCAGGTAGGTGTCGATCGTGAGCGGCCCGAACGCCATGAGCGACCCGAGCAGCAGCACGGTGCCGAGCGGGGCGGACGTGAGCGGAGCAGACTCCGACGCGGTGGCGGGCATGGCAGACACGACGGAGGTAAGCTAGCGAGCGCGACCGTCGGTTCCGTGCGCTACCGGTTCGCGCCCACCCTCGACACGAGGCGCGTCGGTCACGGTGACCGATCACAGGTGGCGCCGAGCCGAACTTGGGATAGCTTGCCGAGTCGCCCGGAAGGCCCGCCCGTTTCCCGTCACCCCGCCGCGTGAGCGCTTCGCTCGTCCTCATCATCGTCGTCGCGACGGCGTACCTTGCGACGCACCTGCTCTACGAGTGGCTGGCCAAGCGCCTGCTGATCGTGTCGGGTGCGGAGTACCTCGTGCTGGGCGTGCTGCTCGGCCCGCAGGTGACCGGCGTGATTCCGGTGGAGGCGGCCGAGTCGTTCGGGCCGATCATCGTGCTGGGCATCGGGTGGATCGGGCTGACGGTGGGGATGCAGTTCTACATTCCGCGGCTCGTGCGCATTTCGGCGCTCACCTTCCGGCTGGCGGTGGTCGAGTCGCTGGCCACCCTGACCATTGTGGGTGGCGCACTCTGGTGGGCGCTGCCGCGGTTGGGGCTGACCTCGGAGTTCTGGGCGATCGTGCCGGCGTTGGCGTTGGCTGGGATCGCCGTGGCGTCGACCCCGGCCGGCCTCGACATCGCGCTGCGTGACCGCAAGCGCCGCGAGCCGGTGGTGAACCAGCTCGAGACGTCCCTGGGCGTGAATGCGTTCGTGGCCATCGTGGTCTCGGGGCTGCTGTTCGCGTGGGTGCACCGCGCGCCGGTCAACGCGATGCGTCCCCCCACGCCCACCGAATGGGCGGTGATCACGGTGGGGGTGGGTGTGCTGGGCGGCACGCTCTTCCACCTGTTCCTGGGCGAAGAGCGGCAGGTGGACCGGCTCGTGGTGTCGCTCGGCGGTGCCGTGATCCTCGCCAGCGGCGCGGCCGCCTACCTGAACGTGTCGCCGGTGCTGGCCACGTTGGTAATCGGCATCGTGCTGGTGAACACGAGCCGCGGCCGTGACGAACTGCGCACCGTGCTCGCGAGCGCGGAACGCCCGTTCTACTACGTGCTGCTGCTGCTCGCCGGCCTGTCGTGGCGGCCGACCACGAGCTGGACGGTGATCGCGGTGATCCTGCTGTATCTCGTCACGCGCACGACCACCAAGGTGTTCGGCACGCGCGTGACCACCGCGTGGAACGGTGCCACGCCGCAGCTGGGGCGCGACTGGGGCAAGGCGCTCATCGGACAGGGGCGCCTCACCGTGGCGCTGGCGCTCGACTACGCACGGCGACCGGAGCTCCCCATCGGTGACGTGGTGTTCACGGCGGCACTCGCCTCGGTGCTGCTCACCGAGTTTGCCGCGGCGCGGTTAGTGCGCGCGGCGCTGCTGCCGATCGTGGAGCCACTGCGCGACCTCGCGCAGCGGCTGCCGTGGATGGACGAGGAGACAGGCGAGCACCCGGTGGGAACGGCCGCCGAGCCTGGTGAGGTGTTCACCCCGGATGCGAAGGGGGCGAGCACACTGCTCGGTCCGGCGACGCCGGACGACGAGGAGCGTCGCTGATGCGTCGCGTGATCGTGCTGGGGCTGCTGTACCTGCTCATGCAGGCGGTGCTGCCCCTCGGCGAGGGAACGGCGGCGGCGCTCGTGCTCATGGCGTTCGGCTTCCTCATCCTCGGCGCGTACAGCGTGGGCGAGCTGGCCGCGTCCATTCGCCTGCCGAAGATCGTCGGGTACCTCGTGGCCGGGCTGGCCGTGGGGCCGGCCGCCCTCAACTTCGTGTCCGAACCGGTCATGAAGCAGCTGGCGCCCGTGAGTCAGCTCGCCATCGCGCTGATCGCGTTCCTGGCGGGTGCCGAGCTGCAGCTGGACGAGGTGCGCGAGCGCGGCAAGCTGCTGCTCAAGCTGATGACCGCGGAGCTGACGGTCTCGTTCATCGGCATCGTGGTGGTGCTCGTCTCGTTGCACGGCTTCCTGCCGGCGCTCGAAGGCGCGCCGGTCACGGAGGTGCTCGGCTTCTCCATCCTCTTCGCGTCCGTGGCCGTGGTGCACTCGCCGGCGGTCACGATGGCCCTGCTGAGCGAGAGCGGCGCCAAGGGCGTCGTGGCGCGCACGACGCTGGGCGTGGTGCTGCTGGCTGACGTGGCGGTCGTGCTCTCGTTCTCGGGCGCGCTCGCCCTCGTGCGATTCCTGGTGCCGCCAACGGGTGGCGCGGAGATCGGCGTGCTGTCGGTCGTGTGGGAGATCGGCGGTGCAATTCTCGTGGGGGCGCTGCTGGGCGCCGTGGTGGCCCTCTACCTGCGCTTCATTCGCCGCGAACTGTTCATCTTTGCGATCCTCGTGGCGTTCTTCGGATCGGAGCTCGCGCGCGTCGTGCATGTGGAAACGCTGCTCACGCTGCTCATGGCCGGGTTCGTGGCGGAGAATGCGGGCGGCGGCGGGGGCGAACAGCTGCGGCACGCGATGGAGCGCGCGGGCGCACCGATCTTCGTGGTGTTCTTCGCGCTGGCCGGTGCGCAGATCAAGCCCGACGCGGTGATGACGCTCTGGCCGCTGGCCGTCCCGCTCGTGCTCGTGCGCGCGTTCGGCATCTGGGCGGGCTCGCAGATCGGCGCGCGGTGGGCGAAGGCCGAGCCGGAGGCGGGGCGCTACATGTGGATGGGGCTGATCAGCCAAGCGGGTGTCGCGATCGGGCTGGCGAGCGTGATGGCGAGCGTCTATCCGCAGCGCGGCGAGGAACTGCAGACACTGTTCCTGGCCACGCTCACGGTGAATCAGACGCTCGGTCCGATCATGTTCCGGCTGGCGCTGCTGCGCTCCGGCGAGATTCCGCCGGACGGTGCGTCACGGGGGCCGACCTCGGGCGGACACTGACCACCCGCGACCGTTCGCCGTGGGTGGTCAGCCCCCGATCACGCGTTCCGGGCGGACTTGGGCCCACCGGACTGCCGCAGCAGCAGCCACCCCGCGATGCCGGCCACGAGCGAGCCGGCCAGAATGCCGAGCTTGGCCAACTCGAGCTTGTCCCCCTCGCCGAACGCGAGCGCCGCGATGAAGAGCGCCATGGTGAACCCGATGCCGCCGAGCGCGCCCATGCCGAGCACATGGCGCCACGTAGCACCAAAGGGCAGGTCGGCGAGCTTGAAGCGCACGGCCAGCCACGAGAAGAGCACGATGCCGAGCGGCTTGCCGATCACCAGGCCGAAGATGATGCCGAGCACCGCGCGATCGGTGATCGCCGTGCCGACGCCTCCGGAGAACGCCACGCCCGCGTTGGCGAGGGCGAAGATCGGCATGATGAGGAACGCCACCACGCCGTGCAGCTTGTGCTCGAGGCGGAGCAGTGGCGACTGGGCGCGGCGCGTCGTGTCCTCGAGCGCGAAGATCGGTTCCTGGTGACGCTGCGTGGTGCTGAACTCGGCCGGATCATTCTCGCAGGCGCGGTCGAAATCGGTGATGTGCGACAGCGCCTCGTGGAGGAACTCCGGCCCGCTGATGCGCGTGCTGGCGGGAATGGTGAGCGCGAGCAGCACCCCGGAGATCGTGGCGTGCACGCCGCTCTTGAGGAAGGCGACCCAGAGGATGGCACCGAGCAGGAAGTACGGCACCGACGAGCGCACGCCGGCCACGTTCAGGCCGATGAGCAACGCCAGCACGATGCCCGCCACGAGCAGTGCCATGGCCTGGATGGAGGCCGTGTAGAAGAGCGCGATGACGAGCACCGCGCCGATGTCGTCGACGATCGCGAGGGCCGCGAGAAAGACCTTGAGGCTGGTGGGCACGCGGGAGCCGAGCAGCGCGGCGATGCCGAGCGCGAAGGCGATGTCGGTGGCCATGGGCACACCCCAGCCGCGCACGTCGGGGGTGCCGAGCGTGAAGCTGGTGAAGACGAGCGCGGGCACGATCATGCCGCCCACGGCCGCGAACAGCGGCAGCGCCGCCTGGCGCACGGACGCCAGCTCGCCCACCAGGATCTCGCGCTTGATCTCGAGGCCGACCACGAAGAAGAACACGGCCATGAGACCGTCGTTGATCCAGTGGTGCAGCGACTCGGTGAGTCCGAAGCCCGGGACGCCGATGGTGAGCTTCGTTTCCCAGAGGTGGTGGTAGCTCTCGCCCCACGGTGAGTTGGCCCACGCGAGCGCAAGGATCGCGTTGAAGAGCAGCACGAGGCCACCCGCCGCTTCCGCCTGCGTGAAGCGCTGGAACGGCGCCAGCACGCGCTCGACGAGCGGTTCCGGCGTCTCCTCGGGCGGCGGCAGCGTGGGCAGTTCGTCGAGGGGGCTGCCCTCCGCAATCGCCTCCTTCAGGCGCTCGACGGCGGGGGAGGCAGGGGATTCAGCGTGCACGAGAGACGAGGCAACGAGAAGGCGGACGGGGCGAGTCCCGTGTCCGCACAGGTCGGCGGTCGATATTTCGGAATATGGTACGAACGGGCGCCGCGCTGGACCCCGGCGCGCAACGCGGGGTGGGTGGCGATATTGGCGCAACGTTGGAACGCGCGGTGCGTCAGACGGTACAGCACAAGAGCAACGACATCACACCGCCGAGGGTGCCCCATTGGGGGCCACCGGGTGGCGCGCGCAGACTCGAGAGGTGACGTGGTGACGCAGCGGGCAGATCGCGGACAAGCGACTCGCAGGCCGGCCGACGGAATGTCGGGCGGCCCGTGGAGGCGCGCGCGATGACGTCCCGTACCCTCTGGTGGCGCGTGGGTTTCATGTGGGGCATCGGCGGCGCGTTCCTGGCGGGCGTCTGGTCCGGTGGCCACCTCGAACGCGCACGCCAGCCGTGGGGGCGCGAGCAGCTGCTCTCCACTGCGCTCGATTCCGTGCGCGTCAACTTCCTCGATTCGCTGCCCGAGGAGGAGCTGCTCCGCCGCGCGGTGAGCGGCATGCTGCGCGAACTGAATGACCCCTATGCGGCGCTGCTCGAACGCGACGGCATGGCCAGCTATCGGGGCACGCTGCGCGGCGAGAGCCAGGCGCTCGGCCTGCTGCTGCGCATGCGCGGCAGCTCGGCGGTGGTGCGGCGCGTGCTGCCGGGCTCGCCGGCGGCAACGGCCGGGCTGTCGGCCGGCGACCTCGTGCTGGCCGTGGACGGTCGGAAGGCGAGCGACGCCTGGCTCACGCCGCGCCCCACGGGCGGGGTGCCGGACAGCAGCGGCCAGGTGGCCGACTCGGTGCGGCTCGAGGTTGCGCGGCTCGCGCTCGGGGACACGACCGAGGTGACGGTGGTGCGTGCACGCTGGCGTCCGCCGGCGGTGTCCGAGGCGCTGCTCGCCGCCGAGGGGGTGGGCTACGCGCGGCTCACGTCGGCGGCCAGCGGCTCCGCAGAGGAGCTCGAGCGGGCCGTGGAGGGTCTGCTCGAGCGCGGGGCCCGCTCGCTGATCCTCGACCTGCGCGGCAACATGGGTGGCCTGTTCGAGGAGGGCGTCAAGGTGGCGTCGCTCTTCCTGGAGCGCGGGCAGGTGGTGGCCTCGCTGGAGCGCCGGAGCGAGGCAGGACTGCAGCCACAGATTGCCAAGGGGTCCCGGTGGCCGGCGCTGCCGCTGGCGGTGCTGGTGGACCAGCACACGGCCAGCTCGGCCGAACTCATCGCGGCTGCGCTGCGCGACCACGGGCGCGCACTGCTCGTGGGGGAGCACACGTACGGCAAGGGGCTGGTGCAGCGCGTGGTCGCGCTCAACGGGCAGATGTCACTGCGCATGACGACCGCGCGCTGGTTGCCGCCGAGCGGCGAGCCGATCACTCGGCGTGAGGAGAAGAACGGTCGGGTCACGGGCGGTCTCGCGCCCGACGTGCTCGTGGCGCCCGCCGGGCGACTCGACGTGGCCGCGGTGCCGGCCTCGCTGTCGCCGGCCATGGCGCGCACGCTGAGCGATGCGGTGGACGGCGTGGTGCTGCGGGCCATGCAGGATGGCTGGGCCGGCGCGCCGCTGCCGCTGCTGGAGCGTCGCTCGCGTGACCTGCTGGCAGCCGCGCTGGGAACGACCGTGCCGGATTCGCTGCGCCGCGCATCGCTCGTGGGCGACGGCACGCGGGTGAGCGTGCGGCGCCTGCTCGAGATGACGCGGGAAGACGAGGCGCTGTGGTCGTACGCCGCGCTCGACGACGCGGCCTTTCGGGCGGCGCTCGATGTGGTCGCGCCGGGGCTCTCCACGGCGGCACCGCTGGCGAGCGCGGAGGCCGCGGGACCTGTGGCGGCGCGTGATTCGGTGCCGAACGACAGTGTGGCGGTGGAACGCCTCCGGCTCTGGACCGCGCGGCGTTTCGCCGGCCGTCGTCTCGACGGACCCCTTCCCGACAGTGTGGCGACCTCGCGCCCCGCACCGCGCATCGACGGCCGGCTGCGTGCCGCCACGCCCGATACGCTGGTGGCGCTGCACTTCGCCGGCAGCCCGTTCCAGCCGGTGGATGCCGTGCGCGGGAAGGTGCGCCTCGCCGATCCCTCGGGCGCGCCCACGATGATCGAGGCGCGTGTCGTGGCTCGGCTGCCATTTCGCGCTCCGCTGGTGCCAGCGGCCCTCACCTGGCGTGGCGCCGAGTGGCGCCACGGCTGGGCGTATCTCGTGGTGCTGTCGACCACGAGCGCGGAGGCGCATCCGGGCGGCTTCGCCGGCTGGCGACTCGCCCCGGTGCCGACCAGGGCCGTTCGAGTCGCGGCCCGCACGCGGTGACGGATGCGCCTGTGTGGGGGCCTGGTGACCGGTACGCCGTGACACGCACGCAACGACGCACGCGCTCGTGCCCGAGCTCGCGAGCCGGCCTGTTCGTGGCCGTCCTGACCGTTGCTCTGTGCTCGCCGCTCGGTGCGACGGCCACGGCCCAGGGGGCTGGCGCCGCTGACACGGCCGCGCAGCCGCCACGGTCGGGCACCTCGGCGTGGAACGACCCGCGGGCGCGCGAGCCAGTGCAGCGCGCTATCGGCCGCCGTGGCCTGCAGCTCGCGGATAGTTCGCTGGTGGACTATCGCGCGACAGCGCGGGGATTCCTGGCGTTCCTCGCGCAGCTCGGTGAGGGGTTCAGCGACCCGCCGCGTGTGGTGCAGACCGAACAGCTCGCCCTGAACGTCTCCTGGTGGCAGCCCGGGCGGAGTGCGCAGCAGCTCATCGGGCGGCGGGACACGACGCTGCTGCCGGCCAACGTGGGCTACTATCGCGACCGGTACGGCGTGGTGCTCGACAACCTCCCCGACCGCATCCGGTTGGGTGACGGCTTCGACGTGGCCGACGTGCCCCACCCGCTCGCCGCGGGCGCCGACTCGCTGTACGACTACCAGCTCGGCGAGACCTTCTCCATGCGACTTCCCGACCGCACGGTGCTGGTGGACGAGGTGCGCTTCCGGCCGCGCAACCCGACCGCGGCGCGGGCCGTGGGGAGTGTGTACCTGGACCGCGAGAGCTCGGCGGTGGTGCGGCTCTCGCTCACGTTCACGCGCGCGGCCATCCTCGATCGCCGGATCGAGACGCTGGTGGTGACGCTCGAGAACAGCCTCGTGCGCGGGCGCTGGTGGCTGCCCCGTCGGCAGGAGGTGGAAGTGGTGCGCCGGAGCACGTGGCTCGATGTGCCGGCGCGGGGCATCGTGCGCGGGCACTGGGACGTCTCGGGCTATGATGTGAACGAAGGCATCGACGGCTCCACGCAGCTGCTCCCGCGCTGGAGCAGCGTGTCGCGCGACTCGCTGTCGACGTACGCATTCGATGGCCGCGTGATCGACGTGCTGCCGCCGGACATGCGCGTGGCGCGCGACGAGGATGTGCGCGACGCGCAAGCGCGCGCCGAGGCGGCGGTGCGGGCGGCGGCGCTGTCGCGGCCGGTGACGCTGGCTGCCGCCGGCCAGGGCGTCTCCGACGCGATTCGTCACTCCCGCACCGAAGGGCTGGCCTTTGGCTTTGGTCTGGCGCATAGGTGGCCGCAATCTGTCACGCTCAGCGGTCGAGTTCGGTACGGCATCGACGACGGCGCACCGAAGGGGCGGCTGGCGCTCGACCTGCGGCCGCCCCTGGGCGGGGCGCCGATCGCCGAGTTGTTCGTGGAGCGGCAGTACCGCGAACTCGGCGCACGCGAGCGCGCCGGCGTGACCAACTCGCTCGCCTCGCTCTTCTTCGGCAGCGACTACACCACGCCGGTGGACGTGCAGTCGGCCGGTGTGCAGTGGCGGCCGGGTGCCACGGGCCGGTGGACGCTGCGCGCGGCGTACGAGCGCGAGGACGCGCTGCGCGTGGTCGCCCGGCCGTTCTCGGGACGGTACGCGCCGGTGCGACCCACCTGGACGCTCGACGGGGTGCGCGTGGACGTCACGCGCGCCGCGCGCTTCGGCGCCACGGGCGAACGTCAGGGGGCGTGGACGGTGCGCTCGATCGGCACCCTGGCCAACGGGACGCGGCGCGACGCGCTGCTCGGCGATGCGTCGCCACGCGACGGGGAATCGGTACGCCCCGCCGCGCTTCGCCTGGAGGCCGACGCGCGGGTGGAGTGGCCGCTGGCCGGTGGGCGCGCACTGGTGGCCAGCGTGGCGGGCGGCACGACGATGGGGCGCGACCTGCCGCCGCAGTGGCTGCAGTTCGCCGGCGGTCCGTGGTCAGGGCCGGGGTACGCCTTCCACGCCTTCGTGGGGCGCACCATCGTCTCGCCGCGCCTCGAGTTGCGCCAACCGGTGCCCTTCCCGTCCGTGTCGCTCGGCAAGTACGGTCGCACGCCGGCGCGCGCGCAGCTCGTGCCGTTCGTCCAGGCCGTGCTGCTCGACGGCGCCTCGGACGATCCGCGCGTCTCGGCCTTCGAGGACGGCGTGTATCCGGCGGCGGGGCTGGGCGTGCTGCTCTTCTACGACCTGCTGCGGTTCGATGTCTCGCGCGGCCTGCACCGGGGCCAGTGGCGCTTCGCCGTGGATGTGGACCGTGCCTTCTGGGGCATTCTGTGAGCGCGCGCTCGAGCGGTGGCAGGCCGGGGGCCGCGTCGCGGGTGACCCCTGCGACCGGGAGCACGGCCAAGCAGTACGACGCGGCCTACTTCGAGAAGTGGTATCGCGATCCGCGGCACCGCGTGAAGACGCCGGCCGAGTTCACGCGGCAGGTGGAGTTCGTGCTGCACATGGCGGAGTGGGTGCTGCAGCGTCCGCTGCGCAGCGTGCTCGACGTGGGGTGCGGCGAGGGGCAGTGGGGCGTCGCGCTGCGACGCCAGCGTCCGGCGCTCGCGTACGTGGGCGTGGATCCGAGCGAGTGGGCGGTCTCGCGCCACGGCGCGCGCCGCGGGCTGCTCCAGGGGAGCATCACCGACCTCGATGCGCTGCTGCCGGCCGACGCGTCCTACGATCTCGTGCTATCGGTCGGCATGCTCAACTATCTGTCCGCCGCCACGTTGCGCGACGGGCTGCGCCAGGTGGCGCGGCGCACCGGCGGCGTGGCCTACCTCGAGCTGTTCGCCCAGGGCGACGAGCTCGAAGGGGACACCGATTGGCCGCGCCCGAAGCCGGCCGCGTGGTATCGCACGCTGCTGGCCACCAGCGGCTTCACGCCGTTGGGGCTGCACTGCTACGTGACGCGCGCCGAGGCCGACCGCGTGGCCGCGCTCGAACGCCTGTAGCCGGATCGCCCGCGCGCGGTACATTCCGACGCATGACCGCGGCCTTCCCCGACGAGATCGACGCCGCGCGGCGCGCGCACCGATTCCCGCCGCACCTGCGCGAGCGCGCCGAGCTCATCGTGCGCCAGTCGCTACGCCTGCTCTTTCCGCACTTCGGCGCGGTGGTGGCGAGCGGGCCGGACGGGGTGCGCGTCGAACTCGAACAGCTCTCGCGGCTCGTGCGCGAGACGGTGGCATCGCTCTCCGACGCCTCGCGCGCCGGCTCGGTGACGTCGACGTACATGGCGGCACTGCCGGCCGTGCGCGACGCGCTGCAGGCCGATGCCGAGGCGCTCGCCAGCGGTGACCCGGCGGCGGGGAGCGTGGATGAAGTCATCCTCGCCTATCCGGGCTTCCTCGCCGTGGCGGTGCATCGGCTGGCACACGTGGTGTACCAGTGTCACGTGCCACTGCTGCCACGTCTGATGAGCGAGTGGGCGCACGGTGAGACGGGCATCGACATGCACCCCGGCGCCGTGGTGGGGCACGGCTTCGCGATCGACCACGGCACGGGGGTCGTCATCGGCGAGACCACGGTGATCGGTGATCGCGTGCGCGTGTATCAGGGCGTGACGCTCGGCGCGATGGCCGTGCACAAGCGGCTCGCCAATCGCAAGAGGCACCCAACCATCGGCGACGACGTGGTGATCTACGCCAACGCCACCATCCTCGGCGGCGACACGATCGTGGGCCGCGGCAGCGTGATCGGCGGCAACGTGTGGCTCACGCACAGCGTGCCGCCCGCCTCGGTGGTGCTGTTCGAGAGCGCGGTGACCACGCGCACGCCCGACGACGGCCTCGAGTTTCACATCTGATTCATCCCTCATCCGGAGCACCGCATGCGCGCGAACTCGATTCTCGATACGATCGGACGCACTCCGCACGTGCGGCTGCAGCGGCTGTTCGACTCGCGCGTGGAGGTGTGGATGAAGCTCGAGCGCGCGAATCCCGGGGGCAGCATCAAGGACCGCATCGCGCTTGCGATGATCGAGGACGCGGAGAAGTCCGGCGCGCTCGGACCAGGCAGCGTGATCGTGGAGCCCACGTCGGGGAACACGGGCATCGGGCTCGCGATGGTGGCCGCGGTGAAGGGCTACCCGCTCGTGCTGGTGATGCCGGAGTCGATGTCGATCGAGCGGCGGCGCATCATGGCCGCGTATGGCGCGACCTTCGAACTCACGCCGCGCGAACTCGGCATGAAGGGCGCGATCGCGCGCGCGCAGGAGCTGGCCGCGTCGATGGAGCAGGCGTGGATGCCGCAGCAGTTCGACAACGCGGCCAACGTGCGCGTGCACGCCGAGCGCACGGCGCGCGAGATCGTCGAGGACTTTCCCATGGGGCTCGACTGGCTGATCACGGGTGTGGGCACGGGCGGGCACATCACGGGGTGCGCCGAGGCGCTCAAGGCCACATGGCCCGGCTTCCGCGCGCTGGCGGTGGAGCCGGTGAAGTCGCCGGTGATCAGCGGCGGCACGCCGTCGCCGCATCGCATTCAGGGCATCGGCGCGGGCTTCGTGCCCACCAACCTGCACCTGACCGCGATCGACGGCACGGTGCAGGTGACCGAGGAGGACGCGTTCCTCTACGCGCAGCGCGCGGCGCGCGAGGAGGGGATCTTCGTGGGGATCTCGTCGGGCGCGAGCCTGGCGGCGGTGGCGCAGATGCTCCCCGAGCTCCCGAATGGATCGCGCGTGCTCACGTTCTGCTACGACACGGGCGAACGCTACCTGTCGATCGACGGGCTGTTTCCGGCGTAGGCGCGCGGCGGCCACCCGCTCGCGCGCCGCGCGACGTTCGGCGCAGCGTTCGACGCGAGCCTCAGCCGCCCAGCACCCGCACCACCACGCCGTACAGCGCGCGCGCGCCGAGCACGAGCGTGACCAGCACCACCACGCTCGCGGCCACGTTCGAGCGCAGGCCATTCACCGCGGTGCCGAGCGTGGCGCGGTCGTTCATCACGAGCACCAGGAACGCGGCGATCACCGGGAGCAGCAGGCCGTTGGCGGCCTGCGCGGCGAGGATGGCCGCCACCGGCTGCACGCCGGTGAGCGCCACGAGCACGCCGGTGGCGATCACGCCGCCCCACACGAGGCGCAGCCGGCGGTCGGCGAGGTCGCGCGGCCAGCCAAGCGCGCCGGCCACGGCCCACGCCGCGGCCATGGGCGCCGTGATCGCCGACGTCATGCCCGCGGCGAAGAGGCCGGCCGCGAACACCACGGTGGCCCAGCGCCCGAGCAGCGGGGTGAGCTGCGCGGCCATCGCTCCGGCCGAGTCCACCGAGGCACCCTTCGCGCCGGCGGCCGCGGCCGTGATCACGATGGCCATGGACACGAGGCCGCCGAGGGCGATCGCCACCACGAGGTCGGCGCGCGCGTTGCGGAGGCGATCGCGCGGCGCGCCCTCGGTGAAGCGTTCGGCGGAGGCGCTCGCATGCAGGAAGAGGTTGTACGGCACGATCGTGGTGCCGACCAGCCCGAGCGCGAGCACGGCGGAGCCCTCGGGGAGCGTGGGGCGCAGCAGGTCGCGTGCGATGGTGCCCCAGTCGGGGGCCACGGCGACCGCGGTGGCCAGGAAGAGCAGCGACATCGCGATCACGAGCGACACGAGCACCCGCTCGATGAGCCGGTAGCGCCCGGTGGCGAGCAGCAGGGCGGCCGTGAGCGCCACGCCGACCGCCCAGAGGCGCGCCCCGCCGGCGAACGCCACATCGAGGCCGAGCGCGGCGCCAAGCAGGTTGCCGGTCTGGTAGGCCGCGTTGCCGCCGGCGATCGCGGCAATGACGAGGCCGAGCGCGAGCACGCGGGGGAGCGGCGCGGTGATGCGCCGCCGCAGCGCGTCGCCGAGGCCCAGCCCGGTGATGGTGCCGAGGCGCGCGGCCATCTCCTGCAGTACGATCGTACCGACCGTGGCGAAGGCCAGCGCCCACAGCAGCGCGGTGCCGCTGCGCACGCCGGCGAGCGTGCAGGTGGTCACGGTGCCGGGGCCGATGAAGGCGGCGGCCACGAGGGCGCCGGGACCGATGCGAACGCGCGCAGTGGACGGGGAGGCGTCGGTCACGTGGCGGTGTTCAGCGGTGTTCAGGGGAAGGAGGTCTGCCCACCAGCCGCCGCGGCCCGGGCGTGTTCGACCGGCCTTACAGCGAGTCGAGCAGGTCGTCGATGGCCCGCTTGTCGGCGTCGCGCAGCGAGTCGCCGCCCGTGAGGATCTTCTGCAGGATGTCCACCGCCTCGGCGGCGAGGTCGTCCGGATGCCGACGATCCTTCTCGAAGCGCACGATGTGCCCGAGCAGGATGGTCTCGTAGGGGGGCACCTCGGCGTCCTCGTCGTGGTCCTCGTCGGCCGAGGCGCTCGTCTCGTAGCTCGGCACGCTCGCCTTCCACGGTTCCTCATCGTGCGTGACCTGCTCGATGGCCTCGCGTGGCACGAGCGCGAACAGGCGGCACTGCAACCCGGGCGACTCCTCGTACGCGAAGAGGCCGACGGGGAGCGGCTCGTCGAAGAGGCGCAGTGCGATGAGGCGGTCGATCGCCTCGGCGGGCATGGCGCAGCGCGCGACGAGCCGGCCGTCGATGTAGGCGGCGAGCGCGCTGGACTCGGGCGCGCGCGGGTCGGCCAGGTGCGCGACGGCGAGCTTGATCGGCTCGCGGGTCGTCACGAAGACCGCGGGACGCGACGCGTCGTCGTCGCCGGAGGTGAAGTCGAGCGGATCGTCAGCCATGAACCACGGGGTGGAGGCACCGGCGCGAGTGCGACCGGTCGTGTTGCAGGTTAGGCACCGGGGCCCGTCACCGAAAGGTGGCGGGTCCGGGACGAATCAGGCGAGCTGGCCCGGCACGTCGCCGGGTTCGGTGCGGTCGAGCACGGTGCCGAGGGCGAACCAGAGCGGCACCACCTCGGCGAGCAGGACGGCCAGCGCGATCGCGGCGGCGAGCGGCGCGCTCCACGCCCCGATCCACGCGCGCGCAATGAAGCCGATGGCGACGCCCAGCGCGATCGGGAAGACGAGCGCCACCGCGCCGCCCACGAGCGTGAGGCCGGCGGTGAGCATGGTCTGCCCCATGGCCTCGAAGCCTCGGCGGTCGGTGCCGAGCTGCACCCAGCCGGGGTAGAGCAGCGCGAGGCCGTTCTGGATGGTGAAGGTGAGCAGGTTGATCGTGGGCACGACGAGCAGCGCGGTGAGAAGCGCCGGCAGTGGCGCGCCCACCAGCTCGAGCAGGTCGGCGCGGAGCGTGGCGTCGAAGAGTGCGAACAGCACCGGCACGGCGAGGAAGGCGAAGATCGTGAGCGCGTGCAGCAGCGCCACGCCCACGATTTCGGCCGTCACGATGGCGCGGCCGGAGAGCGGCATGGTGCGGATCGATGTGAGGTCGCGCAGGTCGAGCCGCAGGTCGAAGCGCGTCCAGGAGGGGCCGAGCACGAGCAGCATCATGCCCCAGACGCCGGTGAGGGCGAGCAGCGCCTCGGTGGGCATGCCGGTGGTGAGCCGGAGCGCGAGGATCGAACCGCCGAAGACGAGAAAGAAGATGCCGATCTGCCGAAGCCATCCGCCGCCCCGAATGGCTGCGGCCGCGTTCTTCCACGCGATGGTGACGGCCGGGTGTCCCCAGCGTGGCAGCGGAAACACGCGCGCCACGCCCCCCTTCTTCGAGCGCGTCGCGGCCATCTGCGCGCCGGAGAACTTGGCGAGCGCCTTCACGCGCTCCTGCGACGCCTCGATCGCGGCCTCCTCGAACGCCGCGTCGGTGCGCAGCACCCAGAAGTAGTGCAGGGCGAGCACCAGGCAGGCCGGCCCGATGCGCCAGAGCCAGTCGGTGGTGGACGACGCGAACACCGGCGCCACGAGCGCCTGCACGGGGAGCAGCGCGGCGCGCGCGGCAGGGTGCTGCAGCGTCTCGTGCAGCACCTCGAACACGCTCGAGAAACCGAGCGTCCAGGCGAGCGTGATCGCGGGGCGCGCCTGCCACAGCACCACGCCCACCGCGGTGAAGAGCGCCCCGAACACGACGAGCGGCAGCACGGCGCGTCGGCGGGCGGCGCCCGCGTGCTGCGCGAGGTTCAGGCGCACGAGCGCCGCGGCGAGCCGGTGCAGCGTGAAGGTGGAGAAGAGCATCCAGAGGGCGATGCCCCGCTGCCAGCCGTCGATGGTGGTGCCGCCGCCACGCAGCAGCACCACCCAGATGATGACGTTGAGGAGAATCGCCGCCTGGCTGCGCAGCAGCTTCGTGTGCACAAGCGCGCGTCGCGAGACGGGCGCCGGAAAGAGCAGGTGCACTTCGGCGGGCGTGAAGGCGAGCGCGCTCTTGTCGGGCTTGGCCAGCCACCAGCGGGCAGAACTGATGAGCAGCACGGCCGCCACGATGAGCGGCGCCGCGTCGCTGGTGCCGAGGTTCGCGAACGGCGCCTCGTCGCCGCGCGTGTTCACGCCGAGCGCCCAGAAGATGTACAGCCCGCCGAGCAGCAGCGCGGCCACATAGCGCGGCTGTCGCAGGCGCGCGAGCTGCGCGCGCAGGCGATTGCGCGCGCTCGTGCGCGTGAGGTACCACAGCGCCGAGGCGCTCACCCGGTGAGCGCGATGAAGAGGTCCTCGAGGGAGCGTCCCTGGAGTTCGGGGCGTTCCGCCACGATCTCATGCACGGTGCCGTAGGCCACGCGCTCCCCCTTGCGGATCACGAGCAGGCGTGTGCACAGCTCTTCCACCAAGTGCAGCAGGTGCGAGCTGAGGATCACCGCCGTGCCGGCGCGGGCGCGGCCGGCGATGGTGGCCTTCATGCGCCGGATGCCCACCGGGTCGAGTCCGGTGAGCGGTTCGTCGAGCATGAGCGCAACCGGGTCGTGCAGCAGACCGCAGGCGATGGCCAGCTTCTGCTTCATGCCGCGCGAGAGCTCGGTGGGGAGCGCGTCGCGCTTGCCGTCGAGCTCGAGCTCCTCGAGCAGCGGGCCGATGCGCGACTCCGCGTCCTTCACGCCGTAGAGCCGTCCCATGAAGCGCAGGTGCTCGACGACGGTGAGGTACTCGAACAGCTGGGGCTCGTCGGGAATGAAGGCGAGGCGCCGCTTGGCGGGCACCGGATCCTGCACGAGGTCGATGCCGTCGATGCGGATCGTGCCGGCGCTCGGCTGCAGGATGCCGGCCAGCGCGCGCAGCGTGCTGGTCTTGCCGGCGCCGTTGGGGCCCACGAGGCCGAGCACGTCACCCGGCGCCACGGTGAAGGAGAGGTCGTGCACGGCGCGGAAGTCGCCGTAGAGCTTGCTGTAGTGCTCAACCTCGATCACGAGTTCGCTCCGGACGTGGCGGGCGTCGTGACGACGAGCGGCTGGTCGAGCACCACGCGCACGGTCGCGCCAGCGGGCAGGCAGCGCTCCGTGGTGCCGCTGCGCCGCGCGGCGATGGCACCGGCCGCTGCTCCACCCGCCGCGCCGATGATCGTACCGCGGGTGTCGCGACCGAGCACCTGGCCGATGATCGCACCGGCGATGGCGCCGCCGATCACCTTCTTCTTGTCGCTGCCGTTGGCGACGCGCGCGCCTTCCATGTCGCCGTCCACGGCGGCGGTGGCCACGAGCGGCACGAGGTCGCCGTCGTGCTGGATGGCGCGCACCCGGAGGGTGACGAGCGAATCGGCGGCGGCGACCTCGAGCAGCACGGCGGTGCCGGCGGCGATGCGGGTGCCGTCGGGGCCGGTCACGTCGTCGGTGAGGCGCATGACGAGCCGGTCACCCGGCCGGTTGGTGGTGGTGCAGACGCGGGTGGCGGTGGCGCCGGTGAGCGTGGTGCCGGCGGCGAGCAGGGTGCGGGAGACCGGCGCCGGTGCGGGAGCCGGCGCCGGAGCCTCCGGCTCGGCGGGTGCGGTCGCGGGTGCGTCCGGCCTGGGCGCGACCGGCGTGGGCGCGGGCGTGCGCACCGGGGCCGGTGCCGGCGCGGGGCGAGGCGCGGGGGGCGGGGCGGGGGCCGGCTCCGGCGTCGGTGCCGGTGATGTCGCGGCCGTGTCGCCGAACGCCGCCGACACCGGCGCGACACCCGCACCACTCGCGAGGTTGAGGTCGCGCGAGAGGTCGTCGGGGAGCGCCGGCGCGCGCTCCGACGACCCGCCGCAGGCCGCGAGCAGGACGAGCGAGAGGGCCGCCATGGCCCGACGAAGCGGATTGGCCGCCAACGCAACGGTTTCGGACATCATCGGACGATACTCCCATCGAAGGCACACCGCGACCGGCCAGTCGGCGTCGGGCGTGGTGACACTACTCGTACCCCGATCTTCCGGTTCCGTCGCTCCCGTGCGCCTCGCATGACCACGTCGCCGCCCCTGCCGCCAACCGCCCAGGACGTCCACCTCGCCCGACAGCCGATCTTCGATGTCGGCAACCGGTGCGTGGCGTACGAACTGCTGTTCCGCGCGTCGCCGGTGAGCACGTCGGCGGGTGGCTTCTCGGTGGACACGATGTGCAACGACACGGCGCTGCACGCCGTGGTGTCGATCGGCCTCGATCGACTCACCGGCGGGACGCCGGCGTGGGTGAACATCGGTCGCGAGCATCTTGTGGCCGACCTGTATCGCGTGTTCCAGCCGCGCGACGTGGTGCTCGAGCTGCTCGAGACGATCGTGCCGGACGAGACGGTGATCGAGGCCGTGCGCCGCGCCGTGAAGGCGGGGTACACCATCGCGCTCGACGACTTCGAGATGAAGGCATCGTGGGCGCCGCTGCTCGAGCTCGCACACATCGTGAAGGTGGACGTGCTCGGCCACGACGCGACGAGCCTCGCGCTGTTCATGGCGCCCCTGCGAAAGTACACGCACCTCAAGCTGCTCGCCGAACGCGTGGAGACGGGGGCCATGCGCTCGCTCTGCGGCAAGCTCGGTTTCAGTCTCTTCCAGGGCTACTACTTCAGCCGACCCGAGACGCTTGGCGGACGCGCGCTCTCACTGCAGCAGGCCACGATCGCCAACCTGCTCAGCCTGCTCAGCGATCCCGAGGTGTCGGAGCGCGCGCTCGACGACGCGTTCCGCTCGCATCCGTCACTGTCGTACGCGCTGCTGCGCATCGTGAACTCCGCGAGTCTCGGCTTTCGCAACGTGGAGTCGATTCCGTACGCCATCCAGCTGCTCGGGCGCGCGGCCCTTTCGCGCTGGCTGCTCATCCTGCTCGTCTCCGGTGTTGCCTCACGCAGTCCGATCGCGCAGGAGGCCGTCGCGCATGCGCTCGCGCGGGCGCGCTTCTGCGAACTCGTGACCGAGACCATCGGCTCGGGCGATCCGTCGGCGCGATTCCTGGTGGGGCTGCTGTCGCGCTTCGACGTGCTGCTCGGGCTGCCGATGGACGAGGTGCTCGATCGCCTGCCCGTGAGCGGTGAGGTGCGCGACGCGCTGCTGCACGGCGTGGGACCGCACGCGTCGGTGCTCGGCATGGTGGAGGCCTACGAGCATGCCGCGTGGGACACGGTGGCGGCGATCGGTGGCGTGCCGGGGCTCGGGGAAGCGTACGCGCAGGCGGTGGCCTGGGCACGCGCGCGACTGTCGCTCGGACCGGCGGCGGCGTAGGCGATCACCGACATCGTGCGCGGCGGCGCTGTGCTGCGATGCCCCGCACCGCGCGCGCTACCAGCGCACTACTGTCGCGCGAGCCCCGAGAGGATCGAGTCGCGCTGCGCGATGGTGGGATCGGTGGTCGGCGCGTCGTCGCCCACACCATCGGGCACATCGGTGAACGGGAGCAGCAGCGAGATGCGCCGGTTCGACGGCGCCGTCGGGTCGTCGGGTACGCGCAGCCGCTTGTCGGCGTAGCCGCGCACCTCCACGAGCCGTCCCTGGCCCACGCCCGCCGTCTCGAGCACGCGACGGGCCGCGTTGGCGCGATCGGCGCTCAACTCCCAGTTCGTGTACGTGGCATCGGCGCTGAAGCGCGCGGCGTCGGTGTGCCCTTCGAGCACGATGGGGTGCGAGAGCGTGGACAGCTCCGCGCCCACCAGCTGCAGCACGAGCGCCGTGGCGGCGTTCATGCGCGCCGAGCCGTTGGGAAAGAACACGTCGCCGGCGCCGCTCTCGATGAGTTCGATGCGCAGCCCCTCGCGCGTGACCACCACTTCCACGTCGGCGTTGAACTTCGCGAGCGAATCGTTCGCGGCCAGCTTGGCCATGATGCGCTCGCGCACGTGCTCGAACGTCTTCTGTTCGTTGGCGCGCACCACGAGACGGAGCGGCGTGCGCTGGATGTTCGTGGGCGCGGAACCCACGGCGACCGGGCTCGATCCTGCGCCATAGCCCTTGCGGTAGCCCACCGGGTTGGAGAAGTAGCCCTCGATGGCCGACTTGGTGCGGTCGTCCATGCCGAGAATCCACATCACCATGAAGAAGGCCATCATCGCGGTCACGAAGTCGGCGTAGGCCACCTTCCACGAGCCGCCGTGGTGTCCGCCACCACCGGTCACCTTCTTCTTCACGATGACGATCTTCTTGCCGCCGCGCTGGGACATGGATCAGGCCGCCTTCTTGCGCGTGAGCTCTTCGAGCTCGGAGAAGCTCGGCCGCTCGTGCGGTTCCACATTGCGCCGCGCGAACTCGACGGCGGTCATCGGTGCATCGCCGCGGGCGAACGACAGCAGCGCCGTGCGGATGCACAGCATGTAGTCGTTCTCGGCCTCGATGCGCGATTCCATGGCCTTGGCGATCGGGCTGAGCAGGCCGTAGGCGAGCAGGATGCCAAGGAAGGTGCCCACGAGCGCGGCGGCCACCTTCTGGCCGATCTCCGCGGCGTCGCCGCCGATCGAGCCCATCGTGATGATCACGCCGAGCACGGCGGCCACGATGCCGAAGCCGGGCATGGCGTCGCTCACGGTCGTGACTGCATGCGGCACCTTCATGGCCTCGTGGTGGTGCTTCTCGAGGTCGAGATCGAGGATCTCGGCGAGATTGTGGTCCTCCACGGCGCCGGTGAGCAGCACCTTGAGCGTGTCGCACAGCAGCGAGACGGCGTGGTGGTTGCCGAGGAAGGACGGGTACCGCTTGAAGATGTCCGAGTTCTCCGGGTCCTCGATGTGCGCCTCGAGTCCCACGAGGCCGTCCTTGCGCGCCTTCTGGAAGATCTCGTAGAGCACCTGCAGCAGTTCGGCGTAGGCCTGCGCCCCGAACGGATTCGGCTTGATCAGGGCGACCAACTGTGCGAAGATGGCCTTGATCACGGCGGGGGGATTGGCCGCGATCATGGCGCCCAGGCCGGCGCCGCCGATGATGATGAACTCCGACGGCTGCACGAGCACGGCGAGCTGGCCGTGGTGCATGACGTAGCCACCCAGCACGGCGCCGAAGACGATGACCAATCCGACAATGACAATCACGCGGTCGTTCCTGGACGCGGGTGGTGGGGACGCAGTGCGATGCGCGACGCGAGGCGCGGCATGAGCGAGCCGGTCGCGCGCGCCCGCTGGCTCGAGGTGCAGGACGAGTTGCTACGCGGCATCACGCACGCCCTGAGCAACCGTCTGGCCACGCTCTCCGCCGCGGCGTACATGCTGGAGTTCGAGGACGTCACCCGCGCCGAGGCGGCGGGCTCGCTGCGCACCGAGGTCGACCGCCTGGATGCGCTGCTGCAGATGCTGCGGCTGCTGCCGTCGCGCGACGACAGCGCCCTCGAGCCGCTGGCGCCCGGCGATGTCGTGGAGCAGGCCGTCGCGCTGCACGGCCACCACTGCGACCTGCGCGACGTGCCGGTGCGCGTGACGGTGGACGAGGCGGTGCTGCCCGTGTGGGTGGAGCCGCACGCACTGCTGCAGGCGCTGCTGCTCGCGCTGTGCGCCGCCAAGCGCGCGGCCTTCACCGCCGGCAGTGGCGTGGAGCTCAGCGTGCGTGGTGACGGCGACGTCGTGCGCTTCGGCGTGCACCCCGATGGCACGGCGCCGTCGGGCGACGATGCCACCAGTGCGCGTGACGTGTTCGCCGCGCAGGAGTGCCTGCGCACCGCGTTCGGCACCGCGACCGCCCATGATGACGGCGGATGCGAGCTCGCGCTGCCCACCCTGCTCGCGGTGCGCCGCGCGGGACGCTGACCCCGAGCGGGCCGTGGCGGCGGCCATGCGATGCGACGCCGCCCGGCTCACGACGCCGTGCCTCCGCTGGACGGCACGACGGCCAGCGACGCGAGCCAGGTCGCGTCGGCCGGCACGCTGGCGCGCTGATTCTCCTGCGCGACCTGCTGTGCGATCTCGCCGCGCAGGATGCGCAGCGACGAGGGGGCCTCGATGCCGAGGCGCACGCCGCCCTTGTCGCAGGCCACCACCACGATGCGAATGCCGCCCTCGATGAGGATCGACTCGCCTTCCTTGCGTCCGAGCACGAGCATGCGTGGTCGCTCCGTCAGACGAGAGAGAGGATGGTCTGCAGCATCTCGTCGGCCGTCTTGATCAGCTTGGTGGCGGCCACGTACGACTGCTGCACGCGCATGAGCATGATGAGCTCCTCGTCGGTGCTCACGCCGCTCACGGCCTGCCGTCGCGTGTCCGCCTGGTCGGCGAGCGTGGTGCGCACCGTCACGTCGTCATCGGCGCTGCGCACGTCGAGGCCGATGCGCGTGACGGTGGTGCGGTAGAAGGTGTTGAAGCCGGCCGTCTCGGTCTCGCCGCTCGGGCTCGTCCACGACACCGACGTGCTGTCGTTGCGGAGCGCGCTCAACGCCAGTGCGACCGCATTGTCGAGCGGCGCGGCGGCGTCACCCGACGTGGCGATGTTCGCCGCGTTCGCGGCGATCGTGGCGTCGAGCCGGATCGTGCCGGCGCGCACCGGATCGGTGACGGTGCCGGCGTCGAAGAAGTTGCCGGCGGCGGTGCCGGGAATGGTGCCGGTGGGGAACACGAAGCCGGCGCTGTGCGCGGCGTTCACCGTGCTCGCCAGCGACGCGGCGAGCGTGTCGAGGCGGCTGCGCAGCGTGGGCACGTCGGTGTTCACGACGTCCACCATGGACTTGAGCTCGCCGGCCAGCGGGGCGAGCCGGTCGATGCTGTTGCCGAGCAGCAGCTTGACCGGCATGTCCGACGGTGTGACGGCCGGCGGCGGCACCGGTGGATCGGGGGCGAGGCGCAGTTCGCGCGCCGAGGAGCCGTCCACGAGCGTGGAGTTGCCGATGAGCACCGACACGGAGCCGTCCTTCTGGCTCTCCACGCGCGTGCCGGCGAGGCGCGACAGGTCGTCGAGCAGCAGGTCGCGTCGGTCGCGCAGGTCGGCGGCCACGCTGCCGCCCGCCTCCGAGGTCACAATGCGGTCGTTCAGCTCGGCGACCTGTTCGGCGAGCTGGTTGATTTCGGCCACGCTCGTCTCGAGGCGCGACGTGACCTGCTCGCGCACGCCGGTGAGGCGCGTGTCGTAGTCGTTGAAGAGCTGCGCGAGCTGACGGCCGCGCTGCTGCACGACGGCCTTGGCGGAGAGGCTGCCGGGGGTCGTGGACAGGTCGCTGAACGCCGACCAGAACTGGTCGAGCGTGGCGGCCATGCCGGAATCGGACGGCTCGCCGAAGATGTCCTCCACCTGCTGCAGCGTGTCGCGGCGGTATGTGGATTCGCCCAGCAGCGTGCTGGCCGTGCGGAACGCGCGATCGAGCAGCACGTCGCGCTGCCGCTCGATGCCATCGAAGCGCACGCCGGTGCCGATGTTGCCGTACGGCATGCGCACTGGCGTGGCGGCGGAGAGCATCGGGCGCTGGCGCGAATATCCCGGCGTCTCGGCGTTCGCCACGTTCTGCGACACCACCTGCAGCGATGTCTGATGCGTGAGCAGCGCCGTGCGCGCGATGCCGAAGAGGCCGGTGGTCATGGTCAGGCGGTCCGGTTGACGACGAGGCCGCGTGAGGCGGACGCGCCGTGCTCGGCGCCGTCGGCCACGTACGTGGCGGGCTGTTCCGGCTGGCCGGAGAGCGCGCGCACCTGGCTCGAGTTCTGCGCGAGCGCCTCGCGCAGCAGCTTGCGGTTCATGCCGACTTCGCGTGACAACGTGTCCGCGGCGCCCTGGAGACGCAGCCGCGCTTCGCGCAGGCGGTCGTCGGCGAGCGGCCCAAGGCGGGCTTCGAGGTCGCGCAGCGTCATGTCGGCGGTGCCGCCGAGCAGTTCGTTGAGCTGTCGACGACGCTGGCGCGCCTGGCCGAGCGTGGCCAGGATGCGGTGCGTCGCGAAGACGCTCTCGTCCACACTGTCGATGTCATCGGCACCGACCGCGCTGCGCTGACGGCGCATCTGCGCGACGAGGTCGTCGAGCAGGCGGCGTTCGGTGACGAGGGCGTCGTGCAGCGCCTCGAGGACGGCCGGCGCGAACATCGGGGCGGCCATGGGCACGGGATCGGCGGTGAGCAGGGCTGGCGACATCAGAGGTCGGGCTGGCGAACGGAGTCGGGGAGGGCGACGGACGGATCCGGATCGCGTGACGGTGTCGCAGGGTCGAGATGCCGGCTGAGCTGGCGGTACAGCGCCTCCGACAGGCCGCGCTCCCAGTGCCTGGGAGTCTCGGCGGCAAGGTGCTGATCCATGAGCGCGGTGAACATCTCCTCACCGGCCCCGCCTGAAACGATGCCTTCCTGCTGCGGAACGGATTCGCGCATCGCCTTGTAGAGCTGTTGCACGAACACCCCTTCGAGCTGGCTCACGGCCTGTTGCAGCTTCGCATCACGGGGGGCGGGCGCGTTCGCGTACACGGGCGCCTTCGCGCTCGCGGCCGCCGTCATGGCCGCGGCACCACCCGCGATGGGATCGAGACGCGTGATCATCGCACCACCAGTTCGGCGGTGATCGCGCCCACGTCGCGCAGCGCGGCGAAGATGGCGGCGATCTCCTGTGGCGGCGTCTGCACGGCGTGCAGCGCACTGGCCACCTTCTGCACCGGCGTGCCGATGGCGATGCGCACGTTGCCGGCGCTGGGCGCGGGCTCGTCGGCGCCTGGCGCGTCGCCGATGGACAGCGTGACGCCGCCGTGGCTGACGGTGGCCGGCCCGACCGTGAGGTCGCCGCCCACCACCACGGTGCCGTCCTTGCCGTCGATCACGAGGCGCGGCTTGAGGTCGGGACGCACCGCGAGTTCGAGCACCTTGGCGAGCGCGGCGGGGCGTTCGGCGCCGGCGGGGAGGTTGAGGCGCACGGCGCCCTCGTCTTCCACCGACGCGACGTTCTCGCCGAGTTGTCCGTTGATGGCCGTGACGATGCGCGTGGCGGTGCCGAGGTCGGGCTCGCGCAGGAACAGGCGCGCGCTCGATGCGGCGAGCGTGGGGCGCGGCAGGTCGGCCTCGAGCAGGCCACCGGACGGGATGCGCGCCGACGTCTCGATGGTGGGCGCGTAGCGCGTGGCGGAACCGCCTTCGCTCACGAGCAGCGGGCCCTGCGCGGTGGCGAGCGCCGGTCCGCCGGGATCGCCCACGAGCGGCGTCATGTACAGCACACCGCCGCGCAGCGACCGCGCGTCGCCCATGCTGGCCACCTGGATCTCGAAGCGGCCGCCGGCACGCAGGAACGGTGAGACTTCAGCGGTCACGAGCACCGCGGCCACGTTGCGCATGCGCAGCATGGCGGGCGGCACCTCGATATCGAAGCGGCGCAGGGTGTTCACGACCGACTGCACCGTCTGGCCGGCGGTCTGTCCACCGATGGCGCGGTCGCCCGTGCCGTCGAGGCCCACGACGAGGCCGTAGCCCATCAGGCGCACCGGCAGCGCGCCTTCGGCCGTGGTGAGGTCGCGAATGCGCGCCTCGGCCTGTGCGGCGAGTGATGACGGCAGCGCGATGCAGAGCACGGCGGCGAGCCGCAGCGTGCGAAGCGTGGACATGATCATGGCAGGAACAGGCCGAAGATCTTCGTGAGCAGGCCGGACTTGGGCTTGCCGAGCGGGCCGGGCGAGTTGTACGAGACGGTGGCGTCGGCAATGCGGTACGACTCGACCAGGTTCTGCGGCGAGACGTCCTGCGCGCGCACCCACCCCTCGAACACGACGTCCTGCTGCGCCTTGTCCACGGTGATGTTCTTGGTGCCGCGCACCTGGAGCAGTCCGTTGTCGCCGGTGGCGACCACGCGCACGCTCATCTCGTTCTGGAAGCGGTTCTCGCGGCGCAGCGCGCCACGCTGCTGCGTGTCGGCGTCGTTGCGCGTGTCGATGCCGCCGCTGCGTGTGCCCTGCATGGGGATGCGAATGGACGCGCCCATGTTCCGGCGGCGGTTGTCGCTCGCGATGTTGTCCTTGACCGCGGTGGAGATCGTGTAGTCGTCGATGAGCACCGTGAGGATGTCGCCCACGGCGAAGGCGCGGCGATCGGCCACCCACGACTGGCGCGGCGCGCGCACGGGCAGCGCGTCGGCGTCGTTCGTGGCGGGAGCGGTCGCGGGCGGCGTGGGCGGCGGCTCCTGCGCGCGCAGGGGCGCGGCGAGGAGCGGCGTGGCAACGAGCCATGCGGCCGGGAGGGCGACGGATCGCCGGACGAACGCAGCGGGTGAGTGAGCCATGGACGGGTGCCTGGTCAGCGGAGACGGACGGAATCGGGGGCGATCACGATCCCGTCGAGACGACGGGTGCGACCGACGCGTACGGTGACGGCAGCCCCGATGGGGGCGGTGGTGAGGGCGATCGCGTTCACGGCGAGGTGCACGGTGCCGTCGGTCCAGTGCGCGTGCACCGGCTGGCCGGCAGTCACGGCCGGCACCGGCGTCACGGCCGGGCGGCGCAGCCATTCGCCAGCGGCGACGGGGCGCTGCACCAGCCAGCCGGCCTGCGGCGTGGTGGTGTCGAGCCCGTAGGGCGGACGGCGCTGCACGAGCGTGTCGGCGAGCGTGAAGTCGTCGGCGCGCAGCGTGTCGCCGCGATGCAGCGCGCGCGTGGCGACGGCGCGGGTCCACACGGTGGTGGCGGCGCTCGAGGCGCGAGCGGTCGCGGTGGAGGCAGACGATGCTTGCGTGGGCGCCGACTGGCTGTGCGCGACCGCGTGCAGCGGCAGCGCGGGCGCGAGCATGGTGGCGAGCATGCCGGCGAACACGGTGCCGAGAAAGAGCAGGACGAGACGGAACGAAGCGGACATGAGGGTCAGCGCGCGATGTTGTTGGCGATCTGGCCCATCTCGTCGGACGTCTTGATGGCCTTGGAGTTGATCTCGTAGGCGCGCATGGCGGTGATCATCTCGACCATCTCCTGCACGATCTCCACGTTCGAGGCCTCGAGGCTGCCCTGCTGCAGGCGGCCCATCCCTTCTTCCGACGGGAAGCCGATGCCGGGAATGCCGCTCGCGGCGGTGGGCGCGTACAGGTTCTGGCCCAGCGACATGAGGCCGCTCGGGTTCACGAAGCGCGCGAGCTCGAGGCGCCCCACTTCGGTGGGCTCGATGTCGTTGGCGCGCCGTACGGCCACGATGCCGGTGGGCGAGATGGTGACTTCGCTCACGTCGTTCGGGATGTTGATCGGCGGCACCACGCCGTGCCCGTTGCTGGTCACGAGCATGCCCTGGTCGGAGATGCCGAAGCTGCCGTCACGCGTGTAGGCGAGGTCGCCGTTGTTGAGCTG
>JAABRO010000033.1:17388-187091 GCA_011390885.1 Gemmatimonas sp. | reverse complement strand
GCTGCTCACGTACCCCGACTCGCCGCCGGCCACGCGGTAGAACGTGGAGAACGGTGACGGCGCCGCCGCCGCCCCACCACCGCCGCCGAAGCCGCGACCGCCGGCCGCCTGCTCGCGCACGGGGCCGCAGCTCGAGCCCGCGTCCTGCTTCGCGCCGCAGACGTGGTACGGGAAGTGGTTGGTGAGATGCACGTGGTAGTACTGCCCCGTCGCCACGGCCACGCGCACGGACGTCGTGCCGCCGTCCTTCGTGATGATCGCCCCGTTGTCGTGCGCCACGGCCACGCGCTTCGGGTCGGTGGGGTCGATCCAGATGTCATGATTGTCGCCGCCGCCGAATCCGCGGGCGAACGTCTTGCCACCGTCCTTCGAGATGAGCGGGCTCACATTGGGCCCGTACACGACGTTCGTGTCGGCGGGGTCGGCGTACAGCTTCGAGTAGTACCAGGCGCGCTGCCGCAGGTTGCGGTCGCCCGTCATGAACGTCCACGTGGCACCCGCGTCGTCACTCCGATACACGCCGCCGTTCGGCTCGTGCTCGATGATCGCCCACAGGCGGCTGGGCTTCGCCGGCGAGACGGTGATGCCGATCGCGCCGAGCGGGCCGCTCTGCGGCAGCCCCGGATTGCGCGTGATCTCCTTCCATGTGTCCCCACCGTCGGTGGTCTTGAAGATGCCGCTCCCCGCGCCGCCGCTGACGAGCTGCCACGGCTTGCGACCCACCTGCCAGAAGGTCACGTAGATGGTCTTCGGATCGGACGGATCGAGGATCATGTCCGCGACGCCGGTGCTGTCGTTGCGGTACAGGATCTGCTTCCACGTGTTGCCGCCGTCGGTCGTGCGGTAGACGCCGCGTTCCTTGTTCGGCCCGAACACATGGCCCAGCGCGCCCACGTACACGATGTCCGGGTTGGTCGGGTGAATGCGGACGCGGGCGATGTACTGCGTCTCCTTGAGCCCCATGTACTGCCACGTCTTGCCGGCATCGGTGCTCTTCCACACCCCGTCACCGTGCGAGACGTTGCCGCGGATGGGCGTCTCGCCGCCGCCCACCCACACGACGTCGGGGTTGGACTGCTGCACGTCGATCGAGCCGATCGTACCGCCGAAGTAGGCGTCGGTGACAGGCACGGTGGTCTTGCCGCCGTCCGTGGTCTTCCAGACGCCACCACCGGTGGTGCCCATGTAGTACTCGTCGGGGCGGGCGGTGGAGCCGGCGATGGCGGTCATGCGGCCGGACTGGTCGGGGCCGATGTTGCGCCAGGACACATCGGTGGACGGCGCGGGGCTTCGCGCGGCGCCCCCGCGAGCGGGCTGGGCCGAGAGGGGATCGAGGGCGAGCACGAGGGCGACTGCCCCGAGGGGCAGTGACGTGCGGACGCGCGTCAAGAGCGGATGAGGGAGCACGACAGGGAGGGAGCAGGGTGGGGCGCGAACCGTCTCCGGCGCAGCGGTACGCCGCAGGGCGCCGTAACATGGGCTACGGCGCGCATCCTCGCTGCGTTGCCCGACAGCGCTCGTGCCATCGCGGCGCGAGCCACCGCAGCACGCTCGCGGGGGCGCCGCCGGGTGGCCGCGGCGCGCGGGTTGCCGCCGCCGTCGCCCCCGTCCCATTTTCGAGAAGCCGACCCCGCCGTCGGGACCGGCCGTTCGTCCCTCCCCCCAGGACCACGCGTCATGATCGCCACTTCCCGTCCGCTTCGCGCCGTCGCCTTGAGCGCCGCCGCGGTGGGTGCCGCCCTGCTGGCGGCGCTTCCCCCGGCGCACGCCCAGAGCCCCGCCGGCTCCGCCTCGGCCGTTCCGGCCGCCACCTTCGGCTCGCTGCGCTGGCGCAACGTCGGCCCCAATCGCGGCGGTCGCTCGATCGCCGTGACCGGCACCGTCGCCCGGCCGCTCGAGTACTTCTTCGGCGCCACCGGCGGCGGCGTGTGGAAGACCACCGACGCCGGCAACACGTGGAACCCGATCGGCGACGGCCAGATCGCCACCTCCTCGGTCGGCGCGATCGCGCAGTGCGAGGCCAACCCCGATGTCGTGTACGCCGGCATGGGCGAAGTGCAGTTCCGCGGCAACGTGATTCCCGGCGACGGCGTCTACAAGTCGGTCGATGGCGGCAAGACCTGGAAGCACATCGGCCTCGAGTCGAAGACCGGCCAGCAGATGATCGGCCGCATCCGCCTCGATCCCGCCAACTGCGACCGCGCCTTTGTGGCCGCCCTCGGCGACCCGTACGGCCCCAGTGAGGAGCGCGGCGTCTACCGCACCACCAACGGCGGCACCTCGTGGGAGCGCGTGCTCTTCCGCAACAACAAGACGGGCGCGGTCGACCTGTTCATCGATCCGAGCAACAGCAACACCCTGTACGCCGGCCTCTGGGAGGCGTACCGCAAGGAGTGGATGCTCTCCTCCGGCGGCCCGGGCTCCGGCCTCTTCAAGAGCACCGACGGCGGCAGCACGTGGACCGAGCTCACGAAGAACCCGGGCATGCCCACCGGCATGTGGGGCAAGGTGGGCGTCAGCGTGAGTGGCGCCGACCCCAACCGCGTGTACGCCATCATCGAGAACGACCAGGGCGGCGTGTTCTCGTCCGATGATGCGGGCGCCACGTGGACGCAGGTGAGCGACAGCCGCAACCTGCGCCAGCGCGCCTTCTACTACACGCGCATCGTGGCCGATCCGAAGGACAAGGATCTCGTCTACGTGCTCAACGTGCAGTTCAATCGGTCGCGCGACGGCGGCAAGACCTGGCAGACGATCAGCGTGCCGCACGGCGACAACCACGACCTGTGGATCGCGAAGGACAACCCGCAGCGCATGGTGCAGTCGAACGACGGCGGCGCCAACGTGAGCTGGAACGGCGGCGCCACGTGGACCGGGCAGGCATTCCCCACGTCGCAGATGTACGACGTGCGCCTCACCAACCACTTCCCGTACCACATCTGCGGCGGCCAGCAGGACAACAGCACCGCCTGCGTGCCCATGGACGGCGACGGCTCGTTCTTCTACGCGCCGGGCGGCTGCGAGACGGGCCCCGTCGAGCCGCACCCGGGCGACATCAACCTCTTCTATGCCTCCTGCTACGGTGGCGCGATGAGCTTCACGTCGCTGCTGACCGACCAGTCGCGCGCCGTGAACGTGTGGCCGGTGAACCCGATGGGCAACTCGGCCATCGACCTCAAGGAACGGTTCCAGTGGAACAGCCCCATCACCGCGTCGAAGCACGACCCGAAGGTGGTGTACACGGGCTCACAGCACGTGTGGCGCTCGGAGAACGCCGGCGGCAGCTGGAAGCGCATCTCCGGCGACCTGACCTACGCCGATCCGGCCACGCTTGGTCCGTCGGGCGGTGACATCACGCGCGACCAGACGTCGGTGGAGTACTACGGCACCGTGTGGCGCATCACCGAGTCGTCGCACGCGAAGGGCGAGCTCTGGATCGGCTCCGACGACGGCAAGGTGCAGCTCACCCGCAACGACGGCGAGTCGTGGACCGACATCACGCCGCGCGAGCTCCCCAAGTTCAGCCGCGTGCACGAGGTGGACGTGTCGGTGCACACGCCCGGCAAGGCCTATGTCGCCGCCGTGCGCTACCGCTCGCAGGACATCGCGCCGTACGTCTTCAAGACCACCGACTACGGCCGCACCTGGTCGAAGATCACCAACGGCATCCCCGCCGGTCACTACGTGCGCAGCATCCGCGAGGACCTCAAGCGTCCCGGCCTGCTGTACGCCGGCACCGAGCGCGGCATGCTCGTGTCCTTCGACGACGGCGCCAACTGGCAGTCGCTGCAGCTCAACCTGCCCGTGACGCAAGTGGCCGGCATCGCGCTCAAGGACGACGACATCGTCATCGCCACGCATGGCCGCTCGTACTGGGTGCTCGACAACGCCGCGCCGCTGCGCCAGGCGTCGCCGGACCTCGCCCAGCGCGGTGCGTTCCTGTACAAGCCCACCCGGTTCGTGCGCACGCTCTCGCGTCCCACGGGCAACTACAGCCGCACGCGCCAGTTCATCCCCGAGTTCGACTACTTCCTCGCAAAGGACGCCGACACCGTCAAGCTCGAGATCCTCGACGCCCAGGGACGCGTGATCCGCACCTTCACCGGCACGCCGCGTCCGGCGGCCGCCGAGGGTGCGCAGGGCGGCGGGCGCCGTGGCGTGTTCGGCAGCGCCGCGCTGCCCGTGACGGCGGGACACCACCGCTTCCGCTGGGACATGCGCTACCCGGGCCCGCGTGACTTCCCGGGGCTGATCATGTGGGCCGCCAACACGCAGGGCCCGCTGGCGCCCCCGGGCGAGTACCAGGTGCGCCTCTCCGCCAACGGCGCGACCTTCACCGAGCCGTTCGCCATCGTGGCCGATCCGCGCCTGACGGGCATCACGCAGGCCGACTTCGAGGCGCAGTTCAAGCTCTCGTCGCAGGTGGCGGCCCGCGTGGACGACGCGCACCGTGCCGTGCTCCAGGTGCGCGACGTGCGCGGCCAGGTGGACGATCGCCTCGGCAAGAACGACAACGGCGCGCTGCGCACCGAAGCCAACCGCTTCAAGGAGAACATCGCCGCCGTCGAGGGCGAGATCTACCAGGTGCGCATGCAGGCCTCGCAGGATCCGCTCAACTACCCGATCAAGCTGAACAACCAGCTCGCCGCCCTGCGCGGCGTGATCGAGAGCGCCGACGCGCGCCCCACCACGCAGTCGGAGGAGGCCTTCACGGTGCTGTCGGGCCAGCTCGAGACGCAGCTCACCAAGCTGCAGAAGCTGTTCGACGAGGACCTCAAGAAGCTCAACGACCGCCTGCGCGCGCTCGGGCTCGCGCCGATCGTCGTGCCGGCGCTGACGGGTACGAACGTGATGTTCTGACCGCCGGTCGGCGGTGAGAAGTGCACAAAGCCCCGAGGCTCGCGCCTCGGGGCTTTGTGCTTGTGGCCGTTCCGTGTGACGGGCGCCATCCGGATCGCGTTCGGACGCTGACGAACGAGAAGAGCGCCCCTCGTCGGCTCACGACAAGGGGCGCTCTTTGCGACACTTTCAAATCACCAAAAGATCATCAAAAAGACACTTGATTCACGAGCACCCTTCGACGAACTCCACTTCGGGCATCCGTCCCGACCGGAACAGCGTCACGTTCTGCCCGTCCGTCTCGAACACGATGCGGTGCAGCGTGTCCTCAGGCGGGATCACCACCATGTACTTGCCGGTCGTGTACTTGTGCGGGCGGATGTACACCTTGGTGGCGTACAGCGACTGGATGCGCCCCTCCGCATCGCCGATCCGCCCCTGCTCGGCCGTCGTCACGCCCGCCTGCGTCACCTCCACGCGCGCCACGGTATCGCGCACCAGCATCACGCGCACACCGGCCGGCGCCGCCGCCCACTCGGCGTAGCTGCAGTCGGGCGACGCACCCGCCGCGGCGGCGAACGCGCTGCCCACGGCGGCCGCGGCTTCAGCAGTCGACTGGCCGGCCAGGAGCGGCCCGAACCCCTGCGGGGTGATGCGCCACGCGGCATCGCCAGCGGTGGCCACGGCGGCAGAGTCGTCGCCACCACCTCCACAGGCGGTCGTCAGGGCAGCGAGCAGCAGCACGGGAAGCGAAACGGAACGGAAGCGCATCGTCTGGGGGCGGGTTCGGGAGGGAGCGCGAGCGCCTGGCATCCGGCATCGGCCGAGCGACCGGGCGGGGATCTGCACGAATACTACCCTCGATCTACGCACGACCGCGCCCCTTCGCTCCCGCGCGCCGGCACTGACACCCACGCACCGAGCGCGGCGTAGGTTCACACATGGCCCCGCTCACCCCGCCCGCCACCGACCCCACGGGACTCGCGCTCCAGCGCGCCCTCGCCGGCCGCTTCTCCATCGAGCGCGAGCTCGGACGCGGCGGCATGGGCATCGTGTACCTCGCGCGCGACGTGCGCCTCGAGCGACCCGTCGCCATCAAGCTGCTGGCGCCCGAGCTCGCGGCGCGTGCTGACATGCGCGACCGCTTCCTGCGCGAAGCCCGCGCGGCGGCGCGCTGCTTCCATCCGCACATCGTGCCCGTGCACGCCGTCGAGGAGCACGGCGACCTCGCGTGGCTCGTCATGGCATGGGTGCGCGGCGAGTCGCTCGCGCGGCGCCTGCATCGGGACGGACCGCTGCCCGCGCACGAGGTGCGCCGGCTCGCGCGGGAAATGGGGTGGGCGCTCGCCTACGCGCACGAGCGCGGCGTGGTGCACCGCGACGTGAAGCCCGACAACATTCTCGTCGAGGACGTCAGCGGCCGCTTCCTGCTCACCGACTTCGGCATCGCCCGTCTCGCCGACGACGGCCACACGCCGCCACACGGTGTGCTCGGCACCGCGCGCTACATGGCCCCGGAGCAGGCGCTCGGCGAAACGGTGGACGGACGCGCCGATCTCTACGCCCTCGGCATCACGTTACACGTCGCCGCCGCCGGACGCGCCCCGTTCGAGGCCGATGCCCCGGCCGCACTCCTCGTGCAGCACGCCACGCACGCCGCACCGCCGGTGGCCACGCGCGCGCCACAGTTGCCGCCGGCGCTGGCGCAGGCGATCGATCGCTGCCTCGCCAAGCACGCCATCGATCGCTTTCCGAACGCGGAGGCGTTCGTGGCCGCCGTGTCCCTCGACGACGCGACGAACACGACGCCGGCCCCCATGCTGCAGACCGTGCGTCGCCACGTGGCCGGCGCGGCCACCCTGCTCGGCTGGGCCGGTGCCGTCTACGCGACCGGCCTGCTCATCGCCATGGCCGAGGGGGACGGCTGGGGCGCCAACCTCACCCGGTCGATCGCGGAGTCACTGAGCCTGGTCGTGGGCGCGCTGGCCGCAGCCCGCGGCGCCGAGGCGCTCGTCACCGCGCGTCGCGCGTTCCGCCTCGGGCACGGCCCGGACGAACTCGACGCCGCGCTGGCCCAGCCGGCGCGCGCCGAGGGCGACGCGTCGCTCGGTCGCGCCGCCGCGTGGCTTGGCGCGGGTGGCGCGCTCGCGTACCTGCATCCGTACTTCACCAGCGTGGACTTCGCGCGCCTGCTCGAGCGCGTGAGCGAGGCGACCGGCGTGCCGCTGGCGTTCGGCGCCGCGATTGAGGCGTTGGTGGGGGTGGTGATGACCGTCGCGCCGGTGCTCTGTCTGGCGAAGGGCGGAGCAACGCTCATCACACGCGTGCGCGAGCGGCTCGGCGACACCGTGCTCGCGCCCGTCCGTCGCGCCTTCGCACGTCTCGCAGCGTGGCGGTTGCCCGCACGGGCAACGCGCGTGCTCCCCTCGGGCGATCGCACCGAACTGCGCCTCGACCGCGACGTCGCCGCCGCCGTCGCCGCCCTCGCCCCCGAGCAGCGCGCGCAGTTCGCCGACGTCCCCGACCTCGCGCACGAGCTCGCCGCGCAGGTCGGCACCCTGCGCGCCGACGTCGCGCGCCTCGAGGCCGACCTCGCCGAAGCCGCGCGCGACTCCGCCGCGCACGCCGCGCTGCAGGCCACCCACGCCGAGCGCCTGCAGCGCCTCGAGACCGCCATCGCCGCCCTCGAACAGCTCCGCCTCGACGTGCTCGCCCTGCCCATCGATTCCACGCCCGGCGCCCTCACCGAGCAGGTCGAGCGCGTGCACGACATCGCGCGCCGCGTCGCCGCCAACCTCGACGTGGCACGCCTGCTCACGCGCACGCCCACGCCGAGCTGAGACACGGCCTCACCCGCAGTTGGCCTTCTTGGTCCTTCTTCGGTTGGTCTTCCAACGCTCAGTCGCAGTTCTCGCGTCATCGCATCCATCGCGCCTTCGCGTCCTTCGCAGTTCCGAGAACAGCCAGACGACGACGCCGCACGCTCAGGGCGCGCCAAGCACCCCAAGCATCTGCCGGTAGTACGCCAGCTGCGACTGCTGCTGCGCCGTGAGCGGTCCCACCGCCCCGCGCACCTCGCCGTACAGCCGGTTCACGCGCGCCGAGAGCTCTGTCGCCTCGCGACGGTGCTCGGTGAGCCGCGCCCGATCCGCGTCCGTGGCCGCGCGCACCGCGGCCGTCGATCGCGTGAGCAGCGCCTGCGCATCGCGCCGCAGCGCCGCGATCTCGAGCAGCGACTGCGTCCACGCCGCGCGCACGTTCGCCGCGACGGTGATGCGCGGGTCCTCGCGCACCTCGAGCGTCGTGCGCGCCTCGTTCGATCCGCTTTGCACAGTGACGGTGTACATCCCCGGCACCACCAGCGGGCCCGCCACCGCGCGGCCGCCAGCGGGCGCCACCTCGCGGTAGCTCAGGTCCCACACCGCGCGATTGAGCCCGGCCTTCGCCTCGACCGACAGCGTGGCCACCGCCTCCCCCTGCGCGCTCGTGAACGTGACCGTGGCCGGTCCGGCGGTCGCCTGCCAGAAGTCCACGATGCCACCCGCCGGCGGGTTCTCGCCCGTGTAGAACATGTCACCCACATGCCCGAGCTCGCCGCGATAGCGGATCTGCTCCGCCGGTCGCGTGCTGAACGCGTGCAGCGGCTTTGCCGCCACGGCGGGCGTCAGCTCACGCAGCGCGCGCACGTTGTCGAGGATCCAGATGCCGCGCGAGTGCGTGCCGAGCACCAGATCGTGCTCGCGAGGGTGAATGAAGAGATCGTTGAACGCCATCGTCGGCATGTTGCCGCGCAGCTCGGCCCACGTGCGCCCGCGATCGTTGCTCCAGAACAGGCCGAGTTCCGTGCCCAGGTAGAGCACGTCGGGGTTCACGAGATCCTCGCGCAGCGTGCGCGCCACGCGATTGGCCGGCAGCCCGCCGTCGATGCGGCGCCACGTGCGGCCGTCATCGTCGGTCACGTACACGTAGTTCGCGAAGTCGCCGGCGCGGTAGTTGTTGGCCACCAGGTACGCGCGCCCGTCGGCATGACGTGACGCCTCGATGCCGTTGATCCACGCGCTGCGCGGCAGTCCCGCGATCTTCCCCGAGAACTCCGTCCAGGTGGCGCCGCCGTCGCCGCTCCGCTGCACGTTGCCGTCGTCGGTGCCCACCCACAGCACGCCGCGCACGCGCGGGGACTCGGCGATCGCCGACAGCGCCGGCCAGTACGGCGTGCCGTCGTCGAGCGAGAGCGAGTTCGCACGCGGCATCTGCCCCATGATCGGCAGCGTGCGCCGGTCCACGCCGGTGGTGCGATCGCCGAGCGCCGTCCACGTGTTGCCGCGGTCGGTGCTCTTCCAGAGAATGTTCGTGCCCGCGTAGATCGTCTTCGTGTCGTGGTGCGAGATGAGGATGGGCGCATCCCAGTTGGCGGGCGCCATCGCGTTGCCGAGGCGCTGCTCGGGCGCGTTCATGTCGCCCCACGTGGTCCAGTTGCGGCGCGCGCTGATCGCCCCCTGCGGATCGCCGGGGCGGATGTCCACCCGTTCACCGCTGACGAGGTCCACGCGCGTGAGCCCCAGGAACTGCGAGTTCGTGTACAGCGTGCGGTTGTCGGTGGTGTCCACGAGGTTGAAGAAGCCGTCGCCGCCGCCCCACTTGATCCAGTCGGCGTTGGTGATGCCCTCGCTGCGGTACGTGGCGCTCGGCCCGCTCCACGAGCCGTTGTCCTGCAGCCCGCCGTACACGCGGTAGGGCGTGGCCATGTCGAACGACACGCGGTACCACTGGCTCACATTGAGGTGCGGCACGTACTGCCACGTCTTCGCCTGGTCGTAGGAAATGCCGATGCCGCCGTCATCGGCCTTGATGAGGTGCTTCGAGTTGGCCGGGTTCACCCACAGGAAGCGGTCGTCGCCGTGCAGCGACTGGCGCAGCGACTGCGACGTCTTGCCGCAATCCGTGCTCCACGAGAAGAAGTTCATCATGTAGATGGTGCACGGATCGTTCGGATCCACGATCACCTGGCTCGCATACATGGGGCGCGGGTTCCAGGTGCTCATCTGCTCCCACGTGGCACCGGCGTCCTGCGAGCGGTACAGGCCGGCCTTCGGCTCCTCGTACGCCGTGCTCGCCGTATAGCGCTCGCCCTGCTCGATGCTCGCGTACACGATCTTCGGATCCTTCGCGTAGATCGCGATGCCGATGCGTCCGTACTCGCCGGTCGGCAGGCCGTTCGTGAGCTTGCTCCAGGTGGTGCCGCCATCGGTGCTCTTCCAGAGCGCGCTCCCCGGCCCGCCGCCATCGAAGCCGAAGGGCGTGCGACGCCGCTGGTAGCTGGCCGCGTAGAGCGTATTCGGGTCGGAGGCATGCATGGCCACATCCACCACGCCGGTGTTCGCATCCACGTTCAGCACGCGCGTCCACGTGCGGCCGCCGTCGAGCGTGCGGTACAGGCCGCGCTCCTCGTTGGCCCCCCACAGCTGCCCCATGGCCGCCACGAACACGCGATCGCTGTTGCGCGGGTCGATCACGATGCGGCCGATGTGCGCCGATTCGCGCAGCCCCACGTGTGTGAACGTGGTGCCGCCGTCGGTGCTCTTGTACACGCCGTCGCCCCACCCGGAGCTCTGCCGGTTGGCGCGCTCGCCGGTGCCCACCCACACGATGCTCGTGTCGCGCTGGTCGAGCGCGATCGCGCCGAGCGAGTGCACCGCCTGGTGGTTGAACAGCACGGTCCACGTGGTGCCGTTGTTGGTGGTCTTGTACAGCCCGCCGGTGGACGAGGCCGCGTAGAACACGTGCGGCTGCGCCTCGTACACGGCGAGATCCACGAAGCGGCCGGACATCGCCGCCGATCCGATCGTGCGGAACGGCAGGGCCGAGGTGAGCGCGGTGGCGGGCGTCTGGGCGATGGCCGGCGCAGCGGCGATGGCGAGCAGGAGCGCGGAGAGGCGAGCGGTCATGGCGGGGCGGGCGAGGGAGAGGGACATCCCTCACATTCTGCCGATTGCGCTGGCAACCGCAAGTCGCACGACGCGGATGCGTCCCCGCGATAGGTTGCGAGACATGCAACCACTCAGCGACTTCCTCGAGACGCGGCTGGGCATTCCGCCGTGGCTGGCGGCGGTGGTCGGCATCGCCCTCCTCACCGCGATCGTGAATCGCGTCGCGCAGCTGCTGCTGCGCCACGCGCAGCGCGTGACGGCGCGCACCGAGACCGTGTGGGACGACGCCCTGCTCCGCAGCGCGGGCCGTCCCGTGCTGGTGGCGCTGTGGGTGATCGGCGCCAGCTTCATGGCCCGCGTAGCCCAGGGGCAGGTCACCACACGCTTTCTCGAGCAGGCGCTCGCGCTGCGCGACGTGGCCCTGGTGCTCTGTGTCGCCTGGTTCACGCTCCGCTTCGTGCGCCGCGTGCAGGAGAACCTCGTGCAGGCCGGCACGGCGAACCCGGACAGCATCGACCGCACCACCATCGATGCGCTCGGCAAGCTCGCCAGCCTGCTCGTGATCGTGGTGACGGTGCTCATCGTCGCGCAAACGCTCGGCTTCCAGATCACCGGCCTGCTCGCACTCGGCGGCGTGGGCGGCCTGGCCGTGGGCCTCGCCGCCAAGGACCTCCTCGCCAACTTCTTCGGCGGCCTCACCATCTATCTCGACCGCCCCTTCAGCGTGGGCGAGTGGATTCGCAGCCCGGACCGGAACATCGAGGGCACGGTCGAGCACATCAGCTGGCGCCACACGCGCATTCGCGGCTTCAACAAGAACCCCATCTACGTGCCCAACGCCGTCTTCACCACGATCGTGGTGGAGAATCCGGGGCGCATGTCACACCGGCGCATCCGGGAAACGATCGGGCTGCGCTACGACGATTTCGCCGTCGTCGCGCCGATCGTGGCCGACATCAAGGCCATGCTGCGCGACCATCCCGGCATCGACGCCACCCAGACGCTGATCGTCAACTTCAACCTGTTCGGGGCCTCGTCGCTCGACGTCATGATCTACACGTTCACCAAGACCGTGGTCTGGGTGGAGTACCACGAAGTGAAACAGGACGTGCTGCTCCGCATCGGGGAGATCATCCTGGCACACGGCGCCGAGGTCGCCTTCCCCACGCAGACGCTGCACCTGGCGCCGGTGGGCGGTGAACCCTCCGCCGGCGAACCGTCGACCGACTAGCCGGCCAGCAGTGGGCCGACCAACGGTCAGCCGACCACTGGCGAGCCGACGCTGGCTCCCGGACGCGCCGCCGCACAGTTTGCGGACACCAACGCCACACATCCCACGGAGCTCCCATGATTCCACGTCGCCTGTCCCACGCGCTCCTGTTCGGTGCGCTCCTCCTGGCCGCCCCGCGCGCCGCCGCTGCCCAGCTGGCCAACGCCAAGGCCCTCACCGCCGACGCCGTGAAGGCCGTGCTCACCGCCGCCGAGGCCAAGGCGCGCGCCAACAGCTGGAACGTGTCCATCGCCGTGGTCGACCCGGCCGGCGACCTGCTCGGCTTCCTCAAGCTCGACGGGGCCGCCACCGGCACCGTGCAGATCGCGCAAGGCAAGGCGCGCACCTCCGCGCGCTTCGGCCGCCCCAGCAAGGTCTACGCCGACCGCATCACCGAAAACCAGCTCAACTTCCTCTCGGTGGACGGGGTCGTCGCGCTCCAGGGCGGCCTGCCGATCATCGTGGACGGACGCGTGATCGGCGCCGTGGGTGTGAGCGGCGTGACCAGCCAGCAGGACGAGGAGGTCGCCGCCGCCGGCATCGCCGCGATCAAGCAGTAGGGGCCAGCTGCGCCTCGGCCCGTTGGGGAGATGCCGCAGCGGTCGGCATCTCCCCGATTGACGGCCGCGTGCCGCGGCGGTCTCTTGCGACATGCGACTCTCCCTCGTCTTCCCGCTCGCCGCCGCCGCGCTCCTCAGCGCGTGCACCGGCTCCCGCAGCGCCGTCTCCTCGGCGCCGGTCTCGGCCACCACCGCCGTCCCCACCAAGGTCATCGTGCACGTGGCCACGCACGACGCCAAGCTGATCGGCTCGGCCGTCGGCGGCGTGCGCATCACCATTCGCGACGTGAACGACGACCGCGTGCTCGCCACCGGCCTGCACGAGGGTGGCACGGGCGACACGCGCCGGCTCATGCAGGAACCGCGCTCCCGCGGCGACCGGATCTTCACCGCCCCGGACGGCGCGCGCTTCGAGACCACGATCCCGCTCACCATGGCCACGCCCGTCGAGGTCATCGCCGAAGGCCCGCTCGGCTACCCCGACCAGATGGCACGCACGAGCAAACGCCTCATGCTCGTGCCGGGGCGCGACCTGGTCGGCGACGGCGTCGTGCTCGAGATGCACGGGTACGTGATCGACCTGCTCACCCCCGATTCGACGCGCGTGCTGCAGGGTGGCGGCCGGCTCAACGTGCGGGCGCGCGTGCGCATGCTCTGCTCCTGCCCTACCGGACCCGAGGCGCTCTGGCAGGTGGAGGAGGTGCGTGCCCGGCTCGTGCGCAACGGGCTCGTGGTGCAGGACGTGCCGCTCACCTACGCCGGCACGGCCAGCGAGTACGCCGGCACCTTCCCGTCCACGCCCCCAGGCACCTACACGCTCGAGATCATCGCTTCGTCGCCGAAGAGCACGTCGTTCGGCGTGGTGCGGCGAGCGGTCGAGGTGCGGCGCTGACACGCAGTCCGGCGGGTATCGGCTGAGCGGCAGACCGCAGGCCCTGACGGTCATGGCGCGCGAGATTCGACCTTTCCAGATTCCGACGCCATGCGATACCGCGCACTGCTCACCGCCCTGATCGCCGTGTTCGCGTGCACCATGCCCGCGAACGCACAACCGGCATGGACGCGCGCGCCGCTGCTGCGCGAGGTCGACGTGGACGGCGACACCGTGCGCCTCGGCCAGCCGCTCGGCGGCGCCGAGAAGTGGGTCGCGGTGAAGGGCGATACGCTGGTGCGCGTGCCGCCCACCTATTTCGGCGAAGACGCCGACGGCCTGCTCATTGTGCGCGATGGCACCGGTCCGGTGGTGCGCTTCGCACTGCTCTACGCCGACACGCGCAACGTCGATGCCATGGTCGGCGCGCACATGCGCGACTACGGACGCGGCGCCGTGTACTCGTCGGCCCCGGTGCCCGAGGGGCTGCGCGAAAACTGGACCTGGAGCGACGGCAAGACGTCGCTCACGCTCACGCGCTTCACGCCGGCGCAGAACGGCATCGCGGCAATCCGGCAGTTCGTGGATCTCGTGCCGGCGGCGCCACCGATCACACGGGCGCAGCCGCTCGCCTTCCTGGAGGGATGCTGGGAACGCCGCACCGCCACCGGGATCGGACGCGAGGAATGGCGTCGCACGCCGACCGGGTTGGACGGCGGTGCGGCCAGCTTTCGCGGCGACACACTCTCCGGCTGGGAGTTCCTGCGCGTGACCGTGAACGCGCGCGCGACCGACGGCACGTACATGGCTGCGCCGTCGGGCCAGCCGTCGCACACGTTCGCGCTGCGCGCCGCGTCCGCCGACAGCGCGCACTTCGCCGATCCGGCGCACGACTCCCCGAAGCACCTCGTGTATCGGCGCGCGGGACGCGACTCGCTGCTCGCGCTCGTGTACGACGACGATCCGGCGCGCGCGCTGCGCCTCGCCTTCGCGCGTGTGACCTGCGCGCCCGGCCGCGACCTCACGCGCGCCGTGGCGACTCGCGACACGCTGCAGCAGCTGCTCGACTCGCTGCACACGCTTGGCACGGCGCCCGGCCTCTCCGCGGCCGTGGCGCTCCCCGACGGACGCACCATCACCGTCACCAGTGGCCTCGCCGACTCGACCGGTCGCGTACCGCTCACCCCCACGCACCGCTTGCTCGCCGGCAGCACCGGCAAGACGTTCTTCGCCGCGCTCGCGCTGCAGCTCGTGGGCAGTGGCCAGCTCGAGCTCGACGCGCCGATTGCGCGCTGGCTCGGCACCGAACCGTGGTTCGGTCGGCTCCCCAACGGCGCGCAGATCACCGTGCGCCAGCTCATGAACCACACCAGCGGCCTCGTGCGCTACGAGTTCGATCCGGCCTTCGCGCGCGACCTCGCGGCCGATCCGCTGCGCGCGTGGCAGGTGCAGGACCAGCTCGCCTACGTGTTCGACAAGCCGGCGCCCTTCGCTGCCGGCACGAGCTGGGAGTACTCCGACACCAACTATCTCGTGCTCGCGCTCATCGTGGAGCGCATCATCGGCGGCACCGCCTACGACGCCATCCGCGAACGCTTCCTCGCGCCGCTCCGCCTGCGCGGCACCGTGCCGTCGGTGTCCACGCGCATCCCGGCCCTCGCCAACGGCTACGTGGCGGCCAACGACCCGCTCGGCATGCGCGGCGCCATGCTGCAGGGCGGTGCGCTCGCACTCAACCCGGCCTTCGAGTGGGCCGGCGGCGGCTTCGCCAGCACGCCGGAAGATCTCTCGCGCTGGGCGCAGGCGTGGTACACCGGCCGCGCGGTGCCCCCCGCACAACTCGCGCTCGCACTCGATGGTGTACCGGCGCGTGGGCTCGGCGCCGGGGCGCGGTACGGCCTGGGCGTGATCATTCGCGACACGCCGCTCGGCGTGATCTACGGACACAGCGGCTTCTTCCCGGGCTACCTCACCGAGATGCGCTTTTATGCCCAGCACGGCATCGCCGTGACCGTGATGGCCAACACCAGTGACGGGCGCGCCATCGGCCGCGGGCTCGGTGCCATCGCGCACGCACTGGCGGAGCGCGCGATCGCGCGTTGAGCACACGCCGTGATGCGTCCACCCGGATGCATCACGAGCGCCGGCTCGTCCTCAGGCCACCAGTCGCGCGCCCTCGGCCGCGAGCAGCGCGCGCTTGCGCTCGAGCCCCCAGCGATAGCCGCCCAAACCACCGTCCGTGCGCACCACGCGATGGCACGGCACGAGCACCGCAACACGATTGGCGCCGCACGCCGACGCCACGGCACGCACCGCGCTCGGCTTGCCGACGCCGCGCGCCACGTCGGTGTAGGTCACGGTCGTGCCGCGCGGCAGCGACTGCAGGTACGACCACACCGCCTGCTGGAGCGGCGTGCCTGGCAGCTCGAGCGGGAACGCGGGCGCGACCGACGCACCGGCGAGGTAGGCCGCGTACGCATCGAGCCACCCGTGCAGCACATCATCCGCCGGAGCGGGCGACAGCATTGCGCCGGGAAACGCCTCGTGCAGCGCCTGTTGCAGGGCGGCCTCGTCGGCGCCGAACTGCGCGAAGCACACGCCCTTCGGAGAGGCGGCCATGAGCACACGGCCGTACCGCGAGTTTGCGCTCGCGTGGCGCAGCGCCAGTGGTGATGCGGCCGTGTCCGTGATGCGCTCGGTGCGCGCGGCAATCGACGTTGGCGATGTCGCCGCCATCGTGGTGCTGCCAAGGTGCAACGTCAGCGCCCGCAGCGCGTCTGACGGCGCGCCGAAGTACTCCCGGTCCACGTACATCACCGCCTGCACGGCGCGCTGCGCAAGGCGTCGGCCGGCGGCCGACACCCGGATCACGCGCGCGCGCCCGTCCTCGGGGTGAGGCACGCGCTGCAGCAGGCCACGTTCCTCGAGCGTGCGCAGCACCTCCGACGTCATGGCCGGATCGACGCCTGCGTCCGCGCCGAGCATGGCCTGCGTGAGCGGCGGCGCACCGCGATCGCGTGCCTGCCACGCCGCCGACGCGAGCAGGAGATGCTGCGCGTGCGTGAGCCCGAGTGGTTCGAGCGCTGCGCGCGCCTGGCGCTGCCACTCCGTGGCGGCACGCCAGAGCTGCGCGCCGGCACCCTGCGTCGGCGCGGAATCGGCCGGCGTCGACGTGACGGACGTTGAGGGGAGGACGGATTCGCGGCGCATGGCAGGCGCGGGATGACGGGGACATATACTTCGTATACGAAGAATATGGCACCGCCACGCGAGCCATCGCAAGCGCCACCGCGGTCGGCCGAGCCGCGGTGGCGAACTTGCAGCATCAGTCCGGTTGCTTCGGCAGATCCATGGCCGGGTTGCGCGAGAAGAAGCCCACCGGACGGATCTCGAAGCTGTGCTTCGCCACCGGCATGAGCGGCCAGTCCTCCGGCCGCGGCACGTGGTGGAAGCCCATCGTGAGCCACGCCACTACGTCGGTCTTCGCGATCGGCCGATTGGCGCTCGTCCACTTCGGCAGTCCGTCACCCGCCGTGCTCATCGTGGGGTAGTCGCCGGCCGCGTACAACTCGCGCTCGTTGTACGGCGTGACCCACAGGGTGTGGTCGGTGAAGCCCGCGCGCCGCTGCAGGTAGTCGTCCGGTGCGAGCAGCGTCATCGCGCCGTGGCCGTCGATCTGGTAGCCGGTGAAGCCCCCGTACGGTCCCGGCTTGGACGGATTCACGATGCGCCAGATCTCCGGCGCGTTCATGGTGGAGTGCCGCATGGCATCGCGCTCGCGCGCCGCCTCGGACGTCTTCACCGTCCACAGGCTGCGGCGCGGATTGTCGGCGGGGAGCGTCTCGGGCACGAGGCGATCGACCAGCAGCGAGTTCTGCGGCCCGTCCACGTCGAGGTCGAGGCGGAACGAGAAGAAGTGACTGTGATTCACGCCCACCCGGTCGGCCGACACGCGGCGGCCGTACACCTCGTCCGCCGCCGTGCCCGTGGCCGACTTGGTGGCGTCCATGCCGGACGCGCCCGCGTCCATGCGCAGCGTGCCGTCCTGCTGGAACACCCAGTCGAACAGGTAGTCGTAGTTGCCCGCCGTCATGAACATGCGCAGTACGAGGTCGCGCTTGGGACGCGCCTCGATCAGGTTGCCACCCTCGCGGCCGTGGCGCCACGCCACGTCACCCGCCGATCGCTCGAACAGGCACGCGGCGCGCACGCGTTCGCGAGGCATCCCCTTGATGGTGACCACCATGGCGTTGAAGTACGTGGCGTATGCCGGGCATTCCACGCCGGGCTCGAGGCTGCTCGCAATGCCGCCGAACAGCGCCGGATAGGTGCCGAGGTCGAAGAAGCCCTGATAATTCCATGGGTCCTCCGCGTCCATGTAGGGCACGAAAAGTTCTGAGAGCGAGCCCTGATACATCACGGGCCGCGCCACGCCGCCATCGGTGTACGACACGAGCGACAGCACCACGCCGCGCCGCGGGTCCACGCGAAACTGGAAGTTCCAGTTCTGCCAGCTCACCTGCTGGCCGCTCACCGAATACGACGGACCCAACGGCTGCTCCATGCGCACCGGATTGCGCACCTCGCGCGTGGGACCGATCGCTTCCGCGTCGAACGCGCCGTACGGTCCGCCCATGGGACGCACGCCGCTGTCGGTCACGCGCAGGATCTTCTTGTCCGTCAGGTCGACCACGATCACGAGCCCCTCGATCTCCGCGCCGTAGCCGGTGACCACGCCGCGATCATCGCCGCACGTGACATGCAACGTGCGCTTGCCGCGCTCCTCGGGTCGGTCGAGGTAGCCGTGATTGGCCCCGCAGCTCACGTGCGTGAAGTCGGTGATGCCGCGCGCCCGGATCGCGCTGCGCACGCGTTCATCCTCGAGCACGAGGCCGCTCATCGCGCCGAACTCCGCACCGTACGTCATGAACTGTCGCGCGGGCACCGCCGTCCACGACAGCACGCGGCTCGCCGCGAGGTCCACCACCGCCTCGTAGCCGCTGTCACCCTGCACGAGGTGCACGAGCGCTTCGCGCCGGACCGGTTGGCCGGGGCGCCACGCGAGCACCTCCGACTTGACCGGCTCCTTGAGGCCGACGTACAGGTAGTTCGTCGTGGTGTCGGTGCGGCCGGACGCGACGAGCGTGTTGTAGATCGTCCAGTGCTCGCGACCCGACAGGCCATCGAGCGGGTGCTGTGGCGCCTGGGCGCCGAGCGGAAACACGAGGGGTGTGCTCGCGGCCACGATGGCGGCGAGCACGCGCGACAGCAGGCGCATGGCAGGTGGGGTGGGAGGGAACGGCACGGCGAACTTGCAGTCCACGGCTGCCCGCCGCCAGCCGCACCACCGCACCACCGCGCACCCGTTCCCCTCAGCGGCCTCCGGTGACCCCCACCGCCCCGTTCGCCTCGAGCACGCGCTGTCCTTCCGGCGACGCGATGAACGCCAGGAACCGCGCCACGCCCGTGTGCGCATCACCGCGCGCCACGAGGTACGACGAGCGCGTGAGCGTGTATCGCCCCGCGCGCACGGCGGCCACGCTCGGCTGCACATCATCGAGCGCGAGCGCACGAATGGCGCCGCCACTCTGCGCCGCCACCGTCGCGGTCGTCACACCGATCGCCCCCTCCGTCTCGGCGATCGCGCGCGCCATGTCGGCCGTTTCCTCCGCGATGCGCGCCATCGGTGTGATCGCCACGTCGTGCGCACACGGCACGCGGTCGCGCAGCACTTCCATGTCCACTTCCGCCTCGGGGCGCACCACGAGCACGATCGGCAGGTCGCGCCCGTCGCCCAGCGGACGCCAGGACGTTTCGCGTCCGGCGAGCACGTCGCACAGGCGCGCCGACGGCAATCCGGCGAGCGACACCGACGCCGCATGCACGCCCAGCACCACCGGCGTTTCCGCAATGCGATGCACGGCCAGCCCCTCGGCGCGCAGCGCGGCCGTGTCGAGCCCATGACTGGCAATGGCGATGTCCATGCGCCCCGCGCGCAGCGAATCGAGACGTGCGCGTGAGCCAAGTCCGGTGCCGAACGTGATCACGGCGCTCGAATCGACAGCCACGTACGCGTCCGCGAGCGCGCGCGCCAGCGGCATCACGCCGTTGGAGCCGTCGATGTGCACGGCCGGAAGCGCCGTCTCGTCACCCGGTGTCGCGTCACCGCACGCCACGACCGCCGCACAGCACAACAGGAGCCAGCGGCACCGCATCAGTCGGTGAACTCCGCCGTGCCCTGCCGCCGCCGATCCACGATCAGGCGCGTGACATCCGGCCGCGCGTAGTGTCCAGCCGGGTCGAACGTCTGCCGCTCGCGCCGCACGAGGCCGTGATGCAGCGTGGCTGAGATGAGGCATTCGGCGTCGGCCACCGGTTCGACCAGCCAGTTGCCGTCGGGCGCAGCGATGCACGAGCCACCGTTGGCGAGCACCGGTTCACTGCCCTCGGCAATGAGGTCCGCGTGCGGGACGTGGTCGCCGATGTCCTCGCGGCGCATGAGCGCGCACGCGGAGATCACGTACGAGCGCCCCTCGCGCGCGATGAAGCGCGTGATGTCCTCCGTGTTGCGCACGTTGCCGGGCCACGTGGCCACGTGCAGGTCCTCCCCCTGCGCGTAGAGCGCGGCGCGTGGCAGCGGCATCCAATTCTCCCAGCAGTTGAGCGCGCCCACGGTGAAGGCGCCTACGCGGTTGGTGCGCAGGCCATGTCCATCGCCGGTGGCCCACGCCAGCCGCTCCTCGTACGTGGGCATGAGCTTGCGGTGCGCCACCACGATGCGCCCCTCGGCGTTCACCTGCACGAGCGTGCAGTACACCGAATGCCCGCCACGATCCGCCGGCCGCTCGATCGTGCCCACGCACACGTGCACGCCGCTGTCGGCCGCCGCCTCCTGCACTCGGTGCAGGTCGCCACGCTCGAGGTCCACCGCCTGGTCGAGGTAGTGCGCGTGCAGCGACTTCTGCAGCGGCGACTCGAAGCGCGCGCCGTCGGTGCGCTCGAGCCAGAACGGATAGCCCGGCACGAGCGCCTCGCCGAACGCCACGAGTTCGCAGCCGTCGCGCGCCGCGCCCTCGATCCATGCGCAGACCTTGTCGATGGTGGCGTCGCGATCGAGCCACACGGGCGCGATCTGCGCGATGCCGACGCGGAGGGTGTCGGAGTCAGGGTGCACGGTGACGGGTGGGACACGTGGTGGACGCGGGCGACTTCCCTGCAAGGCTACGTCGTGGCGTCGCACGGCGAAAGACGCGCACAGCGCCTGCCTTGCCCTCCCTCCCGGCTCGTGCCGAACTTTCACCATCCCCCACCCCAACCCAGCCCCCATGGCACGACTTCGCCCACTCGCCGCAGCCGCCGCGTTCGCGGCCTCCGCGCTCTCGCTCGCCGCGGCCCCGCTCGCCGCCCAGACCCACACCACCGACGACCCGGTCATCCGTCGCCTGTGGGCGCTCGGCATGGATTCCTCGCGCGTGCAGTCGCTCGCGCAGGTGTTGCTCGACTCGCTCGGCCCCCGCATGAGCGGCACGCCCGGCCAGAAGGCTGCGAACGACTGGGTCGTGAAGACCTACGCCGGCTGGGGCATCGAGGCGAAGAACGAGCAAGTCGGCACCTGGCGCGGCTGGCGCCGCGGCCATTCGCACATCGACCTCGTCACCCCGCGCGTGCGCTCCCTCGAGGGCACGATGCTCGCCTACAGCCCGGGCACCGGGCGGCGCCCCATCACCGCGCCGGCCATCGTGCTGCCGCGCTTCGCCGACAGCGCCGCCTTCGTGCGCTGGCTCCCCGAGGCGCGCGGCAAGCTGGTGCTCGTCTCGGCCCCCATGCCCACCTGCCGCCCGGTCGAGAACTGGGTGGCCAACGCGACGCCGGCGGTGAAGTCGGCGATGGACGCCGAGCGTTCGGCGATCACGCGCGAGTGGGCCGGCCCCAACGTGCGCGGCACCGGCTACTCGCTCGCGCTCGGCTCCGGCTCGCTCGGCGTGCGCCTCGAGGAGGCCGGCGTGGCCGGCGTGATCACGTCGCGCCCCAAGGACGCGTGGGGCAGCATCGACGTGTTCGAGAGCTACAACACGAAGGCGCCGGCCATCGCGCTGTCCTGCGAGGACTACGGCCTCGTGTTCCGCCTCGCCGAGAACAACCAGGGCCCCACGCTGCGCCTCGACCTCGACGCCGAGCTGCTCGGCGAGCAGCCGATCTTCAACACGATCGGCATGATCAAGGGCACGGAGAAGCCCGAGGAGTACGTGGTGCTCTCCGCGCACTTCGACTCGTGGGACGGCGGCTCGGGTGCCACCGACAACGGCACCGGCACGCTCACGATGATGGAGGCCATGCGCATCCTCAAGCAGGCGTATCCGAACCCGAAGCGCACGATCGTGGTGGGCCACTGGACCGCCGAGGAGAAGGGGTTGGTGGGTTCGCGCGCGTTCACGGAAGACCACCCCGAGATGCTCCCCGGCATCCAGGCCGTGTTCAACCAGGACAACGGCACCGGGCGCATCGTGCGCATCGGCGGCGGCGGCATGGTGAACAGCGTGAAGCACATTCCGGTGTGGCTCTCGAAGATGCCGCTCGAGTTCCAGCAGCAGATCGACTTCGGCGGCGCCGGCTCCCCGTCGGGCGGCGGCAGCGACGACGCCAGCTTCGCCTGCCACGGCGTGCCCGCCTTCGGACTCGGCGCGCACGGCTGGAACTACGGCCAGTACACGTGGCACACCAACCGCGACACGTACGACAAGGTCGTGTTCGAGGAGCTCAAGGGGAACGCCACGATCACGGCCATGCTCGCCTACCTCGCGAGCGAGGAGCCCGCGCAGCTGTCGCGGGAGCGCGTGGATCTCGCCGCCCGCGCGCGCGCCGGCGGTCAGCAGGGTCCGCCGGGCGCCATGACCTGGCCCGCCTGCCAGCCGGCGCCCCGCAAGACCAACCCGCGGCTGCGCTGAGCGCGGGGGCGGCGAAAGACGCGAAGACCGGGAACGGCGAGAGACGCGAAAGCGCGAGAACCGCGAAGGACGCGAAAACTGCCGCAGGAGTCCGCCGCTGCTCGTTTCGAGCACCGCGGCGGTCTCCGATGAAGGTCGCGCGAGGGACCGACCTGCAGGTTGCATGCTGTGTTCGCGCTTTTCGCGCCCCTCGCGCTTTCGCGTCTCTCGCAGTTCTCCCGACCCCGTCATACGACAACGCCCCCGACTCCATGCACGGAATCGGGGGCGTTGCGTTCTGAGAGGCGCCGGTCGGAATCGAACCGACGAGTGGGAGATTTGCAGTCTCCTGCCTTACCACTTGGCTACGGCGCCGAATATCCTCCTAAGATGCCCCGGCCGCGTCCTCTGCGGTAGGGGCGTCCGCCGGCTCCGCTCCGGCCTCGCCGGGCTCGCCCGCCACGGCTTCGTCTGCCACGGCTTCGCCTGCCACGGCCTCGCCCGTCGCCGCATCGGCCGCCGTCGCCGGCACCACGCCCGCACGCGCCGTTCGGAACGCGAACACCTCCGGATCGCGCAGGCTGCGCAGGAGCGCGTCCGCCTCGCGGTTCTGCAGGTAGCGCCCCTTCTCCCACCCCGCCACGATCCCGCGCGGCGTGCCGTAGCACACGTCCGCGAGCTGCGCGCTCGTGAGCCCCAACTCCTCACGCAGCTGCCGGATCTCACGCGGCGTGAGCAGCCCATGCGCGGCGCGGATCTGCTCCACCGCCTGCTTCTCGGCCGCATCCCGCTGCTCGATCGTGCGCTGCTCGTGCCCGCACTTCTCGCAGCGGAAGAACTCGCGCGTCACCTCCGACGCCATGCCGCTCAGGCGCACCGTGACCTGTTCCGTGTGCTGCGCGTACCGGCCGCCGCACCCGCGGTGCAGCGACCCTTCCAACGAGGACAGACTCATGTCGCTCCGGGAGTCGAGAGGGGGGCGGCGCGCCGCGCCGCGAACCCCGTAGTGTCGCTACCCGAAGGGGCGCCGCGCCAGTGCGACCGCGGTTCAAGTCGTCGGCCCGTCCGGCCGATCCTCAATCGCGTACCCTTACCAACGACGTGCATGTCCGACTTCTGCATGGTGCGCCAACCCGTCTTTTCACGCGACGGGGACCTCATCGCCTACGAAATCCGCTTCCGCGACACCGTCGAGGGGCGCGAGGCGTTCTCGCAGGGGCTGCTGAACGGCTCCTTCGACACGATGCGCGGCGACCGGCCGGCTTTTGTGCCCGTCTCGCGCGACCAGTTCCTGGGCGAACTCATGCAGCGCGCCGACCCGCGGGCCATCATTCCGCTCATCCCCTGCGGCGTCGGCGCGGACCCGAGCGTGCTCGAGGCCATCGAACGCTTCTGCGCCGCCGGTGGCCAGATCGCCCTCGACCAGCTCGGCGAGACGATCGACGCGAGCGACAGCCTGCTCCCGCTCGCCCACTGGGTGCGCATCGACGTGCGCTCGGAAGACCTCGCCAGGCTCGCCGGCATCGTCGCGCGCGCACGCGTTCGCCCGGACACCCTGCTCATCGCCGACCACGTCTACGAAGCCGGGCAGCTCGCGATGGCGCAGCGGCTCGACTTCGACGCCTTCGAAGGCGCGCACTTCAGCCGCCCCGAGCCCGTGCCCGCCGCGCAGCTGCCCTCATCCACGATCTCGGCACTGCGCCTGCTCAGCCAGGCGCGCGACCCGAACGTGCACGATCGCACCCTCGAGGACGCGATCTCCATCGATCCCGTGCTCACCTTCCAACTGCTGCGCATCGTCAACTCGGCGTCGGTCGGCGCGCGCGGTGTCACCTCCATCGGTCACGCGCTGCGGCTCATCGGCCGCGACGCGTTCCTGCGCTGGCTCTCGCTCGCAATCGCCGCGTCACGCCGCGGCGGCACCGGTGTGGACGAGCACCTCGTGCGCCACGCGGTGGAGCGCGCACGACTGTGCGAGCAGCTGGCGGGCGCCGGCCGCGATGCGGGCACGCTCTTTCTGGTGGGGCTCTTTTCCATGCTCGACGCCGTCTTCCGCGTGTCCATGGACGAGCTGCTCGAGCGCGTGGCGCTGGTCGACGAGGCGCGCGCCGCCCTGGTCGAGCGCAGCGGCCCATACGCTTCGGCCCTCGAGTTCGCCGAGTCGTACGAGCTGGGCATGTTCGAAACCGCCGCCGAGGTGTCGCGCGAGATGGGGGTGGACCCGAGCACCATCGGTGCGATCTACGAGGGCGCGTTGAGCTGGGCCGACGAGATGCTGACGCCCATGACGGCGGCGAGCGGGGGTCGGAAGGTGGCCTGAGTCGCGCCCCCGAAAGGTGGAGACACGCGCCTCATGGCGCCGGCGGCGCTTCACGCCTCTCGGCGGCCGTGGTATCGTTCAGCAGTGACAGGGCGCCGATGCCCGGTCGCTCGCCGCTCGCTCCACGCGACCGGCTCGGTGTGTGCTGTGCAGCACGCGCCGCACGATGCGCTGGCTCTCATTATCCGAGGAGCTCGACTCATGCTCGCATCACGTCACCTGGCTGCCATCAGCGGCCTCGCCCTCCTGCTCGCGGCCTGCGGCGGCGGCAGTGACCAACCGGCAACCGACACGCCGGACACGCCCGCCGCCGAGACACCGGCCGCAACCGACGCCCCGACCACCGTCGCCGCCGGCCCCGACGGCGCGGCGCTCTACGGTCGCTGCGCCGCCTGTCATCAGGCCAACGGCATGGGGCTCCCCGGCGCCTTCCCGCCGCTCGGCAACTCCGAATGGGTCACCGGCGATCCGGGCATCCCGATTCGCGTCGTCCTGCACGGCCTGCAGGGTGAGATCTCCGTCGGGGGGCAGACCTACAACAGCATGATGCTCCCCTACGGCGGCACCGGCGAGATGTCCGACGCCGAAGTCGCGGCCGTGCTCACGTATGTGCGCAGCTCGTTCGGCAACTCGGCATCCGCCGTGACCGCCGACGAGGTGGCCGCCGTGCGCGCGGCGACCGCGGGCCGGACCACTCCCTGGACCGCCCAGGAACTCAAGTCCTCCGAGTAATGCAAGATTCGATCATCGGCGTCGCGCTTCCGGCGCCTCTCGGCGCCCTCTATCGCGACCTGATGAGCCCGTACTGTCCCGGGCTGTCGCTCGCCAGCTGCCCGAGCCCGCAGGCCGACTCGCTGCGCAAGGCCATCGCCGTGCGCTTCAACGACGGCGAGCCGGTCAGCGCGATCACCGAATCGCTCGTGGCGCACTACGGCCCGAGCATTCGGGGCAGCCCGACCATGGAAGGCTTCGGGGCCGTGGCGTTTCTCGCCCCGGTGCTGCTGCTGGTGGGCGGTGGGCTGTTCATCAGCCGCTGGCTGCGCCGCAACGTGCAGAAGACCGCACTGCTCGCCGTGGTCGCCGGATCGCTCTCGACGGCGGCCTGCGCACCCTCGGGGGACGGCGCATCCGGCGGCGACGCCGCCGGTGCCGCCGCGACGGTGCCAGCCGATCCGTACGTGACTGGCGCCTGGGTGCGCACCGGGACCGCCGGGGCCGTGACCGGCGCGTATGCCGTCGTGCACAACCCCGGCGTTGACAGCGTGCGTCTCGTCGCGGCGCGCAGCGACGTGGCCGACACCATCGAGCTGCACGAGACCATGCAGCACGACGGCATGGTGGGCATGCAGCCGCAGGCCGCACTCGTCGTGCCCGCGCGCGACTCCCTCGTGCTGGCACCCGGCGGCAAGCACTTCATGCTCAAGGGGCTGACCCGCGACCTCACCGTCGGCGAGCAGGTGCGCTTCACCATCGCGTTCGAGGACGGCCGTTCGGTGGATTTCAATGTGGACGTGCGCGCGCTCGACGGCCGGACGGTGGCCACCACGGGCCGCCGCGCGGCCGATGCACCGCGCTGAGGCGACGTCCGGTCAGGCGCGACGGTAGGCCGCCCGGTTGCGGCTCTCCCACGCCCGGATGTCGTCGAGCGTAGCCCCGTCGCCCGCCGCGTAGCGCCGTCGGTCGCCCGCGGCGGCCGGGTCTGCCCCCGAGGCCGCGATCAGCGACTCGGCGGGAATGCGCCAGTGCTGCCACCGCGAAAAGAACAGCGCGGTGCCCAACCAACCGTCTGCCGGTCCCGACTTGCGCTCCTCGACGAGCGGCTGGCTGCCCACGGCGGCCTTCGTGAAGAGGGGCACGGCCGTGCAGAGCCCCGTCGCTCGATCGATGCCCACGAGCAGGAAGTCGTGCGTGCCCGTCACGGCCCGGTCGTCCTCCCCGCTCACCACGGCGTTGGTGTGGCTGTCGCCGCGCGCGCGCAGCACGGTCGTGTCGAGCCGCACGACGAGGCCGGGTACGATGTCGGGGGCGGTCAGGTGCATCGGACGAAGGGGGCTGAGGACAGGAGGCGGTGCCAGTGGATGATAGCGACCCTTCTTTGCCTCGTTCGAGCGGCACGCGGACGTCTACGCCGCCGGTGCCGACTCGGCCAGCCAACCGGTGAGCGCAAGCACCACCAGCGCCATGAGGAGCTCCGCGAGCAGCGACGACCGCTCCGGCTCCCCACCCCCGCGCACCAGCCGGCGGTGATGCACGGCGCCGAGCGCCAGCACCACGCCCACGCTCGCCACCTTGGCCAGCAGCAGTCGACCGTACCCGCTGCCGAGCAGCCCGTCCAGTCCGCCCACGCGCGGCCAGGCGGTGAGCACGCCGGTGAGCAGCACGGCGGGCGCCGCGACCAGCGCCATGCGCCCATAGCGACCGATGGCGCGCTGCACCGCCGACACGCCGAGCCACCACGGACGCGCCAGCACCAGCAGCGTGCCGAGCCAGAGGGTCGCGGCCACGGCGTGCCCCAGCGCCAGCCCATACGCACGACCGCGCCCCGTCTCCACCGCCGCCGCGTGCCCCATCAACGGGAGCAGCAGCAGCACTGCGGCCGCCAGCAGCCGAAGCGTCCGGTCGGCCCACGCCCCTCGCAGCACCGACGCTCCAAGCACGCCGACCGCGAGCACGAGCAGGATGACGCGGCGGGACGCCCAGTCGGTGCCGGCAATCAGGGCGAGCGTGTCCGCGAGGGGCTCCGCCTCTGGCGCGAACGCGTCGAAGGCCCGAAGCTGACCATGGAGCTGCAGGGCGAGCCCGGCGAGCAGCAGGAGCGCGGCGAGCCGCACAGGACGCGCGGTCGCCCGCGCCGGCGCGAGCCAGCTGGCCGTCGCCGCGCCGCCCAGCAGCAGCACACCGCCCAGCAGGACTCCTCGGCCGATCGCAAGCCACGGATCCGTCATCGCGGTCGTTTCCCGTCATTCCCAGCCACCGCTGCCCATGCCTGTCGCACGCATCGCCTCCCTGATCCTGCTGTCCGCCGCCCTCGCTGGCGGCTGCACCTCGAACGATGGCGCGTCGAATGGCGCGTCGCCGAACGATGCCCCGGTGACCGGCGAGACGCGAGGCGTCGCCGCCGCCGACTCGGCGCCCCCACTCGACTCGGCCGAGCAGGCGCGCGTGGACAGCGTGCTGGCGCTCCTGGCGGCGTGTCCGCGCGATGGGCGCTGGCACGCGTGCAGCGTGGAGCGGCGGCTGCAGCTCGCCGGACTGCGCCCCGCGCGCGAGGACAGCGCGGTACGCATTCCGGGCATCGACGCGCCGGCACTCCTTTGGCGACTGGGGCGCCAGGCGATTCGGGTGGTGCTCTTCGACGACGAGGCCGGGGCGCAGGCGGCGATCGCCGCCCTCGACTCGGCGCGCGCGGCGCCACGCGGCGACACCACGGTGGTGTGGGAGACACGAGTCACGCTGTTCCGGTCGGCGAACGCCGTGGCGCTCTACTTCGGCGGCAGCGACCGGCAGGTGATCCGCGTGACGGACGCGCTGCAAGCCGGGCCACCGCAGCCGGAGTGAGCGAGTCCTCCCACACAGGCCCTCGCCCTTCTTCATTTCTTCGGTTTTTCTTGGGCTTTTCCCTCGGTTTATCAGGTCCGTCACGGAAACGGTGCATTTGACGCACGAAACGCACGCACTTTTCGCACAACCAGGATTGAAACGCGATCTTGCGCGTGTACTTTTCTGCACACGACGCAGCGCGCGATGAACGAACGGGGCTTTCTGCCGGTCGAGCGTCCGCTGCCTTCCTCCACGCCGCCCGACTGTCATGCCCATCGACAACATCAATCCGCGTTTCGCCGCGCTCCGCGAGATCTCGCAGCGCAGCGCTCGTATCGTGCCGCGTCCCGTCGACGAGAACGGCGTGATGCTGCAGACCTCCGCGTTCTATGGCGACAACACCTTCGGCCTGCGCCAGATGCAGTCCAAGCTGCCGAAGGACGTCTACAAGTCGCTCGCCGCCTCCGTGCGGCTCGGCCGCAAGCTCGACAGCGAGATCGCCCCGATCGTCGCCCAGGCCATGAAGGAGTGGGCCATTTCGCGCGGCGTCACGCACTTCACGCACTGGTTCCAGCCGCAGACGGGCCTCACGGCCGAGAAGCACGACGCCTTCCTCGGCTTCGACGACAACGGCCTGCCCATCGAGCAGTTCTCGGGCGAGCAGCTCATCCAGTCGGAGCCCGACGCGTCCAGCTTCCCCTCCGGCGGCCTGCGCGCCACCTGGGAAGCGCGCGGCTACACGGCGTGGAATCCGGCCAGCCCCGTCTTCATCGACGAGGAAGGCGGCACGCGCACGCTCTGCATCCCGTCGGTGTTCATCGGCTACAACGGCGAGGCGCTCGACGAGATGACGCCGCTGCTGCGCAGCTCCGACGTGATCTCCGAGAAGGCCATGGCGCTCCTCGAGCTCATCGGCGACACGGGCGTACAGCGCGTCACGACGACGCTCGGGCCGGAGCAGGAGTTCTTCATGATCGACCGCGGGCACTTCGCGCTGCGCCCCGACCTCGTCATGGCGCGCCGGTCGCTCGTGGGCGCGGAGCCGCCGCGCGGCCAGCAGCTCGAGGATCACTACTTCGGTGGCATCCCCGAGCGCGTGCAGGCGTGCATCAGCGAGGTCGAGACGGAGCTCTACAAGCTCGGCGTGCCGATCATGACGCGCCACAACGAAGTCGCGCCCTGCCAGTTCGAGATGGCGCCGCTGTACGAGGAGACCGATGTCGCGGTCGACCACAACCAGCTGGTCATGGAAGTGCTCAAGAAGGTCGCCATGCGCCACGGCCTCCAGGCGATCATGCACGAGAAGCCCTTCGCCGGCATCAACGGCTCGGGCAAGCACTGCAACTGGTCGCTTGCGATCACGTCGGAGAACGACCTCGACGGCGAGAACCTGCTCAAGCCCGGCAAGACGCCGCACGAGAACCTGCGCTTCCTGCTGTTCCTGGCGGCGGTGCTCAAGGGCGTGCACAAGCACGGCGCCCTGCTGCGCGCCGGCATCGCCACGAGCGGCAACGAGCATCGCCTCGGCGCCAACGAGGCGCCGCCGGCGATCATCTCGGTGTTCCTCGGCCGCATGCTCACCAGCGTCGTGGAGGACATCGCCGCCGGCAAGACGAAGACGGGCGGCGCCGAACAGGCCATGCTCAAGCTCGGCGTGGCCAAGCTCCCCGAGGTCGTGCAGGACAACACCGACCGCAACCGCACGTCGCCCTTCGCCTTCACGGGCGCGAAGTTCGAGTTCCGCGCCGTGGGCGGCTCGCAGAGCATCGCCTTCCCGGTCATGCTGCTGCAGACGGCCGTCGCCGAGGCGATCGAGGAAATCACGGTGGCCCTGCGCGCGGCGATCGCCGGCGGCAAGAGCACGGGTGACGCGGTGCTCGCCGTGGTGCAGGAGGCCTTCAAGGCCACGACCGCCATCCGGTTCGAGGGCAACAACTACTCCGACGACTGGGTGGTCGAGGCGAAGAAGCGCGGCCTGCCCAACATGCGCCGCACCCCGGAAGCGCTCGGCGCGCTCATGAGCGACACCTCGCGCGCGCTGTTCGCGAACACGGGCGTGCTCACCGAGCCCGAACTCGAGAGCCGCTACCACATCCGGCTCGAGCGCTACAACAAGGACCTGCTCATCGAGATGCACACGCTGCAGCAGATGGTGGACACGCAGATCCTGCCCGCCTGCTACACGTACCTCGGCGCGCTCGCGTCCAACGCGGGACATGCCAGCACGTCCGGCATCAACGTGCAGCCGCTGATCAACGCGGCCAACACGGTGAGCAACCTCGTGACCACGCTGCAGAAGGCGCGCACCGACCTGGGCAAGGTGCTCGTGAAGGCCGAAGCGCTGCACGACGACCTCGTGGCGCAGGGCGAGCTCATCTCGACCACCGGTCGCGAGACCATGGACGCGGTGCGCGCGGCCTCGGACGCGCTCGAGCTCACCGTGGGCGATGCGTACTGGCCGCTGCCGCGCTATCGCGAGATGCTGTTCCCCGTCTGATCACGACCGGCCCGCGCTGGCGCCGACCGTCCGGCGTCAGCGCGCGGCCAGCAGGGCGCTGTCGAACCGCTCGGGGGTGAACGGCCGGACCCAGTCCGGCAGGTCGCCCTCGAGAATCGCCTCGGCGATGGCCTCGGCCGTCGCCGGCGCGAGCAGGATCCCGTTGCGGAAGTGGCCGGTGGCCGTGAGCACGCGCTCGTCGCGCCACCCGATGATCGGCAGGCCGTCCGCCGTGGCAGGCCGGAAGCCGAACCACGTTTCCACCACGCGCGCCCCCCCGATTGCGGGCACGATGCCCCGCGCCGCGTCGAGCAGCGACGCCATGCCGCCCGCCGTCACGCCGGGCGTGAAGCCGCACTCCTCGGAGGTGGCACCCACGAGCACGCGACCGGACGCTCGCGGCACCAGATAGCCGCGCGACGTGAAGACGACATGCTGCAGCAGCGAACCGCCATCGGCCATCTCCACCGCCAGCATCTGCCCCTTCACGGGACGCACCGGTGGCCGCCACGCCTCCGGGACGCCCGCCAACTCCTGCGTCCACGCCCCGCCCGAGAGCACGAGGTAGTCTGCCTCGAGGTACCACCCGTCACCGCGCATGCACGGCCGCTCGCGATCGAGCAGCACGCTGTCGGCCTGCAGCGTGCGAATCACGCCCCCACGCATCCGGATCGCATCGCGCAGCGCCACGAGCACCGCGCGCGGGTCCACTTGGTGATCGTCGGGCAGGTATCGCGCCGCGAGCGCCGAATGCGCGAGCGCCGGCTCGCAGCGCGCGACATCGTCGCGCGTGAGCCACGATTGCGGCGTGCCGAGTGCGTCGTGTCGCGCGTACGCCTGCTCGAGCCGCGTCACCTCAGCCGGCGAGAGGGCCGCCACGAGCGTGCCCTCGCGGCGCAGCTCCACCGGCACGCCACTCGTCGCTTCGAGGTGCTGGGCGAACGCCGGCCACGCGTCGCGACTGCGCAGGCACATTCGCCGCATCGCATCGTCGACGGGCTCATCGTTCACGTTGGCCGCGAGCAGTCCGGCCGACGCCCACGACGCGCTGTCACGTCCGCCCTGTCGCGCGTGCCGTCCCACGTCGACGACGTCGACGCGGCAGCCGCGCGCCGCGAGCGACCACGCGATCGACAACCCGACGATGCCGCCGCCGAGCACGGCGACGTGGGGTGTGGTGGACCTGGAGAGTGACATGCACGACGGGCTGGACCGCGGCGGTGCACGGCGACGGTCGGACGACTCGACGGCGGGAGCGTACGCGAGTGCTACGAAGCGTGGCCGGGCAGCGTTGACTCGCATTGACGCGGCGTCGCTGGTGTGCACCGCGCGCGACGTACTGGCGCATCGGCCGCGTGGGCTGCATGATCTTCGGGGTCGCGACGATGCGACGCGCTCCGCCGACCGCGCATTCATGCCGAATGCGCGCGACTGCCGCGGGGCAGGAGCCGACGATGGCAGCACAACCGCTCGGACGTCGCATTCGCGACATCGTGGCCACCTGGGACGGCGTGCGCGTGCATCCGCACCGCTTCGGTGGCGTGGAGTTTCGTGTGCAGCAGCGCGAGTTCGGCCACCTGCACGGTGACCACCTCGCCGAACTCCCCTTTCCCGTGCGCATGCGACGCGATCTCGTCGCGGCAGGCCGCGCGCAGCCGCATCGCCTGCTCCCCGAGAGCGGCTGGGTGAGTCACCCGATTCGCAGCGAGCACGATGTGCCCGCCGTGGTCGCGCTGCTGCGGCTCAACTATGATCGGCTGTGCGGCACCGCACCCCGGGTGACCAGCGCGCGCCGACTGCCGAGGCGCGCGCTGGGCGCCTCGATGCAGCTGCTGCGCAACCCCGACATCGAGGACCTGCCCGCGTAGCGCGGGCGGCAGCGCGGCCGGCCACACGCCGCACGGCGCGACACTGGCAGGCTCAGGGCGCCGCGCCGATCGTGCGCACGAGCGGGCTCTCCGGCTGCGCGCCGCGCCGCACGTCGAACACCGCCGGAGCGCCGATCCGCAGCACGGCTCCGGCGGCGTCGCGCACGAGCGCCGACGCTGCCGGATGCAGGAACAGTCCGCGCACGTCGAGCGTGTCGATCGCCACCACGTCGGCCAGGTCACCCACTTCGCGCACACGTCCGCCCGTGCGCGCCACGGCGTCGTCGAAGTTCACCGCGAGGTCCACGCGCGCCGGCGCCTGCCCCGGCAGCACGAGCTGGCCGCCGGTGATCAGCAGGTCGCTGGCCCCGCCGGTGTTGAACGGCAGCGACTCGTACCACGCCGGATCGGCGGCACGATACGCCCCGGTGGCGAGCGCGTCGAACACCGACAGCAGCGCCCCCACGTGCAGCGCGCGCAGCCGCTGCTTCTCCGGGTCGCCTGGCAGCGCACCGCTCTCGATCAGCACGGTGCTCGTGCCCCACTGCTGCATGAGGTCGCCGAAGGCGCGCGGGTTGAAGCCGTCGTCGTACTTCGCCACGCGCTGCGGCAGCTCGGTGCCGAAGGACATCGCCAAGGTCGCCGCCACGAGTCGCGCGCGCGATCGCACGGCGTTGTACTCGCGCGAGGCGTCATGCGGCGGCGCCAGCAGCGCGATCGCCGCCTGCACCCCGTCGCGCCCCACGCGCGTGCGCGCGTTCTGGTCATGGAGGTTGAAGCCGAACGCCGGCCGCTGCCGGTCGCGCACGGCCTTGAGCGCGCGAGCCTCCGGCGTGGCCAGGTTGCGCGCGTCCCGGTTGATGTCCACGCCGAGCGCGTTCTCGCGCTGGAAGCGCTCGGCGCCGTCGGGGTTGAGCATCGGCAGGAACACCAGCGTGAGCCCCTGCATGATCCGCGCGCGCAGCGCGTCGTCGCGGTCCTCGGCGCGGGTGTTCGCAAACCAGCGGAAGAGGTCCGCCAGCGCCATCGATGCCGTGGACTCGTCGCCGTGCATCTGCGACCAGAGCAGCACTGTGTCGCGCCCGGTGCCGATCGTGATCGTGCGCAGCGGGCGTCCGTGCAGCGACCGTCCCACCTCCTCCACGCGGAAGCCCGCATGCGTGACCACGGGCAGCACGGCGTTCCAGTACTGCTCGTGCGTGAAGCGGCGCGTGGTGATGGCGGGCTCGCGGTAATCGGCAGCGATGCGCAGCCCCACCCCCATCGCGTCGTCCCCGCAGCAGGCGAGCAGCTCCGCCGTCGACGGGACCGGCGACGCGGACGACGTCGCCGCGGTGCGGCCGGCGCAGGCCGACAGGAGGGCCAGCAGGGTGGCCGCGCCGAGGGCTCGAAGGACGTGCGTGCAGGGCAGGGATGACGCGAGGCGGGAACGCAGGCGGACAGGCATCGTCGCGGACGAGGGCGAGGGAGGAGCAGGTGGCGGGATCCCGGAATATGTGCGGATCGATGCGCGAATGGCGCGGCGCACGCGCCGGGTCGGTGCGCGTGTTGCCCCGTCCTCTCTCGCGCGTACATCTTCGGACATGGCCTCGATCGATGACCTCCTGCCGCTCGTCTACGACGAGTTGCGCGACCTCGCCCGACGGCGGTTGCGCGACGAGCAGGCGGGGCACACGCTCGACACCACCGCCCTCGTGCACGAGGCGTACCTGCGGCTCAAGCCGCTCGACGCCGGGCAATGGCGGGACCGCGCGCAGTTCTTCGCCTTGGCTTCCAAGGTGATGCGCCACGTGCTCGTGGATTACGCGAGGCGGCGCAGCGCCGACAAGCGCGGCGGGGGGCGCACGTCGATCACCCTCGACCCCGATCGCCACGCCATCGATCCCCGTCTTCCCGAGTTTCTGGCCGTCAACGATGCGCTCGACCAGTTGGCCGCTCTCGATGCGCGCCTCGTGCAGGTCGTGGAGTGCCGGTTCTTCGGCGGGTTGTCGGCCGAGGAGACTGCGGAGGCGCTCGGCACGTCGCTGCGCACGGTGGAACGCGACTGGGTGCGCGCCCGCGCCTACCTGCACGCGCTGCTCGCCGACGCCAGCGAGCCGGCCACGTGATCGCGCGGCCGGGAGGACACCACGCCTGTGAGCGCGCCCCTCACTGACCCGGCGCAGTGGGCGCGGGTCGATCGGCTGCTCACCGCGGCGCTCGACCTGCCCGACCACGCGCGCGCCGACTTCGTGCACGGCGAGGCCGGCGACGACCACGCGCTCGCCGCGCAGGTGCTCGCGCTGCTCGCCGGCAGCGAGGGGCCATCTCCCCTCGACGAGGCGCGCCACGGGCTCGTGCGCGACGCCCTGCTGCGCGACGCGACCGCCGACTGGGACGACACGCCCGTCGACGCGCCGGCAATCCCTCGCTTCCGCATCGAGCGGGAGTTGGGGCGCGGGGGGATGGGCTCGGTGTACCTCGGCGCGCGCGACGACGGCGCCTTCGAGCAGCACGTGGCCATCAAGGTGCTGCGCCGCGGCGTGGACACCGACGACGTGCTGGCGCGGTTCCGCCGTGAGCGACAGATCCTCGCGTCGTTCGACCACCCGAACATCGCGCGCCTGCTCGACGGTGGCGCCACGAGCGACGGGCGCCCCTTCCTCGTGATGGAGTACGTGAACGGCGAACCGTTCACCACCTGGTGCGCGGCGCGCCGGCTCGACGTCGGCGCGCGACTCGCCCTGTTCACGAAGATCTGCGACGCGGTGGAGTACGCGCATCAGCGCCTGGTCGTGCACCGCGACCTCAAGCCGTCCAACATCCTCGTGGACGGCAGCGGCACGCCCAAGCTGCTCGATTTCGGCATCGCCAAGCTGCTCGACGACGAGCCGGCCGACGATTCGCCGGTCACGCGCACCGGCCACATCTACGCCACACCGCGCTACGCGAGCCCGGAGCAGCTACGCGGCGAGCCGGTCACCACGGCCACCGACGTGTACCAGCTGGGGCTGCTGCTGTACGAGCTGCTCGCCGGCGTGCACCCGATGGCCGACGTGGAGCCATCGCTCGAGGCGATGCGCCGCGCGCTCCGCGAAGGTGCCCTGCGTCCGCCGAGCGAGGTCACCGGCCTGCGCAGCATGCGTGGCGACCTCGACGCCATCGTGCTCAAGGCGCTGCGTGACGAGGCGAGCGCACGGTACACCTCCGTGGCGCAGCTGCGCGACGACCTCGAACGGCACCAGCGCGGCCTGCCCGTTTCGGCGCGCGTGGGGGCGCGCTGGTACCGGCTGCGACGCGCCGCCTGGCGACATCGCGTGGCGCTGCTGGTGACCGGCCTCGCCCTGACGGCCGGCACGGCCTACACGCTCAGCTTGCGCAGCTACTCCGCGCGCCTCGAAACGGAGCGCAACCGCGCACAGCGTCAGGCCGAGATCGCGGAAGCGGAGCGCGCGCGCGCCGACCTGGCGCTGGCGGATGCCACGCGCCGACGGCAGGAGGCGGACAGCGCGCGCGGGGTCGCCGCTCGCCTGAGCGATGAGGCCGACGCGGAACGGGCGCGTGCCGAACGCGAACGCGACGCCGCGCGCAGCGCGCAACGTCGCGCCGATCTCAACGCCGAGCAGGCGCAGCAGACCACGACGTTCCTCGTGGACCTGTTCCGCGTGCCGGGCGACCCCACGCAGGTGCGCGGCGATACCGTCACGGCGCGCACACTGCTCGAGCGCGGCGCGGAGCGCGTGCGCAGCGAGCTTGACGCGCAACCGGCGGTGCTTGCCCCGCTGCTCTCGGCCATCGGCACGGCGTCGAGTCGGCTCGGCCTCACGGGTTACGGCGCGCTGCTCGACGACGAGATCGGCGCGCTGGAGCGGGCCCACGGCCGCGACGATCCGCGGGTGATCGACGCCTTGCGGCGGCACGGCCGCGTCTTCACCGACGAACGGGACTTCCCGCGTGCCGCGCAGCGCTACGGCGACGCGGTGCAGCGCCTCCGTCGCATCGAGGCACCGGACTCCAGCCTCGTGCGCACGCTGCTCAGCCTCAGCAACGCGCTTACCCTTGCCGAGCGTGCCGACTCGGCCGACCTCGTGATGCGCGAGGCGATCGCGCTGCGCGACGCGGCGAGCGGAGGCGCGCCGTCGCGTGACGGGAGTCGCGACGAAGTCGCAGACCTGCAGAATCGCCTGGCCGGCATCTATCGGCGGCAACAGCGCCCGCGCGAGGCCGACTCGCTGCTGCGGGCGGCACTGCGCACCGTGCGGTCCGACACCATCCGGTCCACGACGCACAACAACCTGGGCTCCCTGCTTTCGAGCCAGCAGCGCTTCGCCGAGGCCGAGCCGCACTATCGGGACGCGCTGGCGATCGCGCGTCGCGTCTTTCCGGCCACCGATCGCACGCGCAATGTCGTCGCGAACAACTATGCCGGCGTGCTGGCGCGTCAGGGCAAGGCCGACGCCGCGCTCGCGGTGCTGCAGGAGGAGGTCGAGACGCACCGGGCCCACTTTCCGGCCGACCACTGGCGGGTGGGGCTGACCGAAGGCTCGGTGGCCATCCAGCTGCGCGCCATGGGGCGGCACGAGGAATCGGTGGCGTGGCGCACGCGGCAGATCGCGGCGTACCGGAACGGCCTGGGCGAGGGCCACCTCTGGACGCTCAACGCGACGCTCGACCTCGCCGAGACGCTGCAGCTCCTGAATCGGCCCACCGACGCGGCGCGCCACCGGGAGGAGGTCGCGGCGCGCGCCCCGGCGCTGGAGAACGAGGCCGACCGCCGGGCCGTGCTGGCGCGCCTGCAGCAGCTCCGGGAGACAGCGGGGACGCCCGGTCGGCCGTAGTCTACAGCGAGCGCCGTCGCTCGCCGTTTCCTCCTGCCCGCCCGACCATGCTTCCTCGCCCGTCCACGCGTCGCGCACCTCGCGCCACGCTGCTCGCCCTCGCGCTCACGGCGCCGGCGCTGCTTCACGCCCAGCCGCGCGCCGGTGACGATCCGGCGATGGTCGCCCGCGCGCGCGCCATCCACGAGCGCGTGATGACGCTCGACACGCACGTGGACATCAGCCCGGCCAACTTCGCCGCCAGCGGTCCCAACTACGCGCAGAAGCTGCCGCGCACGCAGGTGGACGTCGCCAAGATGGAAGAGGGCGGCCTCGACGCTGCGTTCCTGATCGTGTACGTGGGCCAGTCGCCCGACCTCACGCCGGACGGCTTCGCGCGCGCCAAGGCGTCGGCGATGGAGAAGTTCGAGGCGGTGCACCGCCTCACCGACACGCTCGCGCCCACGCGCGTCGGCCTCGCGCGCACCGCCGCCGAAGCCCGCGCCATCTACGCGAGCGGCCGCAAGGTGATCTTCATCGGCATCGAGAACGGCTTTCCGGTGGGGTCCGACATCACCAACGTGAAGCGCTTCTACGACCTCGGTGGTCGCTACATGTCGCTCGCGCACAACGGCCACAGCCAGCTCTCCGACTCCAACACCGGCGAGCGCGACAATGTGTGGCTGCACAACGGCCTCAGCCCGCTCGGACGCGAGGTCATCGCCGAGATGAACCGCGTCGGCATCATGATCGACATCTCGCACCCGTCCAAGGCGAGCATGATGCAGACGCTGCAGCTCACGAAGGCGCCGATCATCGCGTCGCACTCCGGGGTGCGTGCGATCTGCAATCACAGCCGCAACCTCGACGACGAGCAGCTCGACGGCATGAAGGCCAACGGCGGCGTGGTGCAGCTCGTCGCGTTCAACAGCTACGTGAAGTGCGACGCCGCAAAGACGGCGGCGCGTGCCGCGGCGATCGACGCGCTGCGCCGCGAGTTCGGCATCGACGGCGGCAGCCAGCGCGACATCAGCGCGGCCATCCAGGCGCTCCCCGAGGCGCGGCGCAACGAGTACCTCGCGAAGCAGGAAGACATCACCGCCCGCCGCTATCCCGCCGATCCGGCGGCCACGGTGTCCGACTTCGTGGACCACATCGACTACGTGGTCAAGCGCATCGGCATCGACCACGCCGGCATCAGCTCCGACTTCGACGGCGGCGGCGGCGTGGAGGGGTGGCGCAGTGCGAGCGAGACGTTCAACGTGACGCTCGAGATGGTACGCCGCGGCTACACCGAGGAGCAGATCGCGAAGATCTGGAGCGGCAACCTGCTGCGCGTGATGGAAGCGGTGGAGAAGGTCGCCGCCACGCGCTGAGCCGAACTCGACAGGAAGCGCCGACGCGCCGGACCGGGATCACGCTCCCGGTCCGGCGCGTTTTGCGTATCTCCGGTTTACGCTCGCGTGCGATCCCGCGAGGTCGCACGCTACCTTGCGAGGAACGGTTCTCTCTCCCCCGCACCCGGAGGCGCCTTGCTCCGAACGATCCGTGCAGCCCTCACGTACGCGGGCAGCTGGTGGCTGCTGGCCGAGGGCGACCCGTCGTCATGGACACTGGGCGTCCCGGCGGTGGCACTGGCGGTTCTCGTGACGCGACGGTCAGCGCATGACACCGCCGGCCCGTACCTTCGCCTGCGCGCGCTGCCCGGCTTCGCCGCGTTCTTCGCGTGGCGGTCACTCGTGGCAGGCCTCGACGTGGCGCGGCGCACGCTGGCGCCATCACTGCCACTCGCGCCTGCGGTCGTGACGCGGCGCACCACGCTGCCGATCGGACTGCCGCGCGTCCTGCTCGTGGCCACCTTGAGCCTGCTGCCGGGCAGCCTCGGGCTCTCGCTCGACGGCGATCAGATCACGCTGCACGTGCTCGACGAGCACGCGCCGCTGGATGCGGACTTCGCGCGTACCGAACGACGCATCGCGGCGCTGTTCGGCAGCGCCGACCTGGTGGGTGACCGCGCGTGAGCGACAGCTTCGCCCGGCTCCTCGACGTCGCGTCGGTTGCGCTGCTCGTCACGCTGCTCGCCGGCCTCGTGCGCGTCTGGCGCGGCCCGCGCGCGGAGGATCGCATGCTCGCCGGTCAGCTCTTCGGCACCACGGGCGTGGCGATCCTGCTCGTGCTCGCCGTCCGCACCGGCAATGCGGCGCTGCGCGACGTCGCGCTCGTGCTCGCGGCACTCGCCATCGTCACCGTGTCCACCTTCGTGGGGCGGGTCGGCGAACCACCCGCTGCGCGCGAGCCCGACGATGACGCACGCTGAGCGCGACCGCGAGCGACGCGTCCGGCCGATGCGGGCGACGCACGGCGGCGGAGACGACGCATGAGCTGGCTCGAGATGGTGCAGTCCGTGCTGCTCGTGGCCGGCGTGGCCTTCTTCGCGATCGGTACGCTGGGCGTCCTGCGGTTTCCGGACGTGTACACCCGCGTGCACGCGCTCACGAAGGCTGACAACCTCGGCCTCGGCCTCGTGATGCTCGCGCTCATGCCGTCGGCCGCATCCCTGGCGGGCGCCCTCAAGCTCGTGCTCGTCTGGGGGCTCGTGCTCGCCGCCAGCGCCACGAGCGGGCACCTCGTGGCCCGCCGCGCCCGTGCCCGCGGCATCGCGCCGCGCACCAGCCACGACGCCACGTGACGCTGCTCTTCGACGTGATCCTCGGGCTTGGCCTGCTGCTTGCGGCGGGTGGCGCACTCTGGTCGCGTTCCCTGTTCCGCGCGGTGGTGCTCTTCGTCGTGTTCGGACTGCTCGTGGCTCTTGCCTGGGTGCGACTCGAGGCACCCGACGTGGCGCTCGCCGAGGCGGCCATCGGTGCGGGGCTCACCGGAGCGCTCCTCTTCGATGCCGTCGGACACCTGCGGCGCACTCGCCGCGACCCGCCGGACGGTGCGGCATGAGGCCGCGAGACGCGCGTCCGGAGGGCGACCTGGAGGGCACCGTCTCGCGGTGGCGCCTCGCGATCGCCCTGCCGCTCGGCGGCGGGCTCGCACTCGCGCTCGTGGCGGCAATCGCGGCGCGGCGCGGCCCGTCCATCGACCTCGCGGCGGCCACGGCAGAGGCGATCCCGTCCAGCGGCGTGGAGCACCCGATCACGGCAGTGCTGCTGCAGTTTCGCGGATACGACACGCTGCTCGAGATCGCGGTGCTGCTGGCCGCTGCGCTCGTGGCGCTCGCCCTGCGCGAGGAGCCCGCCGCGGCGGCGCCGCGCAGCAGGGCGCCGACCGCGCCAGCTCCTGCCGTTGTCCGCGGGTCGGACGAGCACGACCTCATCCATCCCGGCACCAGCGATCGGGCGGGAGCCCGCGCCATCGAGACGCCGCTGCTCGCCACGCTCACGCGCGCGCTGCACCCGGCCCTGCTGCTGCTGGCGATCTACCTGCTGTGGGCGGGCGCGACGCGTCCCGGCGGCGCGTTCCAGGCTGGCGCCGTGCTCGCGGCGCTCGGCGTGCTGCGCCGCGTGTCGGGCGTGCGGCCCTGGGCCGCCCTGCTCGACCGGTGGCAGCACGCCGCGCTGCTCGTCGGCTTCGCCGTGTTTCTCGGCCTCGCGGCTGGGATGCTGCTGCTGGATCGGCCCCTCCTGGGCTGGCCGTCGGCCTCGGCGGGCGCGCTGATTCTCGCGATCGAGGCCGCCCTCACGGTGAGCATCGCGGCCAACCTGGTGGGCCTCTTCGCCAGTGCCCCGGACGGTCGTGACGCCGCCGCGCACGGAGCGGACCGATCGTGACGAGCGCGTCGATGTCCCCGGCGCTCTGGTACGCACTCGTGGGCGCGCTGCTGGTGGCCGTCGCCTTCGCGGCGTTCGCCGCCCACACGCACGTGGTGCGTCGCCTGCTCGCCTTCAACGTGATGGGCACGGGCAGCTTTCTCATCCTCGTGGGCCTCGCCCAGCACGAGCGCGGCCCGGACCCGGTGCCGCAGGCGCTCGTGCTCACGGGCATCGTGGTGGCCGTCGCCTCCACGGCGCTCGCGCTGGTGGTGTTCCGGCGCTGGTTCGCCGCCACGGGCCGCGTCGCGCTCCCCGAGGACGACACCCCGTGATCGACGCGGCCACGCCGCTCATTCCGCTCGCCGTGGTGGTGCCACTCCTCTGGGCGGTGCTCACCGCGGTGCGACCGCAGGTCCGCGCCGCCTGGCTGGTGGTGCCGGGGTTGCTGGCGTGGTGCACCACCGCGGCGCTGCTGTGGTCGCACGTCCGCGCGCAGGGCGTCACCCAGTACGCCCTCGGCGGCTGGGCGGAACCACTCGGCATCGGGCTGCGCGCGGACGGGCTCGCGGCCACGCTCACGCTCGTGACTGCCGTCATTGCCTCCGCCTGTGCGCTGCATCGCCTGCTCTCCCCCCCGGCGGAGTTCGCCGACCACGCGGCGCGCTGGTTCTGGCCGCTCTTCTTCCTGCTCGGGGCCGCGCTCGACGGCGTCTGGCTGGCCGCGGACCTCTTCAACATGTATGTCGGGCTCGAACTGCTCGGCCTCTCGGCCGTCGGACTCGTGACCGTCGCCGGCACGACCATCGCGCTGGCCGCCGCGCTGCGCTACCTGCTGGCCGCGCTGCTCGGCTCGCTCGCCTACCTGCTCGGCGTGGCGCTCCTCTACGCCGACTACGGCACGCTCGCTCTTGCGTCACTCGCCAACGGCTTCACGGCGTCCACCACCACGCTCGTCGCCCTCGCGCTCATCACGGCCGGCCTCTGCCTGAAGACGGCGCTGTTTCCGCTGCACGGTTGGCTGCCACCGGCCCACGGCGCCGCCCTGCCGCCCGTCAGCGCGCTGCTGTCCGCGCTCGTGGTGAAGGCGTCGTTCGTGATGCTGCTGCGCATCTGGCTCGGTCCTGGCGTCTCGCTGCTCGTCCCGGCGGTCGCGCAGGGGTTCGGCGTGCTGGGCGCGGGCGCCATCGCGTGGGGTGGCTGGCAGGCGCTGCGTCACGCCGAGCTCAAGATGCTCGTGGCGCACTCCACCGTGGCGCAGCTCGGCTACCTCTTCGTCGCCGTGCCACTGCTGGTCGATGCCTCGGCGGCGGCGCGCGCCTCGGCCTGGGACGGCGTCATGCTGCAGGTGGTTGCCCACGCGCTCGCCAAGAGCGCGATGTTCCTGGCCAGCGGTGCGCTCATCGCCGCGGTGGCCAGCTACCGCGTGGACGACCTCGCCGGCGTGAGTCGCCACATGCCGCTCGCCCTGTTCGCGTTCGGCCTGTCGGCCGTGAGCCTCATGGGGCTGCCGCCGAGCGGCGGGTTCAGCGCCAAGTGGATGCTGCTGCAGGCCGCGCTCGCGAGCGGGCAATGGCAGTGGGTGTTCGTGCTGCTCGGCGGCGGCCTGCTCACGGCGGGTTATGTGTTTCGGGTGTTTCGCGCGTCGTTCCTGCAGGGGGCCGAGGACCGGTTCACGCCCACGCCGCTCGGCTGGGACGTGGTGGCCCTCGCGCTCGCCGCATCGGCCATCCTGCTGGGCGTGATGGCGGTCGCTCCGCTCGAGGTGCTGCGCATCGGTGCACCGCCGTCGGTCGGACTCCTCCTGAATGGTGCGCCATGAGCGCCGCCTCGCTGCCGGCCTGGGTGCTGGCGTCGTCGCTCCTGCCGGCGGTGCTCATCTTCCTGCTCCCCGAGTCACGGCGGCGCACCCGCACCACGCTCAACCTGGCGGCCGCCGGCCTCAAGCTCGTGCTCGTGGCGGCGATGTCGTGGGGTGTGGTGCGCAATGCGCCGCACGAGGTGCGCTTCACGATGTGGCCCGGTGCGGAGTTCATCCTGCGCGGGGACGCGCTCGCGTGCCTCTTCGCGGGACTCTCGGCCCTGCTCTGGCTCTTCACCACGATCTACGCCATCGGCTACCTGGAGGGCGCGCCCAACCGGAGCCGCTTCTTCGGCTTCTTCAGCTTGTGCGTGGCCAGCACGATGGGCATCGCGCTGGCCGGCAACCTGCTCACCTTCCTGCTCTTCTACGAACTGCTCACGCTGTCCACGTATCCGCTCGTGGTGCACCGCGGCACGGAGAAGGCGCTGGCGGCGGGCCGCACCTACCTGCGCTACACCATCACGGGTGGCGCCGCGCTGCTGCTCGGCATTGCCGTGCTGTACTCGTTCGCGGGCGACGTGGAGTTCAAGGAAACCGGCTCGCTGCGCGCCGTCGCCGAGTCGCAGTGGCCGCTGCTGCGCGTCGCCTTCGGGCTCATGATCGCAGGGCTCGGCGTGAAGGCCGCGCTCGTGCCTCTGCACGGCTGGCTGCCGCAGGCCATGGTGGCCCCGGCGCCGGTGAGCGCGCTGCTGCACGCCGTCGCCGTGGTGAAGGCGGGCGCCTTCGGCATCGTGCGCGTGGTCTACGACGTGTACGGCATCGAGTTCGCGCGCGAGCTCGCCCTGCTCGTGCCGCTGACCATCGCGGCGAGCGTCACGATCGTGTGGGGCTCGCTGCGCGCTACACAGCAGACGGATCTCAAGCGACGGCTCGCCTTCTCCACCGTGAGCCAGGTGTCGTACATCGCACTCGGCGTCAGCCTGTTCGGCCCGCTCGGCACCATCGGCGGGCTCGTGCACCTGCTGCATCAGGGCATCATGAAGGTCACGCTCTTCTACTGCGCCGGCAACTACGCCGAGACGCTCGGCGTGCACGACATTCGCGAACTCGACGGGGCCGGCCGCCGCATGCCGCTCACGAGCGCTGCGTTCACGATCGGCGCCGTCGGCATGATCGGGGTGCCACCGCTCGCCGGCTTCGTGAGCAAGTGGTACCTCGGCCTCGGCGCACTCGAGGCCGGACACCCGTGGGTGCTCGCCGTGCTCATCGCGAGCAGCGTGCTCAACGCGGCGTACTTCCTCCCCATCGTGCATCGGCTGTGGTTCCGCAACGCCTCGGCGCCGTGGCCCGACGAGCGATCCTTCGGGCGGTTCGAGACGAGTCTCTGGTTCCTGATTCCCACGCTCGCCACGGCGGCGCTCACCGTGGGGGCGGGGCTGTTCGCCGGCATGCCCTTCAGTCCGCTGCAGTGGGCCATGCTGATCACCCGGCGGGAGTACCTGCCATGAGCGGCGTACCGTGTTGAGCCAGGCGCTGCTTGCCGCTGCCGTGGGCGCACCGGTCGGGGCGCTGCTCGCCGCGCTCGTCCCCGGCTGGCGCGGTCGGTTGCCGTGGCTGCTGCCCGTGGCACCGTTGCCGGCGCTCGTGGCGGCGCTGCTCGTGGCGCCCGGCACGTCGCTCGAACTGCCGTGGCTCATGCTGGGGGGCCAGTGGGCGCTCGACGACACGCGCCGCGCCCTGCTGGCGGCGATGGCGCTGGTGTGGTGCGTGGGCGGGTTGACAGCGCTGCGGTCGCCGATCACGGCAGATCGCCTGCGCCACCTCGTGCTGCCGTGGCTCTTCACGCTCACCGGCAACCTCTGGCTCGCACTCGCGCAGGACATCGGCGGCTTCTACAGCGGCTTCGCCATGATGTCGTTCGGCGCCTACGCGCTCGTGGTGTGCAGTGGCTCAACCTTCGCCCGAGACGCCGGTCGGCTGTACATCGCGTTCACCGTGCTCGGCGAGATGGCCATTCTCGCGGGCCTGCTGCTGGCCAGCCGCGGCGGCGCCGGCAACACGCTCGCGCTGGTGCCAGCGGCTATCGCCGATTCACCGCACGTGCTCGGCATCACGCTGGCGCTGCTCGTCGGATTCGGCGTGAAGGCGGCGCTGCTCGGCGTGCACTTCTGGCTGCCGAGCACGTACACCGTGGCGCCGGCCGCGGTGCGCGTGGTGCTGGGCGGGGCGATGATCAACGCGGGCGTGCTGGGCTGGCTGCTCACGCTGCCACTCGGCGTGGCCACCCTCCCGACGCTGGGCCGCAACGTGGCCATCGTGGGGCTCGTCGCTGCGTACTGGGGCGCGTTCCGGGGCGTGCGCCTGGGCGACTCCGCCACGGTGCTCGGCTGGTCGAGCATCAGCCAGTCGGGACTCGTCACCGTGCTCGTCGGAGCCGCGCTGGCCAGCGGGGAGCCGGGGTTCGTGGCGGTCCTCACCCTGTACGCCGTGCATCATGGCATCGCCAAGGGCGCGCTGTTCACGGGCAGCGACGACACCGTGGCCATGACGCCTGCCGCGCGGCGCTGGCTGCTGCTGCCGGCCCTCGCCCTCGCGGGCGCCCCGCTCACAAGCGGAGCGGCGGCCAAGCTCGCGATGAAGTCGGAGCTCGGCTCGACGGAGCTGGCCTGGATCGTGCCGTGGCTGTCGGCGGCGGCCATCGGCACCACACTGCTGGTCGCGCGCGTGCTCTGGTGCGCGGAACGACTGCGCGGCGAGGCGGGGGTGCGGGCGTTTCACGGCGCGCTGATGATGGCCGCGTACCGCGAGGGCCTCTCGCCCGCCGAGCATGAACGAGAGTCGCGCGCGATCGTGTCGCGCAACCCACCGCGGGTCGGCCCGGCGTGGCCCATTGCGCTGGTGGCCGTGGCGACCGGCGTGTGGTGGATTCCCCTGAGCGCTTCGCTCGATGCGGGCCTGGGCGACGTGCTGGCGCTCGGCTGGCCGATCGTGGCGGGTGTGCTGCTGGCGGCACTCGGGTGGAACCGGCTCGTGCCGCGGCCGACTGGCGTGGTACGCCTTCAGCCGACGGCGCCTGCACCCGTCAGTGCGTCCACCGACGCACGGTCCGGCACGTCCGGCGGATCGTCCCTCGCGAACCGCGACGCCGACGCCGAGTCGGACTCGGTGTCGGAACGCTACGACACCGTGCTTCGACGCACGATCCCGCTGCTGCTGGGCGCACTCCTGCTCCTCGTGGCGGCCGCGCTGGTGGCCGCGCGCGGCTGAGGCTGCCGGTCACGCACCCCGGGAGCGCGTCCCGCGAGACACGCCCCCCGGTGCGGGTGCCGTCAGTGCGTGCTGAGCTTGCCGAACACGGTGTCGAGCGCGCGCTTGAGCTTGTCGGCCGCGCCAGCCACGGCCTTGGTGAGGTCGGCGGCATTGTGGGTCACCGCCGTGGGCTGCCGCCCGGCGATGCGCGCCTCGATCAGGCAGCGCTTGTCGTCCGCGCCGTGCTTGTGGCTGTTCTCATCGCTGAGGTGGACCTCGACGCGCGTGATGCGGTCGGCGAAGCGGGCGAGCGCATGACGCACCACGCCCTCCACGTCGGTCGTGAGCGCGTCGTGCCCCTGCACGCTGCTGTCGGTGTTCACGAGGACTTCCATGTCGGTTCCGCTGAGGTGTCGACGCCGGGGCGACAGGGCTCGCATCGCCAGCTGTCACCGTGCTGTTCGCTCCCGAAGACTAACTCGCTGCGCACACGTCCACCACGACGGGGCGCACCGCGTTGTTGCCGTACCCCAGCCGATTCCAGACGATCGCATCCGGCTGCGTCGCCCCGGTGGCGTCGGTGGCGCGGCTCTGCAGCACGGCCCGGCCGGCGTGTTCCGGCCGCCACAGGCACGTCCAGGGCGTCCACGCGTGGGCGCTGGCCGGCTCGCCCAGCGTCGCGTCCTGCCACGAGGTGCCGTCGCCCGAGAACTCCACGCGCTCGATCGGGCCCGATCCCGACCACGCCCAGCCGTGCACTTCCACCGGCCCGAAGGTCAGGTCGGCCCCCTCCGCCGGCGCGGTGATCATCGACTTCACGAGCATGCGCGTGACCGGACGCACCTCGCCCGCCACATCGTACACGTAGCGATCCCGCTGGAAGTACCCGGTGAACGGCTCGCTGACGAGCTGCAGCGACGTGACCCACTTCACGCTCGCCATGCCGTACCAGCCGGGCACGATCAGCCGCACCGGCGCCCCGTGCTCGGCGGGCAGCGGCGCACCGTGCATGCTGAGCGCGAGCAGCGTGTCCTCGTGCATCGCCACCTCGAGCGGCAGGCCGCGCGCAAAGGACACGTCGCCGGGTGTGCGCGCATCGTCCCGCGGGCCGCGATCGGCGCCGGTGACCACCAGCTCGCAGGCGTCGGCGCGCACGCCGGCCGCCGCCAGCACGTCGCGCAGCCGCACACCGCCCCACACGGCCGTGCCCACCGCGCCGCTCGCCCAGGGCTCGCCCGCCGGCACGGGACGCATGCCGAGCCGGTCGTTGCCGGCGCACTCCATGGTCACGGCGAGTGCGTGCGACGGCAGGGCACGCAGGGCGGCGAGGTCGAACGTGACCGCCGCGTGCACCGCGCCCGCCACGACGAGCCGATACGACTCGGGCGACAGGTCGGGCACCGCGAAGTTCGAGCGCACGTAGTGACGACCCGGCGGCGTCAGCGTGGTCTCGAGCGACTCGAGGCGCGTTTCCGCGTTGTACGGGAAGGCCTTGATGGACCGGCGCATCGGCGCGCCGGTCACCGCAGGATCGGAGGCAGTCATGCGCGCAAGCTAGCGCGTCCGCCGCCGTTCGTCCCCAGCGCGACGTGCGGCGTGCCGGCCGACATCAGCAACGGCGACAGACGCGAAGGCGCGAAGGGCGCGACAGACGCGAGAACGGCCGGTGAGATCGCGGGCGTCTCGAAGGCGCGCCGAACGCCGCGCGAAGCGGCCAGCGCGGCCGCACGTGCCGTGTTCGCGCCCTTCGCGCCTTCGCGTCTTTCGCAGTTCGTCCCCGGCCCGGGGACGGTGCACCTGCGGCGATCGGCTACGGTGACGCACCGCCTCAGCCGCGCGCCTCCTGCGCCTTGTACTGCCGACCGAGCCACAGCGCGAGCACGAGCCACGCCGCCGACAGTGGCACCATGCTGAAGGCCAGCCCCGACAGGCCGAGCCCGAACACGCCCATCCACGTGTACGACCACGCGCCCATCTGGTCGCCCAGACGGTACACGAAGGTGTCGTTGAAGTTCTTCGCCTTGTACTTGTCGCCGCGCGGCAGCACGGTGTACAGCGCTTCGCGCGCCGGACGCTGGATCGCGAAGTTGCCCGCGCGTCGGATCACCAGGAACACGATCAGCACCGGCAGCACGGGCGACACGCCGAGCACCGCGAAGCCGATGAGCGTGACCACCGGCAGGAAGGCGAGCGTGACCCCCACGCCGAACCACTTCACCACGCGCCCGGTGAGGAACAGCTGCGTGACGAGCGTGAGGACGTTCACCGCGAGGTCGATGAGCCCGAAGGTGCGTGTGCGCGCATCGCGATCGTCGGCGAACGCCTGTGCCACGATGTCCACCTGCTGGAAGTACAGGAACGTGGACGCGATGGTGAAGAACAGCATCAGCACGGCGATGCCGATCAGGTACGGCGACTTGAGCACGTGCTTCACGCCATCCAGCACGCCACCGCCGATCACCGTGTCGGCGTTGCTGCCGTCGGCCGCGGCCCTCGCCTCGCCGGCCGTGGGAGCCTTCGCCGTGTCGTCCGCCGAGTCGGCGGCGCGCAGCAGCGGCTCGCGCGCGTCGAGCGCGTTCGAGGCGCGCGCGGCCAGCTCGAGGATGAGCGCCGACACCAGCAGCAGGTTCACCGACCCGAGCGGCTTGGCGAGCGCGGTGGTGATGGTGGAGCCGAGCACCGCGCCCACCGTGCCGCCCACGGCCACGATGCCGAAGAGCCGCTTCGACTGCCCGGGGCGGAAGATGTCGGTCATGAACGACCAGAACACCGAGACCACGAACAGGTTGAAGACGCTCGTCCAGATGAAGAACACGCGCCCGATCCACACGCTCTGCGTCGCGTCGGCGGCCTTCAGCAGCGCGAAGAACACGACCAGGTTCAGGATGAAGAACCGGTACGTGAGCGGCACGAAGCGCCGGCGCGGCAGCCTGGCCACGAGCGCGCCGTAGAACGGCTGCACCAGCAGCATCGCCGCCAGCGTGCCGGTGAACAGCCACGCGAGATTGTCCACACCGCCCGCCGCGCCCATCTCGTCGCGGATCGGGCGCAGCACGTAGTACGCGCACAGCACGAAGAAGTAGTAGGCGCACGACCACACCAGCGCCGCGCCTTCGCCCGGCCGGGCATCCACTGCGTTGCGCACCCACGTCGACACGCCACCTGCTGCCATGCGAGACTCCGGATCCGGGAGGGGAGCGCCGGCGCATCGCGGCGGCGGCGTCACTGCTCGTTTACTCACCGCCGGCAATGGGCGTTGAGGTGGCCTCAAGTGGCAGTCCGCGCCTCCCTGGCGCAAGGCGGACGCGACCGTGGGCCTCGCCCCTCACGAGCCCCCGGTTGTCCCCGTTCCCCCGCGCCCCCAGCTTCCCCCCATGCTCCCGTTCCTCACCGACCTCTGGCTCTTCGTGGTGCCGGCGGCGCACATCCTCGGCGCGATCGGCGTGACGATCGACGCTGTGCTGCGCAAGCGGCAGGTGCCGGCGGTCATCGGGTGGGTGGGGCTGGCCTGGCTCGCGCCGATCGTGGGCTCGCTGCTCTACGTGGGCTTCGGCATCAATCGCATCCAGCGCGCCGCCGTGGCGCTGCAGCGCGAGCCGATGCTCGGTGACACGGGAGAGTTCCGCGTGCTGCAGGCCGGTGGTGAGTTCATCGAGGCGCTCGCCGCGCAGCACCCGTCGCTGCCCGGCCTCGCGCGGCTCGGCTTCCAGACCACGGGCAACCCGCTGCTCCCCGGCAACACCATCACGCCGCTGCGTGATGGCGACGAGGCCTATCCCGCCATGCTGGCCGCCATCGGCGAGGCCACGTCCACGATCACGCTGCTCAGCTACATCTTCGACAGCGATGCGGCGGGTGAGGCATTCCTCGAGGCCCTGCGGGCGGCGCACACGCGCGGCGTGCAGGTGCGCGTGCTCATCGATGACGTGGGCTCGCGCTACTCGCGCCCCACCATGGTGAGCCGCCTGCGGGACGCCGGCATTCCGGTGGCCACGTTCCTCCCCACACGCCTGCCTCGCCTCTTCCGCTATGCGAACCTGCGCAACCACCGCAAGATCCTGGTGATCGACGGACGCGTCGGCTTCACGGGCGGCATGAACATCCGCGAGGGACACTGGCTGGGCCGCCGCCCCGCGTCGCCGGTGCGCTGCCTGCACTTCCGCATGGAAGGGCCGATCGTGTACGAACTGCAGCGCACCTTCGCCGTGGACTGGGCCTTCGTCACGCGCGAGGCGCTCGATCGCGAGCCGTGGTTTCCTCGGCTCGCGCGCCACGGTCACGTCGTGGCGCGCGGCGTGCCCGACGGCCCCGACAACGACCTCGAGAACATCCTCGAGCTCATCCTCGGCGCGCTCTCGGCGGCGCAGGCGCACGTTCGCATCATCAGCCCGTACTTCCTGCTCGACGATGTGCTGCTGCGCGCGCTGCAGGTCGCGGCCATGCGCGGCGTGACGGTGGACATCGTCGTGCCGGGGCGCAGCAACATTCCCGTGATGGACTGGGCGATGACCCCCCAGTTCCGCCCGCTGCTCGAAAAGGGGTGCCGCGTGCACCTCACGCCACCGCCCTTCGATCACACCAAGGCGTTCACGGTGGACGGGCAGTGGTGCCTCATCGGCTCCACGAACTGGGACGCGCGCAGCCTGCTGCTGAACTTCGAGTTCAACGTGGAGTGCTTCGACGCGCCGCTCACGCGCGAGCTCGAGACGCTGATCGACGACCGCATCGCGATCGCACGTCCGGTGTCCCTCGCCGAGATCAAGGCGCGGCCGCTCATGGTGCGCTGGCGAGACGGGGTGGCACGGCTCGGCTCGCCGTACCTCTGATGCGACGCCGGCCGCGCTCGGCGGCCGGCGTCGGGGCGGTCAGCGACGGACGGTGATGCGGATCGGCCGCGAGATCAGCTCGCGGCTGATCACCTTGTGCTCGTGGTCCGCCAGCACCGCGCGCAGCGTGTACGTGCCGGGCGCGAGCGTAAGCGTCGTCTCGATCTGTCCGCCGCCGAAGTGCCGATGCAGCGAGTCGGCGGGGATCATCACGCCGGGCGCCGGCGGCTCCACGTTGATGAGCACGTGAAAGTGCCCGGTACCGGCGAGGCTCACGCCGGCCGGTGCCACGCCGTAGTTCCGCAGCCCGAACTCGACCGCGAACGTGGTGGGCACCGTCGCGCCGTCGCGGGGCGCGCGGAAGTAGATCTCGGGCGCGGGCTGTGCGGCCGGCTTCGCCGCCGCCTGCTGCGCGTGGGCGGCCACCGGGGCCGAAAGCACGACGGCGCCGAGCACGGCCGCGCGAAGGAGCAGGGTTGAGAGTCGCATGCAGGAAGAATAGCACGATTCCGAACCGCGTTCCGGGTCGCCCCGAAAGGCCGCGCGCCCGTCCGGGACTCCGGACGGGCGCGCGGGAACGATCGAGGGCAGCTGACTACGGCGGCGGCAGGCGCCGAGCCTTCTCGAGGAACACCTCGCGCCCCTCGCGCGCCGTGAGGTACACCACGCCATCCGGCCCGAAGCCGGCGATGGTGCGTCCGGCGGGCAGCTGGACGCGCTCGACCAGCTCGCCCTTCCGGTTCACCACGTCGTAGGCGAGCCCCGCCGACGGCGCCGCCATGCCGGCCGGGAGCATGCCGGGCGGGACGCGCCCCGCCGCACCCGGCGGAATCATGGCCGCCATCTGGCCAGCGAGCGACGAGGTTGCCGGCAGGATCCAGAGGTTGCCATCGTAGTCGGCCACGGTGGTGCCGGCGCGAATCGGCGGATAGTAGTCCGGCAGGAACTGCGCATCGACCGGCTCGAAGCTCGGCCGGAAGCCACGCCCGCCACCACCCTGCGCCATCATCTGGGCAATGCGGTCGGAGGCCTCCTTCGCGGCGATCTTGAGCGAGTCCACCATCTTGTCCTTCTCTTCATCGGAGATGCGCTTCCAGTCGAACGGCAGCGGTGCGGAGCGCTCGAGTTCGCCGTTCGGCTTGAACCAGTCGATGCGGTAGTCGAGCACGCGCACCACCGCCACCGACCCGTCACGCATGAGCGCCCAGTCGTCGTTCTGCGGCAGCGGATTCATCTTCGCGCTCACACGCATCTCGCCGTCCTCGCCCGTCTTCATCTCGATCTGCGGATTGGTGACCCGCATGAACGTGACCGTGTCCACCTTGCGCGTATCGAAGTTGGCGCGCAGGATCGGCACCGAGTCCGGCATGTTGCGGTCGGTGAACGACCGCGTGCGACGCTCGCCGCCCACGGTGATCGTGGCCGTGTTGCCACCACCGGGGAAGCGATCCTCGCGCGCGGCATTCACCTGGGCGCGGATCTGCTGCGCCGACGGTTGACCGGCGGGCGTCGGCGCCGCGGCCGGCTGGCCACCGCGTCCGCCGCCCTGCTGACCACCCCGGTCGCCACCGCGGCCACCGCCGAACCCGCCCATCATCGGGCCACCCATCATCATGCCGCCACCGCCACCGAACCCGCCCGGCTGGTTCAGGCGGTAGATGAGCCGCCCCTCGGAATCGAAGGCGTGCGTGCCCAGGTTCGCGCTCGCCAGGAAGTTCAGGTCATTCGCGCGCGGCGCCGCCATCACGCGCACCAACTCACCCTTGCTGTTGAGCACGAGCATGGAGAGCGTGGCCGGATCCACGAGCAGCGTGGAGTCGGCCACGTACGGCATCACGCCGAAGTTGCGCGTGCCGTAGGGGATCGACGCCGCCATCGTGTCGGCCACGACACGCTCGGTCTTGAGCGCGCCATCGAGCAGCAGCACCTGCCGCCGCGGACCGTCATTCACGAACACGCGGCCGTCCGGGAGCGCGCGCAGTTGGTTGATGTTGCCGAGCGACGTGGCCGTGCGTGCTTCGACGGCACCGAGCGGCCGCAGCGGAATCTGCGGCGTCGTCTCCTGGGCGCCGAGCATCGCGCCGAACGGCGCGACGAGCGTGGCCACGCCCATCGTGGAGACCGACACCTTCAGGAAACGCGTCATCTGGCTCGTCCGGGAAGAAGAAGGCATATCGCTGATTGGCAGGGGACCGGTGCGCGGGCTCATCCGCGACCTCGGCCGCCCATGCCGCCGCCGAAACCACCCATGCCGCCACCGCCACCGCCGCCGCCCGCCGTGCCGGAGCGCAGCGCGCGCAGCGTGCGGGCATCCATGAACGCGGCCAGCTGCGCCGGCAGCATGCGATACTGCTCCGGCGTCAGCAGCCCCTTGATCTCGGGCACCACCTTGAGGAGCATGTCCACCGACTGCTCACGGCCGCGGCGATACTTGCTGAACGCCTGATCGTGGTTGTAGCGGTCCGGCAGATCGGCGAGCTCGCGCGCGATCGGCCCCCACACCTTGTCGCTGCTCAGCACGTACCAGCGATTGAGCGTGGCCAGGCTGTCCGCCTGCTTGCGCGTCAGCTTGAGCGAGTCGGCCTGCACGAGGATCTGCTGCATCGGGTTGATGAGCCCCGCACTCACCGTGCCGCGCAGCTGCTGCAGCGACGGCTTGTTGCCGGGGCGCGTGCGGCCGCGGTCGAGCTGCTGCAGCAGCTGCTGCCGCTCGCGCGTCGGGCCGATGTCGAAGCTCACCAGCGCCGTCATCGCCACCGGCTGGCGGAACGTGGTCTGCGAGGGACGCGTGGAACCGAACCGCTCGTTCACTTCGTACTTGTAGCTGCTCGTCTGCGGATCGAAGCCGCGCACGTACAGCAGCTGCTGTTCGGGAATGATCGTCTGGCCCCAGCCCTTGAGGTTGTCCTGGCCATTGATGAGCCGGTCGAAGCCGCCGAGCGGGTTGGAGATCTGCAGCGTGATGTTGGCGCGCTGCGGCAGGCCGAGGCGCACCGAGTTGAGCGACACGCTCAGGTTCGCGCTCGTGGTCCACGGGCCGATGCAGCTGTTGCGCCCCGCGAGCGCGCCGAGCTGCGACTGCAGGCACTCGCGCGCCTGGCCCGTCGCGTTCGCGAGCAGTGCCGTCATGCCGGAGGAGAGCTGCGGATCCGCCACGGCCGCCGGGTCGAACACGAACGCGCGGTCGTTGCCATAGCTGTCGCCGTTCACGTCGCCCGAAATGAGCGGCGTGTACGGCGTGCCGGAGCGGATGTTGCCGAACCAGCGGATGGTGACGCGCTCGAAGAACTCACGGCTCAGGTTGTACTGGATCTGGTGCCGCGAGAAGTTGCCGCGCGCCCACTCGCGCTGCGTGGGGTCGCCCACCGTGCTCTGGAAGCCGTAGAACTGGTCGCGCACGTCGGAGAGCACGTAGCTCAGCCCCCACATGAACTTCGAGTTGAAGGCGAGCGGGTTGAGGCTCACCGTCAGCTGCTTGCTCTCGGACGTGAGGTTGGAGCGCTGCAGCGACACGCGCCCGAAGTCGTCCACCACGCGCGCCTCGCGCCATGCAGTCTGGCCCGTGGTGGGCACGATGCTCGACGGGGACACGAACACCGGACGCCCGCCCTCGTTGGCCAGGGTGAACTGCTGCTGCCCCGGGAAGTTGATGTCGAAGCTCCCCGACTGGCCGAGGTTGCGCGAGTAGGTGAAGTCGACGGAGCTGCGGAAGCGGTTGTTCAGGATCGCGCCGGCCCACTGCAGGTTCGAGCGCAGCGAGCGCTGCGCCACGAAGTTGCGGTCGAAGAGCGTGACGTTGGGGTTGCTGTTCGCGAACACCGTGCCGCTGGTGCCGTCCGCGCACGCGATCGGGATGTTGCCCCGGTCCACGAGATAGTCGCTCCAGTTCGGCGACGGGGCCGCGGCGCCCAGGCACGTGAGCTGCTGCAGGCCGGTGGCGAGGCCGGTGTTGTCGATCGCGCCGCCGATGAGCTGCGTGCGCGGCGTGTTCTGGAAGATGCCGATGCCACCGCGCACGACGGCGCGCGGCGCGCGCACCATGCCGGGGATCAGCGCGACCTGCGCATCCGTGCCGTACGTCCACGAGAAGCCAAGGCGCGGGCTCACGTACAGGCGGTTGGGCACGTCGGCGTTGTTGAGGCCGAACGCCTGCTGCACCAGCGGGTTCTCGTTCGGGCCCTGCAGGAACTGGTTGCCGTCCACGCGCACGCCGTACTGGATCTGCACGTCGTTCACCGGCCGCCACGCGTCACCGAGCGACATCGCGCCCACGACCTGGCTTCCCTCGCGCCGCCGCGGGGCGAGCTGGCGCGTGAAGGACGCCGGCCGGCCGGCCTGCAGGTCGGCCAGGGAGTTGAAGCTGAAGCTGCCCAGCTCGTTCTGCGTGAGATCCTGCCAGTAGTCCTCGTACCGCAGCTCGCTCGTGAGCTTCACGCGGTGCCGGTTGTCGCTGCTGAACCAGGAGAGCGTGTTCACCAGGCCGTGCGAGCTGCTGCCGCTGGCGGTGTTGGCCGCCGGGCTGCCGCCGAACGCCAGGTTGCGCACCGACGACGTGCCGTCGTCGAGCAGCGAGTTCACGCGCACCGAACCGGACGGCAGGAACAGGTACGGATCGTTGTCGCTGCGGCTGATGTTCGAGCCGATCGTGGTCTCGGTCAGGATGCCGAAGATGCCGAGCAGGCCGCTCTGGCGCAGCTGCACGGAGCCGCTGTAGTTGAGCGTCTTCCCCTGCCGCGTGGGCGTGGACAGCGCCGAACCGCCGCCACCGAAGCCACCGCCGCCGAAGCCGCCACCACCACCGCCGCCGCCCGTGGGCAGCGTCTGGTTCATGTTGCCGGAGATCGAGATGGCGTACGTGTTGCCACGCGCCGACGACAACGGCGTGAAGTCGAAGCTGCCGAGGAAGCTGCCGCGGTTCGTGATCGCCTGCCCGGGGAAGCCCGCCACGCTGGCCGGCAGCGCCTGCCCGCCGATGATGTCGAGGAAGCGCAGCACCGAGTCGGTCGCCACGCCCGCCGTCGTGAAGCCGAGGGCGTCGGTGTTCACGAGCGTCTGCAGGTCGTTCATGCGGCGATCGAACTGGAACGAGCTGTTGTAGAACAGCCGGTCGGGCGAGATCGGGCCGCTGGCCGAGCCGCCCATGGAGAGGTTGGTGTACTGCTGTCCAGAGGCGATCGCCGCGCGGTCGAGCCACTGCGTCTGCGGGCTGACCAGGTTCGTGCTCAGCGAGCGCCGCATGAAGTTGGAGCCCGAGCGCGTACGCAACGTGAGCTGGCCACCCGAGAAGCCACCGCGCGCCACGTCGTAGGGCGACGTCGAGAGCGAGGCGAACACCTGCGCGTCACGCGGAATGCTCGCGTCGCCAAAGTTCAGGCCGTTCAGCTGCGTGTTGTTCTGGTCGCCACCGAGGCCGAACACCGAGAACGCATCGGCTCCGCCATCGGCGCCGGGAATGAGCTGCACCCCCGGAATCGCCGACGCCATCGCCACCAGGTCACCCATCTGCTCGGCCGTCAGCAGCCCGGGATCGGTCGTGTTGAGGTCGCGCTCGTTGCCGCTCACGTCGCCCACCGTATCCCCGCGCGTCGCGGCCACGCGAGTCGTCGTGGTCACGGCCTCCAGGTTCACCGCCGCCGGCGCCATGCGCGCGTCGGCGATGAGGATTTCCTGGTCGGCCGTGCGCTTCACCTGATAGCGACGCGGCGTGAGGCCGATGGAGCTGAAGCTCACCCAGTAGTCGCCCTCCCCGCCGGGGAAGGAGATGGTGTAGCGGCCGTCGTTGCCCGTGCGCACGGACCGGCTGACCTGACCGGTGAGCGTGGTCGCGGTGACGGTCACGTTCGGAATGGCCTGGCCCGTCGGACCGGTCACACGACCGCGGATGATGTCGACGCCCTGGGCGGCCAGCGGGGTGGCGACGGCGAGGACGAGCAGCAGGGCCCGGAGGGCCAGGGATCGGATGGTATGCACGAAGCGATTGGACGCCGCGGCCCACCGCCCGTTAATGCCACGCCGGCGTCCCGTCGGCGTGCCCCGTCGAGCCGACCGTCACCCCGCCGGAGCGCCGTCCGGCTCCAGCATCGGGGCGAGGCTGGTTCCCGGCTCGACCTCCACCACCCCGCGCGACGTGAAGCACGGCGCGGCGTGGGGCCCGCCCAGCGTGATCGCCTCGTCCGCCACGGTCAGCCAGCTCCCCTCGGGCAGCCCGATCACCCGACTCGCCGGGTTGAGCGTGAGGTACTCCGCCAGCCGCTCGCGGCGCGTCTCCCCGCGAAATCCCGGCGGATGGGCGTCGGTGAAGTGCGCGTTCACCTGGAACCCCACCACGCCAAGCGCGCCGAGCCCCGCGGGCGCCACGATCGGCATGTCATTGGTGGTGGCGATGGTGGGGCCGGCCAGCACCGACCCGGCGCTCCACCCCACGTACGGCGTCCCCGCGAGCACCCGCGCCCGGATCGGCTCCAGCAGCGCGTGGTACTGCAGCCGCTCCAGCAGACGGAAGGTGTTGCCCCCGCCCACCACGACCGCCTCGGCGTCAGCCAGCGCGTCGGCGGGACGCGCAACCTCATGCACGCTCGTGACTGCCACTCCCAGCGCTTCGAAGACGGGACGCACGCGCGCCGTGTAGGCATCGGCGGAGATCGTCACGCCGGCCCAGGGCACGAACAGCGCCGACCGCACCTCGGCAAGGTGCGCCGCGAGCGCGTCACGCGGATGGGCCAGGAACCGCCCGTCGGCGTCGCGGGAGTTGGAGAGTAGCAGCAGGGATCGGAACATGGGGTGGCTACGCCGCGCGCAAAATGGGTGCATGTTGTTGTGGAACCTGAAGATCGACCCTGCGTGCGTGCCGGACAACGGTCGCGCCCGCCCTCCCGTATTCGTCGTGTTCCCCGACCCCACCACGACGTTCCGCATGCCCGCGACTCTTCCCACCGCTCGACCAGCGTCGGTCCGCGTGCCAGCGCGGGTTGCCGAGCACGCTGCCTCGTCTCGCCTCACGGCGGCGCTCGCCGCCGCCTCGCTCACCGCGTGGCTCACCGCCTGCGGCGATCCCGACGGCACCGCCCCGCCGCCCATCGGCGAGATCGTCCCCTCCGCGGCCCCGATCGTCGCCGACGCCACCACCCCGAGCCTCACGGTCGATGCGAACGGGTCGGTACACCTGAGCGTCACGGCCCGCCTCGACAGCACGCGGCACGCGCTGCGGTTCGCCACGTGGCGTGAGGGCGGGTGGAGCGCCTGGCGCGACATCACCAACGCGCGCCCCTTCTTCGTGAACTGGGCCGACTTCCCGTCCATCGTCGCGCTCGAGAACGGCGACCTTGCCGCCCACTGGCTGGAGCGGGAAGGGGACGGCACCTACGCCTACGGCGTGCGCATCACGCGCTCGCGCGACGGCGGCGCCACGTGGGAAGCACCGGTCACGCCGCACGGCGACGGCCTGCTCGCCGAGCACGGCTTCGTGTCCCTGTGGGCGGCGGGCGGCGACCGGGTGGGCGCCGTCTGGCTCGATGGACGGAAGACCGCCATGGCCGACAGCGCGCGCGAGATGACCGTGCGGGCCACGACGATCGGCCGCGACGAACAGCAGCCCGCCGAGGTGCTGCTCGACGCGCGCACCTGCGACTGCTGCCAGACGGCGAGTGCGCCCACGCGCCGCGGCCGCGTGATCGTGTATCGCGACCGCACCGACGCCGAGATCCGCGACATCGCCATCGTTCGCGAGGAGAACGGCCAGTGGAGCGAGCCGGCGCGCGTGCACGCCGACGAGTGGTTCTTCGAGGCCTGCCCCGTGAACGGCCCCTCGGTGGCCTCGCTCGGCGACACCGTGGTGGTGGCCTGGTTCACCGGCGCGCAGGACACCGCCCGCGTGCGAGTGGCCACGAGCGTCGATGGCGGCGTGACCTTCGGGGCCCCGGTGCGCATCGACGATGGCGATCCGATCGGTCGCACGAGCATCGTGCTCGACGACGCGGCGCGCCCGGTGGTGTTGTGGGTGGAGCGCACCTCGGCCGACAGTGCGGCGGTGCGCGTGCGGCGCCTCTCGGCCGACGGCGCGCAGTCGGACGCGGTCACCGTGGCGACCGTGTCCGCCAGCCGCCAGAGCGGCTTCCCGCGCATGGTGCGCAGCGGAGACCGGCTGGTGTTCGCCTGGACCGAGGCCGGTGCCGGCGTGCGCGCTGCGACCGCGCCCCTGGTGGGTTCGTCGCGCTGAGTCACCGAGGCGCGACGCGCCGGCTCAGCCGGCGGTCGGCGCCTCGTCGTCGCTGACCGGTTCGTCGGCGACCACGTCCTCGGGGCGGATCAGCTCGCCATTCTCGTCGAGCATGCCGAACTCCTCATCCGGCAGCCCGAGCGCCTTGCGGCGCGCGCGCTCCTCGCGCTTCGCTTCCTTCTTGTCCCGACGCTCCTGCTCCTTCTTGCGTCGCTCGAAATCGTAGTTGGGTTTGCGTGCCATTCTGTGACGTCACTCCGGTCCGGGGAGATCATGGGGAGGCACCCGGACGGCGACGGCACGAGGTGCCGGACGGCCGCGAGAGCGCGGGATGTACGGAAGGTAACCCGGCGTCGAAGCGAGCGTGGTTACACCGCGTCCGAGAGGCTCGTGAAGTTGAAGTCGCGCACCTTGAGCGTGGGCATCACCAGGCTGCCACCGCCCGCGGTGCGCACCGCCGCGCCCAGCCCCTCGAGGTTGTTGAGCATGAAGAGCGGCGAGTCGTTGAAGCGGAAGTTCTTGATCGACCGCGCGATCTTCCCGTTCTCGATCAGGAACGTGCCGTCGCGCGTGAGCCCGGTGTACACGAGCGTGCGCTGGTCCACCGCGCGCAGGTACCAGAGCCGCGTGACCAGCACGCCGCGCTCCGTGCTCGCGATGAGCTGCTCCGTGCTGGCCGTCCCTCCCTCGAGCCGCAGCGAACCGGCGCCGCCGGTCGGCGCCTTGCCCTGCTTCTGCGCCCAGAAGCGCGGATAGGCGAGCTGCTCGAGCACGCCGTTGCGCACCCACACCTGGCGCGAGAGCGGCATGCCCTCGCCATCGAACGGCGATGCCAGCACCAGCGGATCGCGGGGGTCGGAGGAGAGCGTCACGCGCTCGTCGAGGATCTTCTCCCCCACCTTCGTGCCGCCGGGCTTCGAGAACGCCGAGCGCCCCTCGTCGGCCGAGCGTGCCTGCAAGGCACCGCCCATCACCGACACGAGGTTCGCCGTGGCTTCCGGCTCGAAGATCACCGTGTAGCGACCGGGCTCGATCGCCACCGGATTGCGGGAGCGACGGGCCTTGTCGATCGCCTGCTGCGCGACGGCCTCGAAATCGAGCTTCGTCCAGTCGTTGTCGTCGGCGGCGGCCCACCCGGAGCCGGTGCCATCGTTGGTGCGCGCGGTGAGCGTGTAGTTGGCGTTCGTGCTGCGATGATACGCGAAGAGGCCGGCGCTGTTGCCGAGCGCCGTCGCGCGCGCGTCGCACACGATGAAGCCGGCCACGGTGAGGTCGCTTGACGCGCGCGCCGGTGCCAACGCGGTGAGCGCGGCCTTCGCGCGGTCCTCCGCGCTCAGCTCCGCCGTGCTGTCGAACCACGCCTCCACGGGCGCATACGTCTGCGGACCGAGTTCGCCGAGGTATTCGGGGTCCTCGGGAGCGAGCCGCGCGATCGCCTCCGACTGCTCCACGGCTCGGCGCAGGCCGGCGTCGGTGCGGTCGTTGGTCACCACGCTCGCCTTGCGGCGGCCGAACACGCTCTGGATGCGCACGGTCGTGTTCGTCGTCGCGCCCGAGGTGGACATCTGGTTGTCGGCGAAGCGCAGGTTGGTCTCGCGCCCGCTCTGCACCGACACGCTCACCGCATCGGCCTTCGACATGCCGACCACGCGCTCCACGAGCGCCTGCGCCTCCTCGCGGCCGAGCACACCGTTGGCGGCGAGCACGCCGCGCGCCTCGGCGCCGAGCAACCGGCGCGGCGCGCCGTCAGCGAACGCGAAGTCGCGCCCCACCGGGCGATTGTCGGATGCGCGGCTCACAGCTGCCGTCCCGTGTTGATGACGTTGATGTTCCTGAAGCGCACCGGCGGGCAGCCGTGACTCACGGCGTTGGCCTGCGAGGGCTGTCCCTTGCCGTCGTTGAAGGTGCCGCCGAACTCGTACGCCGACTTGCCGCCGATCAGGTCCATGGCGTTCCAGAAGTCGGGAGTGCGCATCTGGTACGCCACGTCCTTGAGCTGCCCCACGATCTTGCCGCCCCGGATCTCGTAGCAGAGCTGCGCGCCGAACTGCGCGTTGTAGCGCTGCTGGTCGATGGAGTAGGAGGAGCGGCCGATCATTGCGATGCCGCGATCGGTGGCCGCGATCATGTCGTCCCACGAGAGGTCCTGCTCTCCCGGCATGAGCGACACGTTCGGCATGCGCTGGAACTGCACGTCGGCCCAGCTCTGCGCATACGAGCAGCCGTGCGAGCGCGGCTGCTGGCCGTTCTGCGTGTACCACCAGTCGAGCCACGGCGCCTGCTCGCGCGTCGTCTGGTAGTCGTTGAAGATGCCGTTCTTCACGATGTGGAACTCGTCGGGCTGCACGCCGTCGTCGTCGTAGCCGATCGTGGCCAGCGCGCCCACCTCGTTGCGGTTGCCCACGAGGTTCATCATCTCGGAGCCGAGCTTGAGCTTGCCGAGCACCTCGCGCGGCGGCGCGATGAAGCTCGTGCCGGCGTAGTTCGCCTCGTAGCCCATGGCGCGGTCGAGCTCCGTGGGGTGCGCCAGCGACTCGTGAATCGTGAGGAAGAGCTGCGACGGATGCAGGATGAGGTCGTAGCGCCCCACGTCCACCGACTTCGCCGTGAGCTTCTCGGCGGCCTCCTCGCCCCACTTGAGCGCGTTGCCGGCCACGTCGGCCTCGAGCACGTACTCCCACCCGCGTCCCATGGGCTGCACCACCTCGGGGCCGCGCTGCGCGAAGCCGTCGCTCGACACCGCCGTGGCCGCCAGCGTGACCCAGCTGCGCACGTAGTCCTGCGTGATCACCGAGCCGTCGGTGTTCGCGTAGTTGCGCTCCTCCTTCACGAACGAGAGCCCCGACGTCACGAAGCGCACGTTCTTCGCCTTCATCGCCTCGGCGTTCGCCTTCAGCAGCAGCCCCACCTTTTCCTCGAGCGACACCGTGAACGGATCGATCGTGTAGCTGCTGCGCCAGGTGCGATCACCCAGCGAGGGCGCGGGCGCGAGCTCCACGCGCCGTCCCATGGCCACGCGATTGGCCTTGGCGATGGCCGCCGCTTCCTGCGCCGCCGCGCCCACACCGGCCTTGGTGAGCTCCTGCGTGGCCGCGAAGCCCCAGCACCCGTCCACGAGCACGCGCACCCCGCACCCCATCGTGTCGCTCTCGAGCACGTTGGTGACCTGCTGCTCGCGCGTGTTCACCGAGTTGTTGCGGTTGCGGCCGATGCGCACGTCCGCCCAGCTCGCGCCGGCGCGCTTGGCCGCGTCGAGCGCTTCCATCATGAGCTCGCGCGTGGCCGGATCGGTGGCCACGGGCGGCAGCGGCCGATACCCCGCCAGCGCTCCGTTCGAGGGCCCACCCACGGGCGGCGCGGCGCGCAGCACCTCGGGGCCGACCGCCAGGGCGCCCAGGGCGACACCACCGGCTTTCAGGAAATCGCGTCGATTGGTCATGGCTGAGCTTACCCCCCGGTCGCGATCGTTTCCAGCGCTTCCCAGCGCGCGACCGCGGCCGCCAGCTCCGCGTCGAGCGCCGCGAGCCGACTGTTCGCCTGCAGCACGGCACTCGCGTCCCGCTGCGTGGCCGGATCGGCGAGGCGCGCGTAGAGCCCGTCCCGCTCCTGCTCGAGCGCGTCGATGCGCTCGGGCAACGCGGCCAGTTCGGCCGTCTCCTTGAAGCTCAGCTTCTTCTTTTTCGGCGACGGCGCGGGCGCGACCGCCTTCACCACCGGCGGCGGCGCGGCGACGCGGCGCGTACCCGCGACCGAGCGCGCATCCCAGTCCGCCGGCCGCTGCCGCACCCAGTCGCTGTAGCCGCCCGCGTACTCGGCAACCCGCCCGTTCCCCTCGAACACCAGCGTGCTCGTGACCACCGCGTCGAGGAAGGCGCGGTCATGGCTCACCAGCAGCAGCGTGCCACCGAACTCGAGCAGCCGGTCCTCCAGCAGGTCGAGCGTCTCGACGTCGAGGTCGTTCGTGGGCTCGTCGAGCACAAGCAGGTTGAACGTGCGCGTGAACAGGCGCGCCAGCAGCAGCCGGTTCCGCTCCCCGCCTGACAGCGCCCGCACCGGCGTGCGCGCGCGATCGGGGGAGAACAGGAAGTCCTGCATCCACCCGTGCACGTGCCGCCGCTGGCCGCCCACCGTCACGAACTCCGCGCCGTCGGCGATGGCGTTGAACACCGTCGTGTCCGGGTCCAGCTGCTCGCGCAGCTGGTCGAAGTAGGCCACCTCGAGGTTGGTGCCGAGGCGGACCGTGCCCTGCTGCGGCTCGAGCTCGCCCAGCAGCAGGCGCAGCACGGTGGTCTTGCCCACGCCGTTCGGGCCCACGAGTCCCACGCGATCACCGCGCATGATCGTGGTGCTGAAGTCGCGCGCGATCACGCGGTCGCCGTGTGCGAAATGCACGCCGCGCGCCTCCACCACGAGGCGACCGCTGCGCTCCGCCTCCTGCACCTGCAGGCGCGCCGTGCCCACCCGTTCGCGGCGCGCGGCGCGCTCCACGCGCATCGCCTCGAGCGCGCGCACGCGCCCCTCGTTGCGGGTGCGGCGCGCCTGGATGCCGGTGCGGATCCACACCTCCTCCTGCGCGAGTCGCTTGTCGAACTCCTCCCGTTCGCGCGACTCGGCGTGCAGCGCCTGCTGCTTGCGGTCGAGGTAGCTGTCGTAGTCCGCCCCCCAGTCGGCGAGCCGGCCGCGATCGAGCTCCACGATGCGCGTGGCCACACGCCGCAGGAACGCGCGGTCGTGCGTCACGAACACGAGCGTGAACCCGCCCTCCACAAGAAAGGCTTCGAGCCACTCGATCGCGGTGATGTCGAGGTGGTTGGTGGGCTCGTCGAGCAGCAGCACGTCGGGCTGCCGCACCAGCGCGCGCGCGAGCAGCGCCTGTCGCTTCCGCCCGCCGGAGGCGGTGTCGAAGGTCGCGTCCGGGTCGAGACCGAGCCGCTCGAGCACTGACTCCACGCGCGAGTTCAGCTGCCACGCATCGGCCGCGTCCACCGCCTGGTGCAGCCGGTCGAGTTCGCGCAGCGCCCGCTCGTCGGCGTGCGCGGTCAGCGCGTGGCTGGCGTGGTGGTAGCGCGCGAGCAAGTCGCCGAGCTCACCCAGTCCGCTCGCGGCCACGTCGAAGATCGTGCCATCGAGCTGCTCCGGGATGTCCTGCTGCAGCCGCGTGACGGTGACCGTGCCCTGGCGCACCACGGCCCCGGCATCGGGCGCCATCGTGCCGTCGAGCACCTGCAGCAGCGTGCTCTTCCCCGCCCCGTTGCGGCCGAGCAGGCACACGCGGTCGCCGCGCTCGATCGCGAGGTCCGCGTGGTCGAGCACAGGCGGACCGCCGAACGCGACGGAAATGTCCTGGAGCGTGAGCAGGGCCATGCGGCGAATCGGGGTCGATGGAGCGCCCGGCCTCGCGCCCGGCGTACCCCGCAAGATATCCTGCAGCCATGAGGCGGCGATCGGGGGACTGGCTGCACGCTGGGTGCCGACGTGGCGTGATCACGGGTGTCCTGCTCGTGGCCGCCCTGTTGGCCTTCGCCCCACTCCCCGCGCGCGCATCGCTTGGCGCGCAGGCTGCGCCCCGTCCGGCCGCCGCCACGGCGTCGCGCGCGCCGATCGCCGACGCGGAGTTCGCGCGGCTGGTGACCGCGCTGTCCGAGCCCGGCGGCTACTTCGACACCGACAACCTGATCTCCAACGAGCGCAGCTACCTGCACGCCCTCGGCGCCCTCGACCGGCTCGGCGCGCGCGGGGGCGTGTACATCGGTGTGGGACCGGATCAGGGCTTCTCGTACATCGCGCGCACGCGCGCCGACCTCGCCTTCATGGTGGACGTGCGGCGCGACAACCTGCGGCAGCACCTGCTCTTCAAGGCCCTGTTCGCGGCCGCGCGCAACCGCACTGAATACCTCGCGCTCTGGCTGGGCCGCGCGGTGCCGGCCAACGTCACGCGCTGGGCCGACCGCGACCTCGAGGCCATCGTGCGGCACCTCGACACCGCCGCTGCCACGTCGGCCACCCGCGAGGCGGCCCGCGCCGCCGTGCGTGGCGCCCTGCGCACCGTGCGCCTCACGCTCTCCGCCGACGACCTCGCCACGATCGACCGCGTGCATGACGCGTTCATGGACGCGGGGCTCTCGCTGCGCTTCACCACCTTCGGTCGCCCGCCGCGCCCGTACTACCCCACGCTGCGCGACCTGCTGCTCGAGACCGACCGCAACGGCCGGCGCGCGAGCTATGTGGCCACCGAGGCGGACTTCCAGTACGTGAAGGAGCTGCAGCGCCGCAACCGCGTGATCCCCGTGGTGGGCGACCTGGCGGGCGAGCACGCCCTGCGCGCCATCGGCCGCGAGATGACGGCACGGCAGCAAACACTGAGCGTGCTGTACGCCTCCAACGCCGAAGACTACGTGCTGCGCGACGGGAACTTCGCGTCGTACGCGCGCAACGTGCTCGCGCTGCCGCGCACCGAGCGCAGCGCGATCGTGCGCAGCTGGTTCGGCGGCCCGGGCACGCATCCGCACGCCGTGCCGGGCTACTTCAGCACACAGCTGGTGCAGACGGTGGACGCATTCGCCACCGTCGCACGCAGCGCGCCGTGGTCGTACGGCGCGCTGGTGTCCTCACCGCATGTGGAGCCGTAGCCGCGCGTCCCTCAGTCGTCCATGTCGCGCTCGACGCCGCCGCTGAACACCCAGCGCGTGCGCGTGAGGCGCCCGTCGGCCACGGCCGCGACCACGTCGGTGGTGCTGAGGATCCCCACCAGCTGCTCCCCGTCCATCACGAGCACGCGGTGCAGGCGCTTGCGACGCATGAGGTCGGCGGCCGCGGCCAGCGAGACCGCAGGGCGCACCGACACCACACCGCGCGTCATGACCTCGCTCACGGTGTGCTCGTCGAGCGCCGTCCACGTGCTTTCGCCGGCATCGACGATGCGCTCGTTCGCATCCGGACGCTCGTCACGCCACCGCGCCAGGAACCAGGAGGCGGACTGCGCCTCCGTCTCGTCGTCGCTCCCCTCGAACAGAGCGTCGTCGGCCGGTTCCGTGTCGAGCGGCTCCACCTCGGGTTCGGCCAGCGGCGGCAGCGCGGCGGCGAACTCCATGAGGTCGGTGCCCGACACCACCCCCAGCACCTCGTGGCCGCGCACCACGGGCGCCCCCGACACATGGTGGCGCGAGAGGATGTCCATCGCCTCGCGCAGCGTGTGCTCCGGCGAGACGGTGATCACGTCACGGGTCATCACATCACGAACCTGCAGCATGACCCTTCCTCCTGTGGCCCTCAGGCCACCACGTAAGCTTCCATCGCGAAGTACTCGGCCAGGCCGAGTCGATCCAGCAGCGCCGCTGTCTCCTTGTTGCGCGCATCCACCCGCTGCCAGAACTCGCGATCGTCCTGTCCCGGGAAGGGCGCCGAGTCCTTCTGCGACTGATGCTTGAAGATCGCCTGGATCTTGAGCCGCAGCTCGTCCTGCGAGATCGGCACCAGCCACGTCGCGTCGGTGATGGGCCACTCCTGCCACGCGCCGCGATACAGCCACACCTCGGGGCGCGCGAACGACGGGTCCTCGTGGGCGAGCTCGGCCAGCGCGCGCTCCACCGCCTCCTTGCACATGCGGTGGGTGCCGTGCGGATCGGAGAGGTCGCCCGCCACGAAGACGAGTTGCGGCGCCTCCTCGCGGAGCAGCTGCTTCACGATCGCCACGTCGGCGGGACCGATCGGATCCTTGCGCACCTTGCCCGTCTGGTAGAACGGCAGGTCGAGAAAGCGGCCGGCGGACGCCGGCAGCCCGATCGTCTCGATGCCCGAAATGGCCTCGGCCTCGCGGATCACGCGCTTGATGTCCTGCACCTCGGGGCTGTCCACGTCACCGGGCTTCTTCTGCTCGAGGAAGGCCAGCACACGCTCGCGCATGGCCTCGATCGCCGCCACGTCGAGCTCCTGGTCGCGCGCCAGCCGCGCGAGGAAGTCCACGTAGCGCCGCACGTCGTGGTCGAAGACGGCGATGTTGCCGCTCGTCATGTAGGCCACGGTGATGTGGTTCTCGTTGAGCACCAGCTTGCGCAGGATGCCGCCCATCGAGATCACGTCGTCGTCGGGGTGCGGCGAGAAGCAGATCATGCGCTGACCGGCGGGCAGCTTGGAGCGGCCGCGGATGCGCGAGCCCAGCACGTTGAAGAAGTGCCCGTTCACGTCGCCCGCCGTGCCGTAGCGCGCCAGCAGCGACGACAGGTGATGCTCGGCGTAGTCGCGTTCCGTGAGCTTGAGCAGCGCCTTGCCCGTCGCCTGCGACAGCCATACCACGGCGCGCAGCGCGAGCGACTCCGTCCAGCGCACCTCGTCGAGCAGCCAGGGGGTGGCGATGCGCGTGAGGTCGGCGGCCGCCGCCGCGTCCACGTAGAACGTGGTGCCCGGATGCCGCTGCAGGAACGTGGCCGCGACGTCGACCGCGACCTCGCCCTCGACGGAGCGCCGCACGATCGCCGCCTTGTGCTCGCCGGTGGCGAGGATGGCGATCTCGCGCGCGTCGAGGATCGTGGCGACGCCCATCGTGATCGCCTCGCGCGGCACGTTCTCCTCGCCGAAGAAGTCGGCGGCCGCATCGCGGCGTGTCACCATGTCGAGCGCCACGAGGCGCGTGCGGCTCTCCGCGCCGCTGCCCGGTTCGTTGAAGCCGATGTGTCCCGTCTTGCCGATGCCGAGCAGCTGGAAGTCGATGCCGCCGGCACGCACGATCGCGGCCTCGAACTCCTCCACGTGCGCGTCCACCTGTTCGCGCGGCAGGTCACCGCGCGGGATGTGCACCTGCGTTGCCGGGATGTCCACGTGCGCGAAGAAGTTCTCCCACATGTACCGGTGGTAGGAGTGCACGTTGTCCGGCACCATCGGGTAGTACTCGTCGAGGTTGAACGTCGTCACGTGCGCGAACGACAACCCCTCCTCCCGATGCATGCGGATGAGCTCCCGGTACACGCCGATCGGCGTGGAGCCGGTGGCGAGGCCGAGCACGCACGGGCGTCCCTCGGCCGCACGCGTGCGCACCAGCGTCGCAATGCGCGCGGCCACGAGCCGCGCGATGTCGTCGTGATCGGGAACCACGACCACCGGCAGGCGCTCGCGCGCAGTGGCGTCGCTGCCCCCGGTGACGAAGGGAGTGGCCGCGCCGACCGACTCGGCCTCGTCGTCGATCGCGAAGTTCACGTGGGACAGGGCGGTACGCCTCCTGGCAGCGCGCGCGACTCAGCGCGTGCCGAACATGTAATCGTTGAGGTGCGCGATGGTGGATTCCTGCTCCGCCACGCGGAATGCGAGCACGTCGCCGATGGTCACGACGCCGTAGACGGTGTTCTCATCGGCAACGGGCAGGTGCCGGATGCGGCGCTTCGTCATGATCACGCCGCACTCGTCGATCTTCGTGTCGGGGTGGCACGTGACCACGTCGGTGGTCTGCACCTCGCCAACCGTCGTCGTCTCGGGATCGCGGCCCGTGACCACGACCCGTCGTAGAATATCACGTTCGGTGAAGACACCGACCAATTGCTTCGCTTCGTCGACCACCAGCAGGCCACCGATGCTCTTCTCGTTCATGAGCGCAGCGGCAGCCCGCACCGTCATGTCCGGTGTGACCGACACGACCGAGTGACCCTTGCGGGCGAGAATGTCACGAACCTTGGGCATGCTCCGGCTCCGGAAGTGGGAAGATCGAACGGTGCGATCCGGACGGCGCCGCGGCGACCGTTCCGCTGGTCGGTCTCAGCGCGTGAGACCGTAGATCAGGTAGTTCGTCGCGAACTTGTACGCGTCGTTCGAGAGGTTGACCGGGTACCACCCCTCGCCCGACCACTCCATGTAGTCGCCGATGTCGTTGTTGTAGTTCACGATCACCAGCAGCCGCTTCGTCGGGTCGTTGTCCTCGAACACCCCGTAGTACTCGGCGGCCGCGTCGCGCGACGAGGGGTGGTGCATTTCGTCCAGCGTCCGGATCGTGAAGAAGGAATCGAAGATGGGATGCTCGACCGTGAGCCGGATGAACCGGGCGTCCGGCAGCACCTCCCGCATCGCCCGCTCGAACTGCATCCACTGGTTGAAGAGAAAGTCGTCCACGATCAGGAATCCGCCCTTCTGCAGCCACGCGCGCAGTCCGGCGGCTTCCGACGCGGTCGGTGCCCAGTAGCCGGGCTCCGACAGGTACGCGATCGGGTAGTGTCCGAGCGCCGGATCGTCCATGGCGTGCACGTTGCTCTGGCGCACATGCGGCCGCATGGTCGTCAGGTCCTGCACGATGGTCATGAAGTTGCGCTCCATGGCCGGGTAGTCGAACGCCCAGCCGGCCGCCGAGTATTCGGGGTAGCGCAGGCGCACGAAGGTGAAGCGACCGTCGTACTCGACGTTCGGCTCGATGGCCACGCCGCCACCGCGACCGCCTCGGCGGCGCTGGGACTCCGCCACGCCCGCTACGCCCGCCACGAGCAGGAGCAGCGCCAGCACCCAGCGACCGATGCGACGCCTGCTCATCCGGCCGCCTCGAACGCCTCGCGCAGCCAGCCCGCGAGCTCCGCGTCCACCTCGTGCACCGCACCGAGGCGCACTTTGTAGTTGCACATGCCGCCCGCCGGCACCGTCACCAGTCGCTCGGATCCGGTGAGTGCCTTCGCATTGAGTCCGACCTCGACCTTCGTGTTCGTGGCCGGTCCCACCATGGCGAACTGCTTCTTCCGTCGCAGGCTCAGGTACCCCTTCTTGGGCGCCACCTCGAAGTCGCCCAGCGGCACGATCAGTGCCATGACGGCGTCGTGCACCGGACGCAGCGCCGCCTTCGCGCCCGTGTAGATCGCGTCGAGCACCTCGTCCTGGCTCTTCCCCTCCGCCTGCGCCGCGCCGTGGCTCTTGAGCAGCACGTGCACCAGCGTGTTCGCGTCGCCGTGCCCCATGCCGAGCTCGCGCTTGAGCAGGTCGCGCAGCTCACCGTGCTTCGTGAGGCCGCTCGCCTTGAGGAACGCCTCGAGCTCGGCGAGCGACTTGCCGCTGCGCGTCTCGATGTTCGCCAGCTGGGTGGCGATGGCCTGGTCGAGGTCCGTCATCGGAGGGGTCCGGGTGGTGGGGGGGAGTGGACCGATCAGTAAACCATGCCCGCCGAGCGCACCCCCGTCAACATGGGCCGTCGCGCGCCCGAACGCATCCCAGACGCCGGTGCACGGTCCTCGCCCGCCTCGAAGCGGCCGTGGCGCGCAGTACATTCGAAGGCGTCCCACCTGTGTCGTCCCACCCTCCCGGTTCCTGCCATGCCCCGACTCTTGCAGCGCGGTGCCCGCCCAGGCGGCGCGCGCCTCGTCCTCGCCCGGGCGGTCGCGCTGACCGCCCTCGCGCTCGTGCCCTCCGCGCTGACCGCGCAAGGCGCCCGCCCCTTCACCGACGCCGACATCATGCGGCTCAAGGCCGTGGGCGGCGTGTCGATGTCGCCCGCGGGCGACCGCATCCTGTACACCGTCTCCGCCTGGGAGCACCCCAACGCGAAGGGGGACACCGCCCTCGGCGATCGTCACGAGCGCCGCGCGCACGTGTGGATGGTGCCGGCCGCGGGAGGCACCGCGCGGCAGCTCACCACCGGCGAGCGCGGCGAGTCCCAGCCGCAATGGGCGCCCGACGGCTCACGCATCTCGTTCGTGGCCGCGCGCGGCAGCGGCACCGGCGACGACGCCCCGCGCCCGCAGATCTGGCTGCTGCCGGTGGACGGCGGTGAAGCCACCGCGCTCACGAGCGCGCGCGACGGCGTCACCGCCTACGCCTGGTCGCCCGACGGACGGCACATCGCCTACCTCACGCCCGACACGCTCGCCCGTGAGGCGGAAGCGCGCACGCGGCGGCGCGATGACGCCAAGGTCTACGAGGACGATTTCCGCCTCAACCACCTCTGGGTGATCGACGTGGCCACGAAGGCCGCGCGCAAGCTCACCGCCGGCGAGTACACGGTGCGCGGGGCGCCCTCGTGGTCGCCGGACGGCTCGCGCCTCGCCTTCGACGCGTCCCCCACGCCCATGATCCGCGACCAGCGTCGCGACGCGTACGTGGTGGACGTCGCCACCGCCACGGTGGAGCGCATCACCACCACCACGGACGTGCAGAGCACGCCGCAGTTCTCTCCCGATGGCCGCACGCTCGCCTTCACGGTCATCCCGCACGAGTGGAAGCCGAACGCCGACGGCATCATGCCGCGCACGCTCGCCAACGATCGCCTCGTCACCTACGACCTCGCCACGCGGACGCTCACCGACCACGCGCAGCGCACGTTCGACGTGGCCGTGGGCCAGCCGCGCTGGATGCCCGACGGCGCGTCGCTCTGGTTCACCGCCTCCGACCGCACGTACCAGAGCGTGTTCACCTACGACGTCGCCTCGCGCACCTACACGCAGCGCACGACGAACGTGCTCGTGACGGGGGTGTCGATGAGCCGCGACGGCTCGCGCCTCGCCATGACGCTCGACACGCCCGACCTGCCGGCCGAGGTGTACGTGGCCGGTGCGTTCGACGCGGCGCCGCAGCGGCTCACCACCACCAACGGCTGGCTGTCGGAGGTCGCGCTCGGCCGCAGCGAGGTGATCACGTGGAAGAGTCGCGACGGCAACAGCGTGGAAGGCGTGCTGCTCTACCCCGCGGGCTACACCGCCGGCACGAAGGTGCCGCTCGTGGTGTCGGCGCACGGCGGGCCGACGGCGGCGCACACGAATGGCTTCAAGGGGGGCACCGGCCCGAGCCAGACGTGGGCGTCGCGCGGCTGGGCGGTGCTCTATCCCAACCCGCGCGGCTCCACCGGCTACGGCGCGCAGTTCATGCGCGCCAACATCGGCGACTGGGGCGGCGGCGACTACCGCGACATCATGGCCGGCGTGGACGAGGTCATCAAGCGCGGCATCGCCGACCCCGACCGCATGGCGTTCGAAGGGTGGAGCTACGGCGGCTACCTCACGTCGTGGGTCGTGTCACAGACGGGGCGCTTCAAGGCCGCCATGATGGGCGCGGGCCTGCCGTCGCTGCTCTCCATGGCCGGCACCACCGACATCCCGGGGTACATCAGCACGTTCTTCAACGGTGGACCGCAGTACGACGGGTCGCTCGTGAACAAGAACATCCGCTTCTACCTCGAGCGCTCGGCCATCAGCTACTCCGACAAGGTCACCACGCCGCTGCTCATCCTGCATGGCGCGAACGACGAGCGCGTGCCGATCGGTCAGCCGATGGAGTTCTACCGCGCGCTCAAGGACCGCGGCAAGACCACCGAACTCGTGTTCTATCCGCGCGAGGGACATGGCCTCAGCGAGTACTACCACCAGCTCGACCGCATGCAGCGCGAGTACGAGTGGATGGCGCGCTACACGCTCGGCAACAAGGTGCTGCAGTAGCTGCCAGCGGGCGCATCACCGTCGTCGGTGGTGCGCCCGCGCGCCGGGCCGCGTGGCCGTGACCGGCTACGTCGCCTTTCGCGCCTTGCCGCCGTCCGACGCCCAGCCAATGCGAACGACGTCGGCGCGTGCAGCACCGTGATGTCGGGGTGCGTGCCGAGGTTGAGCTTGGCGAACACGGCAGACGCCATCGTCAGCCTCCCAGGGAAGTGACCAGCCACGTCGCGGACACGCACCACGCCACCACCCACAGCGGGGAACCGCGAGGCGCGGCGACCAGGAACACGAACCCCGCGAGCGCGATCGCCAGGTCCGTCAGCGAACGCACACCGCTGGTGAAGATCGGGTCGTACAGGGCGGCCGCAAGCAGTCCCACCACCGAAGCGTTGATGCCGGCCATGACCGCACCGGCGTGCGGGACGGCGCGCAGCCGGCTCCACACCGGCAGCACGGCCACCAGCAGCAGGAAGCCGGGCGCAAAGAGCGCCAACAGCGCCACGGCGGCCCCGAGCAGCGGTGGCACACCAGTGGGCACCATGGCCCCAAGGTACGCGGCCACGGAAAAGAGCGGACCGGGCACGGCCTGCGCGGCGCCGTAGCCCGCGAGGAACGTGTCGGCCGACAGCCAGCCGGTCGCCACCAGCGACTCCTCGAGCAGCGGCAGCACCACGTGCCCCCCGCCGAACACGAGGGCCCCCGCGCGCGCGAAGGCCGCGGCCATCGCCGACAGCGTCGGCACGGCGCCTGCGCCCGGCCACAGCAGCGCCGCGCCAAGCAGCACGCCGAACAGCACGAGCGCCCGCACGCTGGCGCGTGCGCCGTACGGCACATCGAGCGACGCGCTCCCGCCCAGCGACGCGGCGCGGCACCACCACCAGCCGAGCGCGGCGCCGCCCGCGATCACGAGCAGCTGCGCCCACGCCGATGCGAACAGCACCATGGCCGCGAGCGACAGCACGGCGATCGCGCGCCGCGCTGGGTCGGGGGCCAGCGTGGTCGCCATGCGCAGCACGCCGTGCGCCACCACCGCCACCGCCACGAGCTTGAGACCGTGCACGATCGCCGCGCCCGCCGAGGGGGAGAGGGCGGCACCGAGCCACGCAAAGGCCAGCAGCAGCAGCACCGATGGCAGCGTGAACCCCGTGAACGCGGCCAGCGCACCGCCCCACCCACCACGCAGCAGGCCGATCCCGAACCCCAGTTGCGAACTCGCCGGCCCCGGCAGCACCTGGCAAATCGCCAGCAGCTGCGTGAACCGGGCGGCGTCGAGCCAGCCGCGGCGCTCCACGAACTCCCGCCGCAGGTACTCGAGGTGCGCCACCGGGCCACCGAACGAGGTGCAGCCGAGCCGCAGGAACGCCTCGAAGATGTCGGCCGTGCGACCACGCGGAGTCTCGGACATGCGGAATGCTATCGTCATCCCACGTCACGGCGCGATACACTTCGGGTCGGCCCCTCCGCTGCCGTCCCTCCTACGCGCCTGCCATGCCCCGCCGCAACCTGCTCGCCCTGCTGCTCACGATCGTTTCGCTCGGGCTGCTCGTGCCCGGCCTCACACGGCCCGTGCTCACGATCACGGCGAACATCTCCATGCTCGGCGTGACCCGCGAGATCTTCCGCGAAACGCAGACCATCGTGCAGAGCGTCGAGCGCCTGCTCGACTCGGGCAACGCGTTCGTCGCCCTGCTCATCCTCCTGTTCAGCATCATCGTGCCGGTGCTCAAGGCGATCGTGCTGTTCGTGCTGCTCGGCGTACGCGCCCCCGAGTCACGCTACGCGCTGTTCCGCTTCGTGCGCTCGATCAGCAAGTGGTCCATGGCCGACGTGTTCGTGGTGGGCATCTTCATCGCGTTCCTCGCCGCGAATGCACTCGACAACCTGCAGGCGGTCGCCGGCGAGGGACTCTACTGGTTCGCCTCGTACTGCCTGGTGTCGAATCTCGCGTTCCAGCTGCTGCAGGTGCCGGAGCCCGCAGCGGCGCGCACGCACTGAGTCCTCGTGGACGCACCGCGCGCGCGTGATCGACCCGCGCCGCGTGCTGCTCGTCCCCGTCCGCTGGCACTCGTCCCGCATCGGAAACCGGCCCACCGGGGTGTCGTAGTCGAAGCATCGGTACGTGATCCGCGTGCCGTTCGCGCATCGGCGCACACGACGTTCCCTCCGACCGGAGCACTCCCATGCTGCTGCTCTCCCTTGCCGCCGCCGCCTCGCTCTTCACCGCTGAGCCCGTCGCACCTCGCACCCCGCTGCTCGCACTCGCGGCCCCGCCCTGCGCCGGCACCCCCACCCGCCACGTGAGCGAGATGTACCTCGAGAACGCGCGACGCTTCGTCACCACCGGCGACCTCGAGGCCGCGCGCCGCGAGTATCGCATCGCGCGCATGCTCGAGGCCGATGGCGGCTGCCTCCCCGAAGCCACGTCGAATGAGCTGGCCACCGTGCTGCTCGCCGAATCTCGCGCGAAGGAGGCCGCCACGGTGATGCGTGAACTCGCTGCAGATGCCGCCCGCGAGAACGACATCGACATGGAAGCCCGCGCGCGCGTGGCGGCGGCATGGCTCGAAGTGCAGGCCGGCGATCGCGCCGCCGCAAAGGCGGACGTGCGGCGCCTGCACGACATCGCGCGCGACTCGCGCATCTCGCCGGAGACGCGTGCGCTGCTGCGCGCGAGCCTCCGCCGCTGAGCGCGCGCTTACTTGAAGCGCATGCCGTTCGGTGCCACGAAGCCCGTGCCGGGCTTCGGCGGCACCGACACGGCGGGCTTCGCCGCCGGCCGCTGGCCACGGTCGGTGCGCGAGGCATCGCCGCGTGCAGCGTTGTCGCGCGACGGACGGTCGGACGGTGGCGCGTTGCGTGACGCCGCCCCACTCGCTGCCGTGGCCGAACGCGCGCCGCCGCCGTCCTTGCGCATGCTCAGCGCAATGCGACCGCGCGCCAGGTCCACGCCCTGCACGGTGACCTGCACTTTCTGCCCCACCTTCACCACGTCGTTGGGGTCGCGCACGTAGCGATCGGCGAGCTGGCTCACGTGCACGAGCCCGTCCTGGTGCACGCCGATGTCCACGAAGGCGCCGAACGCCACGATGTTCGTGACCACGCCCTCGAGCACCATGCCGGCCACGAGGTCTTCCGGCTTCTGCACATCGTCGCGGAACGCGGGCGGCTCGTAGGCGTCGCGCGGGTCACGCCCGGGCTTCTGCAGCTCCTCCACGATGTCGCGCAGCGTGGGCAGCCCCACGTCGCCCGACACGTATTTCGGCAGCTCGATGCGCGCAATCAGCGCCTCGTTGCCGACCAGTGACGCCACGTCCACGCCGAGGTCGGACGCCATGCGCTCCACCAGGGCGTAGCGCTCCGGATGCACACCGCTCGCATCGAGCGGGTGCACGCCGCCGCGCACGCGCAGGAAGCCCGCCGCCTGCTCGAACGCCTTCGCGCCGAGCCGCGGCACGTCCTTGAGTTCGGCCCGCGACTTGAGGCCGCCGCGCGAGTCGCGCAGCGACACGATGCTCTGCGCCAGCGACGGGCCGATGCCGGCCACGTACGCCAGCAGGTGCGCCGACGCGGTGTTCACCTCCACGCCCACGCGATTCACGCAGCTCATGACCGTGTCGTCGAGGCGTGACTTGAGGCGCGTCTGGTTCACATCGTGCTGGTACTGCCCCACGCCGATGCTCTTCGGGTCGATCTTCACCAGCTCCGCCAGCGGGTCCTGCAGCCGCCGGGCGATCGACACCGCGCCGCGCAGCGACACATCGAGCTCCGGAAACTCCGCGCGCGCCACGTCGCTCGCCGAGTACACCGAGGCGCCCGCCTCGCTCACCACCACCACCTGCGGCGTTGGCGGGTCGAGCTCGCGCAGCGCCGCCTTCACCAGCGTTTCCGTCTCGCGGCTCGCAGTGCCGTTGCCCACGGCGATCAGCTCCGGCGTGAAGCGCTGCACCATCGCGCGCACCGCGCCCGCGAACCGGTCCTCCTGGTGCAGGTAGAGGGTGTCGGTGTGCACCAGCGCTCCGGTCGCATTCACCACCGCCACCTTCACGCCCGTGCGGAAGCCGGGGTCGAAGCCGATCACCCGCTTCTCGCCGGCGGGCGAGGCGAGCAGCAGCTGCTCGAGGTTGCGCCCGAAGATCGTGATCGCCTCGTCGTCGGCGCGCGTCTTGAGTTCCACGCGCAGTTCCACCTCGATGGCCGTGGCCAGCAGGCGCTTGTAGGCATCGGTGGCCACGAGCGTGAGCTGCTGCGTGGCGCCACGTCCTTCGGTGAGCTCGCGCACGAGGCGCCCGGTGATCTGCTCCACGGGTGCCACGATCTGCCACTGCAGCTCCCCCTCCGCCTCGCCGCGGCGGATCGCCAGCGTGCGGTGGCTCGGAATCGTGCCGAGCGCTTCCTCGAAGTCGAAGTAGTCCTTGAAGCGTGACGCGTCGCTGGCCTTGCCGGTCATCACCACGCTCTTCACGCGCCCCTCGGCGCGCGTCACCTCACGCACCCAGCCGCGCACCGTCGCGTCTTCGGCCACCTGCTCGGCGAGGATGTCGCGCATGCCCTGGAGCGCGGCGGCCACGTCGGGCACCTCGTCGGTCACGTGGGCGGCCGCCGCTGCCGCCAGCGCGTCGTCGTCGGCCGCACCGCTCCACGCCAGATCGGCGAGCGGCGCCAGACCGCGCTCCCGCGCGATCATGGCGCGCGTGCGCCGCTTCGGCTTGAACGGGAGGTACAGGTCCTCCAGCGCCTGCTTGGTGTCGGCCGCTCGCAGCGCCTTGTCCAGCGCCGCGTCGAGCTTTCCCTGCTCGTGCACGCTGCGCAGGATCGCCGCGCGCCGGTCCTCGAGCTCGCGCAGGTAGGCGGCGCGTTCCTGCACGTCACGCAGCTGCACCTCGTCGAGGCCGCCCGTCATCTCCTTGCGGTAGCGCGCGATGAACGGGAGCGTGTTCCCCTCGTCGAACAGGGCGAGCGTGCGCTCCACCTGGGCAACGGACAGCGTGAGTTCGCGCGCCACACGGGCGACGATGTCGGGCGTGGGCAGGACGAGGTCGGCAGCGGACATGCGAGGCGGTGCGTAGTCGGGAGCGAGACAGCACGACGCCGGCGTCACCTCGACCGAAACCGGTCGGCGCGCGTCGTGGCGGACGCGCATATTGCGCGAGACTGCGTGTCCGGGCAACGGCTTGACTTCGCCCGTACCGCCGTGTCCGTCCCCCCCTGCAATCGACCGGAGACTCCTCGGCATGTCGTCGTTCCCGTTCCGCCGCGCGGCACGCGCGGTCACACTTGGTGCACGTGCCGCCGTCATGACGGCGGGTGCGTGTGGCGCCCTTGCGCTCGCGACGTTCGCGACGCCCGCCACCGCGCACACCCAGCCGGCGCCCTCTGTGGAGATGCAGCCCGTTCGCGTGAACCGCGCCAACTGGGCACTCGCCGAGCGCTTCGGCACCGCCAACATGCGGAACCTCACCTTCAGCACGGCCGTCGCGCCGCGCTGGATCGGCGAGACCGACTCCATGTTCTACAACTGGCGCGACCGCAACGGCGCCACGTTCTACCTCGTGGTGCCGCAGCAGCGCCTCAAGCGCCCGCTGTTCGATCACGAGAAGCTCGCCGAGGAACTCTCGCGCCTGCACCGCAAGCCGTACGAGCCGGGCAAGCTGCCGTTCACGGCGGTCAACTTCACCAAGGACCACAAGCGCATCCGCTTCCAGGTGGACTCCACGCGCTACGAGTGGAACCTCGCCGCGCAGTCCCTCACCAGCCTCGGCCTCTGGAAGCGTGACTCCATCGCGGTGGACGAGGAGCGCGAGCAGACGGGCGGACAGGGCGGCGGGCAGGGCCCCGGTGGACGCCCCGAGTGGCGCAACTTCTCGCCGGACAGCACGGCGTTCGCGTTCGCCCGCGATCACCAGCTGTTCGTGGTCGAGGTGGCCACGGGCGACACCGTGCAGGTGAGCACGGACGGCGTGAAGGACTACAGCTTCGGCTTCCGCGACACGAGCAGCACGCAGCTGCGGCAGGACGAGGACAGCACCGAGGGTGACCAGGAGCGCAGCCGCGACCCGCGCGTGCGCGCGAACGTGAGCTGGTCGCCCGATTCGCGCAGCTTCACCGTGCAGCGCAACGACGCGCGCAAGGTGAAGGAACTGTACCTGGTGAACGTGCTGGCCAACCCGCGCCCCACGCTCAGCAGCTACAAGTACGCGATGCCCGGCGAGGAGGACGTCAACCAGCAGGAGCTGTTCGTCTTCACGCGCGGTGAGCGCGCGATCCGCAAGGTGCCGCTCGAGAAGTGGAAGGACCAGCGGCTGCTCAACGTGCACTGGCCCGTGAACGGCACCGCCTTCCGTCTCGTGCGCCGCGATCGCCTGCAGCGCAACCTCGAGCTGCTCGAGGTGAACACCGCCACCCTCGCCACGCGCACGCTGCTCACCGAGAGTGTGGAGAACGCGTTCCTCGAAACGCAGCCGGTGCGCTACGTCACGCGCGGCGGCGACTTCGTGTGGTTCTCCGAGCGTACCGGCTGGGGGCACTACTATCTGTACAGCCACGACGGCACCTACAAGCGCGCCCTCACCAGCGGCGCCTGGCGCGCCGACGGCATCGCCGACCAGGACACGATCCGCGGCACGCTCTTCATCACCGCCGTGGGCCGCGAGCCCGGCCCCAGCCCGTACCTGCGCCACGTGTACCGCATGAACGGCGACGGCACGGGCATGACGCACGTCACGCCGGGCACCTACGATCACGCCGTGCGCGTTTCCCCCACCAAGCGCTACTTCGTGGACACCTACTCGCGCGCCGACACGATCCCCGTGTCCGTGGTGCGCGAGGCGGCCACGGGACGCCTCGTGATGCCGCTCGAGGTGGCCGACGACACGCGCCTGCGCGAGATGGGCTGGAAGCCGCCCACGCCCTTCGTGACGAAGGCCGCCGACGGCATCACCGACATCTACGGCAACATGTGGCGGCCGGCCGACTTCGATTCCACGAAGAAGTATCCGATCATCGCCTACGTGTACCCCGGGCCGCAGACGGAGCAGGTCACGAGCGCCTTCAGCACCGGCGGCGTGATGCAGCAGCTCGCGCAGCTCGGCTTCGTGGTCATCCAGATCGGCAACCGTGGCGGCACGCCGCAGCGCTCCAACGCCTACCACAGCTACGGCTACTACAACCTCCGCGATTACGCGCTGGCCGACAAGAAGACGGGCATCGAGCAGCTCGCCGCCCGTCACGCCTTCATCGACCTCGACCGCGTGGGCATCTACGGCCACTCGGGTGGTGGCTTCCTCACCGCCGCCGCGCTCATGCTCCCGCCCTACAACGACTTCTTCAAGGTGGGCGTGTCGTCGGCCGGCAACCACGACAACAACATCTACAACCAGAACTGGAGCGAGCAGCACCACGGCCTGCGCGTGATCACCGAGCGGCGCGACAGCACGCAGCGCGATCGCAACGGCGGCAATGGGGGCAACGGCGGCGCGGCCACGCGAGGCAGCGCGCAGGGTCGCGCCGGCGCGCGTGTCGTGCAGGCCGATGACAGCACCCGCTACGAGATCCGCGTGCCCACCAACGCCGAACTCGCCGCCAACCTCAAGGGCAAGCTGCTGCTCGCCCACGGCGACATGGACAACAACGTGCACCCGGGCAACACCATTCGCCTCGTGGATGCGCTCATCAAGGCCAACAAGCGCTTCGATCTCATGATCCTGCCCGGCCAGGCGCATGGCTTCGGTCCCATGCAGGGCTACTTCAACCGCATGCTCATGGAGTACTTCGCCGAGCACCTCATGGGCGACTACTACCGCGGCTCCGCCGAGATCCGCTGACGCAACCCTCATTCCTCAACGCTGCACCCCTTCGCGCTCTTCCTCGCGCCCTTCGCGCCCCTCGCGTCCTCGCGTCCTGCAGTTCTCTCGTCCGAGCATCGGACCTCCCACGAAGAGAACCACAGGACGCGAGGGGCGCGAAGGGCGCGAAGGACGCGAAGCACGTCGGCGACTCACGGCGCCGGCTGCACCCGGAAGTTGAGCGGCGGCGCCTCGTAAATCGTCGTCGAGCCGCGTCGCACCACGAACGACACGCGAGAGGCCCCATCACGCAGACCGTGCAGCGTGCCGCCCACGCGGTCGCCTGACCATCGGGCCACGGTCGTGTCCTCGATCACCACGCGCACGTTGTAGTCACTCGGCGCCGTCGCCAACGTGAACCACGACTCCACCGGGGGCACGTCGTGATCATCCGGCGCCAGCTGCGTGCTGGTGAAGTGCAGCGTGAGGCCACGCGTGCCGTTGGCGCGCATCACCGGCGCCCCGTGCCAATGATCCCGGTGCGAGAAGGCAAACGTGCCATCATCGGCCGCGAGAATCACTTCGCGAATCCGGAGCCCCTCCACTTCGGGCGCCGTCACGCCCTCCTTGTCACCGCAGGCCGCCATCACGGCCATCGCCAGCATCGCGACCACGGGTCGCATCACACGCCGTACCGAGGTGAACATCAGCGCCTCCACTCCAGACCTTAGCGAATCACGACACGCAACCACGGCGAGACGAAGTCCGCGTGGTCACCGTGCCAGATGAGAAAGCGGACGCGCGTCTCCCCGCGTCCGAACGGATGCAACCACCCGAAGCCGCGCTGCGGCTCCCACTGCACGAGCTCGGCGCGCTCCGCATCGAGGCGGTACGACACGTCCCGACGCTCGCTCACGTCCAACTCGGCCCCGCGAAAGTCCACCGGCGTGATCGTCACACGCAGCGACGCGCCGTCGCGCAGCACGAGCGAGTCCACCATCCAGCGGCGATTGAAGCTCGTACGCGTGAGCTCCACGCCCGCCGAATCACGCACGACCAGGTCGGCCGCTTCGATGTGCGCCGACACGATACCGATCGGGTGATCGCACGCCGTCAGCCCACACGCAACCAGCACGCACACGGCCATCGCACGAAGTCGTCGCATCATCGCTCCACCTGCACCACAAGGCGCACATTGCGTCCCGGTTGCGGCGCCACCTGCTTCGCCCGCCACAGCGGATCGCGCCACTCGGCATCCAGCAGGTTGTCCACGGTCAGCGTGAGGGTGGCCGGCCAGCGTGTTGCACGCGCCGGCAGTCGCCACGCCACCAGGGCGTTCATGAGCATTGCACCGGGCGTGGCACAGAACTCCGCTGGCAACCCCTGCGCTTCGCCATCGACCACCTGCACGGTGCACGCAAGCCCGTCGAGCACGGGCGCGTCCGGCACAAGGCGCTGGGCGAATCGACCATCACCGATGACACCAAGCGTGAGCGGACCGCGCTGGTGCCGCACATCGAGCCGCAACGTGGCCGCCGGCATCGCCGGCAGCGGTTGCGAGGTCGCGCCACCGCGCTGCGCCCCGCGTGGCAGCGCGCCCGACAGATCGAACGTCCACTGCGGCGTGGGTGCAAACATCGCGCGGCCTTCCACACCCCACAGCAGCGCATCCACCTGCTGCGGACGATACACCACGTAGCGACGCAGGCGCGGATCACGCATCGGCGCGCCGGTGACGGGATCGACTTGCGGTTCAAACGCAACGTAGTCGTCAACCCGCATGCCGTACGCCGAGACCTCAGCGCGACCACGTCCTCCGCGCCAGCTGAGCAGTGCGTCCACGCCCGTGCCACGTTCGGCCTCAAGCGACGGATCACCGATCTCGTAGGCGTAACTCGCCAGATGCGGCCCCGCGCTGTACAACTCCTCGATACTCGGCGGACGGAACGCGCGCGCAATCTGCGTCGTGAACTCGAAGCCGGCCGGCAGTTGCACGCGCGCGCCGAACGCGCCGGTCACCGCCGTGAACGCGCGCGTACGCACGTCGCGCAACAGCAGCGTCTCGGTGCTGTCGAGAGGTCGCGTCTCACTGCGATCGATGCGAGCACCGGCCAGGAGCGTAAGTGATCCCCGTGTGTATTCATCGACGGCAAACAGCGCAAGAGTGCGCTGCACCGCCGGTCGCGTGCCCGTGAACGATCCCTCTGCTCGCAGATCACGCCACTGCACGAAGCTGCCGATCGCACCGCGGTGCTCCCCCGCGCGAAGGCGCATCACGGCTTCGCCCGAGGCGGCGAGTTGACCGAAGCGCGTCCCCACGATGCCACCCTGCTCGAACTCCGATTGCTCGAAGCGCACCGCATTGCCGCCCACGCTGATCGCTTCGATACGCGCGTCGTCCGTGCGCCACTCGGCGTCCCACCGCAGCTGTGTGCGACGCGCGTCCACGTACACGCCGCCATCGTGTGCGCCGGGCAAGGTGACGCCGCCGAACGAACTGGGCACACCGTAGTAGCTGCGATACTCGCGCGCCGCCACACCGGCGTGTCCACGCGAACCGGCGACGCTCAGTCCCGCGCCCACGTCCATGCCTTCGAGATCGGTGAAGGGCAGCGCGACGGCGTTCGGCCCGCGCGTGTCGCCAGCTTGCCGCCCGGTGCCGTCCACCGCCCACGTCAAGGCGCCCATGGCGCCGCGTGCGCGTCCACTCACGCCGATGCCACGGTTCACGCTCTCACCAAACGTCGACATCGCGAGCGACGTCTGTGAGGGTCGCCTGCGCGGTATGTCGTCACGAATCACGTTGACGACACCACCGAGCGTGTTCGACCCGTACAGCAGGCCACCCGGCCCGCGAATCACCTCGATCCGCTCTGCCGTCGCAGGTTCGATCGTGACGGCGTGATCGGGCGCGGTCGTGGCGATGTCGCCGGTGCGCATGCCGTCCTCGAGCACGAGCACCCGATCACCCGTCAGACCACGAATCACCGGCTGCGTCGCCATGGGGCCGTTGGAGCGCGCGCTCACGCCCGGCTCGTCCACCAGCGCAGCCGCGATGCTGGGCGCGAGCCGCTCGGCCAGCTGCTCGGCTCCCACGACCGAGGTGGCTTGCAGCGCGCTGCCGCGGCCGAGGGCCCGACTGCGAACCTCGACCGCAGCGAGCTCGAGACGCACCGGCGTGAGCCGGATGGCACGAGAGGCCGGCGCTGGCACTATCCGTCCGCGCCACGGCGCATACCCGAGACGCTGCAGTGTCACTTCCGTGCCCGCCCCGACGACGCGGACCGTCACACGACCGAGTGAATCCGTGCGCGCGAGCACACGGTCACCTGCGCGCACGACAACATCGCGCACGGGCGCCTGCGTGTCCGCGTCGCGCACCAGGAGCACCGCGGTGCCGACTGCGTCCTGTCCGGAGACAGGCAGCGGCCGGCTCAACAACAACAGACCGACGAGCAGGACGACGCGTCGCAAGGCTTACTGGGCGAGGGTAAAGGTCCCGCTCTGCTTGGCGCCGGTGAAGGTGAGCCGCGACGGCGCACCACCGAGGTTCACCCGACGGGCGATCGAGCCGGTTGCGAGGTTCACGTACACGACTTCACCCGTGGTCGGGCTCGCGACCGCCGCGAGATCCTCCACCGCGTCCACCTGGTGTGTGAGCGCCCCCGACGTCGGTAGCGCCGGCGTCACGTTGGCCACCGTCTGCACCAGCTGCCGCGTGGACAGTCTGTAGACGTACAGCGAACCATTGTTGGCGAAGACCACGACCTGTCCCTTCACCGGCTCGATCACACGCCAGTGGTCGACCACGCCAGACGGCAGCGCCGGCAGCGGATTGACCGTGCCACTCACCGGATCGATGAGCGCGAGCACCCGGCGCGTCGGCTGACCGGGCAGGGCAGCGAACTGCCCGAGAATGAGCCCGGTGCCGCTCTTTGCCGCCCACGCATTGCGCAGGCCGAGACCGGCCATGTCGCCGGTCGTCGTCACCTTGGTCGCGGTCACCCCGGATACGCCCTGGCGCACGATCACGAGGCCATCGCTGCAGCCAAACGCGGCGCCGTTGAGAATGGCGGCGTTGCCGTGCATCGACGGGCAGTTCGGTACGCTCGCCACGACCTGGCCGGCCTGGTTGCGCACCTCGACCGCCGTTGGCAGGCCACCCGCGGGATTGCGCGGAGCGAGCACGAAGTACGGCGTACCGTTGATCACGATCGTGCTCGAGCCGCTGTGGTGCGGCCCGCCGGTTTGCACTTCGAACGCCACGCGAGGCGCACCCGCAACGAAGTCGGCCTCGTTCATCCACACGGCGCGTCCGTTGCCGTCCATGAAGATGGAGATCCACGACCCAGTCACGGTCGCATGCGTCGGAAGGCCGTCGGTGAGTTGGAAGGCCAGCGGCATCGGGGCGCGACGATGGCCAGTCGCGCCGTCCACCCAGACGCCGGCATCGTAGAAGTTCACGCGATCGGCCGTACGCTGCTGGATCGCGGCGAACCGCCCGGAGGCCGTGGAGTAGACGTACGAGCCAGGCGCGGCCAGCGTGTAACTGGCGACTGTCGAATCGTTGTGGACGGCGAGGAGGCGCGCACGGGGCGCGGTGTCGGCGACCAGCAGGCGCTGGACTTGCGCCGCCGTCACGGAAGTCGACGGGTTGGACCCGAGTGGGGTGGTCCCGTTGTCGTCGGAGCAGGCGGCGAGAGTGCCGGCGGCGAGCAGGAGGATGGCGAGGCGGCTCGGCGTTGGATTCGTTGACATGGCCGGATGGGGAAGATGGAGACTGATGAACGGTTTCGCGAACTCAGTATCAATTAACCCCGCTGTCAACCCATCGACTCCCGACGCCGTGAGAGCCAGCATGCGCCTCGGCTGGCAAGCCGACACCAAGGAGGCGTAGCTTGCCGCCGGAGAGCCGTGCACGCTGCCGCCGTGTCCAGGACACGAGGAGTTGGTGCCGCCGACGCTGACACCGATCTTCAGGGCTTCCATCGTTTCCGTCCACCCACCGTGCCGATGCGCCGTCGGCCCTTCGTGACCAAACCACCCGCGGCCGGGTTCTTATCGGCATGACCACTTCTGACGCCGCCATCGTGCGCCGGGTCCTCGCGGGCGACCGCGAGGCCTTCCGGCTGCTCGTGGAGCGGTACCACGACGACGCGCTGCGCTTCGCCACGCACCTGCTCGGCCACGCCGCCGACGCGGAGGACGCCGTGCAGGACACGTTCCTGCGCGCGTACCGGTACCTGGCCAGCTACCGGGAGCAGGACCGCTTCCGGGGCTGGCTCTGGCGCATCCTGGTCAACCGCTGCCGCACGCACGCCGCCGACCGGGCCCGCCGACCGGTGCCGCAGGAGGCCGACACGCTCGCTGCGCTGGCCGAGCCCCACTCCCCCGAGGCGGAGCTCGACCGCGCCTTCCTGCGCGCCGAGCTGTGCCGGGCGCTCGCCACCCTCCCGCTCGAGCAGCGAGAGGCCGTGGTGCTGCACTTCACCGAAGGGCTCTCCTACCCCGAGATGGCGGCCGTCACCGGCACAGGCGTCTCGGCGCTGAAGATGCGGGTGCACCGCGCGTGTGAACGGCTTCGTACGCTGCTTTTGCGCGTCCACAACGAAACAGAAACACGTCACCATCGGGCCATCAGCCCGGAGTCGCACCATGGCTGACCACTCCGCCGACCTGCTGCCCGCCGAGCTGACCGACGCGCTCCGGGCCCCGATCGCCCTGGCCGACCGCGAGCGCCGGCTCGACACCATCATGCACGGCGTGCGCTCGGCGCCCGCCCCGACCCGAGCGCTCCACCTGCCCCCCACGCTCCGGCGCTGGCGGCGGGGCGTGCTCTCGCCGGTGGGCGGGGCGGTCGTGGCCCTCCTCCTCTTCACCTGGGGCGGCGTGACCGCGCTCACCGACGTGCTCCAGCGCAGCTCGGCCATGCTGGCCCGCGCCGAGGTGCTGGGCGACACCGTGATCGCGCGGCAGGTCGCCGGGGGGCGTCCCCTCCGGGACTCCATGGTCGCTACCTTGTACGACACCATGCGCATCGTCCGCTTCGCCCTCCGGGCGCCGACGGCGTCGCGCGTGGCGCTGGTGCGGACGGATGCCCCGACCGCGCCGGTGGTGCGGGTGGCCACGGTGGAGCGGGCGGCAAGCGGGCTGTGGGAAGTCCGCACCGTCGTCCCGCGACACGCCGTGGCCGGCGCGTTCGCGTTCGTGGTGGACGATGCCCACCAGGTGCCCGTGCGCGCGACGTCCTCCGGGTTCGTGCCGGCCCCGCGCCGCGTCGAGCCGGCGCGGGCAACTGACGCTCCTGCGTCGCACGTGACCGACACCGCGCTCTGATTCGTTCGTCCTCCGTCCCTTCTCGCTCCACCACATGTCTGCACTTGCTTCGTCCGGGCGCGGGCGCTCGGCGCTCCTCGGTGCGCTCGCACTCGTCGTGCTGCTCATCGGCTACGCCGACCTTTGGCGCGGCGGCACCACGATCTCCGCGATCTGCCTCGCCGTCGGCTACGCCGGGCTCATCCCCGCCGCGCTCCTCTCCTTCGGCCGCGAGGCGTGGAACGCCGACACGCCGCGCAAGGACGAGCGCTTCGGCGACGCGCCCTGGACCATCGCCGGCATCGTCGCCCTCGCGCTCTTCGCGCTTTACGTCTTCACGCTCGGCCCCACGACGGCCATGTGGGACACGAGCGAGTACATCACGGCCGCCAAGGTGTTCGGCATTCCGCACCCGCCGGGCAACCCGGTGTTCGTGATCTTCGCGCACGCCTTCGGCCTGCTTCCCATCCCGATCGAGTACGGCGCGCGCATCAACCTGCTCGCCGCCGTCACCAGCGCGCTCTCGGCCGGCCTCTGGTTCCTGGTCGCCGAAGGCGTGCTGCGCACGTGGATTCCGGTGAAGTGGGGCCGCTACATGGGCGCCGCTGCCGCGGTCATCATTGGCGGCACGGCGTTCACCGTGTGGAACCAGAGCGTGGTGAACGAGAAGGTGTATACCGTGGCGCTGCTCGGCCTCGCGGCGGTGAGCTGGCTCATGCTGCGCTGGAGCGACGCACCCGATCGCGACGGCTCGGACCGCTACCTGCTCACGGCCGCGTACCTGGTGGGGCTCGGCTACGCCAACCACCCGGCCGGCTTCCTGCCGCTGCCGGCCATCGGCCTGCTCGTGCTCATGCGCCAGCCGCTCGCGCTGCTGCGCTGGCGCCTGCTGCTCGGCACGCTGGCCGTGGCCATGGTGGGGCTCACGCCGTTCGTGGCCATGCCCATCCGCGCCGCGCACGAGCCGTATCTCAACAGCGGTGGCGTGTCCGCGTGCACCGATGGTATCGCGGTGGACTGCACCTTCAGCGCCGAGACGTGGCGCAAGGTGAAGGCGCACATCGATCGTGAGCAGTACTCCGGCCACAACGTGGCCGAGCGCAAGGCACCGATCACGGCGCAGTACGGCATGTTCTGGCTGTATTTCAAGTGGCAGTGGTTCCGCGACGCCTACAACCAGGCGCCGGCCATGCAGAGCGTGCTCGCGCTGCTCTTCTTCGCGCTGGGCATCACGGGCGGCATCGTGCACTTCAAGCGCGACCGGCGCACCTTCTGGTACGTGGGCGGACTCGTGTTCACGCTCACGGTGGCGCTCGTGGTGTACCTCAACTTCAAGTACGGCCACTCGCAGGCGCCGGAGCTCGGCGGCAGCGTGGACCGCGAGGTGCGCGACCGCGACTACTTCTACCTGTGGAGCTTCTCCACGTGGGGCGTATGGGCCGGACTCGGCCTCACGGCGCTCTGGACGTGGCTCGCGAAGGCGCTGGCCCGCACCGCCGAGGTCACGGATCGCGGCCTGCGGCTCGGCGCGCCGGTCATGTCGCTCGCGCTCATCCCGCTGGTGACCAACGCCATGGACGCGCCGCGCAGCCGGCACACGTTCACGCGCGAGTGGGCGCGCGACCTGCTCAACTCGGTGGAGCCGTACGGCGTGATCATCACCAACGGCGACAACGACTCCTTCCCGCTCTGGTACGCGCAGGCGGTGGAGGGGGTGCGCCGCGACGTGCTCGTGGCCGTCGTGCCGTACCTCGGCACCGACTGGTACGCGCAGCAGCTGCAGAACCGCAAGCTCGAGCCGTACGACAAGGAGAACGGGCCGGCGCTGTTCCGCGACCGCGAGTGGACGATGCCCACCAAGCCGCTCTTCCCGCTCTCGCGCGCCGAACTTGCCGCCGTGCCGCCGGTCGTGGCGCTGCCGCAGGCGCAGCGCTTCGTGCACGACGGCATGGATGTGGCCATCGGCACCGACTATCTCACGCGCGACCAGCAGCTCGTGCTGTACATGATCCGGCACGCCTACCCCGAGCGCGGCATCTTCTTCTCCTACGGCGGATACGCCAACGCGCTCGGCTTCGGCGACCACATCGTGAACTACGGCCTGTCGCAGAAGCTGGTGAGCCAGCGCCCCGAGCCGTCACTCGACTTCATCCCGCTGCGCGGCCAGGAACTGCTCGACGTCGCGGCCACGAGTTCGCTGTGGCGCGAGTACCGCGGCATGGACGCCCTCATCCGTGAGGACGGCTGGGTGGACGACGCCTCGGCCGGCATCCCGATCATGTACGTGATCACCGGCCAGTACCTCGCCGGCTCCCTCCAGGCCGCCGGCGACTCCGTGCGCGCCGACTCCGTGATGGTGCAGGTGGAGCAGATGGTGGACAAGGCGCGCCTGCGCTGATCGGCGCGCATCGCGCGAGGGCGCGCGCCGTCGAAACTGAGTGGTAGAACAGAAGAAGAACCGAAGAAATGAAGGAGGTCGAGTCGTGGCATGCACCGTCGCCACGCGCCGCCCCTTCCTCCCTTCGGTTCTTCTTCATTTCTTCCCCTTGTCAGTTGCGGTTGCGCGCTTGCCGGTCCGCGATGACACCGCGTCCGCTGGCGGGAGCAGGCGCGGCCGATGCAGCTTCAGCGACACCCCTCGGTCGCTCCGCACTCCCACCGCCCTGCCCCATGTCGATGCTCCGGCCCGCGCGCCTCGCTGTGCTCGCCCTGTCCGTCTGCTGCGCCGCCACAGCGCTCGAGGCCCAGCCCCGCACCGCCGACCCCGCCGTGCGCGGCGTGCCGCTCTCGGCGTTCCCGCGCCTCGTGCCGCTCGGCGATGGTGTTTACGGCTACGAGGAGATCCGGCAGCCCGGCTTCACCACGGTGAGCCTCATCGTGGTGGGGCGCGATGGCGTGCTCATCGCCGACGGACAGGGCAGTCCGGCCGCCACGCAGACCATGCTCGATCGAATTCGGGCGATCACGCCGCTGCCGATCAAGTGGTACGTCATGGGCAGCGATCACGGCGACCACACCGCCGGCAACAGCGTGCTGCCCGACGGCATCACCTACGTCGTGCACCCCACCTCGCGCGCGCAGCTCGTGCGCGATTCCGCCGCAGCACCCGCCTCACGCCGCGTGATCGTGCCGCCACGCGCCATGACGAGCGACCGCGAAGTCATCGACGTGGGAGGCCGCACCGTCGAGGTGCTCTTCCTTGGCCGCGCACACACCGGCGGCGACCTGCACGTGCACCTGCCCGACAGGAAGCTGCTGTTCATGAGCGAGGCCTACCTCAACCGCGTCTTCCCCGCCATGCGTTCGGCGTACCCGCGCGAGTGGATCGCCACGGTCGAGCGCGCGCTCGCCATGGACGTGGACCACTTCATCCCGGGGCACGGCTTCATCGAGACGCCCGACGTGTCGCGCGAGGAACTCGTGGCGTTTCGTGACGCGCTGCGTGCGGTGATCGCCGAAGCCGAGCGGCTGCACGCGGCGGGCGTGCCGGTGGAAGAAGCTCTGAAGCAGGCCCGGTGGGCGGAGTACGGCGGATGGTTTCTCGCCGAGCAGCAGGGGCCGATCGCGGTGCGACGGGTGTATCTCGAGCGGGATGGAAAGCTGCCGTAGCACCGCAAGGGTGCCCTCACCTGCGAAAGACGCGATGGCGCGAGCCGCGCGATGAACGCGAGAACTGCACGCACGACCGAAAATCCAACTCGCCGTCGAGTCGCTCTTCGCTGATCTACGGCGCCGTCGTCAGCCAGTACACGATGAGGTCGCAGCTCACGTTGTCCACGATCTGCCGGTAGGCCAGCGGAACCTGGCGCCACTCGTTGTAGTACTCGACCGCCACCACATCGCGCGCCGTCCACCACCGCGCCGCAATCTCCGGCCGGCCGTTCACGAGCATCTTGAGGCAGCGGCTCGGCCGGACACTCGGCGCCATCTCCTGCACACCGTTGGGGCCTCGGCTGGTGACCGGTCGAATGCCCGGCAGGTCGCTGAGCAGGTCGAACAGCTGCTCAGGCCTGCGCGCGGCCAGCGCATCGGCGTCACGCAGGAAGCCGACCCCCGATTGCTTGCGGCATTCAAAGCCCTCGAGCGTGCCGGTGTCGCACGTGTTCTGGTCCACGCGCGCCCGCACGGTGTCGAGGGTGGGCGCGGCAGGTTGCAGGGAGATCGAGAGCCGACTGCGCTGCCCCGGCAGCACGGTGACCTGCTCCACGTGCTCGCGGAAGCCGATGCGTCGCACGCGTACGCGATACGACCCCGGCCTGAGCGTGGGCAGCGCAAACCGACCGGCGGCATCGGATCGAATGGATGCGTCGCCCGGCTGTACGGTCACCAGCGCGTTGAGCAGCCGGCGACCGGCGGAGTCCACTACCTCGCCTTCGATGCCCTGGGCGCGTGCGGTCACAGGGAGCGCGAGCGCGAGCGCCGTCAGCGCAAGAGCGAGCGCGAGCGAGGCAGGTCGAGTCAGTGAGTACATGAGCGGCGTGATGAGCGTCGGTCCGGATACGCAAACTCGCACGTGCCCCCGCTCACCTCAAGCCGCACGGCGGATCCGCGCACCGACGCGCAGGCGGCAAGCGCCACCGCTTGACGCCTCGGCGCGGGTGATCGATCGTCTCCGGATCCGTCGTCTCGTGCCTCTCACCCGCCCGATCGAAATGCGCCTCCTCGGCCCCGCTCGGCTCGCGACGTTCGTCGCCGCCCTCGTCGCGCTCCCGCTCGCCGCCCAACCCGGCGTGCGCGGCTTCTACCAGCACCCCACGCTGCACGGCGAAACCATCGTGTTCGCCGCCGAAGGCGATCTCTGGACGGTGCCCGTGACCGGCGGCCTCGCGCGCCGCCTCACGTCGCACCCCGCCGAGGAATCGCACCCCGTCATCTCCCCCGACGGCACCACGCTCGCCTTCAGCGCACGCTACGAGGGACAGGTCGAGGTGTACACCATGCCGCTCACCGGCGGACTGCCGGTACGACGCACGTGGGAGGGCGAAGCGTCCATCGCCACCGGCTTCACCCCCGACGGCGAGCTGCTCTACACCACCACGCACTACAGCGGCATTCCGAAGCCGCAGATGGTGCGCGTGCGACTGAGCGATCACGTGCGCACGCTCGTGCCCCTCGCTGGCGCAAGTGAGGGCCACTACGACGCGAGCGGACGCGCGCTCTTCTTCGTGCGCCCCGGCTTCCACAACAACGTGACCAGGCGCTACACGGGCGGCACGGCGCGCAACGTGTGGGTGTTCCGCGACGGCGCGAGCGAGGCCACGCGCGTCACCCCCGACTGGCGCGGCGAGTCGCACACGCCGCGCTGGTGGAACGGGCGCGTGTACTTCGTGACCGACCGCGACGGCACCATGAACATCTGGTCCGTCACCGAGGCCGGCGCCGACCTGCGGCAGCACACGCGCCACAGCGGCTGGGACGTGATCCGCCCGTCGCTGCACAATGGGCGCATGGTGTACCAGAGCGGCGCCGACCTCTGGCTGCTCGATCTCGCCTCCGACAGCACGCGCCGTCTCGACATCAGCATCGCCTCCGATCTCGACCAGCTCCGGCAGCGCTGGGTCACGGAGCCGTTGCAGTACCTCACGTCGGCCCACCTGTCACCCACCGGCGACCGCGTCGTGCTCACCGCGCGCGGCCGCGCGTTCGTGGCACCGGCCGGCCCTGGCCGGCTCGTGCGCGCCAGCACCAAGGACTCCGTGCGCTGGCGCGACGTGCAGTTCCTCCCCGATGGTCGCCGACTCGTGGGGCTCACCGACGAAACGGGCGAACTCGAGTTCGCCACGCTCCCCGCGAATGGCGCGGGGCGCGACAGCCTGCTCTCGCGCGACGGCACCGTGCTGCGCTTCGCCGGCGACCCGAGCCCCGATGGCACGTGGCTCGCGTATACCGACAACGACAATCGCTTCTTTCTCCGCAACCTCCGCACGGGCGCCGTGCGCGCGCTGCACCAGAACCAGGAGGGTGTGGGCGGCCACGCCTGGTCCCCCGACTCGCGCTGGCTCGCCTGGGAGCACACGGCGCGCAACAGCTTCCGCGTGCTCATGCTGCACGACGTGCAGGCCGATCGCTCGTTCGCCGTCACCAGCGACCGCGTGAACTCCTTCTCCCCCGCGTGGGACCCGAAAGGCGACTTCCTCTACTTCCTGAGCGACCGCAACCTGCGCACCAGCGTGGGCTCGCCGTGGGGTCCGCGCCAGCCCGACCCGTACTTCGACAAGCAGATCGAGGTCTATCAGCTCGCGCTGCGCCCCGGCGTGCGCTCCCCCTTCCGACCGGCCGATGAACTGCACGCGGCGCCCGCCAACGACTCGGCGTCGCGCTCCCGCACCACCACGCCCGCCACCGTGCGCCTCGACACCGCCGGTCTCGCGCGCCGCATCGATCGTGTGCCCGTGCCCGCCGGCAACTATTCGTCGCTCGCGGTGAACGGCGACGCGCTCTTCTTCCTGTCGCGCGGTGACTCGCGCACCGACGTGCACGCGCTGCGCCTCGCGCACAAGGCCGAGCCGGTGGTCATGGTGGAAGGCGTGCGCCAGCTCGAGATGTCGCGCGATGGAAAGAAGCTGCTCATGCGCCGCAGCGACGCGCTGCATGTGCTCGATGCGCGCCCCGCCAAGCCGGCCAACCTCGCCGACTCGCGCGTGGACCTCTCCGGCTGGCGCTTCGCCATCGACGTGCGCGACGACTGGCGCCAACTCTTCGTGGACGCGTGGCGCCTCGAGCGCGACTACTTCTACGACCCCGGCTTCCACGGTGTGGACTGGCAGGCCACGCTCGCCAAGCACCAGCCGCTCGTGGAACGCATCACCACGCGCGCCGAACTCTCCGTGCTCATCGGCTGGATGGTGGGCGAGCTCTCCGCCCTGCACACCTCCGTGGGCGGCGGTGACCTGCGACGTGCCCCCGACGTGGTGAACGTGGCCTCGCTCGGCGCGCACCTCGTGCGCGAGCCCGCGCGCGGCGGCTATCGCATCGCGCGCATCTACGAGGCCGACCCGGACTACCCCGCCGAGCGCGCACCGCTCGCCGATCCGTACCTCGGCGTCGAAGCCGGCGACGTGATCACGGCCGTGAACGGCGTGCGCGCACTCGACGTGCCGGACATCGGCGAGCTGCTGCGTGACCAGGCCGGCAAGCAGGTGCTGCTCACCGTGGCGCGCGGCACGGCGTCCCGCGACGTCGTCGCGGTGCCGATGGGCAACGAGGCCAACCTGCGCTACACCGACTGGGAGCTGTCACGCCGCCGCGCGGTGGAGGATTCGAGCAAGGGCACCATGGGCTACGTGCACCTGCGCGCCATGGGCGAGGGAGACGTGAACCAGTGGTACCGCGAGTTCTATCCGGCGTTCGACCGGCAGGGGCTCATTCTCGACGTGCGGCAGAACCGCGGCGGCAACATCGATGCGTTCATCCTCGACAAGCTGCTGCGCCGCGCGTGGATGTACTGGAAGGGACGCGTCGGCGAGCCCACGTGGAACATGCAGTACGCCTTCCGCGGCCACATGGTGGTGCTGGTGGACGCCGAGACGGCCAGTGACGGCGAGGCGCTCGCCGAGGGCTTCCGGCGCCTCGGCCTGGGCGCGGTGATCGGCACGCGCACGTGGGGCGGTGAGATCTGGCTGAGCGGCGTGAACACGCTCACCGACGGCGGCGTGGCGCGCGCGCCCATGACCGGTGTGTACGGACCCGAGGGCGAGTGGCTCATCGAGCAGAAGGGCGTCATCCCCGACATCGAGGTGGACAACCTGCCGCACGAGACCTTCAACGGCCGTGACCGGCAGCTCGAGGCGGCCATCGCGCACCTGCGCGAGAAGATCGCCGCCGATCCACGCCCCGTGCCCCGGCCGCCGGCGTATCCGCGGCCGGCGTTCACCTACCCCGACCGCTGACGCACGAACGGCGAGCGACGCCAGGTCGCGTCGCTCGCCGTCTGCACGTGCATGCCCAGGACGTCGCGCTACGCTTCCGTCGGGGTGCAGGGGTTCGTGCCGGGCAGCGCCGGAGGCGTCTTGGCGCTGTCCACGACGGTCGTGTCACCGGGCGTGGTGGGCAGGGGCGTGGTCGGCGTGCACTCGGGCGGCGCGTAGAACCCGTCGGCGCTGTTGCAGGCACCCAGCGCCGCCAGCAGCGCGAGACCGGCCACGACCGCGCGCACTGGAACCGGCTGACGTGAGGTGGGGGAGAGATGGAAAGGCATGGCCCAATATACCCACGAACTCGGCCGGGTTCCGGGACGGCGACCGCGTCGGGGCGGACGTCCGTGCCCCCATGGCTTCGCCCCGACGCACGCGCCATCTTGCACACATGGGCGTCTCGCACCACGGCGCCTCTCGCGTCTCGTCACGCCCCCCGCGATCCGGAGCTTCGCCCATGTCCGCCCCAGTCGCCCCCTCCGTCGCCGACCTCGTCGCGCGCACCGACGCCCTCGCCGAGCAGGTCATCGCCTGGCGCCGCCACCTGCACCGGAACCCCGAGATCTCCTTCCAGGAGCACGGCACGGCGCAGTTCATCCATGACGTGCTCGTGGCCATCGAGGGGCTCGAGGTCTCCCGTCCCACCACCACGAGCGTGGTCGCGCAGCTGCGTGGCGCATCGCCCGGGCGCACCATCGCCGTGCGTGCCGACATCGACGCGCTCCCGATCGACGAAGAGAACGACGTGCCGTACCGCAGCACCGTGCGCGGCGCCATGCACGCCTGCGGACACGACGGGCACACGTCCATCGTGCTCGGCCTCGCCACGCTGCTCGCCGGCGCACGCGACCAGCTCGCGGGCGAGGTGCGCTTCATCTTCCAGCACGCCGAGGAGCTCTCGCCGGGCGGCGCGGAGGAGCTCGTGCAGGCGGGGGTGATGGACGGCGTGCACGAGGTCATCGGGCTGCACCTCTGGTCGTCCATGCCCGTGGGGAAGATCGGGCTCGTGACCGGCCCCGCCATGGCCGCCCCCGACACCTTCCAGTGCACCATCACCGGCAAGGGCGGGCACGCCGCACTGCCGCACGACACGGTCGACCCCATCGCCATCGGCGCGCAGGTGGTCACGGCGCTGCAGCAGATCGTGGCGCGTCAGGTGGACCCGCTCGAGCCGGCCGTGCTCTCGGTCACGCAGTTCATTGCCGGCACCGCGTTCAACGTGATTCCCAACAGCGCCTACCTGTCGGGCACGGTGCGCACCTTCGACCCGGCGCTGCGCCGCCTCATGCCCGAGCGCATGGAGCGCCTCATCCGGGGCATCACCGAAGGCTTCGGCGCGACGTACGACTTCACCTACGAGCTCGGCTACCGTCCGGTGGTGAACGATGCCGCGCTCACCGAGCGCCTCGCGGGGGTGGTGTCACGCACCTTCGGCGCGGAGGTGCTCGAACCGCTCCGCCCCGTGATGGGCGGCGAGGACTTCAGCGCCTACCAGCAGCGCGCACCCGGCGTGTTCGCCTTCGTGGGCGCGGGCAACGCGGAGCGCGGCATCACCTACGCGCACCATCATCCGCGCTTCGACATCGACGAGGCATCGCTCGGCATCGGGTTGCGGTATCTCACGGCGGCGACGCTCGAGTTGCTGGGCGTGTGAACGTCGTCACGCGCAGCGCGCATCATGGTTGGCGGCAACTCGAGCACCTGACCACCGCATGACCGCACGTCCCTGGCGCTGGCTCGCGCTCGTGCCCGCGGCCGCGGTGCTGCTCGCGCCGTTCGTGGCCAACCGCGTGGAGCCTCGCGTGTTCGGACTGCCGTTCCTGCTCGCGTTCATCACCGGCTGGGTGCTGACCACATCGGCCGTGATGGCGCTGATCTTCGTACTCGATGAGCGGGCGGACCGTCGTGAGGGACGCACACCGTGATCATCGCGCTCACGCTGCTCTCGGCGACACTGCTGCTCGCGCTCGGCCTGTGCGTGGGCAAGTCGCGCAACCTGTCGCTCGAGCAGTGGAGCGTGGGCGGACGCGGCTTCGGCACGGTCCTCGTGTTCCTGCTGCTCGCCGGCGAGATCTACACCACTTTCACGTTCCTGGGCGGCAGCGGCTGGGCGTACGGCAAGGGCGCGCCCGCGTTCTACATCATCGCCTACGGCTCGCTCGCGTACATCATGTCGTACTGGCTGCTCCCCGCCATCTGGCGGCGCGCCACCGCCTGGCGCGTCGTGTCGCAGCCCGAGTTCTTCGCGCGCGCCTACGACAGCCGCACCCTCGGCACCGTGGTCGCGCTCGTGAGCGTGGTCGCGCTCATTCCGTATCTCGTGCTGCAGCTCAAGGGGCTCGGCATCATCGTGGCCGAAACGAGCTACGGCGCGATCGGCAGCACGCTCGCCATCTGGATCGGCACCGCCGCCGTGGTGGTGTACGTGGTGCTCGCCGGCATCCACGGCAGCGCCATGACCGCGGCCATCAAGGACGTGCTCGTGCTGCTCGTGGTCGTGGGGCTTGGCATCGCGCTCCCCACCACGCTGCACGGCGGCATCGGCCCCATGTTCGAGCGCATCGCCACAGAACGCCCCGAGTTCCTCGTGCTCCCTGCGCAGGGGCTCTCGCCCACCTGGTTCGCGTCGACCGTGGCGCTCACCGTGCTCGGCTTCTACATGTGGCCGCACACGTTCGGGTCGGTGTTCAGCGCGAAGGACGCGCGCGTCTTCCGCCGCAACGCGGCGCTCATGCCGCTCTACCAGCTCATCCTGCTGTTCGTGTTCTTCGTGGGGTTCGCGGCACTGCTCTCCGTGCCGGGGCTCGAAGGGGCGGACGCCGATCTCGCGCTGCTGCGCATCACGCGCGAGACGTACGGCCCGGTCGTCGTGGGCATCGTGGGGTCGGCCGGCCTGCTCACCGCGCTCGTGCCAGGGTCCATGATCCTCATGGCCACGGCCACGCTGCTCGCGCGCACCCTGCGCCCCGCGGTGAACGGCGAAGGAGGCGCGACGGTCACCTTCGCGCGCTGGCTGGTGCCGCTCGTGGCCAGCGTGGCGCTCGTCTTCACGTTCCGCGGCGGCGACACGCTCGTCACGCTGCTGCTCATGGGCTACGCGCTCGTCACACAGCTCTTCCCCGCGCTGATCGGGGCGCTGTGGCCCGCCGCGCGCATCACCGCGGCCGGCGCCACGATCGGCATTCTCGTGGGAGTGGCCACCGTGGGCCTGGTCACGCTCTCCGGCACCACGCTCGCCTCGCTGCTCCCCGACTGGCCGCACGGCATCACGGACCTCAACATCGGGGTCGTGGCGCTCTTGCTGAATGTGGTGACGATGGTGGCGGTGAGCCGGATGGTCCCGGCGCGCACTGCTGCGCCGTACGCCGCCCCCTGAGCGCTACGCCGGCCGCTCGCCCTCGAGCGCCTGGGCGTCGTCGAGGTCCTTGCGGCGCCCGCTCGCGCGCTTGTTGCGGATCAGTGCGTCGCGCCCCAGGAACACGACAGGAACATCGAGCAGCACGCCTTCGTATCGCGTGCCCCACGCCTCATCGAAGGTGAGTCCGCTGACGGACGTCATGACGTCGACACGAAAGGGCGGCAGTCCGAACTGGATCACGCGGTCGGGTGCCTCGAAGTCCGCGGGAGTGAGGCCGAGCGCATCCAGCGGAGCGCCGAACTCCGCGAGTGCCTGCCACACGCGTCGTGCGTTCGCACCATCCGCCGCGACCCACACGTCCAGGTCTCCCGTCATGCGCGGAATGCCGTGAGCCGCGAGCGCGTGCGCGCCGACGACCAGGAATCGGACGGAACAATCCGTGAGGCTTCGCAGCAGCGCCCGGAAATCGTCGATCACTCGTCGCGCCCCTGCTCCTGCAAGGTGGAGATCCGGATCGGCATCGTCGCGCGCGTGTACGACGGGAACGGTCGGCCGGAGAGTTCCCAACCGAGCAGTGAGAGCTCGATCGCGGCCTGCACGCGATCGTCGCTCGTCCCGCCCATCCGTGGATCGGCGGCCTCGGCGCTTCCGAGCGGGACGATGCGGACGGTCATGCGATCGCGGCTGGGCATCTCCAAAGGTATCGCCGGAAGTTCGGAAGCGCAGTGTCGGTCGGTCCCACGATGGCACGCGCCTCGGCGCCGTCACGGCGCCCCTTCGAAGCGCAGCTGCACCACCCGCACGATCGGCTCCCCCACGACCGAGTACTGGTACAGCGCCGCCCGGTCCGCGTCGGGTACGCCGACCACCGCACCCTGAAGCGTGGTGCTCGCCAGGATCGCGCCGCTCGAGGGGTCGAGCACGTCGACGACGGTGTTGTACAGCTTGTCCACGCGCATGCGGCTCACGGACGTTTCGCCTCCACGTCCGGACGACCGCACGCCCGCCCAGGCTTCACGCCAGCTGGGCGCCGCGACCCAAGAAAAGACCCACAGCCTGCCGTCCCGATCGGCCGCTACATGCCGCACGCGCGCACTCGGGGGCGCGTCGGGCGTCCCGGTGGACAGGGGTGAGGCTTCCGGCATCCACGGCGGCGTTCGCGAGAGCCGCGATGTCGTGCGGAGCGCGTCGTTCCACTGCGACAGTTCATATCGTCCGGGGGGCATGCTCCACCACGTGCCGGGCCCCGCCCGTGCGAGCACATGCTGCAACGCACGCTCACGCGCCGGCGAGACACCCTCCTCGGCCCCGAAGGAACGCGCGATCGTCGCCGATCGCCCTGCGAACGACAGCTCGTGCAGCGGTCGACCGACACCGGTTGGCGCCGTCACTGGCCCGCTCATGATCACGCGATTCGGCCACCGCAGCACGACACCGTGCCGGAGGCGATGCGGAAATGCCACCTGGCGAACCGCCTCGCCGGTCGGCGCGAACACGAGCGCGCGCTGGTTGCCGAGGTCGAGCACGAGCATCGAATCACCAGGCAACCGCCACAGCTCGGCCGGCCAGCGAATCTCGCCCGGGCCACTGCCCGATCGCGCGAGACGCCGCACGAAACGACCGTCGCGCTGGTATGTGAGCACGGCGTCATCGCGCAACTCGTACAGCAGGTCGCTGCTTCCCGTGACGATCCCGCCTGGCGGCTGGACGAGTTCGTCCCCGCGTGGCACGTCGCGCAGTACGACACTCCCGATCAGTTCGATGCGGCAGGTGGCACACGTCGCCTGATTGGTGATCACCCGTGCCGAGGGTGTCTGCGCGCCGAGCGGAGCACCGCAGAGGAGCAAGGCTACCAAGGTACGAATGCGCATGAACCGCACGATCCGGGAGGAAGGGGGCGCAGAAGCTGATGATGCCGCTACCGGGACGACCCGCGACCCGCACAAGGGGAGGCGGACGTCCATTGCGTCTCGTCAATGCAGCGCCGCTGGACACCGCAACCGGAGCGCCGTAGCGTCGACCAGCCGTACGCCACCTCTTGCACCCCGCTCGCCATGCGTCCGTTCCCCGTCGCCGTCGCCCTCCTCACCCTCCCCGCCGCGCTCGCCGCCCAGCCCGCGCCGCGCACGCTCGTGCTCACCAACGTGCACGTCATCGACGGCACCGGCGCCGCGCCGCAGCGAAACGTGCAGGTGGTGAGCACCGGCACGCGCCTCGTGCACATCGGCCCTGGCCCCGTGCGCGTCACGGCCCCCGCCGACACGATCGACGCCGGCGGACGCTGGCTCGTGCCCGGCCTCATCGACGCGCACACGCACATCAGCACGCGTGCGGCCATGCTTCGCGCGCTCGGCTCCGGCGTCACCACCGTGCGCAGCAGCAGCACCAGCCACTATCAGGACGTGGGGCTCCGCGAACTCGTGAAGGCCGGCACGCTCGCCGGCCCCGAAATGCTCGCCGCCGGCGTGTTCGTCACCCCGTACCTCGGCGAGACCGCCACCGCCGACCCGCGTCTCGCCGCGCTGGGCGACGCCGTGCTCACGCCGGCGCAGCTGCGCGAGGTGGTGCGCATCAACGCGAGTCGCGGTGCAGACGTGATCAAGACGCGCGGCACGGAGCGCGCCGGCCTCGAGGAGCAGGACCCGCGCAAGCAGGTGTACGACACCGAGCAGCTGCGCGCCATCGTGGAGGAGGCCGCGGTGCACGGGCTCAAGGTGCAGGTCCACGCCCACGGCGACGAGGGCGCACGCGCGGCCGTGCTCGCCGGCGCACACAGTATCGAGCACGGTACGTATCTCTCCGACTCCACGCTCGCGCTCATGAAGCAGCGCGGCACGTATCTCGTGCCCACGTACGCCACCGTCATCGACCTCACGCTCCCCGGCGGCGAGTACGACACACCGCTGCTGCAGCTCCGCGGTCGTCACATGCTCCCGCGCCTGCGCGAAACCGTGCGCCGCGCCCACGCGCTCGGCGTGCCGCTCGTCACAGGCGGCGACACCAACTACGGCGCCGACGGCGTCACGCGCATCGCGCATGAAGTCGAACACTTTGTCGAACTTGGCCTCACCTCCATGCAGGCGCTCCGCAGTGCCACCGCCGTGGCCGCCGAGGCGCTCGGCATCGCCGATCGCACGGGCACGCTCACCGTCGGACGCGAAGCCGACTACGCACTCGTGGAGCGCAATCCGCTCGAGGACATCACCGCGCTGCAGGACGTGCTGCTCGTGGTGGCGGATGGACGGGTGGCGGTGAAGCGCATCCCGTTTGCGTTGCCGGAGCGCTAGGCGTACCCTATGCCCATGGTGCTTCCCGCCGCCTACACCACCGCCGACACCGTGCGCGCGATGCCCGATGACGGCAATCGCTACGAGCTGGTGTGGGGCGAACTGCTCGTGAGCCCGTCCCCGCGTCCGGCCCACCAGCGTGTCGTGCTTCGGCTGGCTACGGCGGTCGGCGCGTACTGCGAACGCGTCGGTGACATCGAAACGATGATCAGCCCTGCCGACATCTCGTGGAGCGACGACACGCTCGTGCAACAAGCGACGACTGTACCAGGAGCAGGGCATTCCCGCCATCTGGCTGGTGGACCTCGAGGCGTCGGCCGTGGAGGTGTGGACACCCACCGACCTGCGCCCCACGGTCGTGCGCGACACGCTGACGTGGCAGGCGGCCGGCACAGAGCACGCGCTGCGACTCGACATCGCCTCCCTGCTGCGGACCGACTGACGCGTCCCTACCCGCCCGCCATCGCCCCCACGATCAGCAGCGGCTCCCGCCCATCCACCACCGCGTCGGGCAGCGGCGCATCCATCGGCTCGTGCGACAGGTCGCGCTCGCACGCGAAGAACCGCACGAACGCGCGACGCTTCCGCGTGACCTGATCGCGGATCGTGCCGCGCAGCATCGGATACTCCGCCTCGATCGTGTCCACGATGGCGTGCACGGTCGCGGGGCCGTGCACACGCACCGCGATCTCCGTGCCCACCCCCGCGAGCGCGCGCAGCGGCGACGGGAGCACCACGCGCACGGTGGACGTCACGGCAGCGTCTGCACTTCCACCGACAGCACCGGCGGCAGGTCATGCACGATCGCGTCCCAGTGATCGCCGCTGTCACGCGACACGTACACCTGGCCGCCGGTGGTGCCGAAGTACACGCCGCACGAATCCAGCGTGTCCACCGCCATCGCCTCGCGCAGCACGTTCACGTAGCAGTCCTGCTGCGGCAGGCCGTTGGTGAGCGGCTCCCACGTGTTGCCACCGGTGCGGCTGCGATACACGCGCAGCTTGCCGTCCGGCGGAAAGTGGTGCGCGTCGCTCGCGATCGGCACCACGTACACCGTCTCCGGCTCGTGCGCGTGCACCTGGATGGGGAAGCCGAAGTCGGTGGGCAGGTTGCCGCTCACCTCGTACCACTGGTCGCCGCCGTCGTCGCTGCGCATCACGTCCCAGTGCTTCTGCATGTACAGCCGCTGCGGGTTGGACGGATGCATGTCGATGCGATGCACGCAGTGCCCCACCTCGGAGTCCTGGTCCGGGATCTCCCCCGAGCGCAGCCCCTTGTTGATCGCCGTCCATGTCTCGCCGCCATCGGTGCTGCGGAAGGCCCCCGCCGCCGAGATCGCCACGTAGATCCGGCGCTCGTCGGCCGGATCGAGCACGATCGTGTGCAGGCACATGCCGCCCGCACCCGGCTGCCACTCCGCGCCGGACCCATGACGCCGCAGTCCTGCCAGCTCCGTCCACGTCATGCCGCCGTCCACCGACTTGAAGAGCGCCGCATCCTCCACGCCGGCGTACACCACATCGCGATCCGTGCGCGATGGCTCGAGGTGCCACACGCGCGTGAACTCCCACGGGTGCGGCGTGCCATCGTACCACATGTGCGTGCCGGCGTCGCCGTCGTAGCGGAGTTCATTCCCCACGGCCGTCCACGTCGCGCCGCCATCATCCGATCGCTGGATCAGCTGGCCGAACCAGCCACTCGACTGCGAGGCGTAGATCCGGTTCGGATCCACCGGCGATCCCTTGAGGTGGTACATCTCCCACCCCGGGAAATGCGGACCGTTCACAGTCCACTGCGTGCGCGCTGCGTCGGACGTCAGGATGAACGCGCCCTTGCGCGTTCCCACCAGGACTCGCACTCCGCTCATCAGGCCTTCCTCGTCGAAGGGGGACGAAAAACATACGCCTCGGTGGCGCGATGCTGTAAGAGGCCGATTGCGCCCGCCGCCCCCCGGGCGCAGGCTTCTGGCATGCGCCCCGACCTCTCTCCCGCCGAATGGCGACGCTACGATCGCCACCTCTCCCTCCCCGGCGTCGGGCCCGAGGGTCAGGCGCGGCTCAAGGCCGCGCGCGTGCTCGTCGTGGGCGCGGGCGGACTGGGGTCACCCACTGCGCTCTATCTCGCCGCCGCCGGCGTGGGCACGCTTGCCCTCGTGGATCACGACCTGGTCGACGAGTCCAACCTGCAGCGGCAGCTGCTGCACGGCACGCGCGACGTGGGGCGACCCAAGCTCGCATCCGCCCGCGATCGGCTGCACGACGTGAACCCGCACGTGCACGTCGTGCTGCACGATGCGTGGCTCACCTCGGCCAACGCGCTCGAGATCGTGGGCGCGTACGACATCGTGGTGGACGGCACGGACAACTTCGCCACGCGCTACCTCATCAACGACGCCTGCGTGCTGCTGGGCCGCCCGAACGTGCATGGGGCCATCTTCCAGTTCGACGGGCAGGCCTCGGTCTTCGCGACCGACGACGGGCCCTGTTACCGCTGCCTCTACCCGGAGCCGCCACCCGCCGGCACGGTACCCAACTGCGCGGAAGGCGGCGTGCTCGGCGTGCTGCCGGGACTCATCGGCACGATCCAGGCCGTCGAGACCATCAAGCTCATTCTCGACCTTGGTGAAACGCTGGCCGGTCGGCTGCTCCTCGCGGACACGCTCGGCATGCAGTTCCGCACCGTGCGCGTGTCGCGCGACCCGAACTGCCCGGCCTGTGGCACGCGCACGATCACCAAACTCATCGACTACGACGAGTTCTGCGGCACGCCCGCGCTGGCCGCTGCGGCGCAGGCGCAGGCTCACGCGCACGCGCATGCCGTGCCGGAGATCGCGCCGGAAGCGCTGCGCGAGCGCCTCGCACGCGGCGACGCCCTCGACCTCATCGATGTGCGCGAACCGCACGAAGCGGCCGTCTCGCGCATCCCCGGTTCGCGGCTCATTCCGCTCGGTGACATCGACACGCACATGGACGCGCTGCCACGCGACCGCGACCTCGTGCTCGTGTGCCGCAGCGGCAAGCGCAGCGCTGATGCCGTGCGGCGCCTCGAGGCGGCCGGATTCAATCGTGTGTGGTCTCTCACCGGCGGCATGCTGCGCTGGGAGCGCGAGGCACCGCCCGCGCCATAAGTCAGCGCCCACCCCCCGTCAGAAGATCCGCTCGACCTCGTCGGCGCGGAACATGACGGCGTCGCGCTCCAGCAGCGCGCGGCTCCCCTCGTCGAGTGGTTCGGCGCGCGTGCGCGTGGCGCCCACGTCGCGGAACAGCTGCTGCAGCGCCGAGCGCTGCGCCGCATCGAACGACACAGGAATGGGCGTCGCTGCCAGCGCGCGCAGCCACGCCCCAACGATCGGGTGCGCCAGCACCGCGCTCTTTCCCTCTGCGGTCCCGTCAGCCACGGAGCGCGCCATTTCCCCCAGGAACTGGGTCACGGCCACGACCGCCTTGCGCTCCACGTCGTTCGACGGGGCGCCCGCCAGCAGCGCGCGCGCAGCCTGCGCGCGCGGTCGCAGAAGGCTGATGTCGTCGAAGAAGCGCACCATCTCGGTGGTGCGCCGCGTGGCCGCGCGCTGCTCGTTCACGCGCCGGAGCGCCAGCAGCCCCATCACGCCGGCGCCAAGCAGCGAGCCGACGAGCACCACGCGCACCGGGCCGGGCGGGATCGCGCCCGTCATCATGCCGCGCATGATCGGCACGACCACGGTGAGCGTGGCGCTGAGCAACAGCACCCGGGTGAGGGTGCGGGACTTGGCGGACGACGAGGTCATGCAGGCGCGGGCGGCAGAATGCGGTTGGCAACGATGAGAGCGCATCGAATGGACGATCCACCGCCGGGTGCCGTCATCACACCCCGGGTACACTCCCGCTCAGAGCCGCGCGCCGCACCGCCGGCAGAAGATCGCATCCGCCCGGTGTCCCTCGGCCCCGCACGCCGGGCACGCGTTGTTGGTCACCTCCTGCCGCACCTCGCGCGTCAGCTCGGCCGTGACGATGCCCGTGGGCACGGCGATGATGCCGTAGCCGAGCATCATCAGCATCGCGGCCAGCAGCCGGCCGAGCGGCGTGATCGGAGCCACGTCACCGTAGCCAACGGTCGTGATGGTGACGATCGCCCAGTACACCGACGTCGGAATGTCGGTGAATCCGCTGGCCGGCCCTTCCACGAGGTGCATGGCCGCCCCCACGATCACCACGATCGTGAGCACGGTGAGCAGGAAGATCGTGATCTTGCGCCGACTCGCCACGAGGGCGCGCCACAGCTGCCCGGATTCGTTCAGGTAGGCGGAGAGCTTCAGGATCCGGAAGATCCGCAGCAGGCGCAGGCTGCGCACCACCGACAGCGCCTGCGCCCCAGGCACGAAGAGGCTGAGGTACGTAGGCAGGATCGCCAGCAGGTCCACCACGCCAAAGAAGCTGCGCGCATAGCGGAGCGGCCGTTGCACCGCGTACAGCCGCAGCGCGTACTCCACGGTGAACAGCCCCGTGAAGAACCACTCGAGCACATAGAGTTCGCGAAAAAAGCGCTCGCGCACACTCGGTACGCTCTCGTACAGCACCACCACCACGCTGGCGACGATGGCCACGAGCAGCACGAGGTCGAAGGCGCGGCCGGCTGGCGTTTCCGCCTCGAAGACGATCTCGTGCAGCCGCTGGCGTCGCGCGCCGGCGGGGTACTGCGGGCCATGCGCCCGGTCGGGTGACGGCGCCATGGCGAGGCTATCCGAGCCGCACGCGCACGGTCATGCGGTCATGCACCCGCTGGCCGCCGCGCGCATGCGTCTCACACCGCCGCCGGCGGCGGGTACACCGACTCGTCGAGCGGGGTGGCCTCGTCGATCAGCATGATCGGAATGCCGTCCTGCACGGGGTACACGAGCCGCGACGCGCGACACACCAGCACCTCCGGCGGACCAGCGTGATACTCGAGCGGCGCCTTGCTCTTGGGGCACACCAGCAGGGCCAGCAGGTCGGGAGACAGCGTCACGGATACCTCGGGGTGATGAAGGCCTGCACTGCGTTCAATCTGGCGACGGCGGCAACCGCCCGTCCACCGGCGCCGCCGCCGAGTTCGTGAACGTCTCCCCCCCGAGCAGCCGCAGGCAGGGGGCGATCCCGGGCCACACCGCCGCGAGACACACCGCAATGGAGCGCGGCTTGCCGGGCAGGTTCACGATCAGCGTGCTGCCGCGCGTGCCCGCCAGCTGTCGCGACAGGATGGCCGTAGGCACGGTGCGCAGCGACTCGGCGCGCATCGCCTCACCGAACCCCGGCAGCAGCCGGTCGCACACCGCCTCCGTTGCCTCGGGCGTCACATCGCGCAGCGCTGGCCCGGTACCGCCGGTGGTCACGATCAGTCGGCACTCGTGCCAGTCAGCCAGTTCGAGCAGCGTCGCCTCCACGAGCGGCCGGTCGTCGGGAATGCAGCGGTACGTCTCCTCCCACGGCGAGGCGATCCACCGCGACAGGCAGGCACGGATCTCCGCGCCCGAGAGATCGTCGTACGTGCCCGCCGCCGCGCGATCGGACACCGTCACGATGCCGATGCGCACCGGCGTCGCTTCGGGCGGCACCGTCATCAGGTGGTCTTCCGCGCGAACACGAGCGCCAGCACCACGTCACTCACGGCTACCAAGAGGAGCACCGAGCCCGCCACCACATTCGCTTTCGCAAACAGCATGTACAGGCCGAGCAGCGCCATGAGCAGCGCGCTGCCGAGCAGGATCTTGGAGAGGAGCTGGAAGCGCGGATTGCTCATGGCGGGTGTGGGGGCGCGTGGAGGTGAGAGTCTCGTCCCGCTCACGATGCACCCGCGCGTCGGCGTCGTCCAGCCATCCGCGCACCGCTACGGCGTCCCCACGCTGACCCGCAGCTGCAGCGCGCGCCCCGGCGCGTCCGCGAACTCCTTGTAGCGGCTCAGGAACGGTCGGTAGCGCACGTCCGCCAGGTTGCGCACCACGAGGTCCACGTGCACCGGACCTTGACGCGTGGCCATCGCCATGCCGGCACTCAGGTGCCAGAGCGTGAAGCCCGGCGGGGCCACGTCACCGGGATCGAGCCGATCCTGCCGCCCGTGCACTTCGCCGCTCAGGCGCGCGTACGGCACCGCCGCCTGGCCCACGAGACGACGCAGCAGCGCGGGTGTTCCCTCGCCCACGCGCACGCCCCACGTGGCGCGCGCCGGCGCGATGAAGGTGAGTGGCACACCGGCCGTGCGGTTGTCCCCGAGCGTGATGTCGGCACCCGCATCGAGCGTCAACCAGCGCACCGGCTGCACCGTGGTGGCCACTTCGCCGCCGCGCAGCCAGGCATTGCCCTGCTCCACCGCAAGCGAGTCGAACACGCGCCCACCGGTGCCGAAGGGGCGCAGGTAGATGTAGTTGGCGATGCGATTGGAGTACACGCTCGCGTCGAGGGTGAGCGTGCGACGGCGCACGCGCACGCCGAGATCGGTGTTGAGCGACGTCTCGAGGTCGAGCGCGGGATTGCCGCGCTCGAAGGCGCGCGTGCCCTCGTGGAATCCGTTCGCGAACAGCTCGTTGTACCAGGGCGAGCGGAAGCCGCGCGCCACCGAGGTCACGATCGCGATGTCGTCGCGCAGCGCGTACGTGGCGCCCACGTTGCCGGTCCACGTGTTCCACGAGCGCGACGTGCGCGCGAGGCCGAGCACGTCGTCGTCCTCACCGATGATGGTGCGCACGTCCCAGCGGGCGCCCGCGCTCAGCGTGAGCCGGTTCCACGTGCCCTGCTGGTAGCCGTAGAGCGCCGCGTTGCCGGCCGACGCATTCGGCACGAGCGTCTCGAGTCCCGACTTGGTGAAACGCTGCGTCATGCCGGCCACGCCCAGCATGCCCTGCCACTCGGCGCCGAACGCCAACCGCGGCGCGTCGTGCCAATGCGCCGTCGCGGTCCAGGTGCGCGCGGTCAGGCCGAGCGCGTGCTCGTCGGCCGCGACATCGTCGAACTCGCGACGGTCGTTCGCCTCGGTGGCGAGGTCGATTTCCACGCGCCCCGTGCGGACCGGCAGCCGAACCTCCACCTTCGCGCGCTCGCTCGTGATGCGCTGGTAGCCGGAGTAGCCCGGCGACTCGATCGGATCGTCGAAGATCTCGATGCGCTCGTCGCGGCGCGACACGCGCGTGGCCACGCTCCCCCACGCGCCGCGCCAGCCGGCGGCGGCCAGCACGTTGCCGGTGCGGTTGCGCGTGTTCTCGAGCGCCCCGTCGGGCGTGCGCATGTCGCCCATGACGCGGCCGGTGACCGAGGTGCGCCAACCCAGCCCGCCCGCGCCGCCCTCGAGCGACACGGTCGCCTCGGGGCCGCGCAGGTTGGCGTCGTACACGGCCGCCACGCCGCTGCGCACGAAGGGCGCGCGCCCCGTGGCGTCGGGGAGCGCGCGCGCGACCACGTTCACCACGCCGCCGATGGCGTCGGAGCCGTACAGCACGCTCGCCGGCCCCTTGATGATCTCGATGCGCTCCGCGTCGCGCGTCTCGAGCGTGGGCGCGTGGTCGGTGCCCCACTGCTGGCTCTCCACGCGCTGCCCGTTGTCGAGCGTGACCACGCGCTGCGAGGAAAGCCCGCGGATCACCGGCTTGCCGATGCCCGTGGTCATGCTGATGGAACGCACGCCGGCGACCGGTTCGAGCGTCTCGCCCAGCGACCGCGCCTGCGCCTCGCGCAGGGGCTCGCCGCCGAGGGTGGCCATGGCCTGCGGCGCGCGGAGCGGCGTGGTGGCGGTGGGGGTCGCGCTCACCTGCACGGCCGCGAGTTCGAGCCGTCCGTCGTCGAGCGTCACGCGCAGCGTGTCGGCGCCGGTGGCGACGACCTGCAAGGTGGGAGTGAAGCCAATGCGCACCACCGACAGGCGATACTGACCGGCCGGCACGGCGCCGAACCGGAAGCGCCCCGCGCCGTCGGTCACGACCTGCCGCTGCAGCTCGACGAGCTGCACGCGGGCCCCCTCGACCGCTGCGCCGGCGCGATCGAGCACGCGCCCGCCCACCACGCCCGGCTGGGCCTCTGCACTCCGCGCACCCGCGTGCGCCGCGGCCACCGTCAGCAGGGCCGCCACGAAACGGGTAGACGAAAGACGAAACACACGCTCTCCTAGAAATGGTTTTAGGAGAGACTAAACATCCCGCTCCCACGTCACAAGTCCGTCCGTGCACGAAGCGCCGCCCACCCCCCAGGGTGAGCGGCGCCAAGGCGCTTCTTCCGGCCGCGCGCGGTCAGCCTACTCCGGCAGCGCCCGCCTCACGGCAATCACGCCCCGCAGGTCCCCCTCCGCGTAGCCCACCGCCGCGTCGTCCGGATACCGCTCCGCGAGCACCGTCCGGATCTCCGGCGCGATGCCGTCCGACGGACCGTGACAGGTCAGGCACCCCTTCTGCACCTGGATCGGCCGGAAGTACCGCAGCTCCCGCGTGCCCGTGGCCAGCCGGCGAATCTCCACGTACTCCGGCGGCAGCGCCCCCGTCGCGTGCAGTTCCGCCAGTCGGTCGAGCACCCGCACCTCCACCGAGTCGGGCGCGTTGCGCGGATTGCGCACCTTGAGACTCGTGCGGTGCACGTCGATGCCATCCTGCTGGTAGCGCGCCGTCAGCGCCTGCGCGGAATCGGCGCAGAACGCCAACGCCGCGGTCGGGCCACCAGCTTCCATCTCGCCGAGCAGTGCCGTCATCAGCCCCTTGCCCAGCGCGTCGGCGGCGCCCCGAACCGACACCAGCGAGGCGCTGTCCACGGCCGACAGTTCGGTGGCTTCCACCACCTCGGCCGAAGCCGGCACCTCCTCGGCCGGCGTCTCCGCCTGCTCCCCGCCGCCGCACGCCGCCAGCGCGAACAGCGCCAGCGCAGCCGCGCTCTCACGACCCATCCGTCCCATCACACGCACACTCGACACCATGTCCACCTCCTGAAAGCGGCAGCCGACGCACATCGCGGCGCTGCCCGCCCTCCCGTCAGTTGATGCGCGGCCTCGGATGCCGCGTCACACGCCAGCGACCATCGTCGAGTCGCTCGGCCACATACACCGACTGCGCGCCCAGCCCCACCACCCGGTGGTGCAACGGCAGCACCACATCGAACGTCTCGGCCACGCCTGGGCGGAACACGGTGTAGCGCTCCTCCGACTTGTCCGCGTCCTGTGTGCGCCACGTCCACACGCTGCCGTCCTGCGCCGCGCGCGCCTCGATGAACGGCCCCTTCACCGGCGCGTACTGCAGCGCGCTCACGGGCACCCCCGCGGGGGCCGGCAGGCCGCGCATGCTGCCGCGATCGGCCTCGCTGCTACGCAGCTCGGCGTACGGGCGCGGACCGCCCACCGTGCGCGTGCCATCGGGCAGTGTGTAGTCCACGGCGTGCGCGCCGCCCCGCGCGACCCAGACGGTGCCGTCGGCGAGCGCGCCCCACAGGTCGCGCGGCGCGTACTCCGGCGCCGCGACGTAGGACCGCGCGCCCATCGGTATCGTGACGGTGGCGGCCGGCACGTGCACGCGCCCCAGCGTGTCCATCGCCGTGTCGGTCACGCGCACCAGCGGCACGGAGTCGCCGCGCGCGCGCTCACTCAGCGCCGACACCCACCCCCCCATAGTGTCGCGCCGCGTCGTGAACTGGTCCACCGACTCCGGCAGCGCGAGCACCTCGGCGGGCGAGCCGTCGCGCGCGAAGCCCACCAGCCGACGCGCCACACCGTCGAGCGCGTACACGCCGCCATCGGGCGCATGCATCACGGCGAACGGCATGCGGAACTGCCCCGGCGCATTGCCCAGCGCGCCGAGCGTGTCCGCGGTCGTCGCCTCGCCGAACGTGATGCGCACGAGCGCCGGTCGCTGGTAGAGCGCGAGCCACACGCGCCCGTCCGCGTCCTCGTGCAGCTCTTCGACTTCATCGGCCAGGTACGGGGCCGCATCGGTCATGTCGAGCAGTTCGGAGGGCACCTCGTCGGTGACCACCGGCGGCGGCACCTCGGCACCGCCGCAGGCGGTGAGGACGAGCGCGAGAACGACGAGCAGGGCGCGTGACATCACGCGATCCTAGCGTCCCCAGCGACGCAGCGGAATGGGGGAGCGCCGACCACCCGCGAGCAGCGCCACCAGCACGAGCACGCACGCGCCCACGACGGCCCCGAGGAAGGCCTGTCCGGCAATGCTGTAGCGCGCGCGCGACAGCGCGTACGCCTCCTGGGTGACACACACCTGAAGCGCCACGATCTCGCGCACACCCGCCGACAGTGCATCGAGGTCACCGAACACTTCGCCATCGAGGAAGCGCGCAATCTGCGCCCGGTCGCCGACCGACAGCGTATCGGCCAGGTGCGCGGCCTGCGCGAAGCCGTGCGCCACCACGGGCTGCACACGCGTCACGAGCGACGACTCCGCCGCCGTGAACCACGTGCGCAGGTAGGCCTGCCACGCCGAATCCGCGCGCGCCTGCGCCTCGCGCACCGTGCGGGCCGCCGAGTCGTACGGCACCGCGCCGCGCTCGGCCTTGATCGCCACGTCGGCCACGAGGTGCTGCATCTCGTCGTTCACGGTGTGCAGCAGTGCCAGCGCCTCGACGCGGTCGTTGAGCACGCTCTCGAGGCTGCGCAGCGACAGGCCAAGAAATGCCCACCCGAGCCCGGTCGTCACGAGCACGATCGCGAGCAGCCCGGCGAGCGCCTGCGGCAGGCGACGTTGGGCGGACTGCCGCTGACGCGACGAGGCCTCGGAGGCGGGCGCGGACACGATGCGTCAGTACCTCGCGAGGTACCGGTCGAGTTCCCAGCCGGACACCTGCGCATGATACTCGCGCCATTCGGCGCGCTTGGCCGCAAGGAAGTGTTCAGTCACGTGCGCGCCGAGCGCATCCGTGAGCACGTCATCCTTCTCCAGCTCGTCGCAGGCCTCGTCGAGGGTGCGCGGCAGGTCGTCGATGCGCAGGCGGCGACGCTCGCGAAACGACATCTCCCAGATGTTCGCGTGCACGGGCTCGCGCCAGTCGGCCTCGGTGCGCACGCCGTCGAGCCCCGCGGCGAGCATTGCGGCCAGCGCGAGGTACGGATTGGCGCTCGGGTCGGGCGTGCGCAGTTCGAGGCGCGTGCCCGCGCCGCGACGGTCCGGCACGCGGATCATGGGCGAGCGATTGCGCATGCTCCACGCCGCATGCACGGGTGCCTCGTAGCCCGGCACGAGCCGCTTGTACGAGTTCACGAGCGGGTTGGTGACGGCACACAACGCGCGCGCGTGCCGCAGCAGCCCGCCGATGTAGTGCAGCGCCGTGAGCGACAGCTCCCATTCGCGCTGCGGATCCCAGAACGCATTCTGTCCGAGACGGAAGAGCGACTGGTGCGTGTGCATGCCGCTGCCGTTCTGCCCGAACACGGGCTTGGGCATGAACGACGCGAAGAGCCCGAACTGGCGCGCGACCTGCTTCACCACGAAGCGGAAGGTCGCGATGTTGTCGGCCGTGCGCAGCGCGTCGGCGTAGCGGAAGTCGATCTCGTGTTGTCCGTGCGCCACCTCGTGGTGCGCGCCTTCCACCTCGAAGCCCAGCTGCTCGAGCACATCCACGATCGCGCGGCGCGCGTCCTCGCCGAGGTCCATGGGCGCGAGGTCGAAGTAGCTGCCCACGTCGTGCGTGGCTGTGCTCGGCGTGCCGTCGGCGTTCGCCTTGAAGAGGAAGAACTCCGCTTCCATGCCGGCGTTCATCGTGAACCCGAGCGACGCGGCAGCGGCCACCTGCCGCTTGAGCACCTGCCGCGGATCGCCCTCGAACGGGCGACCATCGGGGTGGTTCACGTCGCAGATGATGCGTGCCACGCGCGACGCCGGGTCGCCCCACGGGAAGATCTGGAAGGTGGCGAGGTCGGGCGCGAGCAGCATGTCCGACTCCTCCACGCGCACGAACCCCTCGATGCTCGACCCGTCGAAGAGGATGTCGCCCTTGAGCGCCTTCCTGAACTGCGACGCCGGGATCTCGACGTTCTTGATGACGCCGAGAATGTCGGTGAACTGCAGGCGCAGGAAGCGGACCTGGTGCGCCTCCGTGAGCTCGAGGATGTCGGCAGCCGTGGCGCCGCTGAGGTCGCCGGCAACGAGCGATCGGGTGGTCGGAGACACGAACCGGGGAGGCGGGACGGAGCGTTCAGGGGCAGCGTGGGAGTGCTGCCGAGAACTAGAACGTGGCCCCGATCAATGGAAGTGGAGGGGGCGCTCCCCTAGCTTACCCGGTCCATGCCTTCTTCGCCTGAATCCTCCGCCTCCTCGGCCCTCGGCCCCGCCAGCTTCTGCGCGGCCTGCGGGGCTGGCCTCGCGCGCGGTGCGCGCTTCTGTCATCGCTGCGGCACGCCGGCCGGTGAGGCCGCGCCGGTCGTGGCCGCCGCCGCGGCGTCCCCGGCGTCATCCGGCGGTCTCGCCGGCGTGCTCCCCTGGGGCGTCGCGTTCGTCGCCCTCATGGCGCTCGTGGCCATGGTCGCCGGCCAGAACTTCGGCGCCGCCAAGGGCAGCCGCATCGACGGCTCCGCGAACGCCGTGCCCACGCCCAGCATCGACGGGCCGGCGCTCGGTGCCGGCCCGCCGGGCAGCGGCGCGCGCGCGCCCGACATCTCCAGCATGAGCCCCGAGGAGCGGGCGCTCCGGCTGTACGAGCGCGTCATGGTGTACGACGAAGCGGGCAAGCGCGACTCGGTCGTGATCTTCGCCCCGATGGCGCTGGCCGCGCACGAACTGCTCGAGAACATCGACCTCGACAGCCGCTATCACGCCGGCCGCATCGCCGAGGTGGCGGGGCTGGCCGACATGGCGCTGGCCCAGGCCGACACGATGCTGCAGCAGGACGCCAACCACCTGCTCGGACTCATCCTCGGTGCACGGGCCGCTCGGCTCGGCAACGACGAGGCCAAGGCCCGCAGCTTCGAGCAGAAGCTCCTCGCCGCCGTCGACGCGGAACGCGCCCGCCAGCTCCCCGAGTACGAGCAGCACCGCGCGGAGATCGAGCTCGCGCTCACACGCGCCCGCACGCCGCAGTAGTCCTCGTTGTCCCGTGGCGGCCCAGGCCGCCCGTTCGGCGACCGACGCTCCGCGTCGGTCGCCTATTTCGTTCCGGGTGCTTGACTCCGCGCTTCCGTTCGTGTACTAGGGGGAGCACGGTTTCGTGTAGCAGTCGTGGCGCGCGGTGTGCGAGCCTCGCCGCGGCACCGGAACCGGCACTCCCGACCCGTGCCGAGTTGGCCGTCATGTGCTGGCGCCGAGTCGTTCACCGAGTCCGACGCAACCCGAGAGGAGGCGGTCATGCCGCGCAGTGACGAAGTCTTTGGGGACGAGCAGTCCCTCGACCGCGACGAACCCGTGCTTCGGATGGACGGCTACGGCGGGTACGACGACGACGAAGAGGAGGACAGCTACCGCATCCCCGACGACGACGATGGCAACGGCCTGTGGGACAGCGCCGAAGACAGCGACGACGACGAGGATGAGGATTACGGCGTCACCGTGGTCGAGGAGGAAGAGGAAGAGGAGGAAGAGGAGGAGGACATCTTCGGCCGCCCGCCCGCCCGCCGTGGGCGTCCGCCTGGCCGAAAGAAGGTCGAGCCGCTGATCGTCGAGGAGTCGGACGACGAAGGCGACGACGATCTGACACTCGACGACGACCTCGCGGACGATGCCGATGACGCCTCGGACGATGCCGAGGGCGACGACGAGGATCTCGGCGACGACGACCTCGGTGACGACATCGGTGACGACGACCTCGACGGGCCGCCGCCCGCGAAGCGTGCGCCGAAGGCCGAAAAGCCGGCGAAGGCTTCAAAGCCGGTGAAGGCCGAAAAGCCGGTGAAGGCCGAGAAGCCGGGGAAGGCCGAGAAGCCGGCGAAGGCCGAGAAGCCGGTGAAGGCCGAGAAGCCGGCGAAGGCCGAGAAGCCGGCGAAGGCCGAGAAGCCGGCGAAGGCCGAGAAGCCGGTGAAGGCCGAGAAGCCGGCGAAGGCCGCCGCTCCGAAGGCGCCGGCCAAGAAGGCGGCGCCCGCGAAGAAGGCTGCGCCGGCCAGGAAGGCGGCGCCCGCCAAGAAGGCCCCAGCCAAGAAGGCACCCGCGAAGAAGGCCGCGCCGGCGAAGAAGGCGGCGCCCGCGAAGAAGGCGCCGGCCAAGAAGGCGGCGCCCGCCAAGAAGGCGCCGGCCAGGAAGGCACCCGCGAAGAAGGCCGCGAAGGCGCGTCGCCGCTGAGCGGCAGTCACCCCGGTTCGAGTCCGTCCGTCGCCCGGTCGTGCAACATCGCACGGCCGGGCGCGGTATTGTTCGGGTATGCCGTCCAGCTCTGACTCCGTGACCGTCACCGGCGAGCGCCCCGCCCTCGCACGCCGCGTCCTCGATGCCCTCCCGCTCACGATCTACTCCATCGACCTCGACGGGCGCATCACGGCCGCCAACAGCTCCTGGTCCCGGTTCGCCGAGGAGAACGGGGCGTGCGAGCTTGCCGTCGAAACCGACGTCATCGGCAGCTCCATCTTCGACGCCGTGGCCGACGATGCCTCGCGCACGCAGATCGAGCGCGCCATGGAACTCCTGCGCGACGAGCGCGTGCCCACGGTGCGCTGGGAGTTCCCCTGCTCCTCCCCCGACGAGGAGCGCATCTTTCTCATGCACATCTCGGCGCTGCGCGGCCCCGCGGGGGTGGACGGCTACGTCTTCTCAACCGTCGACATCTCGGCCAGCCACCGCTCGCGCGAGGCGCTGATCGAGACGGGCATCGCGCTCTCGCACGCCATCGACGTGGCCCGCGTCTACGAGGAAGTGTCCCGTCAGGTGCGGCGCGCCTTCCCGAGCACCGGCGTCGTCATTGCGGTCGCGGACGACGACACGGCCGAGATCCGCATCGTGCACCGGTGGGGCTTCGCGGGCGCGGGGCCGTCGGCCGCGCTGGAAGCCCATCTCATGCCCAACTGGCTCGAAGCCCTCGCCGACGGCCACATCGTGCGCCGCGGCGACATGGGCGGAGAGCTCGAGATCACCGTGCCGCTCACGAGCGCCGAAGGGGTGCTCGGCGCGATCACGCTCACCACCGAGTCCATCCGTACGGAGCAGGAGCTCGAAGAGGCGGAGCGGGTGCTGTCGGTGATCGCCGCGCAGACGGCGGTCGCCATCGAGCGCGCGTGGCTGGTGCGGCGCGTGGAGCACAAGCGCCGCCTGGAGGCGATCGGCGAAGTGGCGGCCGGCGTGGCGCACGAGCTGCGCAATCCGCTGTTCGGCATCTCCTCCGCCGCCCAGCTGCTGCGGTTCCGCGCCCGCGAAGACCCGGTCGTGGAGAAGAACGTCACGCGCATCCTGCGCGAAGTGGACCGCCTCAATCGCATGGTCACCTCGCTGCTCGACTTCGGCCGGCCGGCGTCGGTGCACCTGGCGCCCGGCGATCCGGAAGCGCTCTGGGACGAACTGCTCGACCTCGAGCGCGAGCGCCTCGCGCAGCACCGCCTGTCGCTGCGACGCGCGCGTCCGGAGCACGGCGTGCGCTGCCTCATCGACGCGGAGCAGCTCAAGCAGGTGTACCTGAACATCCTCGTGAACGCGGTGGACGCCGCGCCGGAAGGGAGCGAACTCTCGCTCGTCTCCAGCGTGCTCCCGAACGGCGGCTGGCGCTGCCGGCTCACGAACGGCGGCCCCGCGATTCCGCCGGAGGTGCTGCCGCACGTCTTCGAGTTCTTCTACAGCACGAAGCCCGGCGGCACGGGCATCGGGCTGGCCCTGTGCCAGCGCATCATGGACGAGCACGGCGGCTCGATCTTCATCGATTCCGCCCCCGAGACCGGCACGTCGGTCACGCTCGCCCTGCCGCCCACGGCGGCCACGTGAGCGTGGCGGCCCGCCCGCGCGGACGCACGGCCACGGGGCGCGCCTCGTGACGCTCTCCGTGCTCGTGGTGGACGACGACACCACGGTGCGCGAGACGCTCGTGGAGTTCTTCGAGACGTTCGGGCACACCGCACGCGGCGCCGGCACCGCCAACGAAGCGCGCGCCATGGCCGCCGAACACGCCCCCGACGTGGTGCTGCTCGACCTGCGCCTCCCCGATGCGAGCGGCCTGCTGCTGCTCGACGCCCTGCGCGCCGACGACCCCGATGTGGGCGTGATCGTGCTCTCCGGTTTCGCTGACGTGCCCACCACGGTGGGCGCCATGCAGCGCGGTGCCGTGGACGTGCTCGAGAAGCCGGTCGACCTCGAGGCGCTCGAAGCCGCCGTCACGCGGGCCAGCGAGCGCGGCCGACTGCGCCAGGAGCTGGCCGTGCTGCGCGCGCGCGACCGGCGTGCCGAGAGCGGCGTGGACACCGCGGCGCCCAACCCGCTCCCGCGCACCTTCGAGGAGTTGGTGGCACTGGCCGCGCGCAACCCCGAGGCGCCGGTGCTGCTGCAGGGCGAGACCGGCACGGGCAAGGGGTACATTGCCCGGCAGATCCACGATCGGTCGGCGCGGAGCGGCGCGCCGTTCGTGGAGATCAACTGCGCGTCGCTCACGAGCACCTTCTTCGAGAGCGAGCTGTTCGGCCACGAACGGGGCGCCTTCACCGACGCGCGCACCGCCAAGCGCGGCCTGCTCGAGGTGGCTGGCGAAGGCACGGTGTTCCTGGACGAAGTGGCCGAGATGCCCATCGACGTGCAGCCGAAGCTGCTCAAGGTGATCGAGGACCACACCTTCCGGCGGCTGGGCGGCACCACGACGCTGCGCAGTTCGGCCCGGCTCATCGTGGCCACCAACGAACCCCTGGCCGCCGCCGTGGAGGCGAAGCGCTTCCGCGCTGATCTCTACTACCGGCTGCAGGTGCTCACGATCTTCCTGCCGCCGCTGCGGGAGCGCACCGAAGAGATCGGTGCCCTCGCCCGGGCGTTGCTCCCGCGCGGCGCCGTGCTCGGGGCGGCCGCCGAAGCGGCGCTCGTGGCCTACCCGTGGCCCGGCAACATTCGCGAGCTGCGCAACACGCTCTGGCGGGCGAGCATCCTCGCGGAGGGGCGCACGATTGGCCCGGAGCACCTGGGGCTCACCACGGCGGCCCCCGACGCGACGGTCGACGACCGCGCCCCCGAGTCGGTGCTGTCGCTCGCCGAGGCGGAGCGGCGCGCCATCTCGGCGGCGCTGCACGCGGCCGAAGGTAATCGCACCCGAGCCGCCGAGCTGCTCGGCATTGCCCGCTCCACGCTCATCGAGAAGCTGCGGCGGATGGGCCAGCCAGCCTGATCGGGGGCCGCGGGCCGCGACCCGTGCGGAAACCGCTGTCCGAAAACCGGACGGCACCTCGGTCTATCGTCCGATTTCCGCACACCGACAACGAGCACTTTTGTGCTCCTGTATTCACATAAGTCGTTGCCGAGCAATGGCATGCGCGCATCATGCCAATCGCGGCCCGCTCCTCGCATTTGTTGTTGGCATGTCGAACGAAAGCGTGAAGCATGTCCTGGTGGTCGAGGACGAACAGTCGATCCGCGACATCCTCGTCGAGCTGTTCGAAGTGGAGGGGAACGTCCTCACGGCGTGCGAATCGCTGCCGGAGGCGCTCGAAGCGCTGCGCACGAAGCAGTTCGACCTGATCGTCACCGACCTGCGACTGGGTGGCAAGCGGGACGGTGGACTGCAGGTCATGGCCATGGCCGGCATGGTGTCGTACAACGCCACCGTGCTCGTGCTCACGGCCTACCCGGACGACGCCAACCGACAGGCGTCCAACCGGCTCGGGGCACTGCACTTCCTCGAGAAGCCGGTGGACCTGCACACCATCGCCACGCTGGCGAGCGATGCGGGCGTCGGGACGGCGTTCGGCGAGAGCCGACCGGCAAGTGCGGCACCGGTCTCGGCTGGAAACTGATCCGGGTGCGTTGTGGTTTGGCACGAAGCGAGTGCGTCGTGCATTGATGAAGAGTGACCAAGTGCGGTGAGCCGACGATCGGCCCCGACACCGGAAGTCTGTTGCCAGGTTCGTTCCGCGGGGTGGTGGTGATACTGGGGAGTGTCACGCGGGCGGCCTGGCAACTTCTGGTGGACGGAGGCGTCGTCGGTTCGTCGTTTGCGGGAGGCTGAAATGCCGCCCCCGCCGGCGCAGCGTCGATCAGGCGCAGCGCGACTCAGGCGTTGCGCCGCAGGTACTGGATCCGGCCGAAGGTGTGGTCGTAGAGCGCGCTCAGCGAGCCCAGTCCCTCGAGCACCAGCCGGAAGTGGCGCACGCCGGCGTGCGCCAGGTCCGCGTCCAGCAGCGCGAGTTCCTGCTTGAGTCGCTGCTCCAGACGCCGCGTGAGCGCCGAGGCCGTCTCGCCCGGCTGCGCGTGCAGCGCCTCTCCCACACGCACGAAACACTCCGCCCGCTGGTCGAGGCGGAACTCGTAACGCACCGCGACCGGCACCAGCGGCACCTCGGGCATGAGACGCGCCACGCGCGCCAGCAGCGACCGGAACACCAGCGGCGTGTGCGCCGGCAGGAGTTCGCCCTGCGGCAGCACCCAGAGCGTGCGGCTCGGGCCCCCCGTCAACAGCGAGGCCGCATAGGGAGGGAGGGCGCGCAGGTCGTCCAGCCGCTCCGTGGTGATGCCGAAGCACCCCAGCCGGCGGAAGAACGGGTAGCGCTGCAGTTCCTCGCCGCGGAAGAGCCCGTACGAGTCCCGGTCGAGCACGGAGTCCGAGAGGAACTGCGTGAGGATGGGGTCCCACCACGCGCTGTGGTTGAGGAACGCGATGCTCGGTGCCGACCCGTCGGGGAACGGCACGCCACCCAGCCACACCCGCGCGAACGCCCGCCGCAGCAGGAAGCGGAAGTAGCGCGCGGCCACGCGTTCGGCCAGGGGGAGCTTTCGCGCCTCGAGCAGCATGCCACGACGATGGGGAGGACGGGGCCGGAATGCAATGCGGCACCGGCTGGACCCGGGGGTCCGGACCGGTGGCCCGCAACTGCTGCGACAGTGACGGGATCGAAATCGTGACACCACGCGTTCGGCCGATATATCGTATGGCCGTCTCACGCCGCGATGCCGACGGCGTTCCGCCGCGGCCGCCCGCGCGCCGGCCCTGCCTCACTGAAACCGTTCAGGCGTCCCATGGCTGAATCTCCCGTCACCCTCCTGCGCGCACACGCCCGGCACGCGCCCTGGAATGCGCGCGGTCTCGCGTCCCACGCCTCGGCGCTCGTCGATGCGGCCGGCATGCGTCCCACCAACGCCTCGGCGCGAGCCATGCCCAGCGCGCGCGCCGTGCGCTTCTACGTGGCCAACGGCCTGCTCGACCGTCCCGAAGGCGCCGGCACCGCCGCCACCTACGGCTATCGCCACCTGCTGCAGCTGCTCGCCATCAAGATCCGCCAGCGCGAGGGACAGACGCTGGAGTCGATCAAGCAGGAGATGCGCGAAGTCACCGGCGACGCCCTCGAGCGGCGCGTCGCGCAGTCGCTCACGCCCGCGCTCGTGCTCAATGGGGGCAACGGCACCGCGCACTCGGACGCCCCCGCCAGCTGGCGCCGCGTGCCGGTGAGCGACGGGGTCGAGGTGCACGTCCGCGACGACTCCCCCGCCTCGCGCGACAGCGTGCTGCTCGCCATCCGGGAAGCGGTGCGCGCCGCGGTGGGTCGCACCGACATCGCCAGCTGACCGACCCGCTCCGCGACGCCGCCGGGCGGGATTAGCTTGCGGGAAACGCCGGCTCCTCACTCTTCGCCCCCGCTTATGCATCGCGTGCTGGTCACCGACGACGTCGACGCTGAAGGCGTCGCCCTGCTCCTCGCGGAGCCGTCGCTGCAGGTCGATGTCGTACCCACGCTGCCGGTGGCCGAGCTGCATGAACGCATCGCCGACTACGACGCGATCGTGGGGCGCAGCGCCACGCGCATCACGCGCGAACTGCTCGAGCGCGCGCCACGGCTGCGCGTGGTCGGGCGCGCCGGCGTCGGCATCGACAACATCGCCGTCGACGTCGCCACGGCGCTCGGCATCGCCGTCATCAACGCGCCGGCCGGCAACACCGTGGCCGTGGCCGAGCTCTTCTTCGGTACGGTCATCGGCCTGCTGCGTCAGATCCCGCGCGCCGACACCGGCATGCACGCGGGCAAGTGGGAGCGGGGCCAGCTCCTCGGCCGCGAGCTCAAGGGCAAGGTGCTGGGCATCGTGGGGCTCGGCCGCATCGGCAGTGAGGTCGCGCACCGCGCGCACGCCTTCGGCATGCCGGTGATCGCGTACGACCCGTACGTGAGCGACGAGCGCTTCACCGCGCTGCGCGTGCGCCGAGCCGCCACGCTCGACGCGCTGCTCGCCGAAACCAACATCCTCACCGTGCATACGCCGCTCACCGAGGAGACGCGCGGCATGATCGGCGCCCGCGAACTCGGACGCATGCCGTCCAAGTCGGTGGTCGTGAACATGGCGCGCGGCGGCATCGTGGACGAAGAGGCGCTGCTCACGGCGCTCGAGGCGGAGCAGCTGCGCGGCGCGGTCATGGACGTGTTCGTGCACGAGCCGCTCACCCCCGACCACCCGCTGCGTCACGCGCCCAACCTGCTGCTCACGCCGCACCTCGGCGCCAACTCGGTCGAGGCGCAGCGCAACGTGGCCAAGGACGTGTGCGTGGGCGTGCGCGACGCACTGCTGCGACAGGACCTGTCGCGCTCCGTGAACGTCAGCGCCGCCACCGGCGACTGGACCGACATGCAGCCGGCCATGCTGCTCGCGCGCCGCGCGGCCGCCGTGGCACGCGCGCTGCTCGCCGACCAGGGCACGCGCGCCGTCACGCAGCTCACCGTGCGCTGCGGCCCCGCGCTCGCTGGCGGCAGCAGCGCCCTGCTCGCCTCGGCCGCCGTGGGCGTGCTCGAAGGCGTGCTCGAGGGCGATCGGCTCAACCTCATCAACGCGCGCACGCTGGCCGATGCGCGTGGCATCGCCTGCTCGGTGGGCGTGTCATCCGACCTCGGCCATCCGCGCGCCATCGAGGTGTCGCTCGGCGGCGGCATGCAGCAGCTCGCCGTGGCCGGCGTGGCCACACCCGATGCGGTGCGACTCACGCGCATCGGCGCGTTCCATGTGGACGTGAACCCGCGGCAGACGCTCGTGGTGCTCACCAACCACGACGTGCCCGGCGTGATCGGGCGCGTGGGCACGCTGCTCGGCGAAGCACAAGTGAACATCGCCGAGTATCACCAGGCGCGACTCGCGCAGGGCGGCGATGCGCTCGCCGCGATCACGGTGGACGGCGCCGTGAGCGAGGAGGTCCGGCAGGCACTGCTCGCCGTGCCCGAGATCCGCACCGCCACCGTCGTGCAGTTGCGGGACCGCTGACCGGCTCGCGCCGAACGGCTGCGCATCGGGGCGCGGTCGCTCGACGCCACATCACGCGATGCGCTTGACATGATCACCCACGACCTCGTCACCACCGACCTCGACGTGCGTCGTGCGTTCGCGCGCGACTGGTCCGGCATGGAGCTGCTGGCCGACGGCGTGGCGCGGCCACGTGACGTCGCCGACGTGTGCGCACTCCTGCAGGAAGCGACCGCCACGCGCACGCCCGTGACGGCGGCCGGCCTGCAGTCGAGCACCACGGGCGCGTCGATCACCGATCGCGGGCTGCTGCTCTCGCTCGTCGCGCTCGACCGCGTGCACGACATCGACGTGGTGCGTCGCACCATCCGCGTGGGCGCGGGGGCGCGCGTGGCCGACGTGCGCCGCGCCGCGGCCGAGGCGGGACTGCTCTTCGCTCCCGACCCCACGAGCGAGGAGGAAAGCACCATCGGCGGCGCGATCGCCTGCAACGCGAGCGGCGCGCGCTCCTTCCGCTACGGCGCCACGCGCGCCCACGTGCGCGCGCTCACCGTGGCGCTCGCCGACGGCACGCGACACGAGCTGCGACGCCCCGCCCTCGAGAAGAACACCGTCGGCTTCCCGATCGCCCACGACCCGGTGGACTGGTTCGTGGGCAGTGAAGGCGCGCTCGGCGTGGTGGTCGAGGCCGAGCTCGGGCTGCTGCCGCTCCCCGAGATGGTGACGGGACTCGCGATTCCGTTCCCGTCGTCTGCGCACGCGCTCGCGTTCATCGTGGCCGCGCGCGAATCGGCGTATGGCGACGGCAACCCGATCGTGGCACCGCTGCGTGAGGGCGGCATTGCGCCACGGTGCCTCGAGTTCTTCGACGAGCGCGCGGTGGAACTGGTGCGCGCGTACGACCCTGCCACCGCATGGAGCGCCGATGTGCGCGCCATCGTGTACACGGAAGATGCCGGCGCACACGGTCACGACACCGATGCTGCACTCGACGGCTGGCTCGCGCTGGCCGAGGCGCACGCCGCGCGCACGGAGGAGATCCGCGTGTACGATGGCGACGCCGCGCTCGCCGACGCGCGCCGGCTGCGCCACGCCGTGCCCAGCACCATGAACGAGCGCGGAGCGCGCTGCCGTGCGCAGGGCGGGCGCAAGGTGAGCACCGACTGGGCCGTGCCGTACCGCCGGCTCGCCGAGGCGCTCGACATGGCGCACGCGCTCGCCGATGCCGCTGGCATCGAGCGCAGCGTCACGTACGGCCATGCCGGCAACGGCCACCCGCACCAGAACTTCATCGCCCGCGACGCCGACGCGCTGGCCGAACTGCAGCACGTGCTCACGGAGACGCTCACGCGCGTGGTGGCCATGGGCGGCACCGTGGCGGCGGAGCACGGCATCGGCAAGCTCAAGCAGAAGTGGCTGCCGCTGCAGGCCACACCGCTCCAGGTGCATGTCATGCGATCCCTCAAGCACGCGCTCGACCCGCTTGGCCTGCTCGCCCCGGGGAACGTGCTGTGAGCACGCCAGCGCGCCCCCGCGTCGGCACGGTGCTCTTCGACGCCGACTCCACGCTCTCGGCCATCGAAGGAATCGACTGGCTCGCCACCCTGCGCGGTCCCGACATGGCCCGCGAGATCGCCGTGCTCACCGATTGCGCCATGAACGGCCTCATGCCGCTCGATGACGTGTATGTCGAACGCCTCGCGCGCATCCGCCCCACGCGCAGGGACCTCGACGCGCTCGCGCGCGCCTACATCGAACGAATCGTGCCCGGCACGGTAGAGCTGTTCGCCGCGCTGCACGCGGCGGGTGTCACGGTGCACGTGATCAGCGGTGGCCTGCGCGATGCGCTGCTGCCACTCGCGACCCATCTCGGCGTGTCGCCGGAACAGGTGCATGCGGTGTCGCTGCGCTCGCCGCGCGGAGACGACGTACTCGACGCACTCGACGGCGACCAGCCGCTGAGCACGCAGGGTGGCAAGCCGGTCATCGTGCGACGCCTGCTCTACGCAAACACGATGAAGCGTCCGATCGCGTTCGTCGGCGACGGCTCCACCGACGCCGCCGCGCAGCCGCTCGTGGACCGCTTCATTGCGTTCACCGGGGTGGTGCGCCGAGCCAGCGTGGTGGCAGTGGCCGACGCCGAGGCCCGCAGCATGGACGAGCTCACGGCCCTGCTGTTCCACACCGCTCCCTGAGAGGTTCTGTCGTGCACGAGTTCGGCCGCTTCTTCCTCCCCGGCCCCACCGACATCCGCCCCGACATCCTCGCGGCGCAGGCCGGTCCGCCGCTGCCGCACCGCGGCGCCGCGTTCGAGGCGCTCTTCGCGTCGCTGCAGCCGGGGTTGCAGCACGTGTTCGGCACGACGCGTCCCGTGTACGTGAGCACGAGCTCGGCCACCGGCCTCATGGAGTCCGCGGTGCGCTGCGCGAAGCCGGGGCCCGTGCTCTCGCTCGTGAACGGTGCGTTCGCCGAGCGCTTCGCCGACATCGCGCGCGCGTGCGGCCGCGACGTCACGGTGCTCGAGGCGAAGTGGGGGGACACCGTGCCGCTGGAGCAGGTGGAGGCCGAGTTGCGACAGCGCGCGTACGCGGGCGTCACGGTGGTGCACAGTGAGACGAGCACCGGTGCGCTCACGCCGCTCGAGGAGTTCGGCGCACTCTGTCGCGCGCACGGCGCACTGTCGCTCGTGGACTCCGTGACAGGTGTGGCCGGCGCGGCCATGCAGGCCGAGGCCTGGCAGCTCGACTTCGTGTTCACCGGCTCGCAGAAGGCGCTCGCCATGCCGCCGGGGCTCGCCTTCGGTGTGGCCAGCGAGCGCTATCTTGCCACGGTGCACGAAGCGCCCGCGCGCGGGCGGTACTTCGACGTGCTCGAGTTCGAGCAGTACGTGCACAAGCACCAGACGCCGAACACGCCGGCCACCTCGCTGCTGTACGCTGCGGCCGCACAGCTCGCGTACATCGAACGCGAATCGATCAGCACGCGCGTCGCCCGGCACGAGGCCATGGCCGCTTTGACGTATGCGTGGCTCGCCGAAACGCGCGAGGCGCTGGGCGTGCCGTTCTGCATCCAGGCGCGCGAGCATGAGCGTTCGCCCACGGTCACCTGCATCGCGCTGCCGCCTGGCATCCGGGGTGACGACGTGGTGAAGGGCGCACTTGATCGCGGCTTCGTGATCGGCGGCGGCTACGGCAAGCTCAAGGCCACGCACATTCGCATCGGGCACATGGGCGATCACACCGTGGACGGACTCTCGCTATGTCTGGCGGCAGTGCGCGAGACCCTGGCCGACCTCGCGTCCTGATTCGCGGCGCTCATTCCGCTCACCATCGGCGCCGTGCGCTCGGCTCGAGCGCGGTGCCTCGTCTCGGGAGTCCCCCATGTCCGCATACATGAACCAGCTCGTCGTCATCACCGGCGTCGGCCGGCCCGGCCAGGCCGGCGAAGCCATCGCGCGCGCCTTCTGCGAGGCCGGCGCGCACGTGGCGCTTCTGGATGTCTCAGAGGAGCAGGTACGCGCCCGCGCCGACGAGCTGCGCGCCCTGGGCTTCGTGGCCACGGCGCATGCGGGCGACCTGAGCGATGCCGTTCGCGCCGAGGCGATCGCGCGCGAGGTGCTTGCCGCGCACCCGTCCGCGAACGGTGCGGTGCACGCCCTGATCAACGCCGCCGGCGGCTTCGGCATGACCGGCCCGCTCGACACGAGCGATCCCGCCGGGTGGCGCAAGCAGTTCACGATCAGTGCCGACACCGCGTACGCCGCCACGCGCGCCTTCCTCCCCGCGCTGCGCGCCGCGCGCGGCAGCGTGGTGTACTTCGCGAGTGCCGCGGCGCTGCCGGGCGGCAGCACGGCGGGCATCGCTGCCTACGCCGCCGCCAAGAGCGCCGTACTCGCCCTCATGCAGAGCGTCGCCCACGCCGAAGCCGAGCATGGCGTGCGCGCGAATGCCGTTGCCCCCACGGCCATTCGCACCGCCTCGAACGTGGACAGCATGGGGGACAAGGACAGCTACGTGGAGCGCGAGTCGGTGGCCGATGTGCTGCTGTTCCTCTGTGGCCGTGCCGCGCGAAACGTGACAGGGCAGGTGCTGCGACTGGCCTGAGACGCGGACGCAGCCCGGGGCCCCTCTGGCCCTCCGTGTGCCGGGTCACCAACTTTGATGGATGACCCTCGCCGCGCGTCGGCGCCCGGCCACCCGTGGAGTCGTTCTCGATCGCTCCCTCGAGGCCCTGCCGCTCTTCCGGCTGAGTGATTCAGCCGACGACACGCCCGTCACGTTCACCACGGACAACGGCGGGCGCTGGCGCGTCATTCCGGCGCCCGACGACCGGCTCCCCGGCACCTTCGATCAGGACGTCTACGTCGAGATCCTGCATCGCTGGCAGGAGGCCGGCGCGCCCACCGATGGCGCCGTGTCGTTCACGCTGCACGCCTTCCTGCGCTCCATGGGGCGCCGCGCCGACGGGCGCACGTACGAGCAGCTCCGCGGCGCGCTCACCCGCCTCGAGCGCACCACGCTCGAATCGGTCGGGGCCTACTACTCGGCCTCGAGCGGCGACAGCCCGGAGCTCGCCTTCACGCTGCTCTCGTCCGTGGCCGTGCAGCGCCGCCGCGCCGCCGAGCGCGAGCAGATGAACCTGTTCGCCAATCTCGCCACCGGCGAACCCGGCGACGCCCGCGTGGTGCTCTCCCCCACCCTGCGCGCCAACCTGTTTTCGCGGCACATCGTGGCGCTGTCGGTCACGCGCTACCACGCCCTCTCCAGCCCGGTGGCGCGACGCCTGTACCGGCTGCTCGAGGTGGCCCGCGCCGAGGGCCGGCTGTCATGGCGCGTCCCGCTCGAGCGTCTGGCCGAGCAGCTCCCGCTCAGCCAGCGATACCCGAGCCACCTGCAGCGCGTGCTGCAGCCCGCGCACGAGATGCTGCTTTCGGCCGGGCTGGTGCGGGATGTCGCGATCCGGCAGTACGACCGGAGCTGGTTCGTGGATTACGTGCTGTCCACGCGGCCAAGGGACGAGGAGTAGGGTGGGGGACAAAGGGGCCAACCCGCCCCGAACCTCGAGGGCGAGCAGTCCAACACGCCACGCTGCTCGAGCCTCGCGGCTTTCCCCTCGGGTCCGTCTTGTCGCGATGACCGCGCCCGACACCGACCCTCCGGTCCGCATCGCGCAGCACGGCGGCAAGCGGCAAGCCACGAGCCCCGAGCCTCGGGTGTGCAACTGCCCCCACCGAGGAACTGGAAACGCCTCCCCGGGGTCCAACGTCTAATCAGAAGCCCCTTGTGGATCCGCCGCCCGCTGCGCACCGTGCAACGGGCCCCGAATCCCTCCGCCCGTTCCCCGCTCCAGAGGCGCCGCATGACCCGCTTCCGCAAAGCCGCCCTCGTGGCCGGCTTCCTCGTGGTCCCCGTGCTCGCCGGCGGCTTCGCGCTGCAGGCGCGCGACGTGCGCGGTGGCGCCCAGCTGCTCGACCAGGTCCTCACCTTCGTGCACCTGCGCTACGTCGACACCCTCGACGCCAACGCGCTGTACGAAAAGGCCGCCCGCGGCCTCGTGAAGGAACTTGGCGACCCCTACACCGAACTCTTCTCGCCCAAGCAGATGGAGGAGTTCACCCGCAACACCAACGGGCGCTACGCCGGCCTGGGCATGGAGATCACCCCCATCGGCGCGTACGTGACCGTGGGCAAGGTCTTCCCCGAGACGCCCGCCGAGCGCGGTGGTGTCATGGAAGGCGACGCGATCCTCCAGATCGACACCTTCCCGGCCCGCGGCTGGACCACGCAGCAGGTGCAGAACAAGCTGCTCGGCCTGCCAGGCACCCAGGTGCGCGTGACCTTCGGCCGCCCCGGCGTGGCCGAGCCGATCACCATGAACTTCCGGCGCGCCGAGGTGAAGGTGCCGGCCGTGCGGTACACGCTCATGCTCGACGAGCGCACCGGCTACATCCCCATCGAGCGTTTCAGCGAGAACACCACCGACGACGTCGCCAAGGCCGTGCGCTCGCTCCAGGAGCGCGGTGCCAAGGGCATCATCCTCGACGTGCGCGGCAACCCGGGCGGCATCCTCGACCAGGCCATCTCCACCACCAACCTCTTCCTGCCGCAGGGCAAGGAAGTGGCCAGCGTGCGCGGCCGGGGCGACATGCAGCGCTTCACCACCGACCAGGCGGCGCTCGCGGCCGACGTGCCGCTCGTCGTGCTCACCGACGGCGGCTCCGCCTCGGCCTCCGAAATCGTGGCCGGCGCGCTGCAGGACTACGACCGCGCCCTCGTGCTCGGTACCACCTCGTTCGGCAAGGGGCTCGTGCAGTCGCTCTATCCGCTCGACGGCGGCTACGCGCTCAAGATCACCACGGGCAAGTGGTACACCCCCAGCGGCCGCTCCATCCAGAAGGAGCGCAAGCAGGGAGACGCGTTCGTGCTCGACGCCATCGCGGACACCGCGGTCGTGGACACATCGCTGGCCAACCGGCCGCAGTACAAGTCGGAAGGGGGGCGTGTGGTCTACGGCGGTGGTGGCATCACCCCCGACGTCATGGTCAAGCCGGACACGATCCCTGCGGCCGAGCAGGCGGTGCGGCGCCTCATTCTTCCCAAGATGGGCGTCTTCTTCAGTGTGCTCGGCGAGATGGCGCTCGAGCTCAAGGGCAAGGTGCAGCCGGACTTCGAGATTCAGCCGGAGTGGCTTGACACCTTCTACACCCGCCTCGATACGGCCGGTGTGAAGATCGACCGCGCGACCTGGGAGGCCGGCCGACGCGAGGCCGACCGCTACCTCGAGAGCCGCATCGCCCGCGCGGCCTTCGGCGACACGCTGGCCAAGCGCCGCGAGATCCGCGACGACAACCAGCTCCGCAAGGCGATGGAGCTCCTCCGCAAGGGCAACACGCAGAGCGAGCTGTTCGCCGCCGCCCGCGCCGAGGTGGCGCGCCCCGCCCGCAGCGCGAGCAACCGCGGCAACTGAACCGCCGCACCACACCGGACGACCCCGAGGGCCCGCAGCCGACGCTGCGGGCCCTCGGCGCATGCAGGTCCGGAATTGTACGGATGGCAGCTGCGAAACGGCCACAGTACGCTCCCGCATGCCTGACTCGACCACGCCTTCAGCTTTCGCGCGCCCGCTCGCCGGCGCGGCGCTCCTCGCCCTGCTCACCGCCTGCGGCGGCACGGCCGAAACCCGCGCCTCCGAGAACGCCTCCGCCGACTCGGCCACCGTCAGCACCGCGCAGATCGAGGCGGAGGAGCAGCCGTACCTCGCCAATCTGCGGCAGCTCACCTTCGGCGGAGAGAATGCCGAAGCCTACTGGAGCGCCGACGGCCAGTACATCACGTTCCAGAGCACGCGCGATGGACGCAGCTGCGATCAGCAGTACGTCATGCGCGCCGACGGCTCCGAGGTCACGAAGATCTCCGCCGGCGGCAAGACCACCTGCGGCTACTTCTACAACGGCGACTCGCGCGTCTTCTTCGCCGCCACGCACCACGCCGACACCGCCTGCCCGCCGCGCCCCGATCCGTCGCAGGGTTACGTCTGGCCGCTCGACAAGTTCGACATCTACACGAGCAAGCCCGACGGCAGCGACCTGCAGCGCCTCACCAACTACGGCGTCTACACGGCCGAGGGCATCCTGTCCCCCGACGGCACCTCCATCGTGTTCACGTCCACCAAGGACGGCGACCTCGACATCTACACGATGAACGTGGACGGCACGAACGTGAAGCGCCTCACGAACACGCGCGGCTATGACGGCGGCCCGTGGTGGTCGCCCGATGGCACGAAGATCGTGTACCGCGCGCATCACCCCAAGGACAGCGCCGAGCTCGCGCAGTACGACGAGCTGCTCGCCAACAACATGATCCGGCCGAGCAAGGTGGAGCTGTTCGTGATGAACGCCGACGGCAGCGACAACCGGCAGATCACGCAGCTCGGCGGCGCCAACTTCGGCCCCACGTGGACCCCCGATGGCACGCGCATCATCTTCTCGTCCAACCACGAGAACCCGCGCAGCCGCGACTTCAACCTCTACCTCGTGAACCTCGACGGCACCGGGCTCACGAAGATCACCACGCACCCCGAGTTCGACGGCTTCCCGATGTTCAGCCCCGACGGCACCAAGCTCATCTGGGCGTCGAACCGCGGCGCGAAGGTCGAGGGCGAAACGAACGTGTTCGTAGCCGACTGGGTGGGGAAGTAGGGCGTACCGCGCCACACGCTGCACGCACGATCCTGCCGGGCCGCGCCCACCGATCCCTCGGTGCGCGCGGCCCGGTTAGCTTTTCCGGTGGACGCGTTTCGACCGCGCCGTGCGTCACCACCCTCCGGGAGCACCGACCATGCTGATCGCAGGCCTCGTGCTGGGCGTTCTCGCCCTCTCCATCATCGTCTCGTCCGTCAAGATCGTGGGCCAGGCCGAGGTGCTCGTCGTCGAGCGGCTGGGCCGCTTCGACCGCATCGCGCGCTCCGGGCTCAACATCCTGATCCCGTTCATCGAGCGGCCGCGCGCCATCGAGGTGCGCTTCTTCGACACCGACCCGGGCGGCCTCAAGAAGGTGGTGCAGTCGGTCACCACGCGCATCGACCTGCGTGAGCAGGTGCTCAACTTCCCGAGCCAGCCGGTGATCACGAAGGACAACGTGACCATCGACATCGACGCGGTCCTCTACTACCGCGTGGCCGATCCGCAGAAGGCGACGTACTCGGTGGCCAACTTGCCCTACGCGCTCGAGACGCTCACGCGTACCACGCTGCGCAACATCGTGGGCGAGATGGAGCTCGACAGCACGCTCTCGAGCCGTGACGTGATCAACCAGCGCATGCGCGAAGTCATCGAAGAGGCGTCGATCGGCTGGGGCGTGGACGTGACGCGCGTGGAACTGCAGAGCATCGAGCCACCGCGCGACATCCAGCAGAGCATGGAACTGCAGATGCGCGCCGAGCGCGAGCGTCGCGCCGCCGTCACCAACGCCGAAGCGAGCAAGCGCGCCGCGGTGCTCGAGGCCGAAGGCCGCCGTGAAGCGCAGGTGCGCACCGCCGAGGGTGAGCGCGAGGCCGCGATCCTGCGCGCGCAGGGCAACGCGGAGGCGCGCCTCGCCATGGCGGACGCCGAGGCCGCGGCCATCGCCCGCATCGCGGCTGCGCTCCCCGAGGGGCAGGCGTCCACCTATCTGCTCGGCCTCAAGTACCTCGAGGCGCTGCCTCAGCTCGCAGCCGGCAAGGGGTCCACGATCTTCATGCCGGTGGAGGCGTCGGGCGTGATGGGCGCACTCGGCGGATTGCGCGAGCTGCTGCGTGCGCGCGAAGGGAGCGATACGTCACCCGGCAGCGCCCCGCCGCGCCCCACGCGCAGCGCCCCGTCGCTCGGCTATCCCGATCCGCTGCGCGGCGTGCTCGGAGCAGGCGGCAGCGGCTCGTCGGACGACCGCGAGGGCTGATGTCGATTTCGCGGGAGCGTGCCGAGCGCATCGCGCGCGCGCATGCGTGCAGCGGGTGCCTCGAGTACAGCTATCGCAAGCTGGCGATCAAGCCGGCCGAGGCGCGGCTGCAGGACGCGCTCGGCATCGAGTGGATCGCGTCGCTCGTGTGTGGCGTGTGCGGACTGGAGCAGGAGCTCGGTATCGATGCCGAGGGTGACGTCGTGTACGTCGGCTAGACGACGCGTGACGCCACGGCGAGCGTGATGCGAGACGCGCCCGGCCCGCCAGCAAGGCGGACCGGGCGCGTTTGTCGTGCGGGATCGCGCGAGCCGCTTACGCCGCCGCGCCGACCTCGGCCGGGGCCGCCTGCAGCTCGATGTCGAGCTTCACGTCCTCGCTCACGAGCAGGCCGCCCGTTTCGAGCGTGGCGTTCCAGGTGAGGCCCCACTCCTTGCGCGGCAGCTTCGTGGACAGCGTGGCGCTGACCTTCGTGTTGCCCCACGGATCCTTGGCCGGGCCACCGATCTCGCCGGTGAGGGTGACCGGCTTGGTCACGCCGCGGATGGTGAGTTCACCCTGCGCGGTGAGCGCCTCGCCGGTGCGCTGCGCGGAGAGCAGGCGGAAGCTGGCCGTGGGGTGGTTCGCCACGTCGAAGAAGTCCGCCGACCGGAGGTGGTCGTCACGCTGGGCCGTGCCCGTGTTGAGCGAGGCGACGTCGATCGTGATGTCGGCGCCGCTGATCACGCCGTCCTGCTCGTCGATGGTGCCGGAGAAGGCGTCGAACGTGCCGCGCACCGTGGAAATGCCGAGGTGCTTGACGGCGAACGTGATCTGGCTGTGGGTGAGGTCGATGGCCCAGCGCATGTCGGAAGCTCCTATGGATGAGTGTTGGGGCTGACGCACGCCGGGCGTGCGGCTCAGTTGTTAGTATCTCAGTGGTAAGATACACACCACAACCCGAGAGTCAACCCTCCCCCGATCCGTCCTCCCGCGCGATCGCAGCGGCGCCACGCCCGAGGCGCCGGAGCAGGCCGATCGCGACGCGCTGCTCCTCGGCGGAGAGCGTGCCCACGGCACGCTCGATCGCGGCCGCGTGTCCGGGGAAGATGCGCGCCAGGAGCGCCTCGCCGTCGGCGGTGAGCGCGGCGTAGCGGGCCCGTCGGTCGGAGGCGCACTGCTGGCGCTCCACGAGCCCCTTGGCCACGAGACGGTCGACGAGGAAGGTGATGCCCCCGCTGGAGACCAGAATGCGCCGCTGCACCTCCCCCAGCAGCATGGCGCCCCGATGATAGAGCGCCTCGAGGATGGCGAACTCGGTGAGCGTGAGGCCGTGCTGCTGCACGTCGGCCGCGACGTGGGCCGCCACGGCCGACTGGGCGCGCGAGAGCACGACCCAGAGCTTGAGGGCGTCGGCCGTCTCCGGCGTGACCTCGAGGGGGTGCGCGGTGCCGGCAATGATCCCCGGCTCAGCGTCGCGCGCGTTTCCTGCATCGGCGGACGACGGACGCGGCACGCTCGCCGGGTCGCGGCGCACGGCCGCGGTGCGGCGCGAGGAAGCGGTGTTGGAAGAGCGGCGGACGGTCATGGACTCCAAGCCTCGGGCTGTGCACACGGTTTCGCAAGCCCGGGGACCCAACGTCGAAAGTTCGGACCACTGGGACCGAACTATAACCGTCAAATGTATCCAATCCGGTTATTTTTGCATCACTCAGTAGAGAGATGGACCGGATCGCGCTATCATGAGGCATCGCGCAATGCGATGGTCGCACTGCGCCACGCACACCCGAGGAGGGGCGGACATGCGGAAGCCGAGGCCGAACACCTACAATCCCGCGCAGGCGTTGCATTTGATCGCGAGCGATCGCAGCGGACTGCCGTTGGCATGCCCGTCGTGCTCCGGTGAGATCACGCGAGAACCCGCGCTCTATCCGCCGCCGAGCAACTCCCACGTGACGCTCAAGTGCGCCGTCTGCGGCCGCTTCGCCCGCTACATCGCCGGCAACGGCTGATCCCGCTGCAGGACCCCGCAACACCGCAGGACACTCCCCGAAGGCACGACGCCCCGGCCATGCTCGCATGGCCGGGGCGTTGTTCGTTCACCAGCTGATCGTGCCCTGCTTCGAGGTGTCCACGTCCTCGGCGTTCCCCGCCTTGAACAGGAAGCCGTCGCGGTTGCGGCTCAGGAAGGTGCGGGCCTGCGGGTCCATGAGGTTGAGCCCGTAGTGGTTGATGAGCATGGTCTGCTGCTTCAACCAGTCGGCCCAGCACGTCTGGCAGATCTCGGCCACGAGGCGCTCAGCCGTGGCGCCTACGACCCCGATCGGGGCCTTGTCGAAGCCAGCGCGCGTCTGGCCGCAGCGCTGGCAGGTGATGTCGGGCATGTGCAGGAACTCCGGAGAACGGGGTGAGCGGAGGCGATGCGTGCCCCTGCCCTCGACTCCGTGAATCTACTGCGCGACGACCCTCAGTCGCACCGGGGGCGGCCCCGCCGCCGGTGACGGTGCCACGAAATGGATCCGGACAGCGGTGCGACCAGGTGCGATCAAGTCCGAGACCGCGAGCGGATCACCGAGCCACGGCACGAGCCGACCGTCGGCTGTACGCACCTGCCACCCCGCCGGGTCCTCACCCGCCGCGACGCGCTCGGACCGCTCCGCCACGATCCGCGCCGGCGCATTGGTGCGCACCGTGCCGTCGAGCTCCCAAAGCCGACCCGCGAGTTCGCCAGAGCCAGGCAAGTCGGTCGCGAACGTCACGGCGGCGCGCCGTGCCGGCGAGAACTCCGCCCGCGTCACCACCCCGATCGCCCCCGCGAGGTCGTGTCGCACGACCTGCACGGCCCCCGAAGCACCCTGTGCGGCCGCGCCATGCGGCGCCAACGCCACGCAGAGAAGCGCCAGCGCCACAACCCGGACACGCGTGGTGACCCGGAGCACACACACGCAGCCGTAGCGGGAGGCCCCGCGGCTGGCAAAAGAGATCGGAACGGCACCCATGCCGATCCGTATCGGCAGGTGGCATGCCAGAGTTGAGAAGGCGGGAGCGTGCAGCCGCCTCGTTCAGGGGGCCGTGATGCTGATCGTGAGCGGGAGTGCGTAGCTGCCCGGGGGATCGGAGGCGTAGTGCCACCGCACCCGCAGGCACAACTGACGAAGCGTCTGACTCAGCGGCGCCGAGGTTCGAAGCAGCACCCGCGGTGCCGTGCGCTGCACCGCTTCGGGGCTCGTGCTGAGCGGAGACAGCGGCACGCCACCGCACGCATTGCGCACCGACCCCACGCCGAGCTGCACATCGGAGGCCGGCTTCATCCCCGGTCCCTGGAACTGCGGCGCGTTCACGAGGGTGACACTGATTCCGCGATTGCTGACGACGCTGAGCGCCGGACCGACGATGAGCAGTCCCGTGTCCGCCGCGGCCTGGAACCGCGCGTCCGTGAGGGGACTACCCCCGGTGAGATCCGTGCTGCTGCGCTCGAGCGTCAGCATGGCCTGCGCCGGGAGCTGCAGCGTGGCGGAGAGCACCACGGTACAGGAACGAGTCTGTCGATTGCCCGGATGCGTCGTGCTGCAGGCCACCTGCGCGCCAGCGGCGGCGGCGGCGAGCGGTACGAGCAGGAGCGCGAACCCGAGGCGCGCCACAGTTCTCATGGCACGCGCACCAGCATGAACGGCCCGGTGCGCAGTGCGCCTGCCAGGGCACCGTCATCCAGCCACGTCCCGCGGATGGTGTCCCCGGTCACGCGGCCGACGTGGCGCAGCACATCACCCGCCAGCGCAGCCTCGAAGTCGATCGAGTCGCCCGACCGCCGACCCACCACGAGCCCGGCCTGACGCTGCGTCTGCCCGAGGGCATCGGTACTCCGCAGGTCGAGCGCCCCTTCGAACCGCTCCCCCTCGACCCGCGTCAGCGTCAGCGTCCCCTCCAACTGCAGCGACACCGGCACACGCTGCTCTCCCGTGTACTGCCAGCGCTCGCTCTCCCCCGCCGGTCCGACGGACGAGGACGTCCCGCAGGCCATCGCCCCGAGTGCGAGCAGCGCGAGCAGCCGCGCGCGACCCGTGCGGGGATGCCTCGAGGAAGGCCTCTTCCAACGGCGATTCACCGTTCCCCCGTGCGCTGGCGCGTCGCTGGCTCGGCGCGGAAGAGCCGCACTCGGCGTGGTCCGAGCGTCACCCGGACCTGCTGACGCGCCGCCGTGCCGTCGATGCGTACGACCGGCGGCGCGCCGACCAGCGCGAGGGGCTCGGACACGCCAGCCGCGTCCACCTCCAGGTGATACTCTCCCGGAGGCAGCGCGGTGAACACGGTACGGCCACCCGTCACGGCAGCGGCGAGAAACCGCCGGCCGCGGGCGTCGACCGCTGAGACGAGCACGGCGTCCAGCGGGATCCGTCGCGCGTCGCGCAGCGAGTCCGCCGCGACCTCGAGCAGCACCTCCACGGCGCCAATCGGCGCCACGGGAATATCGGTCGCACCGTCCCGCAGCGCCGAGTGCGTCGCACGCGCCGCCTGGGGCGCCAGCATGTAGCCGAAGGGAAGCGATCGTTCGTCCAGCTCGGGAATCCCGGCACCCGGGCGCGTCAGGCGGTAGGTCCCGGTCGCGTCGGTAACGGCCACTTCGGCGCCGACCCGCACCAGGATCCCGCCCAGGCCGCGTTCCCCACGGTCCCGCACCCCGTTGCCGTTCCGATCCTCGAACACCACACCACGGCCGCGCCCGAATCGCAGCAGCGGCGGAGTGCCGAAGCTTCGATCGAATCGGAAGGCGGTGACCCATCCCGCGCCGCGGCCCGTGGCGGCCGAGCGGATCCACGGATTCCGCTCGAGGTCGAGACGCAGCTGGACGTCGAAGGGCAGTGCGGCCGCCAGCCCGACGCGCTGCGTGGTGACGTGCGCACCGGAGGCCAGGCTCGTGATGCGCCCGATCGCGGCGCCGAAGGTGACGCGCCCGCCGGTCATGGGGAGGGCGATCTGGTCGGCGCGCAGCGTGAGGTCGTGCTGCCCGGTGCTGAACACATCGGCGCCGTATCGGCGCTGCAGGGAGGAGAAGACATCGAAGGTGCCGCGGGCGAGCGGCACGAGAAGCTGCGCGGTCCAGTTGAGCTGCTGCTCGGAGCTCTCGGCGCGATCGAGATCGGGGAACATGAGTGTGCGATCGAGCCGCGTGATCGTGGCGCCCGTCGTGGCCGTGGCGATCCCGAGCCGCGTGGACGCGAAGAGGCCCAGGATGTGCGTCGCAGTGGACTGGCGGCCGACGTCCCCGCCGGCCTCGCTCGCGCCGGTGCGCGCTTCGAACCCGAGGCTGCCAAGGCGACCGAGCCGCCACTGCGGCATCAGGCCGACGCCCCACGTCGACTGGAGGCTGCCATCAGCCGTTTCGTCATCGGCATACCAGCCCACGAAACCGAGCCGCATGCCGCCCCGGCGCGATGCGGACGGCGCGAGCCCGCCGGTGAAGGTCACATCGCTCTGCGCGCGGGCGAAGGCGCGACTGCCTCCGGGCGCGTAGGTGGCGCGCAGGCGCCAATCCACGCGATCGGCGCGCCGCCCGAACTCGGCGGCGGCGCCGATCGCGCTGCCGTCCTCCCATTGCCGCCACGCGAGTTCACCGCGCGCGTCGATGCCACCGAGCGCGACACGCTCCGCCCCCACCGACACGGCGTCGAGCTGCGCCCGCAGCAGCAGCGGATCTCGCAGGTGCGCGGCGCCCGCCGACCAGGCGATCGGTCCCCGACGGGCGCGCAACCGCACACCGGCGAGCGCCCCCGCGTCGAGGCTCTCGCTGCCGAAGAGAAAGGGACGCGCCAGCAACGCCTGCACCTGCCAGGCACTGTCGCCGTAGGCCCCCGACAGCCCGCGCCCGCTGCGCAGCGTGCCGCCCACCTCCCCGAGGTCGGCGGCGGCGTTGCCGGCATCCAGATGCCAGCGCGGATGACGCAGCGACAGCACCGGGAACAGCTGGCCACCGCCCACGCGGGCGATGCCCGGTGAGCCACCGATCGCACGCTGCGTCCAGGCGCCGTGCATGACGACGCCGCGCACCAGCGGTCCGGAGAGCGTGAACCCGATCGCATCGATGGGAGCCTGATCGCCCACGTAGACCGCACTGTAGCTCACGCCGAGCACCGGTCCGAAGCTCTGCCCGCGCGTGGCCGGCAGCACCTCCACCGGCACGACCAGCTGCCGCTGCCTCGCGTCGGCCTCGTCGCCGACGCGCGGTCCACCGCGGACCGCATGCAGCGTGAGGCTCGTGACACCCGGCACCTGTTCGCGCGGCGCGGTCAGCGTGATCTCGCGGCTCACCGACGCGCCCGGCGCGAGCCCGACGCGCGGCGACTCGGTCAGCTCCCCGCGCCACTGCTCCGGGGGGGCCACCGCCAGCAGCACCGTGTCGTGCACGTTCCCGGCATTGCTGACCACGATGCGCAGACTCGTCGTGCGGCCCGCCACCGCGTGCACCATCGGCGACGCCGACGCCACGGAGAGTGCGCGTACGGCCGGCACCTCCACCTGGACGGGAACCACCACGACGGGCGCATCGGCCACGTCCGACTCGAAGCGGACGGCGGCGACGCGCTGCGTTCCGGCGAGGGCTCGGCTGGGGACGGACACGGTGAGCATCACCTGCCCCGTGGCACTCGCGACACGGCCGGTGACCGGACCGGCGACCGAAGCGCCGGTCCCGGGGACACCGGTTCCCGGGGCATCGGCGGTGCGGTCGACCGTAAACGACAGGGTGCCTGGGAGGTCGGCCGGCGCCGAGACCGACACGACCTGCAACGTGCGAGGGGCCGCGACGACCGTCACCGCTGCAGCCACGCGCACCGCGCGAGCAGGTCCCGCGGGCGGGTCGGCTGCGAACGCATCCCGGGCGGACGTCGCACGCGGTGCGGGTCGCAGCACCGTCACCACAGGCGGGTCGTCGTTGCCGCTCTCGAGCGGTGCCCCCAACGCCGTCGCCAGGTGGCGCGTGTCGGCGCCATCGGCGTCGTCCGCCTCGGGCACGGTGAGCTCGACCGGTACGACGACGCGCTCGCCGCGTCCGTCGGCCGAACGGAAGCGCACATCTGCGAGGCGGTGGGTGCCCGCAACGAAGTCGGCCGGCACACGCACCGTCATGGACACCGTCGCCGATGGCGACATGAAGGTGCCGCTGCCGACTCCCCGCGCGACCCCGGGCAGCGTCCGATTCACCAGAAACGCCACCGAATCCCTCCCCTGCAGCGCCACGGGAATCGGGATCTCGAGCGAGACGGCCTCGCCACGACGCACCGTGATGCGGTACGCCGGCGCGATGCGCACGCTCACCGGCGGCGGCGCACTCCGGTCGAGGGCGATGCGCCGCGCCGTGCGCGTCCCGGTCGCCAGCGGCGTCGCCTCCGCACGCGTCGCATGCGCACTGGTCGCAGGCGCAACGGTCGCAGGTGCGTTGCGCGCATGCGCGATGCGCACGCTGGCCATGCCGCCGGCGGTGGTGAGTGCGAGGACGAGACCCGCCATGCGGCGTCCGCGGCGAGCGGGCGTCACGGTCGGTACACGGAGAGGGTGAGCGCGATGCCGCTCGTCATCACGCTCGGGGCGGGATCGTCCCAGCGGATGCGAACGCGCAACCACAGCACGCCGGACCACGTTTCGTTGAACAGCAGCGGGATCATCGTGCGCGACTCGACGACCTCGTCCGTGAGCGTGAGCGGGCGCCACGCACCCACCGGGCCGCTGCGCCACTCGATATCGGCGCACGGCTTGCCCCCCGTGGTGCCAGTGCACCGGACGAGGACGCTCGCGATGCGCAGGGAGGCGTTCTGTCGCCGTGACACCGAGAACGGCACCGCCACCGAATCGGTCACCGGCCCCGTCGCGCTCGGTGGCCAGCTGCTGAACTGTTCGAGGCGCGGCGTGGGAAAGGTCACGGGCGCGGTGGACAGCAGGAAGTCCGTGCTCTGGGCAGACGCGGCACGCGCGCTGCCCACCAGGCCGACCACGGCGAACACGAGCGCAGTGGCCCCGCTCGCCGCGCGCCGCACGGCCGCCGCGACGGCGCGCTCCACGCGCGCGATCACGCCACTCGCGCCGTACACTCAGCGAACCTCGTATTCCAGCTGGCCCGCGACAATTTCGGTGCCGCCGAAGTCGAGCATCGCGAGCACCATGTAGCGCCCGCGCGGAAGCGGAGGCAGCCCCGTGCGCACGAGGCGATGCTGAGCGGGCAGGACAGGGAACGTCGACAGCTCGGCGCGATGCGCCACGCTGTTGTCGGCGCGCCGCACCTCCACGGTGCCCGCAACCTGGAGCTGCACGTCACCGACGTTCCGGAAGCGCAGCTCGAGTGCCGCGGAATCCGCAACCGATGCGCCACTCGCCGGCCCGTCGCTCGGCTGGCGCGGCGTGCGCACCTCGCTTGCCATCTCGCTGACGGCCATGGCATCGATCGCGCCGTCCCGCACCGCGCCGGCCGTCGCCGCATACACTTTCACACCCGTGCGCACGGTGTACTGCAGCTGGCGGCCCGCGCTGCGCTGCGTGGCGCGATTCTCGAGAAACACGATCGACCAGCAGCTGGCGGCCTGTGCCGGCGCGCCGCGGAAGGAGATGCGAACCGTGGCCGACATGCCGGGATCGAGGGCGACCGTCATGGGGAACACCTCGAGCGCTGCGGCGCAGCTGCGCGCGTGGGTGCCCGCCGGCAGGAACCGGTTGTTCCCCTCCTCGTCGCGCTCCCAGTCCTCGATGGTCACAACGGCCTGCACCCGCTCCGCCGATTCGTTGCGGACCCGCATGGTGTGCACCGCCTGCCCGCCGTCGGTGACGACGAGATGCGCCTCGAGTTCGTCGACGGTCAGCTGCGCGGCGGCAACGCGCGGGCTGGTGAACACGGCGGCGGCCGACAGGAGCGCGGCGGCGAGGAAATGGATGCGGACGAGGCGTGACATGGCGGGAGTGACGGACGATGGCAACCGGTCGCTCAAGTTCCGGCGGGAGTGGCCGATACTGGACACCGAGGTGTCGCGTGAATCCGACAGAGGGACGAGACTGTGCCGGCGCGGTAACGGCGCGCACCTCGTTCTCGTCCGACGTGACGACGACGGCCGGCTGTGTGATGGCGACCACCCGGTGCGCTCGCCGGCGTGTGCCGGTACGCACAGGGGGGCGTCCGTGCGATGCACGAACGCCCCCGGATCGATGCGTTGGCCGGATGGCCTGAACGGAATCGGACTGCGCGCTTACGGCGCGGCGACCGTGAGGTTGAGCGGCAGGGTGTACGCGCCCGGTCCGTCGGTCCCGTAGTTCCAGGCGATGTTGAAGCAGAGCCGCTGACGCGGCGACAGGCCGGCGCTGCCCGAGAAGATCGTGGCCGCCGTCACGTTCGACAGCGCCGCGAAACCCGTCGCGCCGGCGCAGCCGGCCGCATCGGTCACACGCACCCACCGCACGTCGCTGGCGGCCTTCGCGTTGTTGCCGCCGCCCGAGAAGGTCGCGGCGGCCGCCGTCAGGGTCACGTTGTAGCCGCGGTTGGCGCGCACCTCGAAACGCGGGCCGTCGAGCAGCTGGCCGTTGTCGAACTGCGCAGCCGTGACCGCGCCGATCGCGGTGCTCGGGCTCTCGAGCGTGAGGTTCACGAGCACGGGTACGGTGCCGCTGAGCGTATGCACGCAGTTCGAGCCGACGGTGCAGCTCGGGCCGGTGAGCGGCTGCGCGGACGCGGTGGGCGCGAAGGCGAAGGCGGCGACAAGCGCGGCGCCGGCGAACAGGGCATGGCGGGACATACGGTGTATCTCCTGGTTGGTTGGAAACACGGGACCGGGGCAGGGGGTGCGAGCTCCCGGCACGAAATGCTCAAGTTCTGCGAGCAGGCTGCCGAGACTCATCGTGGAAGTGGTCTTCGTGTGTGCGTCAAAGACGCGAACGCCGCGCCCGTGGTAACGGACGCGGCGTTCGGTGTCACCGCGTGACGCGCGGCGTGATACTGCTTCGATTTTCGTGACGGTACGCAGGGCAATCCGTGATGACCGTGCCCGCGACGTGACGCGGGTCGGATCGCGCCGCGCGCGCCGCTTACAGCGTCTTCACCTCGGACACGAGCTTGGTGAGCGACGACTTCGCGTCGCCGAAGAGCATGTTCGTCTTCTCGTCGAAGAACAGCTCGTTCTCGATGCCGGCGAAGCCGGGGTTCATGCCGCGCTTGAGCACGATGATGCTGCGCGCCTCGTACACGTTGAGGATCGGCATGCCGTAGATCGGCGAGCTCTCGTCGTTCTTGGCCGCCGGGTTGACCACGTCGTTCGCGCCGATCACCACCGCCACGTCGGTCTCCGCGAACTGGTCGTTGATCTCCTCCATGTCGTACATCTTGTCGTACGGCACGTTGGCCTCGGCGAGCAGCACGTTCATGTGCCCGGGCATGCGGCCGGCCACCGGGTGAATCGCGTACTTCACCTCGCCGCCGTTCTTCTCGATGAGTTCGGCGAGCTCGCGCACCTGATGCTGCGCCTGCGCCACGGCCATGCCGTAGCCCGGCACGAACACCACGCGACCGGCGTAGGCCAGCTGCACCGCCGCGTCCTCGGCGCTGATGCTCTTGGCCACGAGCCCTTCGGACGTCTTGCCGCTGGCCGTGGTGGCGCTGCCGAACGCGCCGAAGATCACGTTGCCGAACGAGCGGTTCATCGCCTTCGACATGATGATCGACAGGATGAAGCCCGAGGCGCCGTCGAGCGCGCCGGCGATGATCAGCACGTCGTTGTTGATCGCGAAGCCCGTGGCCGACGCCGCGAGGCCGGCGTACGAGTTGAGGAGCGACACCACCACCGGCATGTCGGCACCGCCGATCGGCATCACCATCAGGATGCCGATCGCGAAGCCGATCGCCAGCATCGCGTAGAAGACCGCCGTGTTCTCGGGGTTGAAGATCAGCCACACGAAGCAGCCGAACGCGGCCGCGAACAGCGACAGGTTGAAGATGTTCTGCCCCGGATACGTGATCGGCTTGCCGGTGATGAACTCCTGCAGCTTGCCGAAGGCCATGAAGCTGCCGGTCACCGTGAGCGCGCCGAAGAGCACTTCGAAGCCGATGGCGGCCATCTTGAAGCGCTCGATGCCGGTGGCCTCGGGCACCTGGATGCCGTGGTAGTACTCGCCCACGCCCACGAGCGTCGCGGCCAGCGCACCGAACATGTGCGAGAACGCGATGCGCTGCGGCATCGCCGTCATGGGCACGAACTTGCCGAGCGGATAGCCGAGCACCGTGCCGAGCACGAGGCCGCCCACGATCCACGAGTAGGTCAGGATCTCGCTGTTGAGCAGCGTGCCCACGATGGCGAACACCATGCCCAGCGCGGCGAGCTGCATGCCGCGGCGCGCCTCGTCGGGCTTGGTGAGCGAGCGCAGTCCCAGAATGAACAGCACCGACGACGCGAGGTACGTGAGCTGCACCACGAGCTCACGTCCGCCGATCGCGTCGAGCGACGCGCCGGTCGGGCTGGTGGCGAGCAGGTACGCGGCCGCCGCGGCCGTGGGCAGCCCGGCGATGAGGAGCAGGAAGCTCACTTCGCCCCGCCCGCGCCGGTGGTGTCGGTGGGACCGCTCTTCGTCTCGGCGCGCTTGAACATGCCGAGCATGCGGTCGGTGATGATGAAGCCACCCACGACGTTCGTCATGGCGCACACCACGGCGATGAAGCCGAGGATGGTGGCCACCTGCCCGTACTGGCCGCCGGCGAGCACGATGCTGCCCACGAGCGAGATGCCGCTGATCGCGTTGGTCGCCGCCATGAGCGGCGTGTGCAGCAGCGGCGGCACCTTGGTGATCACGAGAAAGCCGACGAAGCCGGCGAGGATGAAGACGTAGAGCTGGATGATCTGCGTGGCGGTCATGGCAGCAGTCCGATGGAAGTGCGTCGCCTCAGCGACGCACGGTGCCGGCGTGGGCGACGGTCATCGCGCCGGTGATCTCGTCCGCGAGGTCGAGGGTGAGCGCACCCTCCTTGTCGAGATGCTGCAGCAGCGTGAGCACGTTGCGGCTGAACATCTGGCTGGCGTGCAGCGGCAGCGTGGCCGGCAGGTTGCGCGCGCCGATGATCGACACGCCGCCCTCCACCACGGTCTCGCCGTACACGGTGAGCTCGCAGTTGCCGCCCGTCTCGGCGGCCACGTCCACGATCACGGAGCCGGGGCGCATGCCGCGCACCATCTCGGCCGTGATCAGCCGCGGCGCGGCGCGGCCGGGGATCTGCGCCGTGGTCACGACGAGATCCTGGTCCACGATGTGGCGGCCGATGGCGGCCAGCGTGCGCGCCTGCTCGTCCTCGCTCTGCGCCTTGGCGTAGCCGCCCTTGTCCTCGGCACCCGCGCTCACGAGGTCGGTGGCCACGAACTTGGCGCCGAGCGACTGCACCTGCTCGCGCGCGGCGGCGCGCACGTCGAAGGCGCTCACGATGGCGCCGAGGCGTCGTGCCGTGGCAATGGCCTGCAGGCCGGCCACACCCGCGCCAATGATGAACGCTTTCGCCGGCTGGATGGAACCGGCGGCGGTGGTGAGCGACGGAAGGAACTTGGGGAGCGCATTGGCGGCCATGAGCACGGCCTTGTAGCCCGCCACCGTGGCCTGCGACGAGAGCACGTCCATGCTCTGCGCGCGGGTGATGCGGGGCACGAGCTCGAGCGCGAGCACGCTCACCTGGCGCGCGTTCAGCGCCTCGATGGTAGGCTGGGCCGTGGCCATCGCCAGCTGGCAGACGAGCGCGGTCCCGGTCGGGAGCTGCGCGATCTCGTCGGCCGACGGCCGCTGGACCTTGGCGACCACGTGCGCGCCCTGAACCGCCGCGGTGAAGTCGGCCACGAGCGTGGCCCCGGCCTTTTCATACTGGTCGTCGGGGAAGCCGGCTTCCGTGCCGGCCCCGCGCTCGACCAGCACCTCGTGGCCGGCCTTCACCAGCTTGGCAATGCTGTCGGGGACCAGCGCGACCCGGCGTTCGTGGTCGGCGGTTTCCCTGGGGACACCGATACGCATGACGTCGTGAGCAAGGAGGAAGCGCGCGGCGCCTGAGGACGCGGGGCGCGCACAATCGGACAGCACCGCAGCGACGGTCGGCAGCGACCATTCGGGGCGCGGTGCGAAGCTATAGAACCCGGGAGCCGTCGCCAACCCATCAGACGCCGAACGACCGGCTCGGCGCGTCCGGGCGGTGGCGCACGGGCACCCGGCAGACCGTCGCCGAACCGGGTGGCGGGTCAGCCCCGCCGCTCAGCCCCGCAACTGGTCGGCGAACAGCTCCACGTCGACCAGCGTCGGATCGAAGGCAACCCGTACCAGCCCGCGGGCCAGCGACGCGCCCGTGATGGAAGACCAGCGCGCCTCGAGGGCGCGACCGCCGAGCCGTCCCACCACGGCCAGCGCCGCGTCACCCACCATCGCCCCCCACCGCTCCGCCGGGCGCGATTCTTCCCGGTCGTCACCGGTGACGAACGCCGGCCGCGCGATGACGTAATGCACGCCGGCCCCGCGAAGTTCACGCTCCACGCGAACCCGTGCCGCGAGGTACGCGTTGCCCGTGCCCTCGCGCACCCCCGCGGCGGACAGGTAGACGAAGCGCGGCCTCGGCCCGACCGCCTGCGCGGCCCGGAGCAGCATCGCGGTGAGCCCGTAGTCCACGGCTTCGTAGTCGGCCGCCGGGGCTCCCGCCTGATCCGCCGCCCGAGCCCGGGCCCGGGTCGTGCCGAGCAGCGCGAACACGTGCGTGGGCGTGAGGGCGACCAGACGATCACGCAGCGGCGCCTCCTCCCACGGCGTGCTGTCCACCGTGGCGCCCAGCGCCGCGAACCGCCGCGTCCACTCGGCCAGCCGCGGCGAGTCCGGGCGTACGTGGGCGACCGTCTCCACGCCGGCCGCCCGGAGCGCGGCCACCACCTCGCGCCCGACGTAGCCGGTCGCACCCGCCACGAAGGCCCGGCCGGAGGCGCTCATGCGCCGCGGCAGCGCGCCAGCCAGTCGAGCACCTCGCGGAACACCGTCTCCTTCTCCACGTCCACCGTGGAGATGTGCCCGCTCCGTTCCAGCCAGCGGAACGCGCGCACGGGGGCGCCCACCCGGTGCCAGTTGCGCACCGCCGCCTCCACCGGCACCCGGCTGTCGTTCCGCGCCGCGATGTACAGCGTGGGCACCGTGAGCTCCGGGATCGCCTCCTGCGCCACCTCCGTCACCTCGTTGAGCTCGGCCAGCAGGTGCCCGGACACCACACCGAAGCCCAGCCCCGCCGCGCGTGCCACCGGGTCCATGATCGACGGCACGCGCACCGTGCTGCGCCGGAACGGCGCGAGCGGGCCGGACACGCGCAGCAGCGGCGCCAGACGTCGGATGCGCTCGGGCATGCACAGGTACGGCGAGAGCAGCACCAGCGCGTCGAGGTCGTCATGCTCGGCGGCCACGATCGAAGCCAGCGCCGCGCCCATGGACAATCCCACGATCGACACGTGCGCATACTGTCGCCGCAGGTGCGCCACCTGGTCGCGCACGAACTCGATCCAGTCGTGTGCGCGCCCCAGTCCGAACTCGCTGAGCGTGCGCCCGTGCGCGGGCAGCAGCGGCAGCTCCACCGTGTAGCCCGCCGCGTGAATGCGGTGCGCGAGCTCGCGCACCGACTGCGGCGTGTCGCCGAAGCCGTGCAGCACGAGCACCGCATGCGTCTCGCTCGCGAGAAGCGTCTCCGGCTCGGCGCCCACCACGATGCCGTTGCGACCGAGCCGCAACCGCTCGCCCACGGCGCGCTGGAGCCGGCGCGCGATCAGGCGCTCCCGCGCGAGCAGCGCGAGCGTGCCGAGGCCTGCCGCCGCGGCCAGCAGCAAACCGCGATCGCGTGTGCCGAGTTCGCGCGCACCACGAGGGCGAAGGATGCGAGGCATTCGATCAGTACCGTGCGATGGAGGCATCGACCTCGCGGCTCCACGCATCGATGCCGCCCTCGAGATTGGCGACGCGCGCGAATCCCTGCCGACGCAACCATTCGGCCGCCATCGCGCTGCGGCCGCCGTGATGGCAGTACACCACGTACTCGGCGTGCGGATCGAGCGATGGCGTGCGCTGCTGCAGCGTACCCAGCGGCACGAGCACCGACGCCGGCAGCGCGGCGAGCGCGTGCTCCCATGGCTCGCGCACGTCGAGCAGCACCGGCGCATCGCCGGCGGCGAGGCGCGCCGCGAGCGCGGTGGGCGTGGTGTCCTGCGACAGCACCGGCTCCTCCACCTGCCCCGCCGCGCGCGCGGCCTGCGCCGCGTCGCCGCAGCTGCGGCACGCCGCGTTCCGCGGCAACGCCACCTCCCGTGTGCGCTGCACGAGCGCGTCGTACAGCAGCAGCCGGCCCGCGAGCAGTTCACCGATGCCGGTGCACCACTTGATCGCCTCCGTGGCCTGCATGAGCCCGATGAGTCCCGGCAGCACACCCAGCACCCCTTCCTCAGCGCACGTGGGCACCGTGCCCGGCGGCGGCGCGTCGGGGAAGAGGCAGCGATAGCAGGGCTTGTCCTTCACGCCGAACACGCTCACCTGCCCTTCGAAGCGCGACACGCTGCCGTACACGAACGGAATACCGCGCGCCACGCACGCATCGTTGATCGCGTAGCGCGCCGGAAAATTGTCGGTGCCGTCGATCACGAGATCGTAGTCGGCCACGAGCGCGTGCGCATTCACGGCGCGGAAGCGCGTCTCGTGCGTGATCACCTGCACGAGCGGGTTCACGTCGCGCAGCCGCGCCGCCGCCGCCTCGAGCTTGGGGCGCCCCACGTCGGAGGTGCCGTACAGCAGCTGCCGGTGCAGGTTGCTCGCGTCCACCACATCCTCGTCCACGAGCCCGATCGTGCCCACGCCCGCCGCCGTCAGGTACAGCGCCGACGGCGAGCCAAGCCCTCCCGTGCCCACGATCAGCACACGCGCCGCCGCGAGCGAGGCCTGCGAGGCGGGGCCGAACTCGCGCAGGGTGCGCTGCCGCGCGTAGCGGGCGTCGCTCGCGTGCAGCTGCGCCGCGCGCGACGCCGCGGCCGCCTCCACCGCCGGCGGAACGCGACTCACGGTGTGCCGGAGGGTGTGCCGGTCGGCGCGCCAAGCGCCTCGCGCGCCGCCTCGAGCGACGCGGTCGCACGCGTGAAGGCGGCCACGAGATCCGCGAGCTCCGTGCGCGCGCGCGCGGCGTCGCCGCTGCGCACCGCCTCGTTCACGCCGGGAAAGCTCATGGTCGCATAGCCGTTGTCCACGTCGGCCGCATAGATGAGCGAGCGCCACCACGGACGCCCCAGCAGCCCGCTCGGTCGCGTGAGGTCGCGCTCGACACGCCGCAACGATGCGTTCGTGCGCTCACGCACCGTCTTGGGGAGCGGCGTTGCGAGCCGCGCATCACGCGCGGCGGTGAAGCGCGTGGCGGCGTCTGCCATGCCATCGATCGCCTCGGCGAGCGGCTGCGCGAGTGTGGAGTCCCACCCCTGCCGCGCGAGCCCGCGCGTCACGAGCGGCACGTAGCGCTGCATGGTGCGCGCGTACTCCACGTAGTCGTACGGATGCAGGTCGGCGTTCGCGAGGCGCAGGGCCATGGCGGCGCCGATGCGCGCGGCCGTCGCGTGGAAGAGGAAGCCCGGGTCCCCCCAGGTGTTCATCCACTCGAACGTGTCGTAGGCGGAGTGGTACGTGCCCGACGGCCCGCCGAAGCCCCAGTCCGCGTGCGGAATGCCGAGGTGGTTGTAGAAGCCCGCGAAGTCGGAGCCGCCCCCCGGATCACCCATGGCCGGCTCGGCGTCGGGATTCGTGGTGCCCGTGTTGCGGCGCCACACGTCGTACACCATGCCGCGCCCCTGCGGGTCAGGCACCTGTCGCACGACGGAGCGCAGCGTGGAACGCAGCGACGGACTGCCACCGGCCCCGAACGACGGCCCCTGCGCGCTCACGTCCTGGTTGAGGTACGCCACACCACCCTTCAGCAGCTTGAGCGAGTCATCCTCCACGTATTCCGTGGAGCCGATCAGCCCCCACTCCTCGGCGTCCCACGTGGCGAACACGATCGACCGGCGCGGCCGCTCGCCACGGCGCGCGAGCGCGCTGAGCGCTTCGGCCGCCTCGAGCACGGTCACCGTACCGCTCACGTTGTCGGCCGCGCCCGCGCCCCAGCCGTCGCGATGCGCGCCGATGTACACGTACTCGTCGGGGAACTCGCTGCCGCGCAGCGTGCCGAGCGTGTTCCAGATCGTCTTGGTGCCCGTGGTGGCGCGATCGTCTTCGACCGTGAGCTTCACGCGCACCGGACCGGGCCCCACGTGGTAGCGCAGCGGCAGGCCGCCCTGCCAGCCGGCGGGAATGTCGGTGCCTCGCAGGTCGCGCAGCAGGATCTCGGCGTTCTTCGCACTGATCGGCATGACGGGAATGCGCGGCACGGCCGTCTGCTCGAGCGGTACCCGCGGCGCGCCCGGCACGCTCGCGTAGCCCGGCGTGAGCGGATCACCCTGCCCGTTGAACACGCTGCCGCGCTGCACGCCGGTGGTCGGGCGCATCGGCCCCTCGGGATACACATCGCCACGCACGAAGCCGTCGTCGAGCGGATCGGTGTAGATGAACAGCCCCACGGCGCCACGCTTCTCCGCCTCGCGCGCCTTGATGCCGCGGAAGCTGCGCCCGTAGCGCGCCAGCACCACCTTGCCGCGCACCGACACGCCGAGCGAGTCGAGCACCGCGTAGTCCTCGATGAGGCCGAAGTTCACGAACACCAGTTCGCCCTCCGCCGTGCCGGCGGCACTGAAGCCGTTCACGGTGAGGTACTGCGCCATGGCCGTGGCCGAGTCGCCCGGCACCGGCGGCTCCGGCAGCGACAGCTCCACCGTGTCGCGGCCGAATCGCCACGCACGCGCCGTGGTCGCGTGCGGCAGGAACACGTCGTAGGCCCGCACCTCGGTCTCGAGCCCCATGCGCTTCATCGCGTCGATCACGTAGTCGCGGGTACGCGCCTGGCCGTCGGTGCCCGCCACGTGCGGCATGCTCGACAGGACCTTCGCGTGCGCCTGCGCGCGCGTCGGGGTGGGCACCCCGATCGCCTCCCGCTCGAGCTGGGCCTGCGCGCGACTGGTGGCAGGTGAGAAGCCGGGCAGGCGGTCGGGGGGCGCCCCGCCCTGCGCGTGCAGTGCGACAGAGACGGTGGCAGACACGAGAAGCGCGGCGGCCACACGCGCGGGAGCAACGGGAAGGCGGCGAGGGAGGGTCATGCCTCAGCTTCGCGCCCGTGGCGAGACGGAGCAAGGGGCACCGCCGAACCCCCTACGCCGTCTCCGCCTCCTCGATCGCGCGCAGCAGCGCCTGCTGCAACCGCGCCTCCGCGTCGTCGCCCCCTCCGACGGCAGGCGAGAGCGCCACGAACTGCCGCAGCATCTCGTCCTCCACGATCACGTCCGTCGGAGCGCGCACGCCGAGTGTCGCCAGCTGCAGCATGGCCAGTTCGGCGAGCAGCGCCAGCGTGTCGGGCTCGAGCGCGGCCAGCTGGGGACTCACAGGTGGCGCCACGCGGGGCTTCTCGCGGCGCCGGCGTGGTGTCTCGAAGAGCGCGCGCACCGGCGCGAGCTGCACCACGAACGAGCCGGCCGTGTGCTCCTGGAAGCCGCGCACCACGTTGCGACGGCGGAGCGATGGCAGCAGCGCGGCGATCGCCTCGCGCACGGGACTCACGCCGCCCACGCTGCCGACGCCGCGTCCGGTGATGACGAGCACATCCGTCACCCCCTCGATCTGGCGCAGGCGCAGCCACTGCTCACAGCGGTCCTTCGCCTGCTCGACCGTGGGCATCTCGGCCCGCAGGTTGAGCGTGCCGCGCATCCCGAAACGCGCCTCGTCGAACGCCTGCTGCAGCGGAACCGGGGATCGACGACGCGGAGCGGCCATGACGGGAAGCGAAAGGTGCCGTGGGGCGCGGACGTGCGCCCCCTATAGAACGCTACCGCCGACGCGCCGGTGCCGCACGGGACGGAGCGGGCTCTGGCACCGGCTTCGACCCGCTGGGCGTGCCGGTGCGCATGTCACCACCGAACGCCTCGCGCAGCACGCGTCCATCCACCGGCTCCCCGGGCACGACGCCGAGGACGTGGGCGAGCGTGGGCGCGAGGTCAACCGTGCGCGCCGGCGTTCCGTACCGCCCCGCCGTGAACGCCGGCCCCAGGAAGATCAGCGGCACGCGCGCGTCGTAGTCGTGCGGCATGCCGTGCGTGGCGTACGTCGTGGCGAACCAGTAGTGGTACGGCTCGAGCGTGATCGTGAGCACCGCGTTGAAATCGTCCGGAATCGCGTTGCGCCAGCGACGCGCGTACATGTCGTTGCGGGCGGCGAGGTCGGCCAGCTCCGCGACTGCGTCCACGCGCATCACGCCGGGCAGCGCACGGAACCGGAGCCGCAGCGCGTCGATCACCGAATCGCTCGGCACACCCTTCGCCCGCAGGCGCATGGTGTCGAGCACCACGATCCCCGACTCGAACTCGAGCACGTCGCCTTCGAGCCCGCGCGCGGCGAGCGCGCTGCGCGCTTCCGCGAACACCGGCCGCACGTCCACGCGCCCACGCGCGCTGTCCGCGCCGGCGAAGAACAGCTCGGGATAGGGCGCCACACCATGGTCGGCGCTCAGGGCGAAGAGGATGCGCGACGAATCCCGCAGCGCATACAGCGAGTCGATGAGCTGGCCGAGGTAGCGGTCCACGCGCAGCACCTGGTCGTGCAGCTCGCGCGAGTTGGGGCCGTAGCGGTGGCCGACCGCGTCGGTGGTGGACAGTGACACGCCGAGAAAGTCGGTGCTCGTGCGCGCGCCGAGCTCCATGGCCTGCACACCGGCGAGCGCGAGTTGCACCGTGAGCGAGTCCATGACGGGGTACTCGGTGAGCTGCGACGCGCGGCGCGCGCGCTCGGCGGGCAGCGCGTGCGGGAACACGAAGTCGCGGCCGCCATTCTCGCGCGCGACGTCGTCACGCTCGGGGTACTGCCGCGCCTCGCGCAACAGCGGCCACGTGGCGCCGTCGAGCGCGCCGATGAAGTCGCGGCCGTTGAAGGCCGTCACCCACGACGGCAGCGTGTCGGCGTAGTACTGGCTGGTGACGAAGCGGCCGTCGAGGGAATACCAGAACGCCGACTGCTGCGCGCGTCCCATTGGCAGGATCGCGCCACGGTCCTTGCGGGAGACCGACAGGCCGCGCGCCCACTGGTCGCGCGAGCGCATCCAGTCGATGAGCGCCGAGCCCCGGAATCGCCACGGCGACGCGCCGCCGCCGCGCGCCCCGTTCACGAGCGGCGCCTGCGGGTCGCCCACGCCGGCCTCGTTGCGCACGATGTTGGTGTGACGCGGGTGACGCCCCGAGCCGAGCGTGGCATGACCGGGCGCCGTCTCGGTGGTGGCGTGGTCGTGCACGGCGTTGGTGAACACCGCGCCTTGGCGCAGCAGGCGGGCGAGACCGCCGGTGAACTCGCCGCCCCAGCGCTCGAGGTAGTCGGGGCGGAGCTGGTCCACCGTGAGCAGCACCACGAGCTGCGGCGGCGCGTCGGCGGCGGGCGACGGCTGCGCAGACAGCGGTGCGGGCAACGCCGGCACGAGCGACAGGGTGACCAGCGCGGCGGCCGCGGCACGCACGGGATGGCGACGGAATGACGGAGCGGATCGCATGCGTGAAATCTAGCGGTCACCCACACGTCATTGCCCCATGGCCGTCTCGTCGTCACGCGCTCGTGACGTGGCGGCGACAACGCCGCAGATCACACGGTGCATGACTGCCACCGGTCGGACGAGACGGTTCGGCCGGCGGTTCCGATCGAGCCTCGGATGCGTCGCCGGATCGACGCATTCGAACGGACACCACCCCGCCGGCGAACCGACTCTCGTCACGGTGCGCGCGCCGAAGCGCCGATCGCACGTCCTTCCGGGAGGCCGCGGAAGTGGCGCCAATATGGAACCGCGTGACGCAATGCGCCAGCGTGAGGTTGCGGTGTGTGGTTCGCAATGCAGTTGAACCCACGCGCCTCGCGGCTCGCGGCTTTGCCCTCGGGTCCGTTCAGTGTGAAGTCGGCCAGCGGCCGCGATCTCGCCGGGCATCGGTGCTCGGCGCACTGTTCACACTGAACGGACCCGAGGGCAAAGCCGCGAGCCGCGAGACACGGGCGTGCAACCGAACTACTCCCCCTGCAGCGCCGCCTCCAGCAACCCCAGCGCCTCGCGCAGCTCATCCTGCGACATGATCAGCGGCGGCAGCAGGCGCAGCGTGTGCTCGCCGGCGCTCACCAGCAGCAGTCCGCTGTCGAACGCGCGCCCGATGATCGCGGCCGCCGGCTCGTGCGTGTCGATGCCCCACATGAAGCCCATGCCGCGGATCGCGCGGATCTTCCCTGTGCGCTGCATCAGCGCCGTGAGCTCGCCGTGCAGCCAGCATCCCATCTCGCGCACGTGTTCGAGCAGCGACGGCTCGGCCAGCCGCTGCACCACGTGCTCCGCCACCGACGCGACCAGTGGTCCGCCGCCGAACGTCGTGCCGTGGTCGCCCGGCTGCATCGCGCCGGCCACCGGCTCGTTCACCAGCACGGCGCCCATCGGCAGCCCGTTCGCCATCGGCTTCGCGATGGTGACCATGTCGGGCACCACACCCACGCCCTCGTACGCGAACAGGTGACCCGTGCGCCCGAGGCCGCACTGGATCTCGTCGAGGATGAGCAGGATGTCGCGCTCGTGCGTGAGCTCGCGCAGCGCGCGCAGGAAGCTCGGCTCGAGCACGCGCACGCCACCCTCACCCTGGATCGGCTCCACGATCACCGCCGCCACCGTCTCCGGGTCGAGCGCGGCGCGCAGGTCGTCGAGGTCGCGCTCCACGATCTGCACACCGGGCATGAGCGGACGGAACGGCTGCCGGTAGCTCGGCCGGTCGGTGGCCGCGAGCGTGCCGGGCAGACGGCCGTGGAACGCGCCGCGCAGCGACACGATCCCGCTCTTCTCCTCGTGCCCCTGCGCCCGCGCCCAGCGGCGCGCGAACTTGAATGCCGCCTCGTTCGCCTCGGCGCCCGAGTTGCAGAAAAACACCTTGCTGGCGAATGAATGCTGCACCAGCCACGCGGCCAGTCGCTCGCCCGGTGCCGTGCGATACAGGTTCGACGTATGAATGAGCCCGGTGGCCAGCGCGTCCTGGATCACGCGCGCGACGCCCGGGTCGCCGTGGCCGAGCGACACGACCGCGATGCCGGCCACCATGTCGAGATACGACTTGCCCGTGTCGTCGAACAGGCGCACGCCTTCACCACGCACGAAGAGCGGCGCGGGGCGCTTGTAGGTGCCGAGAATCGCGTTGGGCTGCGCGGGCGTTTCGGATGGGGAGGCGTCAGCGGTCGGCACGACGTCGGGGATCGCGGAAGAGATGGCAGTCGACATGGCAGGCGTGGGCTCTGAACCGGAAGTTGGCGGCGCATGGCCCAGGCCACACGCGATCACGAGGGAGACGAGGTCAGTTGACGGCGGGCACCGCGACGAGCGTCGTGCCCGCCCCGGTTCGCGGCAACGCGGCCAGGTCGCCGATGCGCACGCGCGTCACGCCCTGCGCCACCGCGCGCAGGCCGGCCTCGAGCTTGGCCGCCATGCCGCCGGCGGCCGTGCCATCGGCAATGAGGGTCAACGCCTCGTCGGGCGTGACCGTGCCGATCGGCGTGCGATCCGCCGCCAGCACCGCCGGCACGTCGGCCATGAAGAACAGCTCCTCGGCGCCCAGCGCAACGGCGATCGCGGCGGCCGCGTCGTCCCCGTTGATGTTCATGGGCTGCACGCGCGTGATGTCCTCGTGCGCGCTCACCGGGGAGACGACGGGCAGGAACCCGTGCTCCATGAGCAGCGTGAGCAGCGCCGTGTCCACCTGCACCGGCGTGCCCGCGAAGCCGAACGTGTCCACGTCGATCGGCGTGGCGCGCAGCAGGCCGTCATCCTCGCCACTCACCCCCACGGCGCGCAGCCCCGCCGCGACGAACGCGGCCACCAGCTGCTTGTTCGCGAGTCCGGAGAGCGCCATGCGCACCACTTCGAGCGCGCCTTCGGTGGTGACGCGCCGTCCGCCCACGAAGCGCGGCGTCTCGCCGCGCTGCTGCTGCATCTCGGAGATCTGGTCGCCGCCTCCGTGCACGATCACCACGCGCCCGTGCCACGCGGCACTCAGCGACGCGAGCGTGGACGGCAGCGCCGGATCACCCTGCGTGCGGCCGCCGAGCTTCACCACGATGGGGCGCACATGGTCGCCCGGCACGTGCGCCGTCACCGTGTGCGTGCGCGCGAGCGGACGCGTCACCGCGGCAGTCCGGCGGTCTCGTCGAGGCCGAGCATGAGGTTCGCGTTCTGCACCGCCTGACCGGCCGCGCCCTTCACGAGGTTGTCGATGGCCGCGAAGAGCGTGAGCGTGGGGCGGCGCACGTGCCGCACGGTGACCGCGGTCACGCGCACCACGTTGCGGTGCACCACGTCGGCCAGCGCGGGGAGCGCGTCGGTCACTTCCACGAACGGCTCGTGCGCGTACGCCGCGCGCAGCACGCCCACCGGGTCGGCCACCGCCTCGGTCAGCGGCACGGTGATCGTGCTGAGGATGCCGCGGTCCACCGGCAGCAGGTGCGGCGTGAACAGCAGGTCGAACGTGCCGCCGAGGCGCTGCAGGCTCGCGGTCATCTCCGGCAGATGCCGGTGCGCGTTGCCCGCACCATACGCGCGGAAGTTCTCGGTCACCTCGGCGAAGAGCAGCTCGGGCTTGGGCGACGCGCCCGCGCCGCTCACGCCGCTCGCCGCCGCCACCGACACCAGGCCGTCTGGTGCCACGAGGCCGGCCTTCACGAAGGGCGCCAGCGCCACGAGGATGCTCGTGGGATAGCAGCCTGGGTTGGCCACCACGGACGCGTGCCCGATCCCCTCGCGGAAGAGCTCCGGCAGGCCGTACGGCACCTGCTCCGGCACGTTGTCCGGCACCGGGTGCGTGCTGCCGCCGCGGCCGGGGCGCAGGTCGCTCGAGAGGTCCACCACCTTGGCGCCGGCCGCCAGCACGCGTCCCACCCAGTCCACGCTGGCGCCGTGCGGCAGCGCGCTGAACACGAGCGCGGCCGCATCGAGCGGCGCCTCCTCGTGTCCCACCATGAGGATGTCGTGCACGCGGTCGCCGCCACGCACGCGCAGGGTCTGCCCCCGCCGTTCGTTGGCGGTGGCGAAGGCCAGGTGGCAATGGGGGTGGGCCGTGATCAGGCCGCACAGTTCGCGTCCGGCGTACCCGCTGGCGCCGAGGACCCCGACAGGAATACTATGCACGCTGAATGCATATTCTTGCACAGCCGCGCTGTCAATCGCGCGGCCTTCCCCGGGGCGGAGTCGAGACCTGTGAGTGACAAGAGCACCCGACACGGCGCCATCCGCGAGCTCGTCGCCGAACGCGCCATCGCGAGTCAGGAGGAGCTGCGCCGCCTGCTGCTCGAGCGCGGCTGGGACGTCACCCAATCCACGCTCTCGCGCGACCTGCGCGAACTGCGCCTCGCGCGCATCCCCGACGCGCAGGGGCGCGCCCGCTACGCCTTCCCCGACAGCGGCACAGAGGACGCCACCCCGGCACTCGAACGCCTCCTGCCGCAGCTGCTCGTGCACGTGGATGCCGTGCAGACGCTCGCCGTGGCCCGCACCGTCCCCTCCGGCGCACAACCCGTGGCCGCGGCGCTCGACGGCGTGGGATGGGCCGACATCCTCGGCACCATCGCCGGCGACGACACCGTGCTCATCATCTGTCGCTCCGTGCCGGCGCGCGAGCGTGTCGTCAAGCGCCTCGAGCCGCTCCTGCGTCCCGCCCACGGATGACCGTGCGCGGATAGCCGCGCACGCATGACCGCGCACGAACGATGACGCGCGGGTTGCCCACGCTCCGGGGACAGAATCATTATGCAGCTTCCTGCATCTGGTCCTGACACTCGGAGTTTTCATGGATTCGTCCTCCGCGCCCACCGGGCAGCCGGCGGCCCCGGCCGCTGAAGGCACGCACAAGCTGTGGGGCGGCCGCTTCGCCGCCGGCCCGCACCCGCTGCTCGACGCGGTGAACCGGTCCATCACCACCGACTTCCGCCTCTGGCCGCACGACGTGCGCGGCTCCCGCGCCTGGGCGCTCGCCCTGCATCAGGCCGGCGTGCTCTCCGCGGACGAGCACCGCGCCATTCACGACGGGCTCGAGCGCGTGGGCGCGCGCATCGCCGCCGGCGCGCAACCGATCGCGACCGACGAGGACATCCACACCATGATCGACCGCCTCCTGCACGAGGAGGCGGGCACCCCCGCGTCGCGCCTGCACACCGGCCGCTCACGCAACGATCAGGTGGCCACCGCCACGCGCCTCTGGACCATGCACGCCATCGGCCAGCTCGACGCGGCCGTGCGCGAACTCCAGGAAGCGCTGCTCACGCAGGCCGAAACGCTCACCGACGCGATCCTGCCGGCCTACACGCACCTGCAGCGCGCGCAGCCGGTGAGCGGCACGCACTGGCTGCTCTCGCACTTCTGGCCGCTCGACCGCGATCGCACGCGCCTCGCCGCCGCCGCGAAGGGCGCCGCCACGCTGCCGCTCGGCAGCGGCGCCATCGCCGGCAGCGCCTTCCCCGTCTCGCGCGAGCTCCTGCGCGAAACGCTCGGCTTCGAAGCCATCTCGCCCAACAGCATCGACGCCACCGGCGACCGCGACTTCGTGGCCGAAACGCTGTTCGTCTGTGCGATGACGGCGGCGCACTGCTCGCGCATTGCCGAAGACATGATCGTGTACGGCTCGAGCGAGTTCGGCTTCGTGAAGTTCGGCGACCGCTTCAGCACCGGCTCCAGCATGATGCCGCAGAAGCGGAACCCCGACGTGTTCGAGCTCGCGCGTGGTTCCGGCGCGCGCGTGCTCGGCGACCTCGTGTCCATGCTCGCCACGATCAAGGGGCTCCCCAGCGGCTACAGCAAGGACCTGCAGGACGACAAGCGCGCGCTGTTCGATGCCTACGACACGCTCATGCTCGTGCTGCCGGCGATGGCCGGTGCCGTGGCCGAACTGCGCTTCGATCGCGCGCGCATGCGCGCCGCCGTCACCGGCGCCATGATGGCCACCGACCTTGCCGACTATTTGGTGCGCAAGGGCGCCACCTTCCGCGAGGCGCATGGCGCGGTGGGGCGGCTCGTGCGCGAAGCCGAGGAAGCGGGCGTGGACCTCGACCAGCTCCCGGTGTCGCAGGTGCGCGTGGCGCACGCGCTGTTCGGCGACGACGTCATGGACGCGCTCGGCGCCGACGCGTCGCTTGCGGCGCGCAACGTGGATGGCGGCACGGGACCGGAGGCGGTGGCGCGGCAGGTGGAGCAGGCGCGGGCGCGAATCGCTGCGGCGCCCTGATCGCACACGGCGCGTGCGCGGCGTCACTTGCGCAGGGCACGCGGTGCAGTGACGTTCGGAGCATCGGCCACACCACGCGTTCACACTCCCTCCCCTCTCCCATGCAACTTGCCATTCGCCGCCTTGTCCTCGTCCTCGGTGCCGTGCTCGCGGCACCGGTCGCCACCGCGCACGCGCAGGCGCCGCTCGCCGTGGGCGGCAAGCTGCTGAACGTCGGGCTCTTCGCCGACGGCGGCACCGGCCTCGGGGTCGGTTTCGAAGTGGGCGTGCTCGAACTTGCCCCCCGGGTCACGCTCGGCCTCGGTGGCACGTTCGGTTTCTGGGGCGACTCGGGTCCGGGGGTGGATGTGACCTCGATCCCGATCCTGGCCAACGCGAACGTGCATTTCGGTCTTGCCGAGGTGCCGCAACTCGACCTGTTCGGAGGCATCGGGCTCGGCATCGTGCGCAGCACCTTCGATTACGACGGCCCTGGCGAGGGACCGCGCGACGACAGCGACACCAAGTCGGCGTTCGGCGTCAACCTCGGCGCGCGGTACGAGTTCACGCAGCAGCTCGGCGGCATCGTGCAGCTCGGAATCGGCGACATCCCGGAGCTGTTCCTCGGCGTGTCCATCAAGTTCTGATTCGGCACGTCGGCTGCCGCACCCAACGAACGAAGGGCGTCCGCAAGTCTGCGGACGCCCTTCGTCATTCGCGCACCTTCGAATCGCTTCCGCCTAGAAGCGCACGCCGAACAGCAGCGGCGCGAACGTGAGCCCGTTGCCCGTACCGAGCGTCTCGCCGCTGAAGAGATGCTGCACGCGCGTCTCGATGAACCCCTCGCGTCCGGCAATCGGCACGAGCATGCCGACGGCCCCGCTCACGCCGGCCGCCGTGCGCGTGGTGGCGCCTCGCGCACCGTGGCGGAACACCCCCGCGCCAATGGAGCCGTAGCCGCCGAGCCAGTCGAAGAAGATCCGCTGCTTTCCCTTCGACGTCAGGCGCAGCGAGGCGCCCGCGATCTGATAGCGTCCCGGCAGCGGTTCGCTCGTGTTGCGCGAAAAGGTCGCGTACGACGCCTCGATGCCGAGGCCCGGCCAGGCGACGTCGGGCTGGATGAGCCACGCGCCGAGGTGCGCACTCACGCCGATGTCGCTCAAGTCGCCAAGGCGACCGAGCGTGACCGCCGGCCCGATCGCGAGGTACGGATGCCATCCGGGTTCGAGGAAGGTGCCGGCGCGTTCGCGCCGCTCCGTGTCCTGGTCGCGTGCCTGTGCCGAGAGCGGGGACGCCATGCACAGCGTGACGGCGCACGCGGTGAGCGTGAGGAGTGTGCGCGCCGATGGCCGGCGATGCTGAACGGTCATGAGTCGGTTCCGGGCTCGAGCACCGCGCGCGCGGCCATCTGGCCGCCGCGCGCCGCGCCGTCGAGTGAGCTGGAGTGCAGCACTTCGCTCGCGCGCACGAGGCCACGCAGCGGAGTGATCGCGGTCGGGGCGGCGACGTCGCCGTCCAGCACCGGTTGGGCGTATTGCGCGACTGGCACGCGACAGATGGCGAGCCGTTCGAGCGCCATGGGAGTCGGTGCGGGCGCCATGCGCGCGAGGTCGCTGCGCACCGCGGCATCGAGCGTGGCGTCGTCTCGCGTAGCGGCCTCCCCCAGCACGGTGGCAGCCACGAGGTGACGGCCTGCCGGTGCGTAGCTCGGCGCCACGTCGGTGATCGTGACGGCGTGGCTCACGGTGGCGTCGCGCCTCGCGTTGAGCCAGAGCGCGCGACCGGGCAGCACAGCGCGATCGCACGCGTAGTACAGCGTGGTGCAGCCGAGCACCGCGCGCGGTTCGTCGAGGCGCACGCGCACGGTGTCGGTGAGGGCGTGCGCAGTGAGCAGGTCGGTGGCCAGCACGATGGTGTCGGCCGCCAGCACGCTGCCGTCGTCGAGCACCACGCCGCGCGCGGAGCCGCCCTGCACGTCGAGGGCGCGCACGCGTGTGTGGCAGCGCACCGCGCCGGCCGGCAACTGCGCAGCGAGTTGCGCGGGAATCGCCCCCATGCCCGCGGCTGGCACGGCCGTGCGTCCTTCGGCCAGCATCTTGAACGTGAACAGCAGCACGCTCGCGCGCGTGGACAGCGAGCGGTCGAGCAGGATGCCGCCGTAGAATGGCGCGAAGAACCCGTCGATGGTGCGCGCCGAGAAGCCCCAGGCGCGCAGGAAGTCGCGCGTGCTCATGCGCGCGTAGCGCGGCTCGAAGCAGCTCTCCACCGAGAGCATCATGGCCGCGCGGCGCAGCTGCAGCATGCGCCACAGGTCGCGCACCGGGAGCGCCCGCCCCATGAGCGACGGCAAGAGCAGCGACCGGTCGGCCAGCGCGTCGCCCACGAGCGCGGGCGCCCCGCTGTCGCGCACGATGCGCGCGGCCGGCAGGAACTCACGCAACTCGAGCGCCGCGTGATCGAGGTAGGCGTTGAGCACCGGATACGCGGTGAACAGCACCTGGAAGCCGTGGTCGAGGCGGAACCCGTCGCGCACCGTGGTGCGCACGCGGCCGCCTGGCTCGGGCGCGGCCTCGAGCACCGTGACCGCGCGGCCGGCACGGTGCAGGTCGATGGCCGCGACGAGGCCGGCGATGCCGGCGCCGATGACGACGGTGGTGGGTTCCGTGGGTGACATGGGAGAAGAACTTAGCGCCGGGCCCCGAAGTTGCATGTGCGGTTGAAGCCGCGAGGCGCGAGCCGCGTGGGTTCAACTGCCGAGCTGCTGCGTGCATCCGCCATACGCAAACCGGCCCGCCGCACGACTGTGCGACGGGCCGGGCAACCATCAGTCGGCGAATCGCGCACGCGCGATCGCCGATGTGATCAGAAGCGAATGCCGAAGGTGATCGGGATCCAGTTCGAGCTGTCACCTTCGCTGAACACATTCACGAAGCGAGCTTCGGCGAAGGTGGTGAAGCCGGAGAGCCGGAACTCGAAGCCGCCGCCCACGTTGATGCCGAGGTCCGTGCTCGATTCGCAGCCGTCGCAGCTGCCGCGAAAGGCGCCTGCGCCACCGATCACGTACGGACGGATGCCACCTTCGGAGGCCGCCGTGCCGAGCGGCAGGATCACGTTGCCCGTGAACGACAGCACGTTGAAGCTGTTGTCGCCGACCTTGGCCCCGAAGCTCTCATAGCCCACGTCACCGCGGAGCTTGAGCTTCTCACCGAGCGGCGCGTAGATGCTGCCGGTGATGTTGTAGCCGCTCTCGAGACCGTCGCCGAAGTCGCCCATGGGCAGCGACAGGCCGCCCATGACACCGAACGACAGCTTGGACGCTTCCTGCGCGCCGGCCATGGCCGGAAGCAGCGCGAGGGCGCCGGCGAACCCAATGAGCTTGAGCGCACGATTCTTCATATGTGACTCCTCCAAGGAGTGCAGGTAGTCCAGCACGCCGACGCCGCGGGACCGAGGCTTTCGCCAGGATCGCCCGCATCGCGACAGCGTACACACATCATTGCACGCATTCCCAATTCCCGAAAGGGGTGTCATGCTTTCGGCGTACGCCTCGCGTAATCACCGCGCACGCGGTCGCCCCTACATCGGCTGCGGCGCCTCCCCCACCACGCGCACGCCGCTCACGAAGTACTTCGTCTCGCCGAAGCAGGTCGTCGGCACCCACGGCTTCTCCTCGTACTCGAGCACCACGCGCTTGCCGTTCGTGGCCTCGATCGCGAGCGCGACCGAATCGCTGCGCACGCTGAACGCCCAGAGCTGCGGCATGCTGCCGGGAATGGTGGAGATCGCCATCTCCCCCTCCCACGTCTTGCAGAGCCACCCCTTCTGCGAAATTTTCTGCACGAAGCCGGCGCGCTCCCCCTCCGAATACACGAAGTTGAGGCCGACCGCGACCCAGATCCCGAACACGATCGTGGGGGCGACGATGAACGCCGCCAGCGTGAGCTTGCCCCAATGGCGGCGCGCGAACGACTTGCGCGGGGCGGCCGCCTGCACGGGCGTGGGCGTTCCGGCAGACGCGGTGTTCGGTTCCGGTGTCCCGCCCGCGGACGCGGCAGGATCCGCCGGCGGACCGGCGGGCACGGGATCGGTCGGATCGGTCATGCGTTCAACATCAGGGATCGGCCTCGGCGACGGAAGGGTTTGGTCGCCCGTCGGCCCCGGCTAGCTTTCGCCCGTTCCTGGTGCCCGTTCCCGGCTTCCCCGTTTCCCGACTCTCCGATCGTGACGTTCCGTCCTCGCCGCCAGACTGCCACCGTGCTCGTGCGCGGTGTGCCCGTGGGCTCCGGCCACCCGGTGGTCGTGCAGTCCATGACCAACACGGACACCGCTGACGCCGCCGGCACCGCCGACCAGGTGGCCGCGCTCTTCGAGGCCGGCTCGCAGAAGGTCCGCATCACGGTCAACAATGACGAGGCCGCCCAGGCGGTCCCCGAGATTCGGCAGCGCCTCGAGGACCGCGGGCTCGACGTGCCGCTCATCGGTGACTTCCACTACAACGGGCATCTGCTGCTCACGAAGTACCCGAAGGCGGCCGCCGCGCTCGACAAGTACCGCATCAACCCCGGCAACGTCGGCACGAAGCACCGCGACACGAACTTCACCACGATCGTGCAGGCCGCCATCGACCATGGCAAGCCGGTGCGCATCGGCGTGAACTGGGGCTCGCTCGACCAGCAGCTGCTCACCGACATGATGGACGAGAACGCGTCGTCGGCCGAACCGCGCGATGCGAAGGACGTCTACATGGACGCCATGCTCGAGAGCGCGCTGCGCTCGGCGGCGCTGGCCGAGGAAGTCGGACTGCCGCACGACCGCATCATCGTGAGCGCCAAGATCTCCGTCGTGCCCGACCTCGTGGAGTGCTATCGCCGCCTCGCCGCGCGCTGCGACTACCCGCTGCACCTCGGGCTCACCGAGGCCGGCATGGGCAACAAGGGCGTGATCGCCAGCGCCACCGCGCTCGGCATCCTGCTGGCCGACGGCATCGGCGACACGATCCGCGTCTCGCTCACCCCCAAGCCCGGCGGCGACCGGCGCGAGGAGGTGTTCGTGGCGCAGCAGATCCTGCAGTCGCTCGGCCTGCGCTCCTTCGCGCCCCAGGTGACGGCGTGCCCCGGCTGCGGTCGCACCACGAGCACCTTCTTCCAGCACATGGCCGAGGACATCCAGGGCTACCTGCGCGAACAGATGCCCGTGTGGCGCGAAGCGCGCCCCGGCGTGGTGGAGATGAAGGTGGCCGTGATGGGGTGCGTGGTGAACGGGCCCGGCGAGAGCAAGCACGCGAACATCGGCATCTCGCTGCCCGGCACGTTCGAGGAGCCCAAGGCGCCGGTGTACGTGGACGGCAAGCTGTTCACCACGCTCAAGGGCGACAACATCGTGCCCGAGTTTCTCGGCATTCTCGAGGAGTACGTGGCCAAAACGTATTGAGCCCGCGTCTAGGCGCGAGAAGGCAGTTGAACCCTCGAGGCTCGATCCTCGCCGCTTCTCGCTCGGGTCCGGGCTGGGCGTGATGTCCGCTCCTGGCGTCATGCACGTGGCATCACACTCGGCGCGGCCATCGCGTGGAACGGACCCGAGCGGAAAGCGGCGAGCCGCGAGTCTCGTGGGTTCAACTGCAGCAGCCCGCTACACCCCCGCCGTCTCCAACCGCGCCGTCGCCTCCTCCAGCTCGGCCACAATCGGTGCGTCGAACCCGACGGCCCGCAGCCGGTCGCACACCGCGCGATACCAGCGCACGGTGCCTTCCCGACCTGCGCTGAACCGCCCCCACACCGTCTCCGGAAACGACGTGCGCGCGAGGTCGTGCACGAGCGACCAGGCGCCGTGCACCTTGTCGGCGGTGCACACCCAGCGTGCCATGTCGTTCGCGTCCGCGAGGCGCGCCAGGACATCTGCCTTGCGGTCCTCCTGCGACAGCTCCACGCCGTCGTCATCGGTGCGCCGCTCGATCACGGCGAGGATCGCCTCGAGCGCGTCGGCGCCGAACTTCCGGCCGATGCGCTCGTCGAGCATGTCACGCGTCCACCCGTCACGCACCACGTCGGCCACCGTGTCGTGCAGGATGCCCGCGACCACGGTGGACTCATCCTGCGCGTAGCGCGTGAGGATGACGGCCACGTTCGCCGGCTGCGTGAGGTACGGCAGCCGCGTGCCCTTGCGCACCTGCTGGTCGTGATGCTTGGCCGCGAAGGCGAACGCGTGGTTGATGCGATCCGAGTAGCCGGTGACCGTCATGTCTGCCTCGTGAAGGATCCCGCAGCGTCAACAGGACCGAGAAGATGCCCCGCGGGACACGATCAAGGAAGCGTCGCGAACCAGCGCATCAGTCGTTCGAGCCCGGCGGCGTCTTCGTCATCGAACGTCGCGGGCTCCGCGCTGTCGATGTCGAGCACCGCCAGCAGCGCGCCATCGGCCCCGAACACCGGCACCACGATCTCGCTCTGCGAACGCCCGTCGCAGGCGATGTGCCCGGGAAAGGCGTGCACGTAGGGCACCACCACGGTGCGTCCCTCCGCCGCCGCAGTACCGCACACGCCGCGTCCGAAGGCGATGTCGAGACAGCCGAGCGTGCCCTGGTACGGCCCCACCCGGAGCAACCGGCCCGGCTCGACCACGCGGTAGAAGCCGGTCCACAGGTGACCGAACGCGTGGTGCAGCAGCGCGCTGGTGGTGGCCATGCCCGCGATCGGGTCGTTCGTGCCCTCGAGCAGCAGTGCCTGCAGCTCGGCGAGTCGGTCGTACGCCTCGCGCTTGGGCGTGCCACGCAGGTCGGGGATGACGGGTTCCATTGTGCTAACCGGTGTGCTTGGAATAGGACGGTTACCGGGCGTGCTCAGGCGGCGCGCGCGGCGGCGATTTCGGCGATCAGCACCAGGTCCAGCAGCGCGAGCGCCAGCCCCTGCACGATCACGCCCAACCCCGCGCCCACGCCCCCGAGGCGTCGGCCCAGTCGCCACGCCGCGATCGCGAGCGTGACCCCGACGCCCACGTACCCCGCGTCGAGCCCCACGTTGAGCCAGAGAAAGTTCACCAGCGACGTCGCGCCGTCGAAGTCGCGCAGCGCGAGCCCGCGCCAGGCCCAGGTGCAGATCGCCAGGTCCACCGCGCCCCACGCTGCCGTCTGGATGGCGAAGTGCTGCAGCAGCGGCGATCGCTGCCGGCGGAGCGCGAGCAGCAGGAACACGAGCGTGCCCGCGAGCACGCTGCCGCCACCCCACAGGGCGAGCCGCAGCAGGTGCGTGCGTTCGAGTGCGAGGAGCGCGTCGGCCCACATGGGGCGGAGGCTAGTTGCCCGCACGGACGCGGCCAAGGGGTCACCACGAGCCGGCGCGGCGCACTAGCTTCTGCGCATGTCCACCGACGACATCCCCCGCCCGGCCGCACCGTCGGCCGCCGAGCGCGAGGCGGTCCTGTCCGCGCTCGGCGATGCCTACGCCGCCGACCGGCTCGAGCTCGACGAGCTCGAGCAGCGCATGGCACGGGTGTACCGGGCCACCACCCGTCAGGCGTTGGCGGAGGTGCTCGCCGACCTGCAGCCCCGCGGACTCGAGGGCCTGGCATCGGCACCGATGCGCCCGACATCGTCGTACGCCGATTCGAACCCCGCGCAGCTGCCGGCCTACCTGTCCGCTCGCGCGCTCGAGTACGGCGCCGCGGTCCGCGCGCGGCCCGATGTGGTCCCCGCGCGCCAGGCGCTCATGGCCGTGATGGGCGCCGCCGAGCGGAAGGGCGCCTGGGTGGTGCCGAGCCAGCTCCGGGTCGTGTCCGTGATGGGGGGCGTGACGCTCGACCTGCGCGAGGCGCAGTTCGGCCCCGGCGTGACCGAGATCGAGCTGTTCGTGCTCATGGGCGGGGTGGACATCTACGTGCCCACCGGGGTGCGCGTGGAGTGCACCGGCATGGGCATCATGGGCGCGTTCGAGATCGCGAGTGCCGATGCCGATCCGGGCCCCGATGCGCCGGTCATCCGCCTGAGCGGCGTGGCCACCATGGGGGCGGTGGACGCCAGGCTCAAGAAGCTGAAGCGCCGCTAGCGCGCGGAGACAGCGCGTAGCACGCGCGCGCGGGCGTTGTAGGCGGGCACAACGAAATCGGGGGCCGGCGCAGTGCGCCGACCCCCGATTGGACGTGCCGTCATATCCGGTCCGTCGAACCGACTTACTCGGTGACGATGACCTTGCCCTTCATGCCCATCGCGAGGTGCGGCGTGCAGAAGAACTCGTACGTGCCCGGCGTCACGCCGGCGAACGAGATCGTGTACTCTTCGCCCGCGTTCAGCATCATCGGGCCCATCAGCTCGCTGGCCTGGTTCGGCATGTTGGCAACCAGCTGGCCCTTCACGTCGGCCGGCAGGAGCGTGGCGTCGAACGCCACGTTGTGCGGGCCGCCGCTGATCATCTTGAACTTGATGCCGTCGCCGGCCTTCAGGGTGATCTCGGCGGGCGAGTAGTAGTAGCCCTTGTCGTCACCGACCATCTGCACTTCATGAATGGTGCCGGTGATCGCCTGCGCCGCACCAGCCGGCGCGGCCTCAGCCGCCGGAGCCTCCATCGCGGGCGCTTCCGTCGCCGGAGCGTCCGTCGCCGGAGCGCTGTCACCACCACCGCACGCGCCGAGCAGCATCGCCGCGCCGGTCACCACTGCAAATCCAAGAAACCGCATCTCGAAAGGCCTCCAATAGCCTGATCGACGGATAGGACTGACGTCCACAGGCATTCGCCTGCGCCCGCAGAATCCCTGCGAGACTTGTGAATCTATTCACAAAGTGGTCGGCGGTCAAAGGGGTTCCCGGGGAGATTGGTCGGGATTGGGGGAGGGGGGCTCATGCCCCAACGACCGATCGGTGCGGTGAGGTGCCGCCTCGCATTCGGCCAGACCGATCGACCGATCACCGTCTACCGATGCCGAGAACTCCGTGTGCTCGGCATCGGTGCGTCGGTAGACGGTAGGCGGTCTGGCCGGACGACGACGTCATGAGCTGACCGCCCGCGCCTCGCCAACCACATGACCCCGCCCCCCGCTTGACCCCACCTCCCGACCCCGACTAGCATTGGGCATGCAGCGCACCACCGCCCATCATCACGCGCATCATGGTCACGGCCCGACGGGTCGCGGACTGTTGCGCGTGTCCATGGGCGCCTGAGCGCGCTCCGCACCACGCCGATCAGCATCCGCTGGCCCGTCCTCCCGAGGACGGGCCTTTTTGTTGCCCGGCGCGCCCTCGGGACCGGTCCGCACCCTTCCGGTCCTTCAACCCCACGAGTGTCCCATGCTGCGAATCGCGCTGCCCAACAAGGGGCGGCTGAGTGAAGAAACCCGCGCCCTCTTCAATGACGCGGGCCTCGAAGTCCGCGCCGCCGGCGAACGGGCCCTGACCGCGTCCCTGGGCGGTGAGTTCGAAGCCATCTTCGTGCGCGCCCAGGACATCCCCGAGTTCGTCGCCGACGGCGCCGCCGACGCCGGCGTCACCGGCTGGGACCTCGTGAACGAGTCGGGGCGCGACCTCGCCGACCGACTCGACCTCGGCTTCGGCCGCTGCCGCCTCGTCGTGGCCGCCAAGGACGACTCCGGCATCACCACCGTGGACCAGATCGGCGCGGACGGCGCGCGCGTGCGCGTCGCCTCCGTCTTCCCGCGCATCACGGCGAAGTTCTTCGCCGAGCGCGGGCGCCCGGTGGACGTGGTGCCCGTGTCCGGCGCCGCCGAGATCGCACCGCACCTCGGCATCGCCGACATCGTGGTCGACCTCACCTCCACCGGTTCCACGCTCAAGACCAACGGCCTGCGCGAGATCGAGACGGTGCTCACGAGCACCGCGCGCCTCATCACGGCGCCCAACGGACCACGCAACGGTGACCCGGAGCGTGCCGCCGAGTTCGAGGAGCTGGCCACGGCGCTCGCCTCGGTGATCCGCGCGCGCGGCCAGCGCTACCTCATGGCCAACGTGCCGCGCGCCATGCTCGACCAGGTCAAGCAGATCCTGCCCGGCCTCAATGGCCCCACGGTGGTGGACATCATGAACGGCGGCACCATGGTGGCCGTGCACGCCGTGGTGCCGGCCAAGGCCGTGTACCGCACCATCGCGCAGCTGCGCGCGCTGGGTGCCGAGGGCATGCTCGTCACGCGCATCGAGCGGCTCGTGCCATGAGCGACGCGCCGACGACCGCCGCGCCGCTCGCCTGGCGCGCGCGCGGCGCCCTCGAGTCACTCGAGCCGGCACTCGCGCGCGCGCTCATGCAGCGCGACGGGGGCACGAACGCCGCCGCCGGCAGCGACGTGGACACGGTGCGCGCGCGCACGCGCGACATCATCCAGGCGGTGCGCACGCGTGGCGATGACGCGCTCCGCGAGTACGCCGCCCGCTTCGATGGCGTGTCCATCGACACGCTCGACGTGCCGCGCCGCGAGTGGACGCGCGCGCTCGATGCACTCGACCCGGCGCTGCGCCGCGCCCTCGAGCGTGCGGCCGCGAACATCGGCACGGTGCACGCCGCGTTCCGCCCGACCACGGTGGAAGTCTCGCCGGAGCCCGGCATCGTGATCGGCCGTCGCCCCGACCCGCTCGCGCGCGTGGGAGTGTACGCGCCGGGCGGGCGCGCGGCCTACCCGAGCTCACTGCTCATGGGCGCCGTGCCAGCGCGCGTGGCCGGCGTGGGCGAAGTCATCGTCTGCTCGCCGCCGTCGCCGAGCGGCCTCCCCACCGACGTGGTGCTCGCCGCCGCTGAGCTCGCCAACGTGGACCGCGTCTTCGCCATCGGCGGCGCCGGCGCCATCGCCGCCATGGCGCTCGGCACCGACTCGGTGCCACGCGTGGACCGCATCGTGGGCCCGGGCAACGCGTACGTGGCCGAGGCCAAGCTGCAGCTCGTGTCCAACGTCACGATCGACTCGCCGGCCGGCCCGAGCGAACTGCTCGTGCTCGCCGACGAGAGCGCGAACCCTGACGTGATCGCACGCGAACTGCTCGCGCAGGCCGAGCACGACCCCGACGCCGCGGTGATTGCGGTGCTCGTGGGCAGCGAGGCGTTCGCCGATCGGGTGCAGGCGTCACTGGCGACCCTCGTGGCCACCACGCCGCGCGCCGACATCGTGCGCACGGCGCTGGCCGCGCGCAGCGCGCTGCTCACCTGCGCGTCGCTCGAGGCGGGCGTGCGCTTCGCCAACGAGTGGGCCGCCGAACACCTGCTGCTCGCCGTGCGTGACGACGTGCGCGACGCCACGCTCGCCGCGCTGCGGCACGCAGGCACCATCTTCGTGGGCGAGAGTGCGAGCGTGGCCTACGGCGACTACATGACCGGTGCCAACCACGTGCTGCCCACCGCCGGGCTCGCGCGCTGCTACTCGGGGCTCAGCACGCTCGACTTCGTGCGCTGGACCA
>JAABRO010000033.1:0-16759 GCA_011390885.1 Gemmatimonas sp. | reverse complement strand
CGCTGCGCGCGCTCGCCTCGCGGCACGACGGCGTGCTCATCGTGGACGAGGCGTACGCCGAGTTCGCGGGCGTGAGCGCGGTGGCGCTCGTGCAGGAGTTCGAGCGGGTGCTGGTGGTGCGCACCATGAGCAAGGCGTTCGGCCTGGCCGGCCTGCGCATCGGCTACGCGATCGGCAGCCCGGCGCTCGTGACCGAGGTCGAGAAGTCGCGCGGCCCGTACAAGGTCACCGCGCTCGGCGAGCAGATGGCCACGGCCGCCGTGCGCGAGAGCATGCCGTGGGTGCAGGAACACGTCGCGCTCGCCGTGTCGCTGCGCGAGCGGCTGAGTGACGCGCTGCGCGAGCGTGGCTTCTGGCCGCTGCCGAGCGGCGCGAACTTCGTGTGCGTGCCGGTGCCGAATGCGGTGGCCGTGGGGCAGGCCATGCGCGCGCGCGGCGTGGCCGTGCGTCCCTTCCCCGACCTGCCGCACATCGGCGATGCGCTGCGCTTTTCCGTGGGACCCTGGGAGCTGCTCGAGCGCTGCCTGGCGGCGTTCGATGCAGCGAACGCGGAGGTGAACCTGGGCACGCCCGTCACGGAGGATCGCGCATGAGCACGCCCCGACTGCGCGTGTCCGTGTTCGACTACGAGGCCGGCAACCTGCACTCGCTGGTGAAGTCGATCGAGACTGAGTTCACCACCGTGCGCGTGGAACGTGATCCGGCCGCTGCAGTGCGCGACACCGATGCGCTCATCCTGCCGGGCGTGGGCGCCTTCACCCCCGCCGCCGAGCGCCTCGCCAGCGGGCGTGATGCCATGCGTGACGCGCTGCTCGGCGGCCTGCCCTGCCTGGGCATCTGCCTCGGCATGCAACTGCTCTTCGACCACAGCGACGAGGGGCCCGGACAGGGGCTCAGCGTGCTCACGGGGCGCGTCACGCGGCTCGACGCGCAGCGCGTGCCGCAGATCGGCTGGAACACGCTCGAACCCACTGCACCGCTCGACCCGCTGCTCGTGCAGTCGGGGCTCGACACCGTGTACTATGCCAACAGCTTCGTGTGCCGCCCGACTGGCGAGAGCGGCCGGCACGTGATCGCCTACACCACGCACGAAGGCGACCGTTTCCCCGCCGCCGTGCGCGTGGGCAACGTCGTGGGCGCGCAATTCCACCCCGAGAAGTCGAGCGCGCCGGGCGTGCGGTTCGTGCGCGCCTTCCTGCGCGAAGCCGTGCACATCGCGGCGCAGCGTGGCACGCTGGGCTCATCCGCAACCGAGGACGTGACTCCGTGATCGTGATTCCGGCAGTGGACCTGCGCGACGGCAAGTGCGTGCAGCTGGTGGGCGGCGAGTACGACCAGGAGTCGGTGCGTCTCGATGATCCGCCGGCCGTCGCGCGCGACTGGATCCAGAAGGGGTTCGGACGACTGCACGTGGTCGACCTCGACGCGGCCACCGGTCGTGGCAGCAACGTGCATGTGATCCGCGAGATCATCCGCGAGGCCGGCAACGTGCCCGTGCAGGTGGGCGGCGGCGTGCGCGACGAGTCGCGCATCGAGGAGCTGCTCGACGAAGGCGCCACGTGGGTGGTGGTGGGCACGCGCGCCGTCGAGGACCAGGACTGGCTCGAGGAGATGGCGCACCGCTTTCCGGCGCGGCTCGTGGTCGCCGCCGATGTGCGTGAGCGCAAGGTCGTCACGCGCGGCTGGACCAAGACGCTGCCGCTCGACGTGGTGAGCTTCGTGGAGGAGATCGGCGCGCTGCCGCTGGCCGGTGCGCTCGTGACGGCCGTGCACCTCGAGGGCCAGATGCAGGGCACCGACCTGCCGCTCATGGAGGACGTGGCCGAGGCGTCGCCGTGGCCCGTCCTGGCGAGCGGCGGCGTGACCACGCTCGACGACCTGCGCGCGCTCGAGCATCGTGGCGTGGCCGGCGCCGTGCTGGGCATGGCCCTGTACACCGGCGCCATCGAGCCCAACCGTATCATCGAGGAGTTCGGCGCGTGAGCCGTCTCGTCGCTCAACCCCAGCGGGCGTCCGCCCTGCTCACCCCGGAGAGCTTCGCATGACCACCGTCGTTCGCGAAAGCAAGGAAACGCAGATCCGCATCACGCTCACGCCGGGCACGGGCGTCTCGTCCATCACCACCGGCGAGCCGTTCCTCGACCACATGCTGGTCGCGCTCGCGCGCTACAGCGGCATCGACATGCGCATCGACGCCACGGGCGACCTGCGGCACCACCTCATCGAGGACGTGGCCATCGCGCTCGGCGCGGCCATCGGCGCCTACGCGCCGGCCACCTGCGCGCGCTTCGGCGACCGCACCGTGCCCATGGACGACGCGCTCGTGCACGTGTCGCTCGACCTGGGCGGCCGCCCGTTCTACGAAGGGCCGCTGCCGAGCTCGCTGTACGACCACTTCATGCGCTCCTTCGCCGACAACGCGAAGGCCACCCTGCATGTGCGCGTGATCCGCGGCCGAGACAAGCACCACGTCGTGGAGGCCGCCTTCAAGGCACTCGGCTTCGCGCTGCGCGACGCGCTCGTGGAGTCGGGCGCGGTGTTCAGCACCAAGGGCGCCGTGCGCCTCGAGATCTCGGAGTGAGCGCGTGACGGATCGAACCATCGGCGGTGACGCCGTGCGCGCCGGGCGGCCCGCATGCTGACGCGACGCGTGATCGTGTGCCTCGACGTGAAGGGCGCTCGCGTGGTAAAGGGCGTGCAGTTCGTGGGGCTGCGCGACGTGGGCGATCCCGTCGCGCTGGCCACACGCTACGAGGCCGAGGGGGCCGACGAGATCACCTTCCTCGACATCTCGGCCAGCGCCGAGGAGCGCGCCACGCTGCTCGACGTGGCCCGTCGCACGGCGGAGCAGCTGTTCATTCCGCTCACCATCGGTGGTGGTGTGCGCACGGCCGACGATGTCGCGCGCGCCCTGCGCGCCGGCGCCGACAAGGTATCGCTCAACTCCGCCGCCGTGACGCGCCCCGAAGTGCTCACCGAGGCCGCCGATCGTTTCGGCGCGCAGTGCGTGGTGGCCAGCATCGACGCCAAGCGCGGCGAAGGCGGCGCGTGGAAGGTGTGGGTGAAGGGCGGGCGCGAGGAAACGCCGCTCGAGGCGGTGGCCTGGGCGCAGGAGTGCGTGGCGCGCGGTGCCGGCGAGATCCTGCTCACCAGCATCGACCGCGACGGCGCGCGCACCGGGTACGACCTCGACCTCACGCGCGCCGTGGCCGATGCGGTAAACGTGCCGGTGATCGCGAGCGGTGGCGCCGGCGAGGCGCGGCATCTCGTGGACGCCGTGACCGAGGGGCATGCCGACGCGGTGCTCGTGGCCGGCATCCTGCACGACGGGCTCACCACGGTGGCCGCCCTCAAGGACGTAATGCGCGCGGCCGGCCTGCCGGTGCGCGCCCTGCCGGAACTCGTGGCGTGAGCCGCGGCCGTGTTTCTCCAGCCTGGATGATTTCGTGAGCACTGAACGCATCGACTCCCTGCTCGGCGCCGTGGCCGAGGTGGCCGAACTCGCGGCCGGCACGGCCATGCGCTGGTTCGGTCAGCACGTCGCGGTGGAAGTGAAGGGCGACGGCTCGCCTGTCACCGTGGCCGATCGCACCGCCGAAGAGGTGGCGCGCGCGTGGATCGCCGAGCGCTTTCCCGAAGATGGTGTGCAGGGGGAGGAGTTTCCGCCCATTCGTCCGGAGGCGAAGCGGCAGTGGATCATCGATCCCATCGACGGCACCAAGGCGTTCGTGCGCGGTGTGCCGCTGTGGGGGTCGCTCGTGGCCGTCTGTGAAGGCGACGACGTGCTGGCGGGTGCCGCCTGCTTTCCGGCGGTGAAGGAGCTCGTGCACGCCGCGCCGGGCGAAGGGTGCTGGTGGAACGGCGTGCGCGCGCAGGTCTCGAGCGTGTCGTCGCTGGCGCAGGCCACGGTGCTCATCACCGACGAGCAGTTCCTCGACCGGCCGGCGCGTGGCGCACGGTGGCGCCAGTTCGCGCACGAAGCGGGCGTGGTGCGCACCTGGGGCGACTGCTATGGCTACCTGCTGCTGGCCACGGGCCGGGCCGAAGTGATGGTGGACGACATCGTGAACCCGTGGGACGCGGCGGCGCTGTACCCCGTGATCACGGAAGCAGGCGGCGTGTTCACGAGCTGGAAGGGCGTGCCGACCGCATTCGGCGGCGACATCATCGCCACGAACGCCGCGCTCGCGGCGCCCGTGCGCGAACGACTGCAGGAGTACGCGCGATGAGCGAGGCCGTGGAAGACACACCGCTGGGTGGAATGCGCATTGCGACCGACGCCGAGCTCGACCGGCTGAACTTCACCAAGGGTGGCGGCCTGGTCACGGTCGTGGCGCAGGATCACCTGAGCGGCGCCGTGCTCATGGTGGCGCACGCCGATCGCGAGGCGCTCGCGCGCACGCTGGCCACCGGCGACATGCACTACACCTCGCGCACCCGCGGCCTGTGGCACAAGGGCAGCACGAGCGGCAACGTGCAGCGCGTGGTGTCGCTCACCGCCGACTGCGACGGCGATGCCGTGCTGGCACGCGTGCGGCCCGCCGGGCCCGCGTGTCACGAGGGCACGTTCAGTTGCTTCCGCGATGATGCCATGGCCGCCGATGCCCTTGGCGCGCTCGACGTCACACTCGCGCAGCGCGCGGCCTCGCTCGACGCGGCGCTGGCCGCGGCGGGTGCGGACAAGCCGAAGAGCTGGACGCACCGTCTGCTGTCCGATCGCAACCTGCGCCACAAGAAGCTGGGCGAGGAAGCGGTGGAGCTCACCATGGCGTGCTTCGAGGGTGACCGCGCGCGCATGGCCGAGGAGGGCGCCGACCTCGTGTATCACACGCTCGTGGCGCTGCGCGCGATGGGCGTGGGGCTGGACGACGTGCGGCGCGTGCTCGACGAGCGGGTGCGGTAGGGACGCACGAAGCTCCCCCCGCAGCACGCAACGCACCACGCCCGGCGACCATCGAAACCTCCGATGGTCGCCGGGCGCGTTGACGTCGATCAGAAGCTGTAGCGCACGCCGGCCTGCACCTGGTAGCGATTGCCCGAGAGCACGCTCTGGCCGAAGTTCTGGTTCACCGTGTAGCGCCAGTTCTGCGTGGCCGCGTCGAAGCCGGCCGTGCGCAGCAGCGTCTGGTTGGCACCCGGCACCACACGCACGCCACCCCACTGGTGGTTGATGAGGCTCGCGAAGTTGAACACGTCCACGGTCAGCTCGGCCCGCTGCCCGCGCACCGACGGGAGCTTCTGCGAGTAGCGCAGGTCGATCTGGGTCACGAACGGATTCCGCACCGCGTTGCGCCCCGCGATGTTGCCGAGGTTCTCGCGCAGGTAGTCACGCGCGATGTTGTTCGGGTTGTCGAGCACGGTCTGCATGGCCGTGGCCAGCGCCGGGTCGAGTCCCGGCTTCGACGGGTCGAACAGGAAGGCGAGGTCATTGGCGTTGGCGAACGAGCCGCCCTGACCCACGTCGTCGTAGTTGATGTCCTGCGCCACCGTGGGCGACCAGGGGTTTCCCGACTGTCCGATCACGCGCACGCTGAAGCGGCCGCCGAAGAGCTCCGGCGTGGAGCCGTACAGCACGAGCTTGTGCCGGAAGTCCGTGCTGCTGGGCCCCCACGACATCTCGCGCGTGTCGCCCGGCACCGGGATGAACACCGACGTGATCGCGATGCAGCAGTTGAACGAGTGGTTGTCGCGCGTCTCGTTGAAGGTGAACGAGCCGCCGATGTTGCCACCGCGCGGCAGCTGCAGCGTGCCGTCAAGCACGAGCGCGCGCTGCACCGACGCCGCGTCGGAGCGGAACTCGAGCACGCGCTGGAACTGCGGGAACGGACGGATCGCCGCGCGGCCGGCGGCGCCCGCCTGCGCCGGGTTGGTGATCACCGACACCGGCGCGAACACGGGCCGGTTGTTCTCGTTCGACAGGCGGAACGCCGGCTCCGGGAGGTTCCGGTCCACGTACCGGTAGTTGTTGCGCGTGTCGGCGTACTGCCCCGTCACGCCGAGCGCCAGGCGCCCGTCGAACATGCGCTTCTGGTACGAAATGTCGGTCTTCCACGTCTGCGGCACGCCGAAGTCATCGGCGAACGCGTTGATGTATTGCGGTCGGGTCGCGCTGCCGGCCGGAATGCCCGGCACGTTCGCGAAGTTCTCGCGATAACGCACGAAGTCGGGTGTGGGCACCGCCGACCCGGTGAGCAGCAGGTCGCCCAGCTGCGAGCCGTCGTTGAGCAGGTGGTTGATGTGCGACATGTAGTGCGGCTGGGCCGTGAACAGGCCGCCGCCCACGCGCACCACGTCGGTGCCGCGGGCGCCGATGTTCCACGTCAGCTGCGCGCGCGGCTGCAGGTTGCCGCTCACCGGCTTCTTGTCGGTGCGGAGGCCGAACGCGTCGAACGCCGACTGGTTGAAGTTGGCCGCCGTGAGGAACGCCGTCACGTCGTAGCGCAGGCCGCCGGCCAGCACCAGCGAGGGCGTGGGCCGGTACTCGCCCTGCGCGAACACGCCACCGTCGAACACCGTCTGCGACATGCGCGGCTCGAGCTCCTGCAGCGGCACCAGGCGCGCGAACGACGAGGGGCGACGCGCCTCCAGCGCGGCCAGGCTCGGGAACTGGAAGAGGCCGTCCGTCTCGATGGAGACGAACATCGACAGATCGTTGAGCGAGTTGTCGGTGCCGAACGTCCACGCCGTGTTGCCGCGCTCGAAGCGCGTGACGTTCACCAGCTGCAGCGAGCGCTCGGTCTGCAGCTCGGGGCTCGTGCGCTGCCCGCCGAACTGCAGGATCTGCGGGTTGCCGGTGCGACCGTCGGGGAGCGTGGAGGCCACCGTCACCCAGGCGCGCGGCAGGCGCGTGTTGGCCTGGTTCTCGAGGATGCGGTCGGTAAAGGCGATGCGCAGGTCGTTCGTGCCGCTCGTGCCCAGGCTCGACTTGAGCGACGCGAGCAGCTGGTTCTCACGCGACGATTGGTTGCCGCGGCTCTCGAGCACCGACAGCTCGCGGTCGGGGATCGAGTTGTCGTAGAAGAAGTTGCTGAAGTTGTGGCGAAGCGTGAGGCGATGGCGGTCGTTCACCGTCCAATCGAGGCGCGCGAACACCGTATTCAGCGTGTTGCCGCGGTCGAACACACCCGTCTGCTGGCCATCCGGCAGACCGTACTGGTCGCGCAGGATGTTCAGGAAGCGGGTGACCGAGTCGGGGCTCACCTGCAACCGCTGCCAGTCCGCGTCGCTGGCCACGTTGAGCGCCACGAACGGTTCGGTCACGTCCTGTCGGTCGAAGGCCACCGTGTAGTGCAGCTTGTCCTTGATGATCGGGCCGGCGAGCGTGCCACCCCACTGGAAGTTGCTGAAATCGGTGATCGGCTGCCCGAGGAAATTGGTGTTCGAAGTGAGCGCCTGATTGCGGTTGTACAGGAACAGCGAGCCGGTGCGCGTATTGGTGCCGCTGCGCGTGGCCACGTTCACCGCGCCGGCGCCCTGCCGGCCCTGCGTCACGTCGTACACATTGGTCACGATCTCGAACTCCTGGATCGCCTCCACCGAGAGCGAGTACGGGCCGCGGCCGGAACCGGTGCCCCACAGCGTGTTCTTCTGCTGCACGCCGTCCACGCGAATGTCGGTGCTCGACACGCGGCCACCCGAGATCGACGACGACGATGTGATGATGCCGCCGGTGCCGGAGCGCGAGGTGGTGGGCGCGATGATCGACAGGTCGGCGAAGCTGCGGTCGGCGATGGGCAGTTCGCGGATCTTCTCCTGGTCCACCACGAACGAGGCACCGACGCGCTCGTTGCGCTTGGCCTCGCGATCACCGCGCACCTCGACCGCCGCCAGCTCCTGGCTCGCCGCGGCCATCGTGAAGTCGAGGGCGACGCGGTCACCGAGGTTGAGCGTGATGCCGGTGCGCGACTGCGCCTGCAGGCCGAGCTGGCGCACGGTCACCGTGTACGGGCCGCCGATCGGCAGCTGCGCGAACACGTAGCGACCGTTGCCGTCGGTGCGGCGCGTTTCCTGGAAGCCGGTGCTGGCATTGCGCGCGATGATCGTGACGGACGCCAGCGGGGCGCCGTCGGCGTCGCGCACGAAGCCGCTGATGTAGCCCTCGGTAGCCTGGGCGCCGGCGGGTGCTGCGGTGGTGGCGCCGATCGCCAGCAGGATAGCGGCAGCGCGAAGGGTTCGAACGAGGCGGGTGAGCATGGAGTTGCGGGGTGAGTGACGTGCTCGCATGCGCGAGGTTTCGCAGGACACCAAGAACAAGCGGGGTCACGTCACGGCGACCGGCGCGCCATGTCACGCCGCTGTTTCGGCATGGCCTCGAATCGGACGGCCGGGCGCCGGCCGAGCGCGCACGTTCTACGCTTCGTCATGCTTCGCGTTCATACTTTCGCTCGGCGCCGCCTCGGCTTCGCGGCGCTGGTCCTCGTCGTGCTGTGCACCCCGCTGCGCATGCCGGCGCAATCCGTCGCCGAGATCATCGGGCATCGCGGCGCCGCCGGCCTGGCGCCGGAGAACACGCTCCCTTCCTTTTCGCGCGCCTGTGCGGTGGGCGTGGACGGGATCGAACTCGACGTGCACCTGTCGGCGGACGGCGTCGTGGTCGTGCACCACGACTACGCCCTGCACCCGGACATTGCGCGCGATGCCAGCGGGGCCTGGGTGCGCGACTCCGCGCGTCCGCTGCTGCGCGAACGCACGCTGGCGGAGTTGCGCGCGTACGATGTGGGGCGGCTGCGCCCCGACACCGACTACGCGCGGCGCTATCCGGCGCAGGCGCCGAGCGACGGCGCGCGCATTCCCACGCTCGACGAGGTGATCACGCTGTTCCTCGCCGAATGCGCGCCGCCCACGCGGCTCGTGGTGGAGATCAAGTCCGATCCCACGCGTCCGGAGCTGTCGGCGCCTGTCGACGAGCTGGCCGATCGCACGGTGGCCGTGCTGCGCGCGCGCGGCGTGGTGTCGCGCACGCAAGTCATCTCCTTCGACTGGCGGCCGCTGCAGCGCGTGCAGCAGATCGCGCCCGAGATCGCCACCAGCTACCTCACGGTGGAGAGCAAGGACTTCGACAGCGTCCAGCGCGGACAGGCGGGCGCGTCGCCGTGGATGGCGGGCATCGACGTGGACGCGCACGGCGGGTCGGTGCCGCGCGCCATTCGCGCCGCGGGTGGCCGCAACTGGTCGCCCAACTTCCGCAACGTGTCCGCGGAAGCGCTGGCCGAGGCGAAGGCGGTGGGGGTGCGTGTGTTTCCGTGGACGGTGAACACGGAAGCCGACATGGCGCGCCTGCTGGAGCTCGGCGTGGACGGCATCACCACCGACCGGCCGGACCTGCTGCGTGGGGTGCGGGAGGGGCGGTAGCCACTGTCAGACCCCCCGCCTAGCCTTCCGGTGTACCCCCACCGGAGGCATGCACCGTGTCAGCACTTGCCAGCGCCGCGATCCATCGCATCACGCTCGACCCACTGACCCAGGCGGTGCCGCGCGCCACGTTCGAGCGCGCACCGCAGGTGGTGTGCGACGCGTACGTGGAGGACATCAAGAAGTTCGCCACCCTCACCGCGTGGGGCTGGGTACACGGGGCGTCGGAGAACATCGACCACCACGCGCCGGATCCGACCTTCGAGACCGCGATCTCGAGCGCGAACCTCGCGCTGCGTCGCGTCGACGCGCGCGGCGTCGTGCCAGCCGAGGTGCCGGTGCGCCTCACGCACACCGACTGCGACAGCATTCTGAGCGCGGGCATCGTGAGCGGCGTGCTGCCGGCGGATGACGCGTTCGGCGAGGCGGCGATAGCCGCGGATCACACCGGCGCGGCCCACCCCATTGCCGACCTGCTGCAGGCCATCGAGAACACGCGTTCGCTCGCCATCTCGTTCGAGGCGCTGGAGGCGCTGCTGGCGGGGCACACGCTCCCCGAACACGCCGACCGTGCCCTCGCCGAGCGGCTCGAGCGGCGGGCGCAGGCGGAAGCGGCCGTGCGCGAAGGGCGCTTCACCATCGACGACGGCTTCGCCTGGGCCGACTTCGACGACGCGATGGAGGGGGAGTTCTTCCCGACCCTGCTCCCCGAGGCGCGTGTGATCGTGACCGCGAGTCCCGATCCGGTGCTTCCGGGCGTCCGCCAGATTCGCGCTCGGTTGGGGCAGGCAGCGCGCGCCGGCGAGACGCTGCACAGTCTGGGATTGTCGCGCTACGACGTGCGCTACGGCGGGCGCTGGAACGCTGGCTCGAATCGGCGTGGTGGAGGTACCGTGCTCTCCGCGAGTGAGTGGGTCGCGGAGTATCGGGTGTGGGCGACCTATGCGAGGAGCGACGGCAGACCAGCCGTGTGACGCCTGACAGTGGCGCAGGTAGGCGGTTCGGCTGCAGGATGTCGACAGTCGGCGTGCTGCCGCTTCAAACCCTACGCCGATCGCGCCGAACGCGCCGAGAGCAGATCGTCCGCTCCGACCGGACGAAGATCGTCCGCCGACAGTGTCTGCAGCGCCTGCGTGCGCCCGGACACCGCCACGAACTCCACCTCGTAGAGGTCGGGAGTGAGACAGTGCACGATCGCCCCGAGATCTCCCGCGCGCAGGCCAGCGTCCGGCACGTCGCGAGTGAGCACGACCGTATCGAGCGTTCGAAACTCGGCCATCAGGGCGCCTCCTCGGGATACGCGGTCACGAGCCGTGGTCGACTCTCACCGGCGCGAATGATCCAGACGGACACGAACGGCATCGACGCGCCGCTGGGTCCTCGTAGCATACCCTGGACCACCCACTTCTCGCCATGGGCGGTCGGCGGCTGAACCCGTGCTTCGCCGGACGCCGCGTGAGCACACAACGCGTACCGAAGCTCGGACCAGCGGTCTGCGCGAAATCCGAGCGCGACGAAGACGCGAGCCTTCGCGGCTCCAACGGGATGCGTAGACGACAGGAGGTAGTCCCGAAGCTTCGTACGGTCGATGAGCACGTGAGCAGCGTTCGGCATTCGTGTCACGGCATGCTCCGGCTCCAGTGGTCATCGTGTCGCGGTACGGGCTGGGTACTCGAGCAGGCTGTCCGTTCTGGCGACGGCACACAAGCGCAGTTCTACTGCGCGGTGCACCATTTCCTCGCAAGCAGCACAGCAGCTGCGATCAAGGGCAAGCTCCGGTCGGTAGAACCCACTCGCCCCCGTCCGGCAATCCCCGATGCGCCCCGCCACCGGCCGCCGCATCGTGGACGCATGCCCGCGCGACCCCGCCCCACCCGACGCCTCGGAGGTGCCCTCATGATCGCCTTGGCCATCGGCTGTACGCCGCTCACCGATCGCTTCGACGACGCCGTCGCCACCGAGGCCGCGCGGCAGCCCACCGCGGCGCCCACGCTCGTGACCGACGCCGACGTGGACGCGCTCCCTGCCCCGGTCTCGCGCTGGCTGCGGCGGGTCGGCGTGGTGGGCACGCCGCGCGTGCACAACTTCGTGGTGGACATGCACGCCCAGCTCAACCGCGGACCGGGCGAGCCGTGGATGGAAACGCCCGTGCTGCAGGTGAGCTTCGTGCCCGAACCCACGCGCCTCTTCCTGCTGCGCACGCGCATGAAGGGGCTGCCTGTGACGGGGCTGCACGCGTACACGCACGACGGTGCGCGCATGCAGATCCGCGTGGCCGGCGTGGTCGACATGGTGGACGAATCGGGGGACGCGTTCACGCGCGCCGAGACGGTCACCATGCTCAACGACTTCTGCATCATGGCACCGGGCGCGCTGCTCGACGATCGCTTCGTGTGGCAGCCGGTGAACGACACGAGTGCACGGGTCACGTTCACCAACGGCGCGCATCGCGTGTCGGCCACGCTGTTCTTCGACGCCAACGATGACCTCGTCGACTTCGCGAGCGACGACCGGCACTCGCTCCCCGACGACGGCGAGCGGTGGACCACGCCGCTGCGCGCGCATCGCGACATGAACGGACTGCGCCTGCCCGCCGAGGGCGACGCGATCTGGCACTACGCCGACAAGCCCGCGTGGCTGTACGGGCGCTTCGTGATCCAGCGCGTTCGGTACAACGTGCCGACGAGCGAGCTGCCTCGCGCCGACGCGATCGGGGCGCTCGAGCAGCAGACACCATGAGCGATTTCGTCGGGCAGCCGCTGGACCGTCGCGCTGCGCTCGCGCGCATGGGCGCAGTGGCGCTGGCCGCGGGCACGGTCGTCGCCTGCGGCGGTGTGGTACGTGCGGACCTGCCGGGACTCCCCGGCGCGCGGGAAGACGACCCGGACTCGGCCAATGACCCGCTCATGCGTGTCCTCGGCTACGCCGCCCTCGCGTCGAGCGCGCACAACAGCCAGCCGTGGCGCGTGCGACGCGAGGGCAGCGACCGGATCGTGCTGCTCGGCGACCCCACCCGCCGCCTGCCCGCGGTGGACCCGACCGATCGCGAGTTCACCCTTTCGCTCGGCGCGTTCCTCGAGAACCTCGCGCAGGCGAGCGAAGCGCTCGGGCTCGACGCCGCGATCACGCCACTCACCGACGGCGACGCGGTGGCCACCGTGCAGTTCGCGCCGCGTGCGCCACGATTCGATGCACCCGAGGTGCTCGACGCCATCCGGCGCCGGCGCGTCGTGCGTTCGGGACACCGCGACACGTCACTCTCCGCGGACCACGCGCGCGCACTCGTGGAGACGGCGGGGCGCTCGGAATGGTTCGCTCGCGGCACACGCGAGGACACGCTGCTGCGCGACGGCACCATCGAGGCGAACCGCCTGCAGACGGCGCGTGACGATGCGCAGCGGGAGCTCGCCGAGTGGATCCGTTTCAAGGACGACGACGCGCGCGCGAAACGCGACGGGCTCACGCCGGCAAGCATGGAGATCACTGGCGTGGCCGGGTGGTGGGTGCGCACGCGCTACACCGCCGCCACCGTGATGACGCCCTCGTTTCGCGAGCGCGGTCTGGCCACTGCCACCGACCAGGCCAAGGCCGGCGGCGGCTGGCTCGTGCTCACGAGCGACGACGGCTCGCGCGAGGCGCTGCTCGACGCCGGCCGTCGCTATCAGCGCGTCCTGCTCACGCTGCGCGCACTCGGCGTGGCCGCGCACCCCATGACCCAGATGCTCGAGGAGCCCGAGACCCGCACTGGCCTGGAAGGCTCACTCGGCGTGGACGGTACGCTGCAGTTCCTGCTGCGGGTGGGGTACGTGGACCGCTATCCGGAGCCGGTGAGCGTGCGGCGACCGGTGGGGTGGTTCACGGAGTAGGCGAGTCGGGACGGCAATCCTGGTTCGATCTCGGTTCTCTGAACACGCTGACGAGACCGTCTCCTGCCAGTCCGCCCAGCAGCACCGCCGCCGCGCTGATCACCACTGGCGCAACAAGTCCGAATCCTTCGGGGGCCGCGATCGATTGGGCGACCAGCGCGACGAGCAGCAGCGACAGCGGCGCGGTTCGAGCGAGGTACGACGGCATCGGCTCGCCACGCCGCCGCAGCCAGCGGGCGAGCAGGCCGTAGATCACCGCGCCCACGAGCAGCGGACCGGGGATGAACAGCAGCATCACCACCCACCACAGGGTGAGGTGAAACCCCGGCGTCTCCACCAGCATCAAAGGCGCGTACGCGGCGGCGAAGCCGAGTGGCAGAGCGACGATCAGGGCGAGCAGGTACGTGACGACAGCGCTCATGCCTCGAAGCTAGGCGCCGACCGCCCCAGCCACCACGCCACGCCCAGCATCCACACGCCCTGCCCCAGCACCACCGCGCCGAACCCCATCACATCGAGCGCAAGCCGGCCACTGAGCGTGCCGACGGCGGCGGCCACGCCCACGAGCACGCCGAGCCACGGCAGCAGACGCGGCACCGTGCGCTCGGCGCGCAGGGCCAGTGACCACGCCACGATGGCCGCACCACCGAGGGCGACGTAGACCGCGGCGAACGCCTGGTTGAGCGTGCCCGTGAAGCGCAGCAGGCGCAGCAGGTCGTCGCGCTCCGCGGCCGCAGTCGCCGCGATGCGATCGGCCACCGCCGGTGCCACGAGGCCGCTCATGATCGCCGCCATCAGCACGGACACGAGGGCGAGCCCCCAGGCCGCGAAGGCGCACGCCGACAGCCCCGGCCGTGCCTTCAGCCGGCGTGTCACGCCGAAGAAGCCCACGAGCAGCAGCGGCATCATGGCGATCGCGAGCGCGTGCACGCCGCGCGCGAGCAGGTTGAGGCCGCCGCTTTCGGCGTTGGCGAGCGCCTCCGCGCCGGTGGGGTGCAGCCCCATGGTGACGAACAGGCCGATCGTGCCCACGACGAGGGCACGGGCGGCGAAGCGGGAGGTGATCATGTGTGTCGTCCTGCGGCGTGGCGCCGCGTTCGGGCGAGGTGTGTGGCCGCGCACGCGTGCGTGTTCCGCATTGCGTCAGGCGGGGGGTCGCACCGAACATGCAGGCATCCCGCATCACGAGGCGTGTGTGTCGAACAGTGTGCGTCCCGATGTTCAGGAACCCGACCGAGACCCCGATCCGCGCGTGGCGCGCACGCTCAGCGCCATGGGCGCGGCGATCGCGGCCGAGCTCGCCGCGCGTCCCTTCCACACGCTCACGGTGCAGCACATTCTCGACCGCTCGGGGGTGGCGCGGGCCACCTTCTACGCGCACTTCCGCAACAAGGAGGACGCGCTCTACTGGAGCTTCGAGCGCATGTTCCGGGGCTTCGAGTCGCGCATGGACCGGCCCGGCGCACCACGCGGACGCCTGCTGCCGCTGCGCGAACTGCTCGAGCACGTGGCCGAAGCGGGGCCGGTGGTGGAGTCGATGCGCGTGTCGGGGCAGCTCGACCGTCTGTGGGACTACGGCACCGACCTGTGCGCCGAGATGATCGTGCGCCGGTCGCCCAGCGGCTGGGGGAGCGCCGAGCAGCTCGATCCGCGACTGGCGGCGCGCATGCTCGCCGCGGCCGCGATGGAGATGGCGCGCTGGTGGGTGGACGGGAAGCGTGCAGCAGTGCCCGACGCGCTCGACGCGCAGTGGCACGCCCTCGCCGCGCGCACGGCGCGGTGGTAGCATGGAGCACGCGGCGCGATAGGCTCGAGCACGGCTATCGCGGCAGTGTCACCTCACGCGTCACGCCATCGCGGACGACCGTCAGCGTGATGCGCCCCGAGTCGTCGGCAGACGCCACGGCCTGTGCGAGCGCCGCCCCACCGGACTGGTTGCGTCGCCACGTGCGTCCATTCACGGCGAGCAGCAGGTCGCCGGCGCGCACGCCCGCCGCGTGCGCGGCGAGTCCGGACGCAACCGCGTTCACCTTCAGTGCACCGGCGCTGTCGGCGATTCCGGCCGCAGCGTACTCCGCCGTCGTGAGTGCCACGTGCGTGAGGCCGAGGTCGGGCGGGTGCACCCAGTCGGCTGACAGGCGGCGTGGCGCGTCGGCCGCGAGACGCGTGAGCGTCAGTGCGTGCCACGCGCGTCGCGCCAGCGCGGCGTAGACGATCCGGTCTTCCGTGTCCGTGGTGGCGTGGTAGTGCTCGCGCGCCCCGCCAACGCCGTAGTGCACCGACGGCACGCCGCGCACTCCGAAGCCGTAGTGGTCGGTGTCGTTGGTGAGCGCGGGCTGGTTGCGGGTGGTTGGCAAACCGGTGTATGCCGTCGCCGAGTCGAGCAGTGCGTTCCAGTCACGACTCGTGGCGGTGGCGCGCACGTTGACATCCCGGTCGGCCTCCCATCCGATCATCTCCAGGTTGATCATGGCCACGTGCCGATCCCACGCGCGCACCGGATGCGCCACGTAGTGCAGTGAGCCCACGAGGCCGTGCTCCTCGGCGCCGAACGCAACGAAGAGTACCGTTCGTTTCGGACGCGTCGGCGCCGCCGCCAGCTGCTCGGCGATCGAAAGCAGCGCAGCGACTGCGGCCCCATTGTCGTTCGCACTGGCGTAGACCGCCGTCGCGGGTGTGCCATCAGGGATGCGCCGTCCCATGTCGGCCTGCCCCGACATGCCCTGCCCGTCGAGGTGCGCGCCGATCACCACGATCTCATCCCGCAGCCGAGGGTCGCTGCCGGGCAGCAGCCCCACCACGTTCCGGCTGCGCAGCACCTCGAACGGACGCGTCGGCCGACGCGCGTGCAGCGGGAACGACTGCAGGAAGCTTCCCGCCTCGCCGGCCGGCTCGAGTCCCGCCGCGCGAAACCGATCACTCACGTACGCCGCCGCGAGCGAATCACCCACGTAGCCGGCGCCGCGCCCCTCCAGCGCCGAGTCCGTGAGGGCGCGCAGGTGTCGCTGCAGCGCGGCGCTGTCGATCGGATTGGCCGCGGCGGCGTTCACGCTCCCCGCAGGTGCGCTCGCGGGCGTGCCGAAATACACCACGTTGCGCGCGTCCGATCGTGCGATGGCGATGTCGAGCGCGCCGTCCCGGTCGAGGTCGGCGATCGCGAAGCCGTAGGCCGCGCCCTCGGCGTCGCCGAACGTCACGCGCGTGAATGCGCGCCCGGTGCCGTCGTTGTACAGCACTTCGGGCTGGCGTTCCACGTAGCCCACGATCACGTCCGCATGGCCGTCGGCGTCCATGTCGGCCACAGCGAGTGCGTAGGGGCGGCCGCCGGTCGTACCGAGTGGCGTCGCATCACTGAACGCACCATCGCCGCGTGCAAAGTACGCGCGCGCACCGCGTTCCTCGTCGATGGCCACGATGTCGAGGCGGCCGTCACGATCGAGATCGGCGGTGACCGTCATGCGAATGGTGGCGTTTGGCTCGCCGAAGGGCACGCGCGTGAAGGCGAGCGAATCGCCGCCGCGCTGCTGCAGGTACACGTGCCC
>JAABRO010000032.1 GCA_011390885.1 Gemmatimonas sp. | reverse complement strand
CCGACCTCATCGGTCGCAACATCCTTACGCTCACGAACTACTCGGGCCTGAACGTGGAAGGCTCCAACAGCGCCCTCGAGCGGTACGACAGCAACGTGTACCCGCTCTCCCGCTCCTGGACCGGCGCCTTCACGATCACCTTCTGATGCGCTCCCCCAACTTCTTTATGCACAACACCAACATTCCGGGCGGTCGCCCGGCTCCGCGCACGGCGCGCCGGGTGGCCGGCGCCGTGCTCGCCGGCTCGCTGCTCGCGGGCGGCTGCCAAACACTCGATGTCGTGAACCAGAACTCGCCGGCCGTCGAGGGCGTGTTCTCCAATGCCGAGAACATCGAGTCGGCCCTCGTGGGGGGCTGGCGCAACTTCTACGGCGTCGACATGGGCACCGAGACGGCGACCAACCTGCCGCTCAATCAGCCCGCGCTCGAACTCTCGGTACTCGGCAACGAGCTCACCACGGGCGACGCGACACCGATGCAGGTGACGCAGGAACCGCGCGTCGCCATCGACAATCGCAACCAGGGCGGCTGGTTCAACCGCAAGCCGTGGTACAACCTCTATCGGGTGATCTCCACGGGCCGCGACGTGATCCAGTCGATCGATCGCGGCAACCTGCGGCTCGGCGACGTCACGGCGGCCTGCCCGCAAGGCTGTGACACGCCGCGCGCGAAGATCTTCTCGAAGTTCCTCATCGGCGTGGGCAACATCTACCTGGGCCTGATGTTCGACCAGGGGTTCCCGGCCAACGAGAACGACTCGCCCGACTCCTACGATTACACGTTGCAGCCGTACAACACGCTGCTCGAACAGGGGCGCACCAGCCTGCGCGAGGCGATCGCCGAGGCCAAGGCGGCGAACGACTTCTCGACGCCCGTCACGTGGATCAACGGCGTCTCGTACTCGCGCGACGACCTGGTGAAGATCATGTACTCGTACCTCGCCCGCAGCTACGCCTACGCCCCGCGCAACCCGACGGAGCGCGCCGCGGTGAACTGGCAGCAGGTGATCGGTCTCGTGGACTCGGGGATCACGGCCAACTTCGAGCAGCAGGCGGACAACACGATCGTCGCCACGCGTTCGACGTACATCCAGTTCTCGGCGCTCCAGACGAACGCCCGCGTCAACAACCGGCTGATCGGACCGGCGGACACGACGGGCGCGTATCAGGCGTGGCTGCAGACGCCGCTCGACCAGCGTGATGCGTTCCTCCTGGGCACCCCGGATCGGCGCATCTCGAATGCCACGGTGGCGACGAACTCCAATCCGCCCGCGCCGGCGATCATCGCCCGCCCCACGTCGCAGACGATGGGCACGGTGCGTGGCACGTACATGCGCTCGAACTACCTCGGCACGAAGCATCGCAACCCGCCCGCGCTCAACTTCTGGAGCACCGGCCGCTACGCTTCGATGACCACCGAGGAAATGAAGTTCCTGCGCATCGAGGCGCTGTTCCGCCTCAACCGACGCGCCGAGATCCTTCCGCTACTCAATCCGAGCCGCGTAGCCGCCGGCCTCAGGCCCGTCACGGTGGACGGACCGCCGGCTGGCGGCGACTGCGTGCCGCGCAAGGACGATGGCAGCTGCGGCGACCTGTGGGATGCCATCATGTACGAGAAGCGCATGCAGACGTTCGCGACCAACGCACTGATGGCCTTTGCGGACCAGCGCGGTTGGGGTCGCCTCCTGCCGGGGACGCCGCTGCACATGCCCGTGCACGGCCGCGAGCTCGAGACGCTGCGACTCCCGTACTACACCACGGGTGGCGGCGGCGAAGGCTCGGCGCCCTGATGCATGCACCGGGCGGCAGCGCCACCTCGCGTGGCGCTGCCGCCCGATCGCTTGACCCTCAGGGCAAAAAGACGACGGGGGCATCGCACTGTGCGATGCCCCCGTCGTCTTTGTGTGATGCAAACGCGCGAGGCGCGCGGTTACGGCTCCTCGCTCAGGTTCACGCAGCTCATCCCGCTGCGATCGTCGCCGGAGTTGCCCGGGCTGAATACCCGCACGTAGTACCGCTTGCCGGGCTGCAGGCGCGGGACCGTGGAGCGCACATTGGCGCTGCCGTCGTTCGACGTGAGCATCTGGCGAAACTTGGCGCGCGGCGCGATGGACTGCGCGTTGTCTCCGCACACGCCCTCGGCGATGTCCCACGCGATCTGCGTGTTGATGGCCGCGTTGCGGATCTCGATGCGGGCCTGCGATTCGTCGTCCTTCTTGGCCTTCTCGACGCGCAGGTCGCCCGCCATGCGGCCGGAGAACACGAGGGTGGCGGACCACTTGCCGCTCACTTCCTGCGCGCCAGCGACAGGCGCCAAGGCGAGAGTGGCAGCGGTGGCCGCAAGGGCAAAGGAACGAGCGCCGAACGAGGAGGAAAGCATGGCAGGTCGGGGAGTGAATGGTGGGACTGTTGACTGCTTCATGTTGCGCCGCCGGACGCGATCCCGCAACGCCGAACGTTATCGATGCACGTACACCACGTACCGCCCGAGGTGCCGGTTCTCGGACGGCTTCACCGCGTCCAGGTCTGCGGTCGGCACGAACATCACCACCTCCTGCCGCACGTCACGCCGCTGCACCGCCCCCGCCTTCACGCGGCGGGCCACACGCTCCACCGTGCCGAGCCCTTCCTCCACGTGGAAGCCTCCCGCCGCATGCACGATCACCGCGTTCGGATGCGCATCGAGCGCCCGCGCGATGCTCTCGGCCATGACCTCGTCCTTGACGCACTGCGCGGCGTAGAAGCGGTCCATGTTCGCGGCCGGCATGCCGCCGCCGCCGTGACCGGCCATCTCGGTCATGAGCCCGATGAACTTGCGCCCGTACTTCGTGTCGGTGCCGCACTGGTTGTCCGACGCGACCCACGGACGCTGCTCCGCGCTCAGCGTGTCGAACACCGCCAGTCCACCGCGCGACACCGCCGACGCGAGCGGACGCGGAATGTTGGACGCCACCACCGGCCACCCCTTCGCCTTCGCGAACTCCACCAGCGGGCGGTAGTCGGGACCGTAGTTGGGCCAGGGGCGCGAGCCCGCGAGGAACGCGCTCTCCGGCACCGTGCCGGCCAGGTACGCATCGAGCAGCGCCTGCGCGTCGCGCTCGATCATCTCGAGCGAGAGCACCACCGGCACCCCGCGCCGCGCGAGCCCCTCGAGTACGGCCAGCTGCAGCGCGTGCGTGCCCCGGTCGTCGTGCTGCTCGCCGAGATGCACCACGTCCGCCTGCGAGACGTCGCGCAGCATGGCCTCGAAGTCGGTGAACGACTTCCCCTTCGCCACCCGGTGCGCGACGTACGAGGCGGGCGCGCCGGCCGGTGTGGCGGGCGCGGGTTGCGCGAGCGGCTGCTGCGCGTGCGCCGATGCGACGGCACTAGCGCTCGCACAGGCGCCAAGCCCCAGAAGGACGAATGCGCGCCGAGTGCGCCTCGCTGACTGTCCTGCTACCATGCTCGCTCCACGCCAGTGTAGTCGAAGAACCCGCCACTCTGGGCGGGAGAGATCGCGTCGGTCACCGTGAGCAGCCCCGCCGCGGATTCGTTGATCGGGATGCGAAACGCCGGACCGTCGGGGCTCGTGGCGTACCACCCGGGATTGCCGATCACGCACGTGATGCCGAAGTCGGCGACATCGTGCGCGAGCGCGCGCACCAGCATGTGCAGCCCTGCCGCGCTCGCGCAGCTGGCGTAGTCGCCCCCCTGCACCTTGCCCGCGAGCGAGCCCAGCCACGTGCTCACGAACAGTACCCGCGCCCCGCGCTCGCGCTCCAGGAACGGCAGCAGCGTGCGCACCAGCAGCACCGGCGCCACGGCCGATCGCCGGTAGTGCTCCACCAGTCCGGTGCCGGACATGGTCGCGAACTGCGCATCGCGCTCCGCGTCGGCCAGCTTCTCGTGCGGCCCGGGCTCCGGCGGCGCGAGCAGCAACAGGTCGAGACTCGGCGCGATCTCCTCGAGCACGGGGATCGCCGCGGCGACCGATGCGGCGTCGGCCGGGTCGAGCGGTACGAGGTCGAGTCCGCCGAACTCGGCGCGCAGGTCGGCGAGCACGGGCACACGCGCCGGATTGCGCGAGGTGGCGATGACACGATCGCCGCGCTCGAGGCAGGCGCGCACGAGCGCCACCCCGTACGGACGGCTCGCGCCGGTGATGAGGGTACGACGGCCGGGAGGCAGCATCAGGTAAGGGAGAGCGTGGTGCGGCGGCCGGGAGGCAGCATCAGTCGTGAGCAGTCATGGCGCGACGGCGCGCATCGTCGGCCAGCACGGCGGCCACGGCCGACACGCTCGCGTCGATTTCGATGGGGGCGTTGGGCGGCGCCGACGGGAAAGCCGCGTCCTGGTGCATTCGCACGAGAATGCCGGGGTCCTTGAGCACGTGGCCGGTGAGCACAGCCACCACGCGGTCCCCCGCGCGCATGCGCCCGTCGCGCACGAGGGCGCGCGCGCCGGCGATGCTCGCGGCGCTGGCCGGCTCGCACCCCACGCCGGCCGCATCGATCACGCGCTTGGCAGCGAGAATCTCCTCGTCGCTCACCGACAGCACGCACCCGTCACTGAAGGTGATCGCGTCCACCGCGCGATCGTGCGACGCGGGGTCGCCGATGCGGATGGCCGTGGCCAGCGTCTCGGCCTGCACGCGCGTGCGCGTGCGGAAGCCGTCCGCGAAGCTGGCCGCGAACGGCGCCGCACCCGCCGCCTGCACCGACGCAATGCGCGGCACGCGATCGATGAGGCCCAGCGCGTGCGCCTCGCGCAGCGCCTTGCCGAAGGCGGCGGTGTTGCCGAGGTTGCCGGCGGGCAGCACGATCCAGTCGGGCGCGTCCCAGCCCAGCTGCTGCAGCAGCTCGAACACGATGGTCTTCTGTCCCTCGAGCCGCCACGGGTTGATCGAGTTGAGCAGGTAGATGCCGAGCTCGCGCGAGGCATCCTGCACGAGGCGCAGGCAGTCGTCGAAGTCGCCGCGCACGAGCAGCGTGCGCGCGCCGTACGCGAGCGTCTGCGTGAGCTTGCCGAGCGCCACCTGCCCCGTGGGCACGAACACGAGCGCGGGGAGGCCGGCCTGCGCCGCGTACGCAGCCAGGGCTGCCGAGGTGTTGCCCGTGCTCGCGCACGCCACCGCGCTCGCGCCCACGCGCACCGCCTGCGTGGTGCCCACGGTCATGCCGCGGTCCTTGAAGGAGCCGGTGGGGTTCATGCCTTCGTGCTTCACCCACAGCGCGTCCACACCCACGTACTGCGAAATCGCGCGGCGCTGCAGCAGCGCGGTGTTGCCCTCGGGCCAGCTCACGATCGTATCGCGTGCGTGGTTGTCCGAGACGGCGGGCACGACGACCGACGGCATCACGATCTCCGCGAAGCGCCACACCCCCGACGGATGCCCCAGCGGTCGCGCACAGCAATGCTGCGCGAAGCTCGCGCGCAGCGCCGCGCCGGTGAGCGGCGTGCCGTCGACGTGGGCGGGCGCGGCGTGCCGCGCCTCGAGCAGGCCGCCACACGTGGCGCACTGCGGCGCCGCATGTCGCTCCGGCCACTCCGCGCCGCACGCCGCACACCACTGTACGGACGCACTGCCGGGCGGCAGGAACGTGGGAAAGTCGGGACGCGCAGCGGGCGAGGTCATGCGGACGGATCGAGGAGGTCGGACGTGGCGTAGTCGGGCGAGCCGGCGTGCCAGCGCGCGCCGGCGTCGTCGATGGTGACCACGCGCGTGTCGCACGCCACGCCGGTGGCGAGATACACGGCGCGCATGGCCTCGGCGGCGCGCGCGGCGATCGCTTCCGTCGCCGCCACGGCAAACGTGGTGGGGCCACTGCCGGAAAACGAGCCACCCACCGCACCCGCCTCGCGCGCGGCGGCCAGCGCGTCGGCAAAGCCGGGCACGCGCGGTGCGCGCGCCGGCTCGGCGATGTGGTCCACCAGCGAGCGGCCGAGCAGTGCGATGTCGCCGGTGGCGAACGCCGTCACCATGGCCGACACGCTCGCGAGCTGCGCAATGCAGGTGCTGCGCGGCAGGAAGTCGGGGAGCACGCTGCGCGCCTCGGCGGTGCGCACGGTGATGTGCGGATACGCCATGGCGAACCAGGGCGCGGTGTGCACCGGCACACGCACCGCGTCGCACGGGTCGGTGCCGAGCACCGTGACCACGCCGCCGAGCAGCGAGGGCGCGAGGTTGTCGAGGTGACGCCCCGCAACCGCGCTCTCGGCCTCGAGGCAGCAGGCGAGCAGCGTCATGGCGTCGAGCGGCTCGCCGAGCAGCGCGTGCACCGCGACGGCGGCGGCCACGGCGCTGGCGGCGCTGCCCCCCTGCCCTGCGGCGAGCGGCAGCCCCTTGTGCACGCGCAGCGCCACGCCGAACGACGGCGCGCCGCAGGCACGGCGCACGGCGTCGGCGGCGATGGCGCACGCATGCTTGGCCGGGTCGGTGGGGAGCGCCGGGTGGCCCGGCTCCTCGAGCACGAGGTCGTCGCCGTCGATGCGGCGCGCGATCACGCGGTCGCCGGCGCCGGTCACGGCGCAGCCGAGCACGTCGAGGCCCGGCCCGATGTTGCCGATGCTGCCGGGCGCGAACGCCTCGACGGCCTGGAGCTGCGCGGTCATGCGGCGCCTCGCGTGCGCGCGTGCGGTGCCTGCAGCAGCATGCCCATCATGCCCCCGCCAGCTTGAGCACGTCGTTGAGCACGCCGGCTGCGGTGACCGCCGGTCCCGCACCCGGCCCCGTGATCGCGAGCGGATTCTCGTCGTAGCGCGGCGTGGTGAACACCACCTGATTGTCGGTGCCGCGCAGGCCCGCAAGCGGATGCGACCGGTCCACGGCGCGCAGCCCCACCGACACCTTGCGCGGCGTGACGGTGAGCACGTACCGCAGCACCGCGTTCGCGCGCTCGGCGGCGTCCTGTCGCGCGCGCCAGTCGTCGTCGAACGACTCGAGTGCGGCGAGGAAGCGATCGAGTGGCATGCTGCGCGCGGCCTCGGGCACGAGCGATTCCACCTCCACGCCGTCGAGGTCGCCGCGGTAGCCGAGCATGCGCGCCAGAATGAGCGCCTTGCGCGCCACGTCCATGCCCGAGAGGTCGTCGCGCGGATCGGGTTCCGTGTAGCCCTTGGCCATCGCGCGGCGCAGCGCCTCGCTGAACGCCCGCCCGCGCCCGATCTCGGTGAGCAGGAAGCCGAGCGTGCCCGACGTGCACCCCTCGATGCGCTTCACGCGGTCGCCCGCGTCCACGAGCTTGGCGTACGTGTCCATGACGGGGAGCCCCGCACCCACCGTGGTCTCGTAGAGAATGCGCCGGCCGGTGCTGCGCGCCGTGGCGTGCATGGCCTCCACGGCCGCGCGCGGCGCGGCGAGCGGCCGCTTGTTGGCGAGCACGATGTCGAAGCCGGCAGCGAGTGCGGCGTTGATGGCGGGCAGCGTGTCGTCGGCGGTCACGTCCACCAGCACCGGGTGCGAGAGCGCGTGACGCGCGATCGCCTGCACCGCGGCCGCGCCGGTGTGCTTCTGCCCACCCTCCGCCGCGGCGAGCGGCTGCCCCGACGCCTTGTGCGCGGCGAGTGCGGCGAGGCGACGCGCGCCCAGCCCATCGGCGTCGAACACGAAGCCGCTGCGATCGCACACGGCCACCACACGCACCAGCGTGCGTGCCTTGCCGCGGCCGAGCAGGCGCGTGAACTCGCGCCCGATCTGCCCGAAGCCGAAGAGCACCACATCGACATGCGCCGAGGTGCTCGCCGCGCCGCCGCCGATCTTGTCGAGCTGGAACTCGTCGTGCACCGCGCGCACCGCATCGGCCGCCGCGGCGTCCTCGATCACGACGGTGATGTTGAGCTCCGACGAGCCCTGCGCGATGGCCACGATGTTGATGCCGGCGCGGCCGAGTGCGGTGAACACGCGCGCCGCGAGCCCGCGCGTGCCGGCCATGCCGAGTCCCACAACGGCCACCATCGCGACGTCGGTGCGCACGTCGATGCGCTCGATCTCGCGCCGCTGCCGCTCGGCCGCGAACTCGGCGTCGAGCGCGTCGCGCGCCGCGGCCGCCGACTCCGCGGGAATGCACAGCGAGATCGCGTGCTCCGACGAGGCCTGCGTGATGAACGACACCGACACGCCGGTGCGCTGCAGCGCCGTGAAGGTGCGCGCCGCGATGCCGGGCACGCCGAGCATGCCGTTGCCCGTGACCGTGACGAGCGCCTGGCTGCGCACCATGGAGAGCGCCTTCACCGGGTACTTCTGCAGCGTGCGGCGCGAGGAGATCTCGGTGCCGGTGCTGGCCGGATCGCCGAACGGTCGCACGAACACCGGCGTGGCCGTGCGCGCCAGCGGAATGAGTGCGCGCGGGTGCAGCACCTTGGCGCCATAGTACGCGAGCTCGGCCGCCTCGCGCACGTTGAGCTGCGGAATCACGCGCGCCGTGGGCACGATGCGCGGATCGGTGGTGAGCAGCCCGGGCACGTCCTTCCAGAGCTGCACGCTCTCGGCCTTGAGCACGCGCGCGAGCACCGTGGCGGTGAGGTCGGAACCGCCGCGGCCGAGCGTGGTGATCGTGCCATCGGGCGATGCGCCCAGGAAGCCGGGCACGACGGGAATCACCCCCTGGCGCAGCAACGCGCCCAGCACCTGCTTCGCGGCGCGCTCGGTGGCCGGCAGTTCCGGAAAGGCGTTGCCGTGCACGCCGTTGGTGAGGATGACCGACGTGGCCTTCACGTACAGCGCGTTCGCGCCGCTCGCCTCGAGACCGGCGGCGAGCATGAGCGCCGACAGCTTCTCGCCGCGCGAGAGGAGGAAGTCGTTGGTGCGCGGCGTGAGTTCGCGGAGCGAGGCCACGCCGTCGAGCACGGTGGCGAGTTCCTCGTGCGCGCGGGCCACATCGCCGAGCACGCGCTGGCGCAGCGGGCCGCGTGGCACGATGGTGCGGACCACCTCGTCATGCCGGCTGCGCAGCGCCTCCACCCGCTCGGCGAGCGCGGCGCGCGCGGCGGGCTCGCGGCCGGCGGCGAGCGCGCGGCGCCCCAGGTCGAGCAGGGCGTCGGTCACACCGGCCATGGCCGAGCACACCACCACGGCCGGGCCCGGCGGCTGCGCGAGCACGAGCGAAATGGCGTGGCGAACCGCCGCGGCGTCGGCGAGGGAGGCCCCGCCGAACTTGTGCACGACCGGCGGGCGCGAGCGGGAGCGTCGGGCAGTGACCATGATGCGCGGGAGGATACCGCGCATTCGGGGCACCTGTCCACTGCCGTGTCCCAATTGATAGCTTTGATCGTCTGACATGGTCAGGAGGCGCCGGTCGGGCGCCTCGGACCTCCACACGAACGACCGCTCATGTCCGCCACGATCTCCGCGCCGCTCGCGACCCACGCGCCGGCTGTTCCTGCCCCGCACCCGCTTCCCCCGCGCCTCGTCGGGCTCACCCAGCTCGCGCACAACGTGGCCTGGAGCTGGAATCGGGAAGCCCGCAACCTCTTCCGCGAGATCGACGAGGCGCGGTGGCACCAGCTGCGGCACAACCCGATCGTGCTGCTGCAGCAGGTGCCTGCGTCGCGCCTCGAGGCGCTCGCCGCCAACCCGGAGTTCTGCGCCCGCTACGACCGGGTCATGCGCTGGCTGGCCGCCGAACGGAGCGACGAGCACACCTGGTACGCGCGCACCTATCCGGAGCTGCGGGAGCGGCCGATCGCGTACTTCTGCGCCGAGTTCGGCTTCCACGATTCGGTGCCGATCTATTCCGGCGGCCTCGGCGTGCTCGCCGGGGACCACTGCAAGTCGGCCTCCGACCTCGGCGTGCCGCTCGTGGGGCTGGGCATCTTCTACCGCGACGGCTACTTCGACCAGCGCATCCGTCCCGACGGCTGGCAGGAGGACTCGCCGGACACGTTCGACCTCGACTCGGTGCCCATTCACCCGGTGCCGGGCATTGGCGGGGAGCGGTACCTCACCACGGTGAACACCTTCGGCCGCGACGTGCACATCCGCGTGTGGCGCATGATGGTGGGGCGCGTGGCGGTGTACCTGCTCGACTCCGACCTCGAGGAGAACCACGTCGACGACCGGCCGCTGCTGTCGAAGCTGTACGCGGGCGGGCCGGCGCTGCGCCTGCGTCAGGAGTGGCTCCTGGGCGTGGGCGGCGTGCGCGTGCTGCGCGCGCTCGGCATCGCGCCCTCGGCGTGGCATGCGAACGAAGGGCACGCCGGCTTCATGCTGCTCGAGCGTGTGCGCGCGCTGTGCGTGGAGGGGGTGCCCTTCGACCAGGCGGTGTCGCAGGTGCGGGCCACGAGCATCTTCACCACGCATACGCCTGTGCCGGCCGGCCACGACCAGTTCGGCGTGCAGCAGGTGGCGGAGTGCGCCGGCCCGATCTGGGAGGAGATGGGCGTGAGCCGCGAGCGGGTGCTGCAGCTGGGCTATCACCCGAGTGCGGGGCGCGAGACCTTCCACATGACGGCCGCCTGCATCCGCCTGTCGAGCCGCGTGAACGGCGTGTCGGAGCGGCACGGCGTTGTGTCACGCACGCTGTGCGCCCCGCTCTGGCCCGGCCGCAGCGATGAGACCGTGCCCGTCGGCCACGTGACCAACGGCGTGCACCTGGCCACCTGGATGGCCAACCCGATCATGCAGCTGCTCGACGAGCACCTCGGGCACACGTGGGGGCACGACCGTTCCCCCGAGGTGTGGGACCGCGTGCTCACGCTCGATGACGAGAGGCTCTGGGGCACGCACCTGCGGCTCAAGCACATCCTCATGCGCCTCGTGCGCGAGGAAGCGCGTCGGGCGTACTCGCGGCGCACCATGCAGGCCCCGCAGCTCGTGGGCGCCGGCACGCTGCTCGACCCGCACGTGCTCACCATCGGTTTCGCCCGTCGCTTCGCCACGTACAAGCGCGCCAACCTGCTGTTCCGCGACGTGGACCGCCTGCGCGCCATCGTGACCAACAGCTCGCGCCCGGTGCAGTTCGTCTTCTCCGGCAAGTCCCACCCGGCGGACAACCCTGGCAAGCAGGTGCTGCAGGAGGTGTACCAGTTCACGCGCGACCCGCAGTTCGAGGGACGCATCGCGTTCATCGAGGACTACGGGATGCACCTCGCCCACCTGCTCGTGCAGGGGGTGGACCTGTGGCTCAACCTGCCGCGCGTGCCACTCGAGGCGTCGGGCACGAGCGGCATGAAGGCCGCGCTCAATGGCGTGCCGCAGCTGTCGACCATCGACGGATGGTGGGAAGAAGGCTATGATGGCACCAACGGCTGGTCCATCGAACCGGAAGTCGACGACGACATCGGCGATCGCACCGCCGACCGCCTCTACACGCTGCTCGAGACGCAGGTCGTGCCCAACTACTACGATCGTGGGGACGACGACCTGCCGCTGCGCTGGCTCACCATGATGAAGAACGCCATGCGCGTGGCCGGCACGAAGTTCACCGGCCGCCGCATGGTGGAGCAGTACGTCCGCGCGTACTACGCCCCGGCCATCCTCGGGGACGCGCTCCAGGACGACCCGCCGATCGCCTGAGGAGTCGCATGACCGCTGTCGCCATGCCCACGCCCGCCCTGTCCTTCCCCGGGGTGTCCCCGTCGCCAGACGGGCTGCCCACGATCGTGCACCTGACGGCGGAGTACGCGCCGTACGCGCGCACCGGCGGGTTGGCGGAAGCGGTGCGCGGGATGGCCACGTTTCAGGCCAAGGCTGGCCGCGCGGTCGTGGTGTTCGTGCCGCTGTACCGGTCGGTGCGCGACCATGCGCCCGACCTCGCGCCGCTCGGCCGTCCCATCAGGGTGGACCTCGGGTACCGGTCCACCGAGGTGCGGTTCTTCCGTGAAGTGAACGCGGCACCGGGCCCGAAGGTGGTGTTCGTGGACGCGCCCACCTACTTCAATCGCGCCGCGCTCTACGGCGAGGGCGGCCGCGACTACGAAGACAACGCGCGGCGATTCGCCGTGTTCTCGCGCGCGGTGCTCGACGGCATCACGCGCCTGATCGCCGGCCCCGTGCTCGTGCACGGGCACGACTGGCACACCTCGCTGGCGCTCATGTACATGCGCACCTACGCCGGGCTGCGCGAGCGCTTCGCCGATACGCCCACCGTGCTGTCGGTGCACAACGCGGGCTACCAGGGGCACTTCCCGGAGAGCGTGCTGCACGACTGCGGCATTCCCCCCGAGGTGTACAACTGGCGCATGGCGGAGTGGCACAACCGCGTGAACTACCTCAAGACCGGGCTCGCCTTCGCCGACGTGGTGGTGACCGTGAGCCCCGGGCACGCGCGCGAGCTGCGCACCCCGGACGGCGGGTTCGGGCTGCACGGCATGTTCCAGGCGCTCGGCGACCGATTCCTCGGCATCACCAACGGCATCGACCAGGTGGAGTGGGACCCGGCGCGCGACACGCAGATCACCGCCAACTACACGCGCGAGGACACGAGCGCCAAGGCGCGCTGCAAGGCCGCGCTGCAGCGCTCCTTCGGGCTCCCGCAACGCAAGCGCACGCCGCTGTTCGGCATGACCGGCCGCATGGTCACGCAGAAGGGACTCGACCTGATCCTCAACTCGCACCTCGTCTGGAACATGGACGCCCAGTTCGTGTTCCTCGGCCAGGGCGAGCCGCGCTACGAGCGCGCGCTCACGCAGCTGGCCGACGCGCGGCCTCGGCACGTGGGGGTGCAGATCAACTTCACCGACCGCGTGGAGCACCGGCTCATGGCCGGTGCCGACATGTTCCTCATGCCGTCGCAGTACGAGCCGTGCGGCCTCACGCAGATGCGCGCGCAGCGCTACGGCGCGCTCCCGATCGGCCGTCGCGTGGGCGGCATCGCCGACACGGTCGAGGACGACGTGACCGGCTTCCTGTTCGACCAGTTCACCCCCGGCGCCTTCGACCACGCCATCTCGCGCGCGCTGGCCCGCTTCGCCGACGCGGACGGGTGGGCCCGGCGCATGTACACGGCCATGGGCCGCGACTTCAGCTGGGAGCGCGCCGAAGAGCGGTACGCGCAGGCGTACGAACTCGCGAGCGCCGTGGCGCGCAGCCGGCGCTGACGGTGTCGGCCCAGGACGCACCGCCCGGGCTCGTGCGCTCGGTGGTGCTGCACGCGCACTGCTACCAGCCGCCACGCGAGGACCCCTGGCTCGAGCTGGTCGACGTGGAGCCCTCGGCGGCCCCCGACCACGACTGGAACGAGCGCATCGACCGCGAGTGCTACGCGCGCCTCGCGGCCACCGAGGTGCGCGTCGCACCGGCCCGGCTCGACGACCCGCTCCCCGACGAGGCCGTCGTGGCGCTCGGCGGCGATGCGCGCTCCCGCTCGCTCGCCGCGCTCAGCCGCGAACTCGGCCCGCCGCCGCCCGCCGATGCGCCAGGCGGCCTCGCGCGCATCGTGAACTGCTACGCCTGGTGCACCTTCGACGTGGGCGCCACGCTGTGCGAGTGGCTCGAACGGCACGCGCCCGCCACGTACGAGGCCATGCTCGCCGGCGACCGCGCCAGCGCCGCTCGGCTCGGCGGACACGGCAACGCGATCGCCGCGCCGTACCACCACATCATCCTCCCGCTCGCCTCGCGCCGCGACAAGGTGACCGAGGTGCGCTGGGGCATCGCCGACTTCCGCCGCCGCTTCGGCCGCGAGCCGGAGGGCTTCTGGCTCCCCGAGACGGCCGTGGACGAGGAGACGCTCGAGGTACTCGCCGAGGAGGGGATCCGCTTCACCATCCTCTCGCCATACCAGGTGCGCAATGCCGATCCGAGCGGACGTCCGCTGCGCTGGCGGGCGGCCAACGGCCGCGAGCTCGCGCTCTTCACCTACGACGGCACGCTGGCCGGGGAGGTGGCGTTCGGCGGGCTGCTGCGCGATCCGGCGGCGCTCGCCGACCGTCTGGCGCGCTGGGACCGTGATCCGTCGGTGATGGCCACCGTGCTCGCCACCGACGGCGAGACGTTCGGTCACCACCATCGCGGGGGCGACGTCACGCTGGCGCGCGCCATCGCACGCATGGCCGCGCGCGCCGACGTGCGCGTGCACAACTTCTCGTCGCTGCTCGAACAGCTGCCGCCGGTCGAGGATGCCGAGCTCATCTCGCCAAGCTCCTGGAGCTGTGCGCACGGCGTGGAACGGTGGCGCAGCGACTGCGGCTGCAAGCTCGATCCCGGTGCCGGCACCTCGCAGCGCTGGCGCGGCCCGCTGCGGCGCGCGCTCACCTGGCTGGCCAACGAGGCGCACACGGTGTTCGCCCTCGAGGCGCCGGCGCTCTTCGCCGCCGATCCGTGGGACGTGCGCGACGCCTACGGCGCGGTCGTGGCGCTGGACGGGGAACCGCTCGCGCAGTTCGTGCGGGCGGCGCTGCACCCCGATCGCGCCGACGAGCCGGCGGCCGTGGAGCGGGCGCGCGCGCTGCTCGAGCTCGAACGGGCCGCACTGCGGCTCTTCACGTCGTGCGCCTGGTTCTTCGACGACGTGGCGCGCATCGAGACGCGTCAGGTGCTGCGCTACGCCGCGCGCGTGCTCGAGCTGAGCGGCCGCGCGGCGCGCCTAGAGTCGGGGTTCGTGGAGCGGCTCGCGCAGGCCTACAGCAACGACCCGCGCGCCGGCACTGCGGCCGACGTGTTCGTGCGCGGCGCCGTGCCGCACCGGGCCGTGGAGGCGCGCGTGGCCGCGGGGGTGGCCGCGCTGGCCGCCGCGCAGCGGCATGCGCACGGGGCCGGCGTGCCCGCGCGCGTGGGCGCATACGATGTGCAGGTAACGGTGGGGGCGGAGGCCGGCGACCCGCTGGTGATCGGGCTGCAGCACCGCCGCACCGGCCAGCGCAGCACGCACCATGCCGTTACGCTCGGCGGCGCGGAGGGCGTGCCTCGCGTGTCACTGCGCAGCATGGTGCGCGGGCGGCTGGACACGCCCACCCTGTACGATGTGCGCGACTACCCCGAGTCCGTCGCGCGCGCGCTGCTGCTGCCGTTCGCGCTCACGCCCTTTCCCGACGCGCCCTTCACGTCGTTCGAGCCGCGGTAGCGAACCGGCCGAGTCGCCGGCGCACCGCGCGCGTGGTCACGCCCGGCTAGTCCGACACCGACTCCGCCGGCGCACCGGTCGGCTGCGTGATCGGCATGGCGATCGTGCCGGGGCGCGCGGCCGTGACCCGCGAATCCACGGAGTCGAGCGGCGGGCCCAGCGTCACGTCGCACACCCCTTCGGCGGTCTCGGTGATGAGCTGGTCCACCACCGCGCGCAGGTCGCCCGTGCGCGCGTACGTGGCCAGCTGCCGCTGCGCGCTCGAGCCGTGCTGCAGGATGTCGAAGGCGTACTCCACTTCCTTGCGCGTGCCGAGCTCGTCGAGCACGTCATCGAGGAACCAGCTGATCAGCTCGCGGATGGCCTCGGGCGCCGGCAGTTCCTTGCGCTTGCCGAAGTCGATGAGCTTGCCGCCGAGCCCCCAGCGCACCGCGCGCCACTTGTTCTCCTCGATCAGGTCGGCCGGATACACACGGAAGGTCATGTTGTCGCGGCGCAGCTTCCACATCTTCGCCACGACCGCCTGCAGCATGGCCGCCACGCAGATCGCCTCGTCCACGCGCGTGTTCACGTCGCAGATACGGAACTCGAGCGTGGGATACAGGTGGTGCGGCCGCACATCCCACCAGATCTTCGATCCGTCGGGGATGCTGCGCGTCTCCACCAGCGTGTCCACCACGTTGGCGTACTCCGACCAGCCGTTGAACACGCGCGGCACGCCGGTGCGCGGGAAGTTCTTGAACACGATGCTGCGATAGCTGTGCAGCCCCGTGTTGCGCCCGAACCAGAACGGCGAGCTGGTGGACAGGCAGAGAATGTGCGGCAGGACGTAGCGCGCCGCGTTCAGGCAGTCGATGCGGAACTCGTCGTCCTCGATGCCCACGTGCACGTGCGTCCCGAAGATGAGCAGCCGGTGCGCCAGATCCTGCAGCTCGGCCTTCACGCCGAGGTAGCGCTCCTTCGGCGTCATCTCCTGGTTCATCCAGTTGGAGAACGGGTGCGTGCCCGCCGAGGCGATCGCCAGCCCGTGCTGCGCCGCCGCCCCGATCACCGCCTTGCGGTGCTTCGTGAGCTCCTCGCGCAGTTCGGCGATCGTCGCGCACGGCTTGGTGCCGATCTCCACCTGACACTGGTGCAGCTCCGGCTTCACCTCGAGGAGCAGCGGATCATCCGAGCGGATGAGCGACTCGAACCCGGGCGTGAGGTCACGCGTGACGGGATCGATGATCTGGTACTCTTCCTCGATGCCGACGGTCAGCGAGGGCGCCTTCATCAATGCTCCTGGGCGGATCCTGCGAATGGTGCCGCCGAACGCGCGCGCTCGGCGTACCGGGTGGCGGCAGCGATGAAGCCGCCGAAGAGGTGGCGCGTGTGCGGGTCCGTCATCTCGAACACTTCCGGGTGCCACTGCACGCCGATGGCGAACGCGTCGCCCGGCAGTTCGATCGCCTCGACCAGGCCGTCGGGCGCCGTCGCCGAGACGATCAGCCCTTCGCCGAGCTCCTTGATCCCCTGATGGTGCATGCTGTTCACCATCACGGTGTCCGGGCCGTCGAGCAGCGCGGCGAGCCGCGACGTCGGCTCGAGCGTGACCGGATGCGCGAGGTGCTGCCGGGCGTAGCCCGCGGTGGGAAAGTAGTCGTGCTTGGCGAGTTCCGGACGCTGCGTGGCGAGGTCCTGCCAGAGCGTGCCGCCGAGCGCGACGTTGATGATCTGCAGGCCGCGGCAGAGGCCGAACACGGGCTTTCCGTCTTCGAGCGCCCAGCGCACGAGCTGCAGCTCCACACGGTCCCGCGACGGATCGAGGTTGCCGCACTCCGGGAGAATGGCCTCGCCGTACTGCCGCGGGTCCATGTCCACGCCGCCGGGAATGAGCAGGCCATCGAGCCGCTCGTAGATCTGCCGCAGCGTGGGCAGGTCGTCGTCGAAGAGCGGCACCATCCACGGCACGCCGCCCACCATGGTCGTGGCCAGGAAATACCGCTGGTTCATGACCCACGACTCCGGGAGCGCCGGCGGGATGCCGTCGATGGAGTGCAGCGTCTGCGTGGTCAGGCCGATCGTCGGCCGGTACGGGGTCCCGCTCATCGTGCCTCCACCAGGAACGTGGGGACATTCGAGCCCCCGCCAGCCGTGACGTTCAACAACGGGTCCGTCCCGATCCGGGTCAGACAGCCGTCCACCATCGCGCCGTTCACGAGGAATGGCGCGGTGTCCACCATACGGTCGCTGATGTGCAGGCCACCGTCGGTCCACGCCGGGAATGCCTCCGTCGGCAACACCACGCGCTCCTGAACGATATACGGGTGGTCCAGTGCCGTGCGGATTGCCGCGTCCCACGCGGTCGTGTCCACGGTCCAGCCGAGCACGATGCCCTTGCCGCCGTAGTCGTCGTTGGGCTTGAGCACGAGGCGCTCCCGGTTGGCCGCCATGAAGGGCACGAGGTCGACCGGCTCCCCTTCGTAGGTGGTGTGCCGCTCCTCGACCACGCGCGTCCACGGCACGTGCGCGGCCACCGCGGCCCGCTCTTCTCCCGTGAACAGCGCCTGGTGGCGCTCGTCGCTCACCACCGCGAGACTCGCCTTCTTGTGCAAGAGCTTGCAGCGGAACGGGTTCACCATGCACACCGCCCCGTCCTGCACCGCCCGCACCACGGGCGAGTCCACGCCGCACCGCTCCACGAGTTCGTCGATCAGCACGCGCTTGTAAATGAGCGTGACCGCCTTGCCCCCCACCGTGAGCACGCCGTTCGCGTACTCGGCGTCGCGCGGGTCACCGATGAAGGTAGGCACACCGGCCGCCTCGAGGTGGTGCTGGTACAGCAGGAACTCGCTGTAGGTGGGCACCTCGCGCCAGTCGAGGATGCACACCGTGGGGACCTCGCGCACGCCGCGCCAGGCGTGGTACGACTCGAGCAGCGCCTGCACCTGCCCCGCGGCGGCCGGCACCGGGAGCGCGATCATCTGGCGGCGGAAGGCGCCCATGGCCGGCAGGTCGAGGAAGACGCGCGCCATGACATCGTTGTAGGCCGCGCCGGCGGGCGTCTCCGCGTTGTACTCCGTGTACTTGAGCCCCTGCGCCCCGGGGGCGAAGAAGGCGTCGAGGCGCGAGACGGGGCTGGCCACGGGAAGCCGCGGATCGGCATGAATGAGCCGCTCCTCCCAGTCGAGCAGGCGGAACTGCGCGCGCACGGTGGCGTCGGCCATGGCGACCTGACGCACCTTTTCCATGGCGGACACCACGAGGCGCGAGGCGCGCCCCACGTGCCGGTACTGCGCGCCCGTGAGAAAACGCGGGCGCAGCACGCTGCACAGCGGACGTTCCCCGAAGTAGAGCCCCTCGTCGCGCAGCCGCCGGTCGAGCATCTGCACGGACGCGGCCGCCACGTCGTCGGTGAGGCCGTCGTGGTACCGCGCGATCGCCTCCGCCGCGATCGGGTCGTCGCCCAGACCGGGCGTGCCCGGACCGGGCGTGCCCGGAGCGCCTCCCCCGCTCACGAGGCGGCGGGGGTCGGGACGGGCACGACCGCGGGGGCCGCCGGCGTGCCGGCCGCGAGCGGCGGGATCGCCGTTTCCGGACGCTCCGCACCCGGCGGCAGCGTGGCCAGCCGGATCGCCATGTCGGCCATGTGCTCCACCACCCACTCGAAGTACGCCGGGGTGAGGGAGTTGATGTCCATGTCCGGCGCCGGATTCATGAAGTCGATCGCGTAGGGGATGCCGTCCCGGACGGCGAACTCCACCGTGTTCATGTCGTAGCCGAGCACCCGGCAGAGCGTGAGCGCGTCGGCGGCGATCCGGTCGTGCAGCGCGGTCGGCAAGTACCCCGGATCGGCGATGTACTTCCGGGCCCGCGGGTCGTACGGCATGACGAGCACGTGCTCACGGCCGAGCACCATGCAGCGCACGTACTGCTCCCACTGGATGAACTCCTGCACGACCATGGTGAGCAGCCCGCTCTGGTTGTAGCTGGCGAGCAGCTCCTCCATGCTCTGGCAGATGTACACGTCGCGCCAGCCACCGCCGTGCGCGTCCTTGAGCACGCACGGAAAGCCGATGTGCTCGGCCACGCCCTTCCAGTTGAGCGGATAGTTGAGGTTGCGCAGCGACTCGGTGTGGGAGATCCCCGGGATGTAGTCCTTGTTGGGGAGCACCATGGTCTTCGGGTGCGCCACCCCATGCCGCACGGACAGCGTGGCGTCGATGAACTTGTCGTCGGCCGACCACATGAAGGGGTTGTTCACCACCCGGACGCCCTGGATCGCCGCATGCTTGAGGTAGGTGCGGTAGAAGCCGACCTCGTGTGAAATGCGGTCGATGAGCAGCGTGTATGGCACCGGCTGGGCCATGGCCGTCGCGTCCAGCGTGACGTACTCGGCGACCACGCCGGCGCGGCGACGCTTGACCGCCTCGATGAAGGCGGGAGGAAAGGACCATTCGCGGCCCACGATCAGGCCGATGCGCGGTTCAGTCACGAGGCAGGACTCCGGCTGCTGCGAGGAGGAAAACGGGCGGGGCGGCGCGCGTCGGCGCGCACCGCGGGCATCATGTCGATTCCGGCGCGATTGCGCCATGGGGTGGGGTCAAATCGACGGCGCCCGAGCGGCCGGCGGCGCCCATTTCGGCGGCCGAACACGATGAGGAAAACCTACCAGAGACAAGAAACGTGATTTGCGGTTCTGTGGACAACCTTGCCCCCGGCCCCCTGATCGCGGCCCATGTCACAGGGCGTGTTTTCCACAGCCGAGTGGAGCGGGAGGTGGTGCGAATGCGGGACTTGGCTGGTTATCCACATTCGCCAAGATCGCTATCCACATCAATGTCAACAACTTACGCGCGACACTTCGTATTGCGTGTGCGCTCGGATCGTCGTACAATGCCCGCCCGCAGCAGACACCCGTCATGTTGTGGTCACGATTCTACGCCTCGACCCCAGACGCCATGCTCGTCATCGCCTGCCCCGCCCCGGTTGGAGCGATCGAACCCGCGCCCCTGACTTCGCTCCCGTTCGTGGAGGAAGATGCCCGGGACGCCGAACTGACCGCGTTCTGGTCGGCTGACGATCGCTACTATGTGCGGGCGGAGCGGGCCGGCGGTGAGAGCCACTGGTACCGGATCGAGTCCGGAGCGGCCGATCTGGCCACCGACGCGTCGCGCCTCAACGAGCGCAGCCCCGTGGTGGGCCACGTCGGACCGCGCGAAGGCGGCGTGGCGTTCCCGTGCGGGTCCACCGGTCGCGTGGTCTTCCGGGTGTGGCGCGCCAAGGGCGCCGAGAAGCTGGGCCGGACTAGAATCCTGGCAGTTCGAGCTGCGCGGTCACGCCGCCTGCCAGCGTGACGCCGGCGGCCTGCAACCACGCCATCAGGACGTCCTGCCCGTGATCTCCGGCCATCGCGGAGCGCGCCGCGCTCAGGCGCAGCTTGAACTCCCCCGAGACATCGGGGAGGGTGCGGCGCAGTACGGCGATCGTCAGCAGCTCGGTGGCATCGGCGAGGTGCCGGATGGCGAACTCCGCCATGCGGGCGCGCAGCGCGGCCGAGTTGAGCACGGGCCCCTCGCCGGGGCCGACGTGCACGGCGCGGCGCTCGCGGAACGCCGCCAGGCGCGTGCGCGTGGCCACCAGGGGCAGCGGCGCGGAACGGGCGAGTTCGTCCTCCTCCTCGCCCACCGGGAGCCGCAGCGGGGCGCCCAGCAGCCCCAGCCAGGCCAGCCAGAGGGTGCCGCGGGCGTAGGGCTCCCACGGCAGCGTGTCGAGCGACTGCGCGTACTGCTCGACCGTGGCGGCGATCCCTTCGCGCTTCTGCCACCAGTCGGCGTAGACGTCGGTCTGGCCGCTGACCATGGCGAGGGCCCCGAGTCGGACCGCCCAGGTGAGCGCGGCATCGCCACCATCGACGGGCGGACGCAACGCGGCGCCGCATCGGTAGGCCCGAGCGGCGCCGAGGGTGAGCACGACCCGCGCCAGGTCGCGGGCAGCGCTGGGCGTGGCGTCCAGCGCGAGGTCGAGTTGTCCGAGCGCCGCCAGTTCGTAGGCGGTCCCCAGCAGGGCGAGGCCGTCCGCGATGGGCTCCCCGAGTCCCTCGCCGGGGGCCACGGCCGCCTCGTCGGCGCGTTCGAGCAGCAGGGCGCGGCGTTCGGCGGGCACGGCGGAGACCGCCCAGTGTTCGTCGAGGGTCGCGCGGGCCACGGCCAGCAGGTCACGCTGGTCGACGGTGCGATCGGACTGACCGGTAAGGACGTGCATCACGCGGTGGCCCCTCGAGCGTGCGAGGTTGACGGCCGCGACGCCGGACGCGACGCCGGGGCACACGGACGGTGGCGCCTGCCCCGTCGCCCCACGCGATATCGTCCCACGCTGCGGCCGGACCCCACCGGACCGACCCGGGCCGGACCCTCCGGCCTGCGGCCTGCGATGGGGGCGTACTGCTGATCCCGGACGAGCACTTCGGCGGCACGCGGCCCTGAGGCCGGCGCCCCGCTCCCTGCAGTCACCCGGGCCGCCGTCATCGGCCGCCCGACGCAACAAATGATAACGCAAGCGCTTACAACACGCGCGTCGCATTTATGTCACAAACGCGATCCTGTCAAGAGGCAGGCTCGCGGCAGCGGAGATCCTTCGTGGGTTTTGAATCGTCCGACGTGGCGCGCCGCCGACTGGCTGCCATGGCCATGAGCAATCGCCGGGTGCAGGAAGCGCTCGCCCTTCCCGACCCTGCCCCCGCGTGGGCGGCCACCGGCGCCGAGCCCGCCGCCCCGGCCCCTGACGGCGCGCTGGCGCGCTCGCTCGAGGTGCTGGTGCAGGACATCGCCGAAACGCCGGGGGCCGGCGGCGCGCTGCTCGCCACCTTCGCCGAGCAGACGCGCGTGTTGCGACTGGTCGTCGAAGCCAGCCGGCGGGCGCCTGGCGCGCCCCTGCCGGCCGCCGTGCTCGACGCCGTGCGCGGAGCGCTCGACGCCGCCGCCTTTGCCTCGATGGCCACCGACGTCGCGCTGACGCAGGGGACCATGTCGAACGGCGGGATGACGGACGACGGCGTCGGCAGCGCCGCCGCCAGCAGCAGCATGGGGCTGGCGTTCGACACGTTCGAGCGCACGGGCCCGCTGCGCGCGTAGCGGCGAGCGCCGCGAGGCGAGCGCCGCGAGGCGAGCGCCAGGCGGCGGGCTACGATCGCCGCCGGAGCGCCTGCAGGATGTCGCGCGCGAGGGCCTCGCCGTCGAACGGGCCGCCGCGGTGGTTGGCCGAGCCGTTCCCTGCCCCGCCGCCGTACACGACGACTTGACGCACCGGCTCCAGCCGCCCGAAGCGCGCGGCCAGCCGCGCCTCATCGCCGTGCAGCAGCGTGGCGCCGTGCACGACCACGCGAAGCGTCCCCTCGTCGCGCCCCAGCACCACGAGCGCCTGCTCCGCCGACGGTGCGAGCAGCGTGTCCACGCCGTGCCGTTCGAGCAGCCGGCGCAGGAACTGTCGGAGGACGGCGTCGGGCTCCACGACGAGGACCGAGGGGACCGGCATCACCGAGGAGTGGTGGCGAGCGTCACGGCGCAGCAGCGGGGACATCGAACAGGTTGCGGGGTCCATAGGTCGTCGCCCGGTCGTCCGACCTGCCGGACGCACCTCGGGGCGAACGGTGCTGCCGGGTGAATGCATCGGAGCGCGGGATTGCTCCGACAACGCCTTGCGTTCGGGATCCGTTCTCCTCAAGGTGACGGGTGTGGCGACGGCACGGCCGATGGCCGTGCCCTCTGCCGCTTCATCATTCCCGGAGTGTCGTGATGCCGGTTGTCCGCTCGTCGTTCGTTCGTTTCCTGTCCGCCCGTCACCTGCGCCTCGGGCTCACCATGCTCGGCCTGCTGCTGGGCGTACCCGCACCGGCCACGGCGCAGCCGACCGACGGCGAGCGCGCCTGGCGTGCCGGACAGGACGCCGCGCTGCGCGGCGCGGCCGATTCGGCGCTCTCCGCGTACACCGAGGCGCTCCGGCTGGCCCGGCAGGACCGCGACCAGGAACTCGCCAGCGCCGCGCGTCTGGGCATGGCCGAGGTGTGGGACGTCTGGCGCCGATGCCGCGATTCCGCCCGGGCGGCGTACACCGACGCCGTGCAGCTCGCCTCCGAGGGGGACTACGCGGCCGCGGACGCGTTCATCATGTGGCTGGCCCGACAGGGGCTCGACAGCGAGGCGCGCAACCTGCATGCGCGCACCTACCTGCCCATCGAGAACGAGGTCCCGCGCACGATCACGCGCGAGAGCGTGCATTTCCTGATCAGCCTCGCTGCCATCCAGGTGGCCAACAGCAGCCGCTCGGGGGCCATGTCGAGCCTGGTGTCGTCGCGCGACATCGCCAACCGGCTGTCGGTGGGCGACCAGTACGAGGTGGAGAACGGCGGGGTGACGGCGGCCAACTACTGGTCGCTGCACGACATCGCGATGCTGCAGATCAACTCGCCCGCCGGGCCGGTGCGCAACGTGACCGCAGGGCGTGCGCTGCTCGCGAAGGTGGATGCCGCGCGCACCGTGTCGGACAACGGCGGGCACCCGCGCTTCACCGTGGGACGCCTGGCGGACCGCATCGCGCGCGCGCGCCGCACCTGCTCCGGCGCGAGCTGCCGGCTCCCCGCCGCGCCCACACGCCCGCGCTGCCCGTGAGGGCTACGGTCGGTACCAGGTGAACACGAAGGCGCCGTAGCTGTGCGGCCGGAGCTGGGCGGCGTACTCCCTGCCGCGCCGCACATGCCGGTATTCGCTGCTCCCGCCCGCGAAGCGCCACCCGAACCCGACTTCCGTCTGCCAGACGCTCGTTTCGCGCCGTGACGTGACCGAGCGATCGCCGAAGTGCCCGTCCACGAACAGGTCGCGCGCCACGAGCTCCTGCCGCACCCCGCCGAGCAGGTAGGGGCCCAGCGGCAGCGGCTCGGCGCCGTCGTGCGGCGTCCAGAAGCGGCGGCGGTTGGGCGCGACCTGCACCGCCGCCCCCACGACCGCCCCCGTGCGCAGCGTGCCCGCCTGCACGCCCCACTGCCCGCGCGTGCGCACGTGCACCCATCGCGGCGCCGCGTCGGCCTGCCACTGCTCGTCGAAACGCACGGCGAGCGTCGGCCGGGCGCCGAGCTGGTTGCTCCAGCCCAGCTCGGTGGTGCTGCCGGTGACGGCGTGCATGGCCCGTTGCAGCGGAGCGGCCAGCGCGGGGCGCCCGGTCGTGCCGACATCGAGGCGCACCGTGCGCTGTCGGTGCGGCACCACGTGGGTGATCGACGCGATCAGGCCGAGGTAACCGGCATGTGGCCGTTGGCCGGGTACCCGGAACGTCTCGTTGCTGGCGGGCGTGTAGATCGCCTGCTGCGCGCCGAGCGACGCCATGAGGCAGCCGTGACCACGCGCCTCCGCGCGTGCACAGCCAGGCACATCGCGCAGCCAGCCACGCACGCGCGCCGGCGCGTCGGCCCACTGCACCACCGCACCCATGCCGTGCGTGTAGTCGTGGTCGGTGGGGAGCGCCGAGTCGCGGAGGGCGAACAGGTCGTTGTCGAGCGACACGCGCACGATGCGCGCCACCTGCGTGGCTGGCGGCGCCGTGTCGGTCGCGTCCCCGGCCGACTGCGCCCCCGCGGGCGTCACCCCGGCGAGCGCGGCGAGCGAGGCGCCCGAGAGCACGCACCGCATCGCCACGGAGGCGACGGCAGCAGCGAACGGACGACACGGGGGGCGCATGCGTGCAGCCTACCGCGCCGCGCGCGTGGCGACCACCCCGAACGGCCGGGGCACGATTCGACGCGGCAGGGTACTCTTCTCTCGTGTCCCATCCTCCTGCCCGCGTCCGGCCCCGCCCGCTGCTGCTCGCTGCCCTCGCCGCCGTCGTGACCGTCGGTGGCCTCGTCGGCTGCCAGTTCTCCGACATTCCCGGCTTCGCGCCACCGCCGGCCAGCGTCGACACGACCACACCGCCGCCCCCGCGCTCGGTGCAGGCGTGGCTGGACACGAACAGCACCGCCGTCCGCTCCGTCGATTTCAGCGACCGCGACTTCAGCGACCTCGCTCCGCTGCAGGAGGCCATCGGCGACGCCCGCATCGTGATGCTCGGCGAGCAGACGCGCGGCGACGGTGCCACCCTGCGCGCCAAGGCGCGTCTGGTGCGGTACCTGCACGAGGAACTCGGGTTCGACGTGCTGGTTTTCGAGTCGGGATTCTACGAAATGCGCGACGCCTGGTCGCGCATCGAGGCCGGCACCGACGCTCCCGCCGCGCTGCAGGCAGCGGTGTCGGAGTCCTGGCGCACCGCGCAGGCGCTGCAGCCGCTGTTCACGTACGTGGGCGAGCGCGCGCCTGCGGGCCGCCCGTTGATCGTGGCCGGCGTGGACCCGCAGTTCACCGGGCCCACGGCCGGAGGGATCGGCGCGGGATTCACGGCCGCCCTCGAGGCGTTCCTTGGCACATATGCCTCACCGCTCCCAGCCACGCCGTCGTGGCCCGCGTTTCGCGCGCTCACGCAGCGACTCGCCACGCAGGCCGCGACGAGCGATCCGTTCACCGCGGCCGAGCGTGACCTGTTCGCCGACGGCGTGCGGGCGCTCAAGGCCGAGACCAACCGGCTGGTGAACGTGGCGCCCGAACGCGAGGCCGGCTTCTGGATCACCGCCGTGCTGGCGCTCGAGGCCGCCGCGCGCGTGACATGGGCAGAGCGCGACGGCAACGCTGACGCGGCCGCCGGCATCCGCGACTCGTCGATGACCGAATCGCTCGTGTGGCTCGCCCAGTCCGCGTATCCCGACCGCAAGCTCATCGTGTGGACGACGTCGGCACACAACCTGCGCTCGTCGCTGGAACTCTTCACCGTGCAGGGGCAGCCGGTGGGCCACGATCGCGCGATCTTCGGCGAGCTGGCGCGCGTCACGCTTGGTGGCGACGCCATCTACTCCATCGGCTTCCTCGCCGGATCCGGCGCGTACGGTCCGCTCGACGCGCCGGCCACGCCGTCGTTCCGCGAGCTCGTGCGCCCGCTGCCCGAGAGCTGGGACGGCCTGTTCCTCGCCACCGGCAAGCCGTTCGCCTTCCTGCACCTGCGTCGCGAGCCCACGGTGGAGAATGTGTGGATCTACGCGCCACGGATCTCGCGGGCGCTCGGCTACCAGCAGTTCGTGGCGCGCTGGCCGTTCGTGTATGACGGCTTCTTCTTCACCGCCGAGATGACGCCGGTGATGCGCGCCCCCTGAGCGACGCAGCCACCGACGCTCAGCGCCGGCGACCGGTCCACACGGCCACGAGGCCGCACTGCACGTTGCCCGCCGTGCGCTGCAGCTCGGAGGGGATCGAGGCCACGCTCGCGTAGATCTCGATCGCGGCCACGCTCTGCACCTGGATCACGTCATCGACCGACGACAGCGAGCTGACCGGCGGCGGATTGATGCGGTTCTCGAGCAGCTCCTCGAGGGTGCCCGAGATGCGCATGCCATCGAGCAGGATCGTCATGGCGCAGGTGCCACCGCGCCCCGTCAGCATCGAGCGCCCCATGTCGTACCGCTGCACGCGCACCAGGTTTTCGCCCTGCAGCATCTGCGTGAGCTTGATGGGGTTGCGCATCTCGAGCTCCTCGGGCGTGATCATGCGCGCCGTGTAGGCGCCGCGCTGCACGCGCTGCACCCGGTCGTAGAAGCCCGACCGGCCGAGCGGCGTGTTCGCGCGCGCGCTCACCTGCACCGCCTGGATGGAGCGCGGCAGGATGCGCAGTGCAATGGCGTACTCGCCGGTGATCTCGGAGCGATTCACCCAGCCGTCGAACGGGTCGTAGCCGATGCGGCGCGCTACCAGCCGCATGGAATCCTTGGGCGCCTCGTTGAAGTAGACCATGCCCGAGTCGTCGGCCACGCGCGAGACGCCATCGCGAATCGTCACCAGCGCGTACGGAATCGGCTTGGTCTCGGGATCGAGCACCCGCACCACGATGCGCGCATCCTGCGCGCCGGCCGGTGAGGCGCCCGCAACGGTGGCGGCGAGCAGCAGGAAGGTGGCCAGCAGTTGCCTCATCAGTCGCACTCCGGGTCGATCGGTCTGCAGTCGGCGAACTCCGCAATATACCCAGCGTCGCGGACCCGGGTCCGCTCGCTTGCCCCGACACTCGGCGCAGTGCAGACTCCGGCATGGCAGATCGCGGTCCCTGTTCGTTGCCCCACCTGCGGCTGTGACGCGCGTCGAGTCCGAGGTCACGCTGCCACTGGGCATGCGGGTCTCACGGTCCGTCATCTTTTCCGTCGGAACGGCTGCCATCGCGGCGCTCGTCGCCTACCTGCCGCAGCATACGGGGCTGAGCGAACCGGCACGGCACGCGCTCTTCGTCCTGCTCACCGCGGCCGGCTGGTGGATCACGGGGGCGATTCCTGCCTTCGCCGTGAGCCTCGCGGTCATCGCCCTGCAGATCGCGCTGCTCGGTGACCCGAGCCGACCGTTCGCGGGCGGCGACCCGGAACGGTGGCAACGCTTCATCTCGCCCTGGGCGAGTCCGGTGATGTGGCTGTTCCTTGGTGGCCTCGTGCTCGCGGCGGCCGCCACACGCACCGGCCTCGACCGACGGCTCGCCGAGCGGGTCCTGCGCGTGGCCGGCACCGCGCCGCCGCGCGTGCTGCTCGCCGTCATGGGCGTGACGTTCGTCCTCTCCATGTTCATGTCCAACACGGCCACCACGGCCATGATGATCGCGCTCGTGGTCGCCATGCCGGTCGTGGCGCACCACGAGGTCTCGCACCACGAGGTCTCGCACCGCGAGGTCTCGCACGCCGACGACGCGGCACCCGGCGCGTCCGCGCCCGCCGAGCACAGCTATGCCACGGCGCTGCTGCTCGGCATTCCGGTGGCCGCCAACATCGGCGGCATGGGCACGGTCATCGGCACGCCGCCCAACGCCATTGCCGTGGCCGCGCTTGCCGCAAGCGGGCCGATCGACTTCGCGCGGTGGATGGTGTACGGCCTGCCACCGGCGCTGCTGCTCGCCACCGCGGCCTGGCGCTGGCTCGTGTGGCGGTACCTGCGCGCGCTCCCCGAGGCCCTGCACCGCGACGCCGAGGCGCCGACGCCCACACCCTTCACGGGACGCAGCGTCTTCGTGGCCGTGCTCTTCCTCGTCACGGTGCTCGCGTGGCTCACCGAATCGCTGCATGGCGTGCCCACCGCCGTGGTCGCGGTGATGCCGATCGCCGTGCTCGCCGTGGCGGGGGTGATCCGCGAACGTGACGTGCGCGCGCTGCAATGGGACGTGCTCATGCTCATTGCCGGTGGCCTCTCGCTCGGCGTGGGCGTGTCGGAGACGGGGCTCGCCGACTGGCTCGTGGGACGGCTGCCGGTGGCCGGACTCCCTGCCCCGTTGCTCGCGATGCTGCTCGCCGTCGTGGGCACGCTGCTCTCCACCTTTATCAGCAACACGGCCGCCGCCACCATTCTCACGCCGCTCGCCCTCGCGCTGGCCGGCGGCGAGGCGCGTCTCGTGCTCATTCCGCTCGCGCTTGCGATGTCGGCTGCGATGAGCCTGCCTGTCAGCTCGCCTCCGAACGCCATTGCCTTCGCCACGCAGCGCATCAGCCGCCGCGACCTGCGCGAGGCGGGGCTGCTGCTTGGCGTCCTCACCCCGCTCGTGGCCGTGGGGTGGATCTGGCTCGTGGAGCGCTGGACATGACGAGTGCCCCGTGGCACGCCATGGCGCCCGACGCGGTCCGCGAAATGCTCGACGTCGCGTCCGACGGTCGCGGGCTCGATGCGCGTGAGGTGGCCGCACGACGCACGCGCTACGGCCCCAACACCCTGCCGATCGGCGCGGCCCCCTCGCTGCTCGCGGTCGTGCTGCACCAGCTGCGCAGTCCGCTCATCTACATCCTGCTCGCCGCAGCCGGCGTGGCGCTCGCACTGCGCGATGTGGTCGATGCGGGCTTCATCCTCTTCGTCGTGGCGTCGAACACGGCGCTTGGCACCTTCCAGGAGTGGCGCGCGGAACAGAGCGCCGCGCACCTGCAGCGCCTTGTCAGCACGCGAGTGCGCGTGGTGCGCGACGGACGCGACCAGTCGGTGGACGCGGCGGAGCTCGTGCCCGGCGACCTCGTGCGCCTCGAGTCGGGGCAGCGCGTGGCGGCCGACCTGCGCCTGCTCGAGGCCACCGCACTCTCGGCCGACGAGTCGCTGCTCACGGGCGAGTCGGCGGCCTCGGAGAAGGACGTGACGGTCCGCGACATCGACGCGCCCCTGGCCGACCGTCGCAACATGGCCTTCGCCGGCGCGACAATCATGACCGGGCGCGCGCTCGGCATGGTCGTCGCGACGGGGCGCAACACGGAAGTGGGCGCCATCGCCGAGGCAGTGAGCGGCGCGAAGAGCACGAAGCCACCGCTCGTGCTGCGACTCGAGCGCTTCTCGCGACAGATCAGCGTGGTGGTGCTCGTGGCGTGCGTGCTCATCGCCGGCATCGGCATCGGGCGCGGGATGCCGTGGCTCGAGGTGTTCCTGCTGGCCGTCGCGCTCGCCGTCTCGGCCATTCCCGAAGGCATGCCCGTGGCCGTCACGGTCGCCCTCTCCATCGCGGCGAGGCGCATGGCGAAGCGCCACGTGATCGTGCGACGGCTCACGGCGGTGGAGGGTCTCGGCAGCTGCACGTTCATCGCCAGCGACAAGACCGGCACGCTCACCGTGAACCGGCAGACGCTCCGCCGCGTGGTGCTCCCCGACGGCACCGCGTACACGGTGGAGGGCGAGGGGTACGCGCCCACGGGCCGCGTGCACGATGCCGAGGGCGCGCCCCGCTCCGTCGAGGATGCCCCGGCACTCGGCCGGATCGCGCACGCCGTGGTGCTGTGCAACGACGCCACGCTGCAGCGGCGGGAGGGAGCGTGGCACCACGACGGCGACGCCGTCGACGTCGCCCTGCTCACCTTCGCGCACAAGGCCGGCCTCGACCCGGACACCGTGCGTCGCGCGGCGAGCATCACCGCCACGATTCCGTTCGAGTCGCAGCACGCGTTCGCGGCCACGTTCCACGAAGACGCGGGACGCGCGCACGTCGTCGCGAAAGGCGCGCTCGAAGCACTGCTGCCGCGCTGCCAGGCCATGCGCGCGGGCGATGCCGAGGTGCCGCTCGACGCGACGGCGGTGACCGCCCTCGCCGATGCGCTCACCGACGAGGGCTACCGCGTGCTGGCCGTGGCCGAGGGGATGCCGGCCCGTGTGGACCCGGACGCCCCTGAACTTCCCGCCCTCACGCTGCTTGGCCTCGTCGCGCTCATCGATCCCGCGCGCCCGGAGGCGAAGGCGGCCGTGGCGCAGTGCCGAGCCGCCGGCATCGGCGTGGCCATGGTCACCGGCGACCATCCGCGCACCGCGCTCGCGATCGCGCGCGAGCTCGGCATTGCCGCAGACGCGTCGCAGGTCGTCACGGGTGCGCAGTTCGCCAACGCCGGCCCGCCCGATGGCACGGCCGCCGACGCGCTCGTGGCGGGAGGCCGCGTCTTCGCGCGCGTGGCGCCGCTGCAGAAGCTGCACATCGTGCACGCCTTGCGGCGACTCGGCCATTTCGTGGCCGTCACGGGCGACGGCGTGAACGACGCGCCGGCGCTCAAGGCGGCCAACATCGGCGTGGCCATGGGGTCCGGATCGGATGTCACCAAGGACACCGCCTCCCTGATCGTGACCGACGACGACTTCGCCTCGATCGTGGCCGGCGTGGAGGAGGGGCGCTTCGCCTATGACAACATCCGCAAGGTGGTGTTGATGGTGGTGTCGTCGGGCGCGGCAGAGGTGCTGCTGCTGCTGCTGGCGCTCGCCTTCGGTTTGCCGCTGCCGCTGCTCGCCGTGCAGTTGCTCTGGCTCAACCTCGTCACCAACGGCATCCAGGACATCTCGCTGGCGTTCGAGGCGGGCGAGGAGGACGCGATGTCGCGGCGCCCCCGCCGGCCGAGCGAGGGGATCTTCGATACGCTGATGATCCAGCAGACGGTGCTGGGCGGCCTCGCCATGGGCAGCCTCGCGTTCGGCATCTGGTGGTGGCTGCTCGCCTCGGGCGTGGATGAGGCCACGGCGCGCAACGAGCTGCTGCTGCTGTTCGTCCTCATGCAGAACGTGCACGTGTTCAGCTGCCGCTCGGAGCGCCGTTCGGCGTTCCGCGTGCCGCTGCGCCGCAATCTCGTGCTGGTGGGTGGGGTCACGGCGGCGCAGGGGCTGCACCTGCTGGCGATGCACGTGCCCCTGACGCAGGCTATTCTTGGGGTACGCCCGGTGACGCCGTCCGAGTGGGGCATCGCGGTGGCGTCCGCGCTGTCGATCCTCCTCGTGATGGAGATGTTCAAGCTGGTGCGCTCCCTGCTCGCCCCACCCCTGGCTGCACCGCGAGGACGCGCATGAGCATCGCGCGTGCCCTGCGCGTGGACCGCATCTCCCGCGTGGCCTTCCTGGCGGCGTGCGTCGTGATCGTGCTCACCGGCGTGCGCGCGGCCTCGCCGATCATCGGGCCGTTCCTGCTCGCCGCGTTCGTCGCCGCCGTCAGCTTGCCGGCGTTGGAGTGGCTGCGCAAGCTGGGCGCGCGCACCGGCGTGGCGATCCTTGCGGTGGTGGTGCTCAACGCCACGGTGCTCTCGTTCTTCGCGTGGATCGTGCTCGAGTCGGTGGTGGAGCTGCGCATGCAGCTGCCGTCGTACGTGGCGCGCGGCCAGGTGCTGGAGGAGGCGCTGCGCGCCCGCCTGCTCGCCTCCGGCTTTGCCGTCGGCCCGGATTACTACGCCACGCTGGTGCAACCGGAACGACTGCTCGACTTCGCGACGCGGGCCGCGCGCAACGTCACGTCGATGCTCACCGTAGGGCTGCTGATCCTGCTGTACGTGGTGTTCCTGCTGGCCGAGTCGGTGGCCTTTCCCGACAAGTGGCGCGCGCTCTTCGGCAGCCACAGCCGCAGCATCGGCGGGGCCGCGCGGGCGCTCAAGCAGGTGCAGCGCTACCTCGTGCTCAAGACGCTGATCAGCCTCGCCACGGGGCTGTGCATCGGCCTGTTCACCTGGCTGTTGGGGCTCGACTTCGCGCTCTTCTGGGGTTTCCTCGCGTTCGTGCTGAACTTCATTCCGAGCATCGGCTCGGTGATCGCGGCCGTGCCGGCGGTGATCGTGGCGCTGCTGCAGTTCGGGCCGGCGCGCGCGGCGGCGGTGGCGCTGGTGTACCTGGCGGTCAACTTCACGCTGGGCAACGTGGCAGACCCGATCATTGTCGGGCGCCACCTGCGCCTGTCGCCGCTCGTGGTGCTCATGTCGCTGGTGTTCTGGGGCTGGCTGCTGGGGCTGCCCGGCATGTTCCTCGCGGTGCCGCTCACGATCGCGCTGCGCATCATGATGCAGAGTTCGGCGGTGCTGGCGCGGTACGCGATGCTGATGGGGCCGCTGCCGGAGCCGGGCTCGCCCGTGTCCGGCGATTGGGCGGTCGTGGCGGGGGCGAGCGGCGAAGCCGCGCGCGTGGTGCCGGCGCGGGAGCTGGGGAAGGTGTGACGCCGCAGGTGGTCGGCATGCCGCACGTCCGGCAGCACCCGGAATGTCCCGGAACGAAGAACGCCCCTCGGACCAACCGAGGGGCGTTCTCGTATCGTGTTGTTTTTCAACGACTTCCGACATAGCAGGGGAGGGGCTCGAACCCTCGACCTCACGATTATGAGTCGTGCGCTCTTACCAGCTGAGCTACCCTGCCGCACCGCACCTCTCACAAACGAAACAGCCGGCCCGCGAGGACCGGCCGCTCCATCATGGCGGGGGCGGGATTTGAACCCGCGACCTTCGGGTTATGAGCCCGACGAGCTACCAGGCTGCTCCACCCCGCGTCAGACCCGGATAATGCCTGGGTGATGGCAGGATGTCAAGGGCACACGCCCCCGAAACGTCAGCGCAGCGAATCCCCCTCCCCGTCTTCTTCGGCAAACCGGTACAGCAACTCCCGGTCCCCCTTCACCATGCCGAACTCCTCGCGCGCGATCCGCTCCAGCGTGGCCGGATCCTTCTCCACCGCCTCCAGCTCCGCCTTCAGCGAATCGACCGTCGCCTGCAGCTGCTGCACCTCGAGCTCGAGGGCGGCGCGCCGGCTCGTGCGCGCCCGCAGGTCGCCCGTGCCGTACTCGCCCCCCTCGAACGCGAAGAACACCACGGCCACCACGCCCGCGCCGATCGCCACCCGTCGTGCCAGCACCGCGGACGCACTCGGTCCGCGGCGCC
>JAABRO010000031.1 GCA_011390885.1 Gemmatimonas sp. | reverse complement strand
ATGAAGTTGAAGCGGCGCGTGAGGGCGAACAGGTCGAACAGCACCCACGCCACGGGCACGAGACCGGCCAGCAGGTATGCCGGCAGCACCCCGAGCGAGGCGGTCCCGTACTTGAGGATCACGATCGGCAGCGCGGCGCCGATCAGGATGTCCAGCGTGAGCTTGAAGGACTTCGACATGACGAAGCGGTGGCCGCGCCGGACCGTCGGCGCTTGCCTTGTGAGTATCGGTCGTGATCTTGGAATCTGCCCCCCCGTCCTCCCCACGCCAACCCTGCCGCCATGCCCAGCCCCTCACGCCTGCCTGCCGTCGCCGCACGCGGCCGTCTGCGTCGCGCCACGATCGCGACGGCACTCCTGCTCGCCACCGCCTGCAGCAAGCCGGCCGCCGACGTGCCGCCGCGTGACGTCAGCGGCTCCATCGACCCCTCGGTCCGGCTCGCCATCGACTGGAACGGCCCGGAGGGCATGGAGGCCTTCTCCCTGCTGGGGGACACGCTCTGGCGCCCTGAACTCCCCGACGAGACGCGCGCGCGCCTCGAGGCCAACCTCGCCGCCGCCGACTCGGCCCTCGCCGCGACCCCCGACGACCCGGACGCGCTGATCTGGGTGGGACGCCGTCAGGCCTACCTCGGCCGCTACCGCGACGCCATCGCCACCTTCACCCGCGGCGTGGAGCGCTTCCCCGAGGACGCGCGGTTCTACCGGCACCGCGGGCACCGCTTCCTCACCGTGCGCAGCCTCGAGGCCGCGATCGCCGATTTCACCCGCGCCGCCGAGCTCGAGCGCGGCCGCCCCGACGCCATCGAGCCCGACGGCGCCCCCAACGCGGCCGGCATCCCGCTCAGCACTACCCAGTTCAACATCTGGTACCACCTCGGGCTGGCCCACTTCCTCAAGGGCGACTGGACCAGGGCGCTCGAGGCGTACGACGAATGCCTCGCCGTCTCCACGAACCCGGACCTCGAGGTGGCCACCGCCTACTGGCGCTACATGACGCTGCGCCGGCTCGGCCGCGACGCGGACGCGGACGCCTCGATCGCCTTCGCGGCGGACACCATGACGCTGCTCGAGAACGACGGCTACCTCGACCTGCTGCGCCTCTTCCGCGGCGATGTGGACGTGACGGCCGTGCTCCCGCCCACTCCCGCCGGCGCCATGGACGTGGCCAACAGCACCGCAGCGTTCGGCGTGGGCATGTGGCACCGCCTGAACGGACGCGACGCGGAAGCCACGGACATCTTCCGGCGCATTGTGGCCGGCGGACAGTGGGCCGCGTTCGGGTCACTGGCGGCGGAGGCCGAACTGGCGCTGCGGTGACGGGTACGCGCACCGCATGACCGCACCGCTCCTGCTGTTCGCCGCCAGCCTCGCGCTGCTCCTCGTGGCGGCGCACTTCTTCACCGGCGCCGCCGAGCGCATCGGGCTCGCGCTCGGCCTCGCGCCGTTCGTGGTCGGCGTGATGATCGTGGCCGTGGGCACGTCGCTCCCGGAACTGGTCGCGTCCGTGCTCAGCGTGCGTGCCGGCACGTCGGAGATCGTGGCCGGCAACGTGCTCGGCGCCAACGCCGCGAACCTCCTGCTCGTGCTCGGCGGCGTGAGCGCTGCGTCGCGCACGCCGCGCATCACGCTCGGCGAGCAGTACATCTTCATCGACCTGCACTTCATGCTGGGCGGCATGGTGCTGCTCGGCGCGATGATGATGGACGGCCTCGTGAGCCGCCTCGACGGCGCGCTGCTCATTGCCGCCTACCTCGCGTTCGTGATCTACCTCGTGCGCGAGGGACGCACCCCCACGGCCGACGCCGATGCCGACGCGATGCTCGGCAGCGAGAGCCGGTCCATCACGCGTGACGCCGCGATCCTCGTGGCCGCGGGGGCGGCGATCTACGTGGGCGGCGACTTCACCGTGCAGTCACTCGAGCAGCTGGCCACAGCGCTCGCCATCTCGCCCGCCGTCGCGTCGATCACGATCCTGTCGCTGGGCACCACGCTGCCGGAGCTCGTGATCAGCCTCACCGCCGCGCGCCGCGGCCAGGCCGAGCTGGCCGTGGGCAACATTCTTGGCTCGTGCGTCTTCAACACGCTGGCCGTGTCGGGCGTGGCGGCGCTGGTGGGCAGCGTGGTCGTGCCGGCGGAGCTGCTCGCGTTCGCGCTCCCCTTCGTGGCCGTGTCCACGCTGTTCTTCTACCTGCTCACGCAGGACAAGCGCATCTCGCGATGGGAAGGCATGCTGCTGCTGGTGATGTTCGCGTTCTTCATGCTCACGCTGGTGCAGCGGGCGTAGGGCGGGCGCTCGCGGCGTTCGGCACACGCGGACGCAACGCGCTCGCGTCCGCCACCCGCGCGCCTCACGGCACCACGCGCACGGTGCGCGTGAACTGCTGCGCCGTCGCGCCGGGTCGGGCACGCCCGTGCACCACGACGGTGGCGGTGCCCGGTTGGGTGAAAGTGACTGGTGCCGAGTGGGTGAGGATGCGCAGATCGGCCGTGCACACCGTCGGCACCGCCGGATGCGGCTCGCGCACCAGCGGCCGCACGTCCGCGCGGTTGCCCGACACCACGACGCCCGTCTGGTCGAGCGCGATGCACCCGCCGCCGAACGACTGTACGGTGACCACGAAGGGCACGAACGCCCGCACCGAATCCGGCACCGTCACGGCGGCCGTGTCGCCGTAGAACACCACGGTGGCGGGGAGAAGCACCGTCGTCGGCACCAGCCCGCCGTCGTCGCCGCAGGCGGTGAGCAGGGAGAGGGCGGCCGCCAGCGCCGCGCCACGAAGCAGTGCGTGTCGCATGCGCGTTCTACCCGGCGTCGTGGCACCATGACCACGCGCAGGGACGAGTTGCGCGATGACCTCCGCGGCCCGCTCATGTCGGTGCCCGGCGGTGGCACCGCGTGGCGCGGCCACGCTGCCGGTGCGACATTGGCGCATGACCTCCCTCCCCGCGGACTTCCCCTCCCTCGACGCCATCCGCGCCAATCGTGCGCGGCTCGGCGACCTCGTGATCACCACGCCGGTGCGACGCCTCGTGGACGACGCGCTTGCCCGCGCCGTCGGGGCGAGCACCACGGTGTGGCTCAAGGAAGAACTCTTCCAGCGCACCGGCAGCTTCAAGCCGCGCGGCGCGCTCTCGGTCATGCTCGACCTCGACGCCGACGCGCTCGCCCGCGGCGTCACCGGCGTGTCGGCCGGCAACCACGCGATCTCGCTCGCCTACTGCGCGCGCATCCTCGGCACCTCGGCCACCGTCGTCATGCCGCGCACGGCGAACGCCTACCGCATCCAGGTGTGCCGCGAACTCGGCGCGACCGTGGAGCTCGTGGACTCCATCGCCGCCGCGTTCGCGCGCGTGCGCGAGATCGAGGCCACCGAAGGACGCACCTTCGTGCACCCCTACGAAGGCCCGAAGACGGCGCTCGGCACCGCCTCCGTGGGTCTCGAGTTCGTGGAGCAGGTGCGCGACGCGGGGGACACGCTCGACGCCGTGCTGGTCGCCAGCGGCGGCGGCGGCCTGAGCGCCGGCGTGGCCTGCGCCGTGAAACAGGCCAGCCCCGGCACCGCCGTGTTCGTGATCGAACCGGAAGGCGCGGACACCATGCACCGCAGCTTCGCCGCCGGCACACCGCAGGCGATCGACGCGGTCCGCACCATCGCCGACTCGCTCGGCGCGCCACGCGCCGAACCGTATTCGTTCGCAATGAACCGGATGTTCGCCGACGAGGTCGTGCTGGTGACGGACGACCAGATCCGCGAGGCCATGCGCCTGCTCTTTCGCTCGGCCAAGCTGGTCACGGAGCCGGCTGGCGCCGCATCGCTCGCGGCCCTCATGTTCCCGCTGCGCGCGCGCCTCGACGGCCAGCGCGTGGGCGTGATCGTGTGCGGCGCGAACATCGACACGGCCACGTTCTGCGCCCAGCTGCAGCCCTGAGTCGGCTCAGGGCCTGGGCGCGGCCTCGTAGTAGCGGCTGGCTTCCTGCACCACGAGCATGGCGGAGTCGGCGTCCACCCAGCCGTTGCTGACGGCAACACGCGGTCCCTTGTAGTTGGTGAACCAGGTCTCCACGATCTGTCGTACCCCGGGATAGCGAGCCTCGAGTATCGCGAGGTCGCGCGCATCACTGAGCGGGCCACTGACGGGCACGGCCACGATCTTGTCGTCGCGCTCGCCGCGATCCACGAGTCGCAGCATCGCGATCACGCGCGCCGGCACGACGCTGCCGCGCGGCTGCGCCGGCCCGAGCAGCAGCACGTCGAGTGGATCGCCGTCGCCCCCCAGCTCGCGCGGCAACAGCGTGCGCGGCACGATGCCATAGTTGCCCGGATAGCCGAGGTACTGCACCACGCGCGGCACGCCGTTCTCGCGCTCCCACTCGAGCGCACCGGTGGCCTTCTCCACCTGCCACTTCTCGTTCGTGCCGGCGGGGATCTCCACGACGACCTGCACGAGGGGGGCGGACGCGATCGTTCCTGCCCCGGGCGATGCGGTCACAGGCGATGCGGTCCCAGGTGATTGCGTCGCACCCGAGTCCGCCACGAGCGAGTCCGTCACGAGCGCGGTGTAGTCGTGCAGCAGGTGCCGCGGTGGCGACGGTGCTGGCGCCTGCGCGGTGCCACAGCCGAGCAGGGCGGTGCAGAGCACAGCGATGCATGGCAGGGTGGACCGAACGGAGAACTGGCGCGAGCGGCCGCGTGGCGTGTGGGCAAGGCATGCTCTGGTCATGCCGAGAATGTAGGGGCGGTGCAGCGCGCCTGGCGTGATGTGCCCCACGCGCACCGTCAGCCGGCGTACCAGACGGCACGTCGGCTGACGGTTCAGGTCGTGCGACACGACCGCGGGTCGTATCACCGCTGCGCGGATCGCTCGTCGGCGAACTCGATGAACTTGCCGCGTCCGAGCGCACCCAGCGCACCGTGGGGTCTGGCGCCGACTTCAGCGATCCGATCTCGCAGGAAGGCCATGCGTCGGGCCGACGGCGTCACGGTGGGGACACCGCCCTGGATGGGGATCACCTGTTGTCCTCCGGGCTCGAGCGTCGTGCGTTCGGCGCGGCGCAGCACGGCGAGGCCGAGGCCGAGCGTTTCCGGCGTGGCGTGCCGACGGTCGAGCACGAGCAGGGTAGCGCCGTTGGCTTTGCGCACGAGCATGGCCTTGGCCGTGGCCACGGGCATGCTGTCGACCACGGCCAGGGTGATGCGGCTGGCCTTCGCGGCGCGTGCGCGTGGTACCTGTGCCTGCGCCTGCAGCGACAGCAGCGGGACGAGCGCGGCAGCGGTGATCGCCGCCATGGTGAAGCGGGTCAGGGTGTGCATCTATACCTCCACTCCCGAAGGAGACGGGTGCTGTAGGGGGAATCGCGCGAGAACGCAGCGCGGGAAGGCGGGCGAGTGCCCGCGGGTTCGTTCACGTGGTGCGAGCGAATGCGACCGCAGGCCGCTTCGCAGGCCTCACGTCGTCACTCCATGTTGATCGGCATGCAGCCCAGGTCGACGCGGCGCACGAAGTCGCCGTTGTGGTCGTAATAGTCTTCCCAGTAGCAGAGGTACCACTCGCCGTCCGTTCCGCTGCCGCCGCCGGAACTCCCGACAGCGCATGGCGGCTGGCTGGCGTGTGCGGTGCTGGACTCGGATTGCGCGAGCAGCGTCCACGGGGCCTTGCCGGGATACGTGAACTCCAGTCGCGCGTCGTGGCGCGCCGACGCGTCGACACCGTGGCCGCACTCACCGACGAACGACAAGGTCACGTTGGCGATCTCGCCCCACGGATTCCTGAGGTGGAGGCAGTTGCAGTGGTCGGTCGCGAACCCCACGTCCTCAGCAATCTGCTGCCCGGCGTAGCGGAGTCGCAGTTTCACCTCGTTCCGGTAGTAGCTCCCGCGGCTCGTGCCGAGCGCTTGGCCGAAGGCCACCTTGTGGTCGGTGTGAAATCCGGCATCGGCCGACGAGCCTTCCGCGATGAGGGTGCCGCGGGACAGCAATTCCGCATAATCGGAGGGCAGGTCGTCGATCGAGTAGCTGGCGGCAGCGGCCAGCGTATCGGCCGCGGGGCGTGCCTCGTCGGTGGGGGTGAGGGACAGCTGCCGGAAGCGGGGCAGCGGCATGTCGAAGGCGCGCTCCCATGGCATGTCCACGGGGCCGACTCCATCGGATGAGCATGCGGCGGCAGCTACGAGCAACAGCGCCGGCCACAGGATTCGTGTATGCATCAGTCCTGCTCCTTGTGGTATGAGTGCTCAAGGCACGCGACGGCCCTCCGGGTTGGGGGAGCACTGTGCCTTGATCCAGAACACCTCGCTCGAGAGCGTGATGGTCCCCACCGTCGTGGCGTTGAGCAACGTCACGACCAACTCCGACTCGTTCCACCGCGTCGCACCGATGACGTCGGCGAAGGTGCCGCGGTGTGTGAGTCGGACTCCCCGTGAGGACGCGGGGAGTGTTTGGATATCCACCTGGATGGTGTCCATGGCACTGCTGCGCGACGTGACGGCGACCACGCGGTCGCCTCCGTCGGGCATGGTGATGAGGCGTGTGGACGGCTTGCCGATCGGCCTCGCCGTGTCCGGCATGCCATCGCGCACGACGCTGTGATAGGGGATGCGCTGCGTCTCGCCGTTTGCCTGCACGTCCGCGAGCCACGCGATGCTCAGGCCGCGCGCGGTGGCGTGCATGATCGGATCGTGCGCAGGCGCCGCGCGATCGACGGGGACCTTCACCAGCGAGTCCGTGGCGCGCCCGGGATGATAGAGGAACACTTCATTGCTCGAGCGTGCCGCCCGATCGTCCGGTCGCACGGCGACCACGGTGGGCAGGCGCGATGCACCGTCGACGGCGAGGCCCGCGTAGCCGAGTCCGCGCACGGCATGATGGCGCGCGGTCCAGCGCCCTCCGGCACGTTCGGCCAGCAGCACGCCACTCTCACCCGACGCGTCCGTGGCCGGCACCGCGGCGAGCACCCGATCGCCGGCGACCTGCAGCGGACGTGCGACCGGGGTCAGCAGCTGCACCCCGTCGGGCACGGGCACCTGCTCCACCGATGTCCACCCGCGCGCGCCCAGCACGCCGAACCACAGCGCCGTGTCCGGGCGCGGCGTCTCGGGCCTGCCCGCGTCCGGGTAATCGAGGAAGAGCACGCCCCAGCGCCCGTTGGGCAGCGCCACGGCGCGCAGGTCGCGCAGCGTGGCGGCGGCCAGCGCCGAAGGCACCGGGAACGTGCGCACCACGCCGTTCGCCGAGCGAACCGCCACAGCGAAGGCGTTGGGGACGCCCTCGTCGAACGAGCCATTGGCCTGGCGATGAAAGCGTGCCGTGGAGTGCCCCGCGAACAGCAGTTCCCCATCGCGGGCCACGATCACGTCGGGTGAGACATACAGCAGGTTGCCAGCCGAATCGCGAAGCGTCTCGCGGCGCACGACCGTGGCCTCGCACGGCTCCAGCGGCGCGGACTGCGCTCCCACGTCGGCACGCCCGGTCGCGAGGCCGCCGATCACGGCAGCGAGCGACGGCAGCAGACGCGCAAGACGAAGGGCGGGCAGGCGAGGCATGCGGGCGGGCGTTGAGCGTGAAGTCCATGCGGTGACTGGACTCGAGTATACGCCGATCGCCCAAGGGACCATCATCATTTCCTTGCACGCGCGCTCGGCGCGCTGCGGTGCTCGCACGCGGCCGTCGCGAGGCCGTCACGAGGCCGCGACCCGCCGATCGTCAGCCGAGGTCGCCGATGCCGAGATGCGACGCCAGCTGCCCAACGTCGGTGCACACCACGTCCGCCTCCCGCAGCGCCTCGGCCGCCGCGTACCCCCACGTCACCGCGACGGCCCGCGCCCCCACTGCGCGCGCCGCCGCGATGTCCCGCTCCTCGTCGCCCACCACCACCGTGTGCTGCGGCGTCACGCGCGCACGACGCATGAGCCCGCGCACCCGCGCCGCCTTGCCGAACACGCTCACCCCGCACCGGAACGCATGCACCTCGGCGCACAGCGACGCGCGCAGCACCGTGCGCACGGTGCGCTCCGCGTTCGACGACACCACCGCCACGTGCAGGCCGCGTGCGGCGACGCCGCGCACGATCGCGTCCATGCCCGGAAACAGCGAGAGCTCGTGCGCGCGCTCCGCCATGCGCATCCGCGCGTGACGCATGATCGCCGGCAGCCGCAGCGGCGGCACGCCGAGCCAGCGCAGGATCTCCGCCGACGTCTGCCCGCGCAGCATGGCCACGTCCTGCGCGTCCGGGCGTCGCAGGGCAAAGCGGTCGATCACCTCGTCGAACACATCACGAAACACGGGAAACGTGTCCGCGAGCGTGCCGTCGAAGTCGAACACCACGAGGCCGGGCGGTGCGCCCGCCGTCACCGGCTCCTGGCGTCCGGCAACCCGCTCACGCTGTTGATCCAGCGCACGAGCGGCAGCATCACCGTGAAGTCCTTCACCAGCGTGTCGATGAGCTTGCGGGAGCCGATCGCCGACTCGTCGAGCGCGTGGCCGGCCGTGAACGACTGGTAGCGCAGCCAGTCGCCTGCCGGATGATCGGGCGCGTAACCGCGCGGCATGCGCACCAGCATGTGCTCCTGCTCGAGCTTCCCGAAGCGCCGCCTGAACGCCGGCGCCGTGACCAGGTCGGTGAACACCTCGGGCGCTTCCGCGATCGCGTCGCGAATGCGCAGCAGCGCCGGTCGCGGCGGCATCCACACGCCACCGCCGGTGAACACCTCGCCGGGTGCGAAGTGGAAGTAGAACCCCGCACCCCCGTGCGCCGCATTCTCGCCCACGGCGCGCCCCGCGTCGCGGTGATAGAACCAGCACGCCGCGTGCGTCTTGTACGGCCGCTTGTCCTTGCTGAAGCGCACGTCGCGGTGAATGCGGAACATCGACTTCTTCGTGCCCACGATCTCCGGCGCGATCGTGGCGAGGTGCACGTCCACCTCCTCGATCAGCGCCATGAGCGGCCGCTTGATCTCGCGCTCGTAGTCGTCGCGATGCGCCTCGAACCACTCCTTGCGATTGTTGCGCGCGAGCGACCGCAGGAAGCGCAGTGCTCCGGCTCCGAACCCCTCGAACCGCTCCGGTTCGAGCACCTTCTTCCTCACAGCCATCCCGTCACCCTGGAAAGAGGAATCGCAGCACGCGTCCGATCCGCAGCCCCCACGACCGCTCGTCGTGCAGTCCGCCCTCGACCTCCTCGTACTCGAGGTCCTCGCCCAGCCGCCAGCCGCGTCGCTGCAGCACGCGCACCAGCAGCCGCGACCCGCGCAGCATGCGCGTCTCGTGCGTGCCCACGTCCAGCCAGATCGTGAGGTCCGGACGGCCACCCACGCCCGTCACCAGCTGCCGCACGATCCAGCGATCGTCCCACCACACCGACGGCGACATGAGCGCCAGCTTGCCGAACACCGCCGGATGGGTGAGCCCCAAATGCAGCGTGAGCAGCCCGCCCAGCGAACTCCCCACCAGCCCCGTGTTCGCGGCGTCGCGCTTGGTGCGATAGTGCCGGTCGATGAACGGCTTGAGCTCGTAGGTGAGCATCTGGCCGTACCGATCCGCGAGCCCGCCCGCATCGTGTCCCGCATCGCGTGTGGGGGTGTACTCGTCGATGCGCTCTCGACCCGCGTTTCCCACGGCCACGAGGATGAGCGGCTCGATCGCCTGCGCGTGCGCGAGCGCGCGCGCCGTCGTGTCCACGCCCCACTGCACGCCGAACGGTGCCATGGGATACTCGTCGAACACGTTCTGCCCGTCGTGCAGGTACACCACGGGATAGCGCCGCTCCGTATCGTGCTCGTAGCCTGGCGGCGTACACACCACCACGTCGTGCGGCTGCGGCAGGAAGCGCGACGCCACCGCCTCGTAGTGCATCAGGCCACCCACCGGCTTTGCGGCAGGCGGCGCCTGCAGCAGCCCCGAGTGCACCGGCGTGGTGAACTCCGGCGTCGCGCGAGGCGCGCCCATCGGCTCCACGGTCAGGCCACGCGGTCGGGCGGAACCTCGCCCGCGAGTGCGGCCGTGAGGTTCCGCACCGCGCACTCGCCCATCGCCACGCGCGTCTCCACCGTGGACGTGCCCATGTGCGGCAGCAGCACCACCTGCTCGAGCTCGCGCAGGTCCGGCAGCACCGTGGGCTCGAACTCGTACACATCGAGCCCCGCACCGGCGATCGCGCGCTCGCGCAGCGCCTGCACCAGCGCGTGTTCGTCCACGATGTCGCCACGCGCCGTGTTGATCAGCAGCGCGTGCGACGGCATGAGGCGCAGCCGCTCCGCGTTCATGAGGTGCCGCGTCTCCGCCGTGGACGGGCAGTGCAGCGACACCACATCGGACGTGCGCAGCAGCTCGTCGATCGTGTCCACGCGCACCGCATCGGCCGGCCCCGCGTCCTCCGGGCCGTCCACCTTCGGGTCGCGCGGCGACCACCACTGCACGCGCATGCCGAGCGCCGCGTGCGCGCGACGCGCCACCGCACGCCCGATGCGGCCATACCCCACGATGCCGAGCACCTTGTCGCGCGGCGAATGCCCGAGCATGAACATCGGACGCCAGCCGCTCCACGCGCCCGTGCGCAGCAGCCGCTCCCCTTCGCCGAGCCGGCGCATCGTCATCAGGATGAGCGCGAGCGCCACGTCGGCCGTGTCGTCGGTGAGCACGCCCGGCGTGTTCGTCACGATCACGCCTGCCGCCTTGGCCGCCGCGAGGTCGATGTGGTTCACCCCCACGCCGAAGTTGGCGAGCACCTTCGCGCGAAGCCCCGACACGGCGAAGTGCTGCGCCGTGAAGCGATCCGTGACCGTGCACAGCACACCGTCGGCCGTGCGCAGCGCATCGGCCAGGGCACTCGCCGACAACGCCGAGTCGGTGCGGTTGAAGTGCGCGTCGAACCGCTCCGCAATCACCGCCTCCACGACCTCCGGCAGGCGCCGCGTGACCACCACCATCGGCCGCGACATCGTCACGAGCCCAGCGGGGCCGCGCTCTCGCGCCACCACGATGTGGCCGCGGCGACGCCGCTGCCCGGCTGCACCGCCACGCCCGCGTCGAGCAGCGCCAGCTCCACGCCCGACAGCGCGCCGGCCAGCATGAGCTCGTTCACGTCACCCATGTGCCCGATGCGGAACACCTTGCCCGCGAGCTGCGCGAGCCCCGACCCGAGCGACAGGTTCCAGCGGCGCGCGGCGATGTCGATCACGCGGCGCGCATCGGCGCCGTCAGGCACCACCACCGCCGACACGGTGTCGCTGTACAGCTCTGGACGTGCCGCGCACAACCGCAGCCCCCACGCGTGCACCGCGCGACGCACGCCTTCCGCCAGGCGGAAGTGTCGCGCCGCGACGTTCGCCATCCCTTCCTCGTGCAGCATCGTGAGCGACTCGTCGAGTCCCCAGAGCAACGTCGTGGCCGGCGTGGACGGGAAGTACCCCTGCGCGTTGTTGTCGCGCATGGGCCGCAGGTCGAAGTACGCGCGCGGTGTGTTCAGCATGTCGAGCCCCGCCATCACGCGCGGGCTGCAGAAGAGAATGCCCAACCCCGCCGGCAGCATGAACCCCTTCTGCGACCCGGTGATCGCGCAATCCACGCGCCACGCGTCCATCTCGAACGCGAGGCTCGCGATCGAGCTCACGCCGTCCACGAACAGCAGCGCCGGATGTTCGGCCCGGTCGAGCGCCGAGCGCACCGCGCCCACATCGCTGCGCACCCCGGTGGCCGTCTCGTTGTGCACGAGCAGCACGCCCTGGATCTCGCGCGCCGTGTCCGCCCGCAGCGCCTGCTCGATCGCGTCCGCCGGCGCGCCTTCGCCCCACGGCACGTCGAGCACGTCCACGCGATAGCCGAGCTTCTCGGCGGTGTTGATGAACAGGTGCGAGAACTGGCCGTAGCGGGGCGCCAGGAGGCGCGAACCGAGCGGCACGCTGTTCAGCAGGGCGGCTTCCCACATCGCGCTCCCCGACGAGGCGAACACGAACGGCGTGGCCGTCGTGCTCCCGACCACGGCCGGCAGCCGGTCGAGGATGGAGCGGGTGAGCGCGGGGAACGAAGTCGACCGATGGTCCTCCTGCGCGCGCCACATGGCGCGCAGCAGGCGATCGGGAACGTTCGTGGGACCAGGGATGAAGAGATGCGGGCGTCCGGGCATGCCCGTAAGCTACTCGCCGTCCGCCGCGCTCGCGTCGTCGTCCGCCGCGGCCTCCTCGTCCGCCGAGTCGCCCCCCTCGGCCGTCTCGCGGTGCGCCTCGGCCTCCTCCTCGTCGTCGTGGTCCCGCGCGTCCTCTTCGGGCGCCAGCGACTTCACCAGCCGGCGGCAGAGCCGCCCCAGGCGCGTGCGCTGGTCCCCCGACAGCACCGCCATGATCGACACCACCGCATCGGCACGCACCGGCTGCACCTCGGCCAGCAGCGCCGTACCCCCCTCGGTCAGGTGCACCGTGGTGTAGCGCCGGTCGGTGGCGTGACGCTCGCGCACGGCGAGCTCCCGCTTCTCGAGCGCGTCGATGATGGCCGTCATCTGCGCCTTGCTGCGGCCGAGCGCGCGCGCGAGCTCCTGCTGGTGCAGCGGCCCACGCGCCTCGAGCGTCTCGAGCACGCCGAACTGGCTGGCGGAGAGCGAGAAGGGAACGAGGGCGGCGTCCGCGGCCGTGGCCGTGAGTGCGGCCGCCCGCTGCAGGCGCGCGTAGGCATCGAGCGAGCGGCGGCGCTTCTTCTGCGCCTTCTCCCTGGCGCGGGGCGCGTCGGACTTGCGCGTCATGCGAGGTCTCCGTGAGTCGTGACGAGGGGCCCGTACCGGGCAGCGAGGCGCTCCGACAACACCGTCGCGAGCGCCATGATGGTCTCCTGCGGATTCACGCCGAGTGCGGTCGGGAGCAGCGACCCGTCGCACACGTACACACCGCGTGCGCCGTAGCGCTCGCCCTCGGGTGACGTCGCCGCGGTGCGGCGATCGCCGCCCATGCGACAGCTGCCGTTCACGTGGGCGCTGAAGAGTCCCACGCGATTGGCCGCGACCGAGGTGCCACGAAGGCGCGCGAGGTCGCGCTCGCTGCGCATCACCACCGGCTCCGTGTGCAATGTACGCACTTCCCGGGCACCGGCCGCGAGCTGCAGCCGAGCCGCCGCCTCGATCGACGCCGAGACACGCTGCGCATCCGCCTTCGTGAGCGCGTATTCGATCGACACACGTCCGTCGCGCTGCACCGTGACGCCGCCGCTCGACACCTGCGTGTCGGCGCCGTCGCGGGTGAGCGCGATCACGCTGCCGAGGTGCCGGAACTGTGTCATGCACTCAGCGTGCGCGCGCCCGAAGCCCGGCGCAGCCACGGCGCCGAGCCCCGGCAGGAACGGCGGACACTCCAGCCAGAAGCCGTAGTCGCTGCCGTTCCAGCGGATGTGCTCGTCGCACATGGTGGAGAGCGGAATGCCGGCGCTCCCCACGATCTCGTGGTCGAACACGCCGATCGTGGCCGTGGTCGGGTGCAGCCGCAGCCAGCGCCCCACGGCGTCGCCGCCCATGCCCGAGCGCTGCAGCAGCGCCGGCGAGCCCACCGCGCCCGCCGCCACGATCACGATCGGAGCGTCGATGGTGAGCGCGCGCGTGGCCCCCGTCGAGGCATCGGTCAGCGTGGCGTGCACCCGTTTGAGCGGCGGCTGTCCCGCGCCGCCGTCGCGCTCGCGCAGCTCGATGCGATCGGCGCGCGCCTCGGTGTGCAGCGTGGCGCCGCTCGCCAGCGCGCGGGGCACGTACGTCACCAGCGTGCCGCGCTTGGCCTCGTAGCGGCAGCCGATGCCGCAGAAGCCGCTGCGCACGCACCCGTCGGCGTTGATCACCGCGGTCGACGCGCGCCATCCGAGCGCGCGCGCACCGTCGAGGATCACGCGGTTGTTCGGCGAGTGCGCGTCGTCGGGCACCGGGCGCGCGTGCACCTCCTGCTCCACGCGCGCGAACGCCGCGTCGAGCGAGGCCGCATCGAGCTCGGCGAGCCCATGATCACGCCGCCATTCGTCGAGCACGAACGCCGGCGTGCGCAGCATGATCATCCAGTTGATCGTCGTGGACCCGCCCACCGCGCGTCCCTGCAGCAGCTGCACGGCCAGGTCGTCGGTGGCGCGCATGGCGCCGTCGGCGTAGAGCCGTTCGGCCAGCGGCGTTTCCGTCTCGGTGAAGTCGGACGGCCCGTACCACGCACCCTCCTCGAGGATCACCACCTCGAACCCCGCCTCGGCGAGTCGCGCGGCGGCCACCGCACCGCCGGCGCCGGTGCCGATCACCACCACGTCGGCCGTGCGGTGGGTGTCCCCTCGCACGTCCGCGGCGCGCACCACGCCGCGGGGCGGGACGCTCGGCGCAAGCTGGGGGCGCAGGTCGGCGCGGCCGATGGCGACCGGGCCGTCCGGCGCACCCTGGGGCAGCGGCCCCTCCCACCGGACCGCCGGCTGCCGCGCGTGCAGCGGTCCGCCATGGCCGATGGCGAGTGCCACGTCCGGGTCGCTGTAGTGCGTGCCCAAGGCAAGCCGACGGAACGCCTGAAAGGCCGTCCGCAGGGCGGGCACCGGTGACCCGGACCACGCCGCCAGCCATCGGGCCTGCGCCTCCGCGTCCGCGGCCACGAACGTCACGGGCCGTCCGATGGCGGCCAATCCGGCCAGGCGACTGTCGAACAGGTCGAGTGCGCGCCCCAGGTCGCGCTGCTGCGCAGGGGCGAGCATGGCCAGGCGACGCGTCACCTCGCGCGTGACCACCGCGCGACGCGCAGCGGCCAGCGGCGCGCCGTCCAGCACGCACGCCACGACCGCCTCGAGCGCGGACACGCGGCTTGGCGTCAGCATGCCCCAAGCCTACGACGCGCCCTCAGGCCACGCCACCCGGCGGTTCGTAACGAAACCACCGCGCGGCACGGCCACGAACCCTCGCCGCCCTCCTCGCGGCCGGCCCGTGCGCGTGCCACATTCGCGTCACACCCGCGAACGGCGCCCGGCGCCAGGTGAGCCGACATGTCCGAGATCCCCGCTGCCCCCACGCGTCACTTCGCCGACGGCGTCTCGCTCCCCGACCTCGTACGGCACTTGCGCGAGGGGGTCTACATCCTCGACGCCGATGGCGTGGTGCTCGATGCCAACCCGGTGGCGCTCGACCTCTTCGGGTTCGGGAGCGTGTCGGCCTCCTCACCGCGCGTGGTGCGCGACCTCACCCGCTCGCCAACCGAATGGCGCATGGAGCTCGAAGCGCTCGCGTCCTCCGGCGGGGTGCGCGAGTTCATGCGCGAGTTCGCGCAGCCGAACGGCAGCCGGCGCACCGTGTTCGACACCTGCTACGCGCGCAACGACGGTGGCACCATCACCTACCACGGCGTGCTCGTGGACATCTCCGCCGAGCAGCCGCGCGCCGGCGTGGCGGGCGATGATGCGCACGTGCGTGATCCGTGGACCGGGGCCTTCGCCTCGGAGTACCTGCGCACCGTCGAAGCGCGCCTCGCCGAGCAGCCGGACGCTCCCATGGGACTGTGCGTGCTCGTGGTCGCGCCGCCGGCCACGGGACAGTCGCCGCAGGCTTTCGACGACTGCCTCGAGCGGATGACGCGCTTCCTGCTGCGCCACATTCGCGCGAGCGAGGCCGTGGTGCGCACCGCCGCCGACCAGCTCGTGATCGTGCTGCCCGGCGCGAATGACCGCGCGACCGAATCGGTCGCGCGCCGCATCCAGCTGGCCGCGCTGCGCAGCGCGCCCTCGGCGTTCCAGCTGGGCTGGACCGCGCGGCACGACGCGGAACCGCTCAGCGTGCTGGTCGAGCGCGCGCGACAGCACGTGGTGCCCGTGCGCGTGGTGGAGCGCGTGTTCGACGTGCCGCGCACGATGTGAGAGGTGATCGTGTGACCCGATCGCGCGTGCCATGTGCAACCGCGCGTCGGCGCGGCGTCTCCCGCATGTCCACCCCGAGTTTCCCTCTCGCCGGGCCCGCACATGCGCACCATTCGCCACCTCCTGTCGGCGCTGCTCCTCGCCAGCGCCGCCCTCGCCCCCCTCCCCGCCCAGGGACGCGTGCTCGTTCCCTGCGCCATGCCCGCTGGCGACATCGTGCGGCCACGCCCCTGCGGCGGCCAGGTGGTGCGCCTCGCCACCAGCACGCTCGTGGAAGTAGACGGGCGCGTGGCCCGCACCACCATCACCGAAACGTTCGAGAACCGCGGCGGCCGGCTCGGCGAGGCCGACGTGCTCTATCCGCTGCCGAGCGGCGCCGCCTTCGAGGAGCTGCGCCTCGAGATCGACGGCAAGCTCGTGGCCGGCGAGGTGCTCGACGCCGCCTCGGCGCGCGCCACCTACGAACGCATCGTGCGCGAACAGCGCGATCCGGCGCTCGTGGAATGGGCCGGCCTCGGCCTGCTGCGCACGCGCATCTTCCCCTTCGGCGCGGGCGAGCGACGCACCGTCGTGGTGCGCTACCGCAGCCTGCTGCCACGCGACGGCGATGCGCTGCGCGTGACCGGCCGCCTCGTGGGACTCGACGATCCGCGCGACGAGCGTGCCACCGGCTCCTTCCGCATCCGCTGGCGCGACGCATCGCTCGGCACGCCATGGTCGCCCACGCACGACGTTCGTGTGCGCAACCAGAACGCGGCGCACGAGGCGTCGTTCACGGGCCGCACCGGCGACGTGGTGGCCTACCTGCCCGTGCGCGCCGACGCGAACGCCGCCGGCGTCACCGTGCTCACGCATGCCGAGCGGGGAAGCAACGGCGACCGCCACGCTCTCGTGATCGTGTCGCCGCCGCGCGCCACGCCGCGCGCCATGCCGCGCGACGTCACGCTCGTGCTCGACGTGTCGGGCAGCATGAGCGGCATGAAGCTGCAGCAGGCGATCGCCGCCGGTCACGCGCTGCTCGCCACGCTCGGCCCGCAGGACCGCATGCGGCTCATCGCCTTCTCCGATGATGTCGACGCGCATTCCCGCACGCCCGTGCCCGTCACCCCCGCCTCCCTGCGGGCCGCGCGGCAGTGGCTCGACGGGCTCGAAGCACGCGGCGGCACGAACATCGGCGATGCGCTCTTCGAGGCGCTGCGCACGACACCGCCGCGCGGCGGTCGCGACGAGTCGCGCCTCCCGCTCGTGCTGCTCATCACCGACGGCCAGCCCACCAACGGACTGCGCGCGGGCGCCATCCTCGACAGCACGCCCGTGTGGCGCGGTGCATCGCGCCTGTTCACCTTCGGCCTCGGCGCCGACGTGGACGCCTCGCTCGTGGAACAGGTTGCGCTCGAAGGACGCGGCGCCGCGCATTTCGTGCGCCCCGACGAATCGGTGGAGCGGGCCGTGTCGCTCGCGGCGCAGCGGCTCGCCACGCCGCTCCTCACCGACGTGGCCGTGCACTTCGACGGGGGCACCGTGCGCCAGCTCTACACGCCGCTCGGCACCGACCTCATGGCCGGCCAGGAGCTCGTGTTCCTCGCGCGCTATCGCGGCAACGCGCAGGGACGCGTGCGCGTGACCGGACGCAGCGATGGCCAGCTGCGTACCGTGCAGGCCGCATACGCCTTCACCTCACGCGATTCCACGCACGCCTTCGTGCCGCGCCTGTGGGCGGTGCAGCGCGTGGCCGCGCTCGACGCGGACCGCCGCCGCCACGGACCCTCCGCCGAACTCGATGCCGAACTGAAGGCGCTCGGCGAGCGCTACGGCATTCCCACGCAGCTCACGTCGTACCTCGTGCTGGAGCCCGGCATGCAGCGCGACCTGGCCATGCCCATGGCCGGTGCACCGAGTGCGCCCGGCATGCCCCCCGGACGCGTGATGCGCACCGACGCCGCGGTTGCGTCAGCGCCCGCCCCCTCGGAGGTGCGCTTCGAGGCTGCGCGCAAGACGTCCGAGCAGCGGCGCGTGGTGAACATCGCCGCCGCCGACAGCATGCTGGGCGCATCAGGCGCCGACGCCTCTGGGCGCACGACCACGCGCGTGATCGACGGCCGCGCCTTCGACCTGCGGGACGGCGTGTGGACCGACCGGCGCCTCGTCACCGACACCGCCTGGCGCGCCACGCTGACGGTACGCGTGAAGCCGTTCGGCGCCGGCTGGCTCGCCCTCGTGCGCGACGTGCCCGCGCTCAAGGACCCCTTCGCGCTCGGCGACCGGGTGCGCGTGCGCGGCCGCACCGTGCTCATCGAGGTGGCCCCCGACGGACGCGAGTCGCTCGACGCGGCCGCGCTGGCCGCGGTGCGGCGGCAGTGGTGAGCACGCGCTCACCCCAGACCCTGACCGGCCGCGCCGACGCGGCCGTTCGGGGGTAGCATTCCCGCATGGACGACGTCGATCGCCTCTTTCGCTTGTACCACGAGCCGCTGGTGCGCTACCTCACGCGCCGGCTGGGCGATCGCGACTGGGCCGAGGAGATCGCGCAGGAAACCTTCCTGCGCGCGCTCCGGCAGGAGTCGATCGTGAGTGAACGATCCTGGCTGTTCGCGGTGGCCACCAACCTCGTGCGCGACGATGCGCGGCGCGCGCAGCGGCAACGCGCGCGCCTCGAACTGCTGGCGGCGGAAGAGCGCGATCGTGTGGTCGAGCCCATGGTCACCATGCAGGAGCGCGCCGAGGACCGCGCCATGGCCCGCTCGGCGATCGACGCGCTCGCGGAGAAGGACCGGCTCGCGCTGCTCATGCGGGAGGAAGGGTTGGACTACGACGAGATCGCGGCTGCGCTCGACATCGCGCGCAGTTCGGTGGGAACCACGCTGTCGCGGGCGCGCCGTCGCCTCGCGGAGCACTACGAGGCGCTGCAGCAGCGCGCCGAGGGGCGGGATCATGTCGCCGGATGAACGCGAGCAGGGCTCCATGCCGCCCGAGGCGGAGATCGACGAAGGCCTCATTCACGAGTGGCTCGACGGGCAGCTCGACGAGGCCACGTCGGCGCGCTTCGAGGCGCTGGTGACCACGTCGCCCGCGTTCGCGGCGCGCGTCGCGGAAGCGCGCGGGTTCATGGCCGCGTCCTCGCGCATTCTCTCGGCGCTCGACGACGTGCCGGGCGGTGTGTTGCCCGCCGCGCGCGCACCTCGTGAGTCGTCGGACGACGGCACCGTGCGCAGCATGCAGGCCGCCCGCGACGCACGACCGAGCGTCCGTCGCTTCACCTGGCAGCGTCTCATCGGTGTGGCCGCGCTGCTCGCGGTGGCCGTGACCGGCACGCTCGTGCTGCAGCGCACGCCGCTCGATGACGCCCCGGTCGTGGCGTCGAGCGAGGGCGTGACCGATTCGGCGCCCGCGGCCGCGATGGCGCCCGGCACAGCGGACGCCGCGGTTGCCGACGTCGCCCCCGACGCAGCAACTCGCACCGTCGCGGCAGCGCCGCGTTCCACACCAGCACCCGCCGAGGCGCGCGCGGCCGACCTCGTCGTGTCCCCGCAGAAGGTGGCCTCGGCCGCCGCACCCGCACCGAGCGTTGCCGCACCACCTGCCGAGCCTCCGTCGGCACCCGCACCGATGAACGTCGCGCGTGTCGAAGCGTCCCGCGCTGAAGTCGCGCGCACCGACGACACACGCGCCGCCGCCGGTCGCAGCGCCGCCGCATTCGAGATGGCCGCCGCACCGCGCCGCCTCGCCTCCGAGGCGGACGCGCCATCGCTCCAGGGCACCATCCCCTCCGCCGAACTCGCGTTCAGCGTGCAGCGCGTGGAATGCGCGCCCGCGTGCCGTCAGCTGCGCATCGACCTCGCACGCGACGGTCGCGCGCAGCGCAGCGTGCAGGCGTTCGGCGGCGCGTCCTCCACCGACACGGGGCGCGTGGACGCCGCCGCCCTCACGCGGCTCGGCCAGCTGGCCGACTCGCTCGACCTCGCGTCGCTCCCGCCCATGCTGCGTCTCGACGGCAGCCGCTGCCGCACCGTGGGCTCGCTGCGCGAATCACTGCGCGTGGAGTTCCGCCGTGGTGATGCGCTGCGCAACGTGATGGGGCTCCCCTGGTGCACCGACGGCACGCACCCGCTCGACCGCATGGCCCGCGCGATCGAGCAGGCCGCCGAGGCCGGCATCGGCGCCGCGCGCCCCTGACACAGCAACGCGTCGGTGCGAGCAGGGAGCATCGCACCGACGCGTCGAGGCACAGCGCACGAACGGCCGCGACTACCGCATGGCCGCCTTCGTGTCGTCGTGGAAGAGCACCCACAGCGCGTACGCGCCGAGCACGGTGCCCACCGGGAACTTGAACAGGCTGATTGCCGACGTCACGATGAGCACGTAGCGCGCCCACGAACGGTTCGCGAGCAGCCCGAGCCCGCCGATCACCTGCGGCAGCGCGAGCGCCGTGAGCAGCAGGCCGCCCACCACGCCGATCGTGCCCAGAATGAGAATCCCGCCCAGGTCGCCCGTGGTCAGCCCGAGCAAACCCACGCCGAACGCGACGGCGATGCCCGCCAGCACCATGAGCGCGCCGAAGAGAATGTTCATGAGCGCCACGATCTTGATGTGCGTCTGCATGGCCGGTCCCGAGCAGGAGAAGCGGTTGAAGGGCGAACACCCTTCCTACGTCAGCGTCGCCGTCCCAGTTTCGGCGCCAGCGACACGAGCGCCACGCCGCCCACGATCACGGCCATCGCCAGCGCGCCGCGCGGCGGCAGCCGTTCCCCGGCGAACAGCACGCCGAGCAGCACCGCCACCGCCGGGTTCACGTACGCGTACGTGCCCACCGCGGTCGGGCTCGCCTTCTGCAGCAGCCACATGTACGTGCTGAACCCCACCAGCGAGCCGAACACCACGAGGTACGCCACCGACAGCGCCGAGCGCAGCGTGACCGCATCGAGCGCGAGCCGCGCCGGTTCGCCCGTGACCACGCCGAGCACCGCGAGCATCGCGCCGCCGCACAGCATCTGCATGCCGCTCGCCATCGGCGCGTACGGCGCCTGCTCGGCGGAGCGCGAGAAGAGCGAGCCCGTGGTCCATGCGAGCGCGCTCAGCATCACCACGCCGGCACCGAGCGGGTCGATGGGCGCACTGGCCAGGGAGCCGTCGGCGGGCAGCACGAGCAGGCTCACGCCCACGAGCCCCACCGCGACGCCGAGCAGCTGCGGCACCGTGGGGCGCCGGCCGCGCGCGCCCTCGAGCAGCACGAGCCAGAGCGGCACCGTGGCCACGAGCAGCGACAGCACCCCCGACGGCACACGCTGCGTGGCCCACGCGATGGAGCCGTTCCCCCAGAAGAGCAGCAGCGCGCCCACCACGGCCGCGTTGCGCCAGGCGCGCAGCGACGCGGTCGCTCGGCCACGCCACCCACTCCACGCCACGAGCATGCTCCCCGCAATGAGGAAACGCACCGCACCCATGAGGAACGGCGGGATCGTGTCGACGGCGAACTTCATCGCGAGGTACGTGGACCCCCACACGATGTAGATGCACAGGAACGCGAGCACGAGCTGCCAGCGCGGCGGCGGCACGACCGTCGAGGTCGCGCTCACGATGCCTCACCCGAGATCGCATGCGCCTGCGCGTTCGCATTCATGTGCGCGTGTGCGTGCGCGTGTGCGTGCGACGCCGGTCCACCCTGCGCGCGCAGCGCGATCAGCCGGCGCACCGTGTCCCCCGCCGCGATCCCGCCGATGAGCAGGTAGATGTAGTACGTGTAGAAGCGCCACCAGAGCAGCGACGCCGCGAAGATTCCCGCGGGAATCGCACCGTCGAGCGCGAGCGCGAACGCCCCCTCGATCACGCCGCCGCCACCCGGGGCCGGCACCACCACGCCGCCGTAGAACAACGCGAGCGGCCAGAGCACGAGCGGCGCGAGCGTCTCCATGGTGAGCGGGAAGGTGCGATCACCGAAGTACACAAGCGCCGGCAGCACGGCCACCTTGCCGAACACGTGCAGCACCGAGGCCGCGTACGCTGCCAGCATGCGGCGCACGTTCGCGCCGCGCAGCGCGCGCACCGAATCGCGGATCTGCCGCACCTGCCGCTGCACCACGCGCCACCGGCCGGCGTGCAGGCCAAGGCGCTGCGCCCACCGCGGCGGCGGACCGTGCGCGTGACGGCGCGAGAGCGCGAGTCCGAGCGCGCCGGCGCCGAGCACTGCGCCGGAGTAGCCGCCCACGAGGCCGATCAGCCCCGACGCCGAGGCCCCGTAGCCGGCGAACGCGAACGCCAGCCCGAGGCATACGAGCGCCAGCGAGCACATTTCGAGGAACAGCTCGAGGAAGAGCACGAGCAGCCGATTGGCGGTGCTGAGTCCCGCCTCCGCCAGCACCAGGAAGCGCGCCGGCTCGGCGCCCGCCCGGGCCGGTGTCACCGCCGCCGCGAAGTCGCCGGCGAGGCACACCCGCAGCGCCGTGCCGTAGCGGAGCGGCGCCCCGATCGCCCAGGCCGAGGCCTGGATCTTGAGCGCCCGCGTGCCCACCTCGCCCAGCGTGATGAGCAGCGCCGCCAGGTGGGCCGGCCAGGCCAGCCACGGCATGCCCCCATCGGGCCAGTGCGACCGCACCACCCACAGGGACGCGCCCACCATCGTCACGAACGACAGCAGGGTGAGCAGGCGGCGCGCGGTCATCCGAACAGGGGGCTGAGGCAGACGGGTGGTAGCGGCGGAAAGGTAGTCGGTCGCAGATTCGACGAACGCCGGTCCGCCCCGAACCGGTCCCGCCGCTCGTCTCGCCTCCCGCGATCGCCGTCAGGCGCTTGCCGTCAGGCGCCCGCCCCTGCCCCGCCACCGAGGTCGCCTCACCATGACCACGCCTGTTTCCCGTCGCGCCTGGCTGCGCACCACGTCGCTCGGTGTGGGCGCCGGCCTGCTGCTGCCGAACGCGCTGCCGGCGGCCACCCCCGATGGGGTGCTTGCTGCGCCCGACCTCGAGGCCTTCGCCCGCGCCGCGGCGGTGCGCCGCAATGCGGGCGGCCCCGTGCGCCTCGCGTCGAACGAGAATCCGTACGGCATGTCGCCGCGCGCGAAACAGGCCATGTTCGACGCGTACGACGAGCACAACAAGTACGGCAGCCCCGCCTACCAGGAGCTCAAGCGGGCGTTCGCGAAGCAGAACGGTGTGCCGGCGGAGTGCGTGATGGTCACGCAAGGCTCGCGCGAAGTGCTGTGCGTGGCCGCGCTCGCGCACGGCATCAAGGGCGCCGACATCGTGGTGGCCAATCCCACCTTCGAGGCGCTCCCCGACTACGCGGCCCACATGGGGCTCACCATCCACGACGTGCCGCTCACGGCCGACCACGCGCACGACCTCGACGCCATGGCCCAGCGCGTCACCAACGCGGTCGGCCTCGTGTTCGTGTGCAACCCCAACAACCCCACCGGCACGCTCGTGCCCGATGGCACGCTGCGCGACTTCGTGTCGAGCACCGCGAAGCGCACCACCGTGCTCGTCGACGAGGCCTACCACGACTTCGTGACCGATCCGTCGTACCGCACCATGACCGACCTCGTGGTCAAGGGCGAGAACGTGATCGTGCTGCGCACCGCTTCCAAGATCCACGGCCTCGCCGGCTGCCGCATCGGCTTCGCCATCGCGCGCCCCGACATCATCGCGCGCATGCAGCGCTTCACCACCGGCGTGCCCAACGCCCTCGCCGCGCGCGCCGCGATCGCCGCCATCAACGACACCGAGTGGCCGCGCTTCTGCGTGCAGAAGAACACCGAGGGCATGGCCATCCTCCGCAACGCCGTGGCCGCACTCGGTCGCAAGCAGACCATGTCGCACACCAACTTCGGCTTCTTCCACACGGGACGCCCCACCGCGCAGGTCGCCGCCGACGCGCTCGCCAAGGGCTTCCTGCTCGGGCGCGCCTTCCCGCCGTACAACGACTGGGTGCGCGTGAGCATCGGCACGCCGGAGGAGATGCAGGCCTTCGTGCAGCTCCTCCCCGCACTCGTGCGCGCCTGACCGTGGGACACCGCGACACCCCGCGCGACAACGACCCGCGCCTGCTCTTCGTGTACGGCACGCTCCGCCGCGGGTCCGACTCGCTCATGGCGGAGCGGCTCGCGAGCGAGGCCACGTATGTGGGCCCGGCCACCGTGCCCGGTGTGTTGTACGACACCGGTCGGTTTCCGGGGTGTGTGCCCTCGGCCGACCCCGAGCAGCGCGTGCACGGCGAGGTGTTCGCGCTGCACGCCGACACCGCCGTCGCGCTGCTCACGCAACTCGACCAGTACGAGGGCTATGCGCCCGATGCGCGCTACGGCTCGCTGTTCGTGCGTGCCCGCATCATGGTGCGCTTCGAGGACGACAGCGAGCAGGCGGCCTGGATCTACCACTACAACGAGCCGCTCGGCGGCGCGCGCGTGATTCCGTCGGGGGACTGGATGCAGCGGTAGCAGTCATCGCGCGACGCGCCGCGCGTTGCGACCGGCACTCACCCACGCGGCTTCGCGCGCCGCGTCGCCTCCGCGCTGAGCGGATCGTCCGGCCACGGGTGCCGCGGGTAGCGCCCGCGCAGCTCCTTGCGCACCGCGAAGTATCCCTCGCGCCAGAATCCCGCGAGGTCGCGCGTCACCTGCACCGGCCGCTGCGCCGGCGAGAGCAGGTGCAGCGTCACCGGCACGCGCCCGTCGAGCAGCATCGGCGTGCTCGTCCAGCCGAACACCTCCTGCAGCTTCACCGCGAGCACCGGCGCCTGCGCGTCGCCGTAGTCGATCGCGATGCGCGACCCGCTCGGCACGTCGAGGTGCGTAGGCGCCAGACGCTCGAGCGCCGCGCGCTGCTGCCAGTCGAGCCGCGACAGCAGCGCCTCGCGCAGACGCTCCCCGTCGATCGCCGACAACCGATCCACGCCGGAGAGCGCGGGCGCGAGCCAGTCGTCGAGCGACGCGTGCAGCGCCTCATCCGACACATCAGGCCACGACGCATCGTGGGCATGCACGAACGCCATGCGCTCGCGCAGCCGCTGGCACGCTGGTGACCACGGCAGCATGCCCACACCGCCGCGCCGGATCGCCTCGAGCAGCGCCTGCGTGACCGCCTCCGGTGACACGTCGCGCGCCACGACTTCGTCGAGCACGATCGCCCCCAGTCGCGTGCGCTTCACGGCGCGCACGCGCGCGGTCGCGTCGTCCCACGTGACCTCCTGCTGCGCTTCGATCGCCTCCGCAAAGCGCGCCCGCACGCGCGATTCCTCCACTGGCGCCGCGCGCGCAATGCGGAACTCCGGTGGCGCGCCGTCCAGCTCGGCGATCGCCAGCCACGGCTCGCCCGCGAGCGCGTCCGACGCCGCCACCGACGAGCCCGTGCCGCCACGCGCCAGGAAGCGTGCGCCGCTACTGCGCGCCTCCGCACCGCGAGCGTCCGTGCTGCGCGTACCGGCTGCGCGCGTCCGCGCCACGCGATCGGGGTACGCGAGCGCCACCAGTTCTCCACACGCGTCCACCTGCGACAGATCCGGCGCCCATCGCACGCCCAGCCGGTCGGCCAGGTCGCGCGCCGTCTCGCGCACGCGCCGCACCGCATCGCGATCCACCGTCGCGCCGTGCAGCGCGTGGCCGAGCGCCCCTTCGCTCGCGCCCAGCACCAGCTCCACGCGCAACCGCAGGTCGGCCGGCGGCGGACCGCCCGCCCCACGCAGCACGTCGCGCTCCTCGAGGCACGCGCCGATCACGGCCCCCAGCGTGCCCAGCCCATCACGCTCGGCCAGCAGCACCATGTGCGCGAGACGCGGGTGCACCGGCAGCGCGAGCATCGCGCGCCCGTGCGCCGTGATGCGCCCCTGGGCGTCGAGCGCGCCGAGCCACGCGAGCAGCGCACGCGCCTGCGCCATGCCGCTCGCCGACGGCACATCGAGCCAGCGCAGCGACGCCGCATCGCTGATCCCGGCATCGGCCAGCTCGAGCGCGAGCGGCGCGAGGTCGGCATCGAGGATCTCGGGGCGTGTGCGCGGCACGAGCATCGCGTCCTCGTGCATGTCCCACAGCCGGTAGCAGGTGCCGGGCGCCACACGCCCCGCGCGCCCGCGGCGCTGGTCGGCACCCGCTCGGCTCACGCGCACCGTCTCGAGGCGCGTGAGCCCCAGGCGCGCATCGAAGCGCGGCACGCGCGCGCGCCCCGCGTCCACCACCACGCGCACGCCCTCGATGGTGAGGCTCGTCTCGGCGATCGCCGTGGAGAGCACCACCTTGCGCGTGCCGGCGGGCGCGGGCGCGATCGCGGCATCCTGCGCGCCGAGTGCCAGCATGCCGAACAGTTCATGCACCTGCACGGGCGTGCCGCGCGGATCGGTGATCGCGCCGAGCAGCTCGCCGGTGCGTCGGATCTCGCGCGCGCCCGGCAGGAACACGAGCACATCACCCTCGTGCGCCGTGACCGCCTCGCGCACCACGCGTGAGACGTGCGCCTCGAGCCGCTCCTGCGCGCGCGCCGGGCGGTATTCGGTGTGCACCGGAAACATGCGTCCGTGGCTGCGCACGACGGGCGCGTCGCCGAGGTCATCCGCGAGCAGACGCGCCACGGCATCGCCGTCGAGCGTGGCCGACATCACCAGCAGCCGCAGCTCCGGGCGCAGTAGCGACTGCGTCTGCAGGGCGAGCGCCAGGCCGAGGTCGGCGTTGAGGGAGCGCTCGTGGAACTCGTCGAAGAGCACTGCGCCAATGCCGTCGAGCGTGGGGTCATGCGCGAGCATGCGCGTGAGCACCCCTTCGGTCACCACCTCGATGCGCGTGGCCGCACTCACCTTCGTCTCGCCGCGCACACGATAGCCCACCGTTTCGCCCACACGCTCGCCGAGCGTGCGCGCCATGTACTGCGCGGCCGCACGTGCCGCGAGACGGCGCGGCTCCAGCATCACGATACGCGCACCGCGCAGCCACTCGGCCTCGAGCAGCGCGATGGGCACACGCGTGGTCTTGCCCGCGCCGGGTGGCGCCTCGAGCACGGCCACGGCGCGCGACGCGAGCGCCGCATGCAGTGCCGGCAGCGCCTCGTCGATCGGGAGCGGATTCGTTCTCACTGCTCGAACGGATCGTGCGCGGTCACGACCGCACGCGCATCAGGATCAGCACCCGCTCACCGCCGCCGCAGCGGCGCCGGCGGCGCGAGCTGCTGGGTGATCCAGCGCTGCGCCGCCTCGAGCACTTCGTCGCGGCCGTTGCGCACGCCGGTCACGGTGGGGCGCGCCGACACCGCCGGCGTGAGCCCCAGCCGCTGAATGAACGCGCCATCGGGGTGCCGCACCTCGGCCACCGGAATCGTCACGCGCACGCCACCCGGCAGGGCGAGCGTGCGCACCGCACCCACCGCGCCCGCCGTGGGCATGCCCACGAGCACACGTGACCGGCCGCCGGCCAGCAGGCGCAGCGCAATGAGTTCGCCCTCGCCCATGGTGCCCGCGTCCACCAGGATGGCCATGGGGCCCGTGAACGCATCGCGCGGCGCACGCGGCGTGGTGCGCACCGTGCGCGTGGTGGCGCGCGCCGCATCGAGCTCGGGCGTGCGCAGCGGGGCCGTCGGCGGCGCGCTCAGCACCGAACGCTCGTCGCGTGCGAACGGCACCTCGTCCGCATCGAGCACCGAACCGGCCAGCCAGGCGAGCGATTCGTCGCTCGACACGCCGCGCGCGTCCACGACCACCGCGGCGGCGCTCGCGAGATCCGCGGGGAGCGGCGTGTTCGCCGCACCGAGCGTGACCTGCACCACGCCGCCGCTCAGCGACTCCACGCGTCGCGCGCTGCGCACCGCGGCCGCAGAATCCGCGCGTTCCGCATACGAAAACTCCACATCCCGCGGCCGCTGCGTCTCGGTGCGCACCGCGTATGTGGCCTTCACCAGCGCCGGCCCCGACTCCAGCCATCGCAGCAGCTGCCGTTCGCGCGACCACGCGTTCGATGCCGACACGAGTTCACGCAGCCGGCCGAAGCGCTTGTCGATCGGCTCGCCGCCGATGGCCGTGATCTCGTCGCCCACACGCACACCGCTGCGCGCCGACGCCGAGTCGTCGATGTGCACCACGATCGGGCTGCCGTCCACGAGACGCAGGCGGAACGGCACCTGCCCCGTGCGCCGCCCGAACTCCGGATGGTCGGGCACCGTGATGGTGGCCTGCGATGCATCGAGCGTGGCGGCGAAGCGGAACAGCACGGCCGCGTACGCGCGCGCGTTCGCGGCGGCTTCCGCATCGCCGAGCGCGCGTGTGAAGGCGTCGTCCCACGTCTCGTCGGACATGGGTAGGTACGGATTGAACGCGCGCACCGTGCCCCACAGCTGCGTCACGGCGAGCAGGCGCTCGGGGTGCGACGGGTACGGCGGCTCGACGCCGCGCGTGATCGCGGCCGGCGCGGAGGCGAGCAGTCGCGACGACGCGGTCACCGATGTCGGCGCCACGCGCATCGCACCGCGCGCGATCTCGAGTGCCACGGCCAGCGCGCGCTCCGTGGTGTCGGGCGCGAGCCCCACACGCTCCTCGAGCGGGAGCACGGTGTCGGCGCGCGCTGGCACGGGCTGGCCGCCCGCGAGCAGCAGCTCCTGCAGGCGAATGCGCGCGTGGAAGCCGCCGCCGATGGGCAGGTGCGTGGCGGCCGCGTCGCTGCGCAGCAGGCCGGTGCCGGTGGAGACGAATACAGCGCGGCCGGCGGCGTGCCGGGCGAAGAGCGGGGCGGGGATGATGGTGGCGTCGTCGACTACCACTACCAGTCGGCTGGTGTCTCCTGTCGCGGTACTCGGGGTGGCGGTAGAAGGTACGTCAGTAAACGGTGGCGGTGTCGTCATCAGGGTCCATTCGGCACCGCCGCCATCCGCCTCGGGCCCCGAACGGCGCACGCTGCGGCGTGCAGGCATCCGCAGCGCACCACCACGCACCACCACGTCACCACCCGGCACCGCACGCGACCGCCACATGCCGTCGGCCACGCGCCCGGAGTCGGCGCGCAGGTCGAGCACCGCGGCGTCACCGGGCACCTGCACCGGCAGCGCGCGCGCGGCGGGCACGGCGTCATCCGCAAACGTCACCGGACGCGCGAGCACGAGGCTGTCGGCCGTGACCGTGATCGCGACGCGCAACGCACCGTGCACACCGCGAACCACCGTGTCCCCCACCACGCCGGTCTCCGCGTCGCCCAACTCGCCGAGCATTGCGGCCACCGCCTGCGCGAACGCCGCGTCGCTCGTGGCCGCGCGCGCGCGATCCACATGCCGCAGGTACGCCGTGTCCCACGCCGCCGGCGCTTCCACCACGCCCGGGTGGAACCAGCGCACCGCGTGCCACACCTCGGCCAGTCGCACCAGGCGCGCGATCCCCTCGTCGCTGCTGCGCGGCACCGCCGCCGCCGCGGGCGCCTCCCACGCGGGGCGCGCCGGCGTCGTGTCCACCGGCGCGGCCGCCACCGGCGCCTGCGTGCCGAACCCCAGCGGCGCGCAGCCGGCGAGCGCCCCGGTGAGCAGGCCGCCCACCATGGCGCTCACGAGGGGTGCGGAGACAGTGTTCGGACGACGCGACATGAGTCGGAATGGAGGGCGGATCATCGGCACGCGCGCCATCGCGCGCCCCGCAACCTCCCCAGCCGGCTCGCGGGCGTCAAGCCGTTCCACCCGTCCCCGCACCACGCGCCGCATGACCGATCGTCTCTACTACACCGACGCCACGCTCCTCCGCTTCGACGCGCACGTGCGCGCGCTCGATGACACGCGCCTGCAGGTGGTGCTCGATCGCTCGGCGTTCTACCCCACGTCGGGCGGGCAGCCGCACGACACGGGCACGCTCGCCGACATTCCCGTGGTGAACGTGACCGAATCGGGCGACGACGTGGTGCACCACCTCGCCGCGCCGCTGCCACTCGCCGTGGGTGATGCAGTGAGCGGTCTCGTGCACGAGGCGCGCCGGCGCGACCACATGCAGCAGCACAGCGGCCAGCACCTGCTCTCCGCCGTGCTCGAGGACGTGTTCGGCTGGCCCACGGTGAGCGTGCACCTCGGCACCGACGGCTGCTCGCTCGACGTCGAGGCCGACCACATCAGCACCGAGTCGCTGCGCGAAGCCGAGCGCATTGCCAACGTGCACGTGCTCGAGAACCGGCCGGTCACCATCGGCTTCGAGGACGCCGCCACGGTGCGCGGGCTGCGCAAGCCGAGCGAGCGCGACGGGCTGCTGCGCATCGTGACCATCGAGGGGCTCGACATCAACGCCTGCGGCGGCACGCACGTGGCGCGCACCGGCGAGATCGGCGCGATCCTGCTGCGGCGCACCGAGCGCACGCGCGGCACCATGCGCGTGGAGTTCCGCTGCGGCCTGCGCGCCGTCGCACGCGCGCGGCACGACATGGAGCTGCTGCTCGAGACCGCCGGCCACCTCTCGGCGGGCGCGGAGGACGTGCCGTCGCTCGTGCAGGCGCTCGCAGACGACCGTCGTGCGCTCGAGAAGGTCAATGCGCAGCTCACCGAGCAGCTCGTGGCGCACGAGGCGCGCGCGCTGCACGCGTCCACACAGCCCGATGCGCGCGGACGGCGCGTGATCGTGGCCGCGCGCACCGACGTGCCGGTGAAGACGTTGCAGGGACTCGCGCAGCAGGTGGTCGCCTGCGGTGGCGCCGTGTACCTCGCCACCAGCACCGAGCCTCCCGCGGTGCTGCTCGCCGCAAGCGAGGATGCCGGCCTCGACTGTGGCACCACGCTGCGCACCGCGCTGCAGGCCGTGGGCGGACGCGGCGGCGGCACGCCCCGTCTCGCGCAAGGAAGTGCGCCCACCGCCGACGCGGTGCTGGCCTGCCGCGACCGGCTGCTCGCCACGCTGATCGGCGACTGAGCCGTCAGTCGGTCCCGCTGGGTCACGTGACCTGACGAAATCCGGACGCGATCGGCGTACATGTAGGCACCACCTCGATACGTGAGTGTCCCCATGTTCGCCCAGCTGTTCGTCGCCGTTGCCTTGCCGTTCCTGACCACATCCGTCAGCCACGCGCCCTCGTTCCACTCCGTTGCCGCCCAGCCCGACAGCGGCTTCCTCGTGGACGAGCCCGGCGGCTGGACCTTCCGCGGCGGCGCGCTCGCCTTCGGGCCGTACAAGGCCACGCGCATCCGTGAGCACGACCGCGAGGTGCGTCGCCGCGGCAACATCATGCTCGGCGCGCGCCACGAGACCTGGCGCACCGAGTTCGACCTGCCGCAGGCCCCCGTCGCCGTCACCGGCCGCACCACCTGCCACCTCGATCGGCTCGTGGACCCCGGCATGGATTTGCGCAAGCCGCTCGGCGAGCAGCACCTTTTCCGCATGGACTGCTCGGTGAAGGGCGATGCCGCCTGGGAGCTGTCCATTGCGGCCGGAGTGCCACCGGCCAGCGCCGCGGAGGCCGCAGACGACGGCCTCCCCATCGGCGCCTTTGCCACCGGCACCGACGAGTGGTCCCTCGTGGCCAACGGTGCGAAGCAGCTCGTGGCCTTCGTGTGGACGCACCCGCACAGCATCCGCTTCCGCGCCCCCGATGGGTCGGTGGACGCCGAGGTGTTCGTACGCGATCGGCGGCGCGTATGGATCAACCCGCACCTCCCTGCGGACATGCAGGCAACGCTCGCGCGCGCAGCCGTTGCCCTCCTCGTCGCCGGCCCGCTCGTGGCGGCCGACGACCTCCCCTGACCGGACCCTATCCATGCACACCCGCACCCTGCTCGCCACCGCCCTCGTTGCCGCCGCGTTCGCCGCCCCGCGCGCCGACGCCCAGCCCGTGCGCTTCGGCGCCTACGTGGGCGCGTCGAGCGCCACGATCTCCGAGGACGAGGGCAGCCCGTTCAACGACGTGCCCGGGAGCACCCTCGACAAGAAGCGTCGCCTCGGCCTGCAGGCCGGCCTGTGGCTCAACAAGCCGCTGAGCGGTTCGCTGTCGCTGCAGCCCGAGCTGCACTTCACGCAGAAGGGACTGAGCTACGAGGGATCGGTCTCCGTGCCCGGCGAACCCGCCGTCACCGGTGAGGTGTCGCTCGACCTCTCCTATCTCGAGGTGCCGGTGCTGCTGCGCGCCGACCTTGGCCAGGCTGAAGCCAAGGTGCGGCCGTTCCTGCTGGCGGGCCCCGTGCTCTCGTACCAGACCAGTTGCACGACCAGCTCGAAGTTCGATGGATTCAGCGAAACGAGCGACTGCGACGCGGAAGGCGACGCGGAGATCAACAAGGTCGACCTGGGCGCCGCGGTGGGTGGCGGACTCGCCTTCATGCTCGGCTCGCGCGAGGTCACGGCCGGCCTGCGCTACACGCACGGCTTCCGCAGCATCTCCAAGGAAGAGAGCGGGATCACCAACCAGAACTTCTCGCTGCTCTTCGGCATTGCGTTCTGATCGACCGGCGGCCGGGCGGGGGTCGGATGTAGCTTTGTCGCATGCCGATTCCCCGCCCCGCCTCCGACGAGTTTCCGCCGTACGCCGAGACGTACGTCAACGCCGCCGCCGACGCCCTCGCGCGGCACGGCCTCACCGACCTGGCCGACCTGCTGGCCCGTCAGCCCGGTGACCTGGCTGCCCTGCTCGACGGCGTGACCGCCGAGCAGGCGCACGGCACCTACGCCCCCGGCAAGTGGACGCTGCTCGAGTCGCTCGTGCACACCATCGACACCGAGCGCGTCTTCTCCTACCGCCTGCTGCGCGCCGCGCGCGGCGACCGCACCCCCCTGCCCGGCTACGAGCAGGACGACTGGGTGCCCCTCTGCGGCGCCGCCGACCGCACGCTGGCCGACGTGATCACAGAGTTCGGCGCCGTGCGCGCGTCCACGCTGGCGCTGCTGTCGCACCTCGACCAGAACGCCCTCGCCCGCCGCACCGTGGCCAGCGGCCGCGACGTGTCCGCCCGCGGGCTGGCGTGGATGATCGCGGGGCATGCGGACCACCACCTGCGGCTCACGAAGGAGTTGTACCTGGCGGGATGAGGACCTCCGCGAACTGGCGATTCCTCCGGGAAACCGGCTCGAGGCGCTGCGCGGTGAGCGGCGCGGCCAGCACAGCATTCGGATCAACGACCAGTACCGGATCTGTTTCCGGTGGGAGGACGGTTATGCCGACGACGTCGAAGTCACGGACTATCACTGAACGGGCGCGCAAGGCGTCGCCGCTCGTGCAGCGTCGCCTGCCGTCGCATCGCCCGCCGACGCACCCCGGCGAGATGTTGCGCGAGGAGTTCCTGCGGCCGCTTGGCATCTCGCAGTCCGCCTTCGCCGCCCAGCTCGGCGTATCGTTCCCGCGGCTCAACGAGGTGATCAACGCGCGGCGCAGCGTGACCCCCGATACCGCGCTCCGCCTCGCACAGGTCACCGGCATGAGTGCCGACTTCTGGCTGGGGCTGCAGCAGGACTGGGACCTCTGGCACGCCCTGCGCTCCGAAGAGGCGGCCGAAATCGCGCTCCTCAAGCCGCTGCCGCGGGCCAGCTGACGGCTCCCTGAGCGGGCGGCCTCCCGACGCCCGGGTACTCGCGGCCCGCCCGACCACGCATCCGGTCCGATTCGGCTAGCTTTCACGGCTGGGCGAGAGCGCCACCTCCGGCGCACCGCCCGGCCCGAATGCCGTTTCCGAACCCTGCCGGAGAGATCCGTGTCCGATTCCGCCGTCGCTGCGTCCCCGTCCACCGTGCGCCTCGCCATCGACACGGTGCGCACCCTCGCCATGGACGCCGTCCAGCAGGCGGAATCCGGCCACCCGGGCACGCCCATGGCGCTCGCCCCGCTGGCCTACGCGCTCTACACGCGCCACCTGCGCCACGACCCGGCCGCGCCCGACTGGATGGACCGCGACCGCTTCGTGCTCTCGGCCGGCCACGCGTCCATGCTGCTCTACGGCTCGCTGCACCTGGCCGGGTACGCCGTGTCGCTCGACGACCTCAAGGCCTTCCGCCAGTGGGGCTCCAACACCCCGGGGCACCCCGAGTACGGCCACACCGCCGGCGTGGAGACCACCACCGGCCCGCTCGGCCAGGGCGTGGCCAACGCCGTGGGCTTCG
>JAABRO010000030.1 GCA_011390885.1 Gemmatimonas sp. | reverse complement strand
ACCGCATCGCGGAGACGGGCGCGAGCACCCAGCCGAGCAGCAGGAAGAGCAGCTGCGACGGCTCCACGAGGCTGCGGCGCAGGTTGTCGAGCAGCTTCCACCGCGAGAGCAGCGAGAGCCGGTTCCGCTCCGGCCCATCGGGGCCGGGCACGATGCGGCCGAGCCAGGGGAGCAGCTGCCAGTCGCCACGCAGCCAGCGGTGACGCCGACGGGCGTAGGTGAGGTAGCGCGCCGGGTAGTCGTCATAGACCATCACATCGGTGGCGAGCCCGGCGCGCGCGAAGTTGCCTTCGATCAGGTCGTGCGAGAGCAGCGTGTTCTCGGGAAAGCGTTCGTGCGTGGCCCGCTCGAACAGCGCCACATCGTACACGCCCTTGCCGGTGAAGCTGCCCTGCCCGAAGAGGTCCTGGTACACATCGGAGACCGCGTTCGTGTACGGGTCCACACCCGGAGGACCGGCGTGGATCGACGCGAAACGCGACCGGCGCGCACTCGGGAGTGCAACGCCCACCCGAGGCTGCAGGATGCCGTGCCCGCGCACCACCTGACCGGCGCGCTCGTCGTAGACGGCGCGGTTGAGCGGATGGGCCAGCGCCCCCACGAGCATGGGGGCCGCATCGGGGGGGAGTTGCGTGTCCGCGTCGAGCGTGATCACGTAGCGAACCGCCCGCAGGGCGTCGCTCTCGCCCTCGATGGTGCAGAAGCCGTCGCGCACGCCCTCGAGCACGAAGCGATTGAACTCGCCGAGCTTGCCGCGCTTGCGCTCCCAGCCCATCCAGGTGCCTTCGCGCGGATTCCAGCGGCGCGGGCGGTGGAAGAGATGGAAGGCGTCGCGTCGCTGCGGCGCGTAGCGCGCGTTCAGCGCGTGCACGCCCTCCGTGGCCGCGACGAGAATCGCATCGTCGCCGTCCACCCGCTCCGTGGCCGCGTCAGTGAAGTCGCTCAACAGCGCGAAGTGCAGGTTCGGCTCACGATTGGCGAGGAACTGCACCTCGAGGTTGTCGAGCGCCGCGCGCACATCGGCGACGTCGCGGAGCAGCGTGGGCACCACGACGGCGGTGGTGTAGGCCGGCGACACGCCATGCTCGCGCAGGTCGAGCCTGGGAAGCAGGCGCGGCGGCAGCCACTGCGTGACCAGCGTGTGCACGATGGCGATGCCGACCACACTCGCCGGCAGCGCACCCAGCAGCAGCACGAGCGCGGTGGCCGCGACGCCCTCGACCCCGGCCATCCATGTGAGGAGGACCAGCACGAGGGCCGTGGCAACCAGCACGGCGCCAAAGTAGCTGCGCGTGGGGTGGCACCGGATCCACCGATGCACGGTCTCACCCGGCGTGACGCGGTAGCCCAGTCGCTGCTCGAGCGACTCGAGCCCGTCGTCGAGCAGCCAGTAGCCCACGTGCGCGCGCACGTCGAACCCGGCATCGTCGGGGCGCGCGTCGTGCGCGGCTTCACGCGCGCACGCGATCGCCTCGCGGGCCACCAGTGCCTCCGGCTGCCCGGTGCGTTTGGCCAGCCGCTCCACGACGTGCCGGTACGCGTCACGGGTGGTGAAGGTCATGTGCGCGTACTGCGCCATCGGGTCCGTGCGCAGCACCGACTCCACCACACTCTGCGCCTCCACCAGCGCGCGCCAGTCGATACTGGCGATGGCGCGCAGGCTGGTGATGCTGTTGGCCATCATCACCTGCGTGAGCGCGAGGCGCTCGGTGGCGCGCACCGCCGCGGCCTCGGCGCTCAGCGCCTCCTCGGCGATCCACTGCTGCAGGCGCACCACCGCCGGCAGATCGCCGCCCTCCATGCGCAACTGTTGCAGGAAGCGCGCCACGAACGTGTCCGTCATGGCGGACTCGACGAGGCCGAAGCGTGCCAGCTCGGCTTCGAGCGCGCCGCCGCCCAGCGTGGCCGCGCGCACGATGCGCGCCGCCTGGGCATCGGCGCGTTCGATCTCGCGCAGGCGTCGCGTGGTGCGCTTCGCCATGCGTCGCACGTTTTCGATGGCGCCGAGCCGCAGCATGAGCGGCACGGCCCACAGCTCCCCCAGCGTGAGCGGCACCATTTCCTGGAAGGCGGTCAGGAAGCTGCTCACGTTCTCGCGGTCCACCCGGCCTTCGGTGTGCGAGATCAGCGTGATCGCGAGCTCATAGACGCGAGGGTAGCCGGCGAGCGGTCCGTGCTCGAGCGTCGGCAGCTCACGATAGTAGCCGCGTGGCAGGCTCTCCCGGACCTCATCCATGTGCGCCTGCAGCACATGATGATTGTCGAGCAGCCAGTCACCGGCCGGCCCCACGTCGGCGCGACGGTCGGTATGCGCCGTCAGCGTCTGGTGGGCGCGGTGCAGGATGTCGGCCGTTTCGGCGAGGCGCGCGAGCAGCGGCGTGCGCTGACGCTCACGCCACGGGCCCACGCGCTGCTCGGTCGCGAGCTCGCGCGCTCGTTCATTGAGGTGTTCCGCACCGAAGAGCTCGCCGCGCATCGGGCCCGAGAGCATGTCCTCCCGAGTGACGGCCGTGACAGGGACGAGTCGACGGGTGCCGCGCCAGCGATCGAGGAGTGCGATGTGCGAATGCCGGGAAAGGCGAACGAGCAGGGGTTCTGCAATCCGTTGTGATACCCCGAAGGGTCACGTCCGGTGCAGAACGATCCGTCGCACCGAACTCAGCAGTGCGCGCAATCGCGCACGACGCACGAAGCCCCCGGCGACCGCGGTCGCCGGGGGCTGTGTGCTTCCTGCCTGTGTGACACCAATCAGTAGCGGTACTGCTCCGCCTTGAACGGACCCTGCGGGCTCACGCCGATGTACGCCGCCTGCGACGGCGTCAGCTCGGTGAGCTTCACGCCCAGCTTGGCGAGGTGCAGGCGCGCCACCTTCTCGTCGAGGTGCTTGGGGAGCACGTACACCTTCTTCTCGTACGTGTCGGCCTTCTGGTGCAGCTCGATCTGGGCCAGCACCTGGTTGGTGAAGCTGGCGCTCATAACGAACGACGGGTGGCCGGTGGCGCAGCCGAGGTTGAGCAGGCGGCCTTCGGCGAGGATGAGGATGGAGCGGCCGTTCGGCAGCACGAACTCGTCGTACTGCGGCTTGATGTTGATGCGCCGCATCCCCTCGACCTTCTTCAGGCCGGCCATGTCGATCTCGTTGTCGAAGTGGCCGATGTTGCCGATGATCGCCTTGTCCTTCATGCGCGACATGTGCTCCACCGTGATCACGTCCTTGTTGCCCGTGGCGGTGATGATGATGTCGGCCTCTTCCACGATGTCGTCGAGCGTGGTGACCTGGTAGCCCTCGAGCGCCGCCTGCAGCGCGCAGATGGGATCCACCTCGGTCACGACCACCCGCGAGCCCTGCCCCTTGAACGCCTGCGCGCACCCCTTGCCCACGTCGCCGTAGCCGCAGATGACCACGACCTTGCCCGCGAGCATCACGTCGGTGGCGCGGTTGAGGCCGTCGATGATGCTGTGACGGCAGCCGTAGAGGTTGTCGAACTTGGACTTGGTCACCGCGTCGTTCACGTTGATCGCCGGGAAGGCGAGCGTGCCGTCGCGCTGCATCTCGTACAGGCGATGCACGCCCGTGGTCGTCTCCTCGCTCACGCCGCGGATGCCGGCGAGCATCTTCGTGAAGCGCTGCGGATCGAGCGCCATCTGCGCGCGCAGCAGGTCGAGGATCACGCCCCACTCCTCGGGCTCGTTGTCGGCGTCGAAGCCCGGCACGGCGCCGGCCTGCTCGAACTCCGCGCCACGGTGCACGAGCAGCGTGGCGTCACCGCCGTCGTCGAGGATGAGGTTCGGGCCGCTGCCGTCGGGCCAGGTGAGCGCCTGCTCGGTGCACCACCAGTACTCCTCGAGCGTCTCCCCCTTCCACGCGAACACCGGCGTGCCAGCGGGCGACGCCACCGTTCCGGTCGGGCCCACGACCACCGCTGCCGCGGCGTGATCCTGCGTGCTGAAGATGTTGCACGACACCCAGCGCACGTCGGCGCCGAGCGCGGTGAGCGTCTCGATGAGCACGGCCGTCTGCACGGTCATGTGCAGCGAGCCCATGATCTTCGCGCCCTTGAGCGGCTGCGACGCGCCGAACTCCGCGCGCAGCGCCATGAGTCCCGGCATCTCGACTTCAGCAAGGCGGATCTCCTTGCGGCCCCACTCGGCGAGCGCGAGGTCGCGCACCGCGAAGGGCGGACGGTCCGTCTCGCCGGTGACCCCGGCCATCGTGCGCACATTGTCCGGCATCGCCACTGCTGCTGTCGTCATCGCTGCTCCCTTCGGTGTGGTGCGGGGTGTGACGGGGCGTCCACGCGGACGCCCCGATGAACTTGCATGAACGCTCAGGTCCTGCCGAATGCCCGCGTCGTCATGACGCGCATGCGGTGACGACGAACAGCGCGGGCCCATTCACGGCCGGATCGGCGGGCAACGCGACATGCCGCACGCCCGTGAAGCCGGCCTGCACGCACCAGCCGTGGAGCGACTCGGCGTCGAAGCCGAGCCAGACATGCCCCATCTGCTGGCGATACTCCTCACGCTCGTGCGCGCGCATGTCGCACACGAGCAGTCGTCCTCCGTCGCGCAGCGCGCGTCGTGCCTCGCGCAGCACGCGCACCGGTTCGGCGACGTGATGCAGCACGAGCATGCACACCGCGACGTCGAGCGATGCGTCGACCACGGGCAGCGCCTCGAGCGTGCCTTCGCGCACGTCCACGTTGCTGAACGCCGCCGTGCGCGCGCGCGCCGCCGCCGCCATGGCCGGCGACGCATCGATCGCCACGACGCGGCGCACCATGGGTGCAAGCGCGGCGCTCAGCGTGCCGGTGCCGCAGCCGAGATCGCCCACGACCCACGACGGATCGGCGAGCGCCAGCATGGCCGCGAGATCGGAGCGCTCGCCGTAGAGCTGCGCGCGCGTGCGGTCCCAGTCGGCGGCCGCGTCGGCGAAGAAGGCCTCGGAGCGCGAGCGGCGGGCCGCCACCACGGCCGCGACCCGCGCGAGGTCCTGCGTGGCCGCCGGCGTGGCTTCGACCGAGCTGCGGACCACGGTCCAGAGCTCGCGGGCCTCGTCGTCGAGCGCCGGCTCGAGCGCGTACCAGCGGGTGGCCCCGTCGGCGCGCGAGCTGGTCCAGCCGGCGTCGGCGAGTACGCGCAGGTGGCGGCTCACGGTGCTCTGCGGCAGCTGGAGCGCCTGGCACAGCTCGCCCACCATGAGCTCGCGCCCGTCGAGGGCGAGCAGCAGCCGGCAGCGCGTGGCGTCGGCCAGCGTGGCGAGGCGGTCGTGGACGAGGGTGCGGGCGGGTGCGGTCATATTTGAATATCCGGATGAAAGGATATTCGCAGAGCGCCGCAGGCGCAAGCGCGCCGGATCTGTGCCTCGGGATGGGCGGTCGCCCTCGGCCAGACCGTTCACCGACGACGGTTTCCCGCGGCCGACCGACCCGCGGGTTCCTCGGCCACGGTCCACGGTGGTCGGCTGTTCGGTCTGGCCGAACTCAGGGTCCTGTGCCGACGTCCACGTCCGGTCTCGGCGAGGCGCGACGCACGAGCGCCACCCCCAGCGACATCACCGGCCCCATCCAGCAGAACACCGCCCACGGCGCGTACGCCACCGTCGGCACGCCGAGCGTCGTGGCCATGTACACCGCCGACACCGTCCACGGCATCAGCACCTCGGTGATGGTCACCGAGTCCTCCATGGACCGCGACAGCAGCTGCGGCGGCAGCCCGCGCTCCCGGTAGGCATCGCGCACGAGCCCGCCCACCACGAGGATGGTCACACTCGCATGGCTGGTGAGCCCGATCAGCGTGAGGCCGGCGGTCATGGTGGCCGCCACGAGCCCGAAGGCCGACCGCACCGAGGCCAGCAGCCGCGCCAGCAGCAGGTCGAGCGCGCCGGACACCTGCATGGCGCCAGTGAGCAGGAAGGCGGCGAAGACGATCACGAAGGTGAACGTCATGGACTGCATGCCGCCGCGCTCCACGAGGCGCACGAAGTCGGCACTGTGCATCGCCGCGGCCGACGGCGCGTCGAACATGGGCACACGCACGCCCGAGACGGCCGCGGTGAGCACGGTGAGCACGCTGCGTCCCTGCAGCAGCACCGCCAGCACGGCCGCGACCGCCGAGGAAAGCGCGACCGCCAGCACCGAGGGCGCACGTCGCCACACACCCACCAGCACCACCAGCGGTGGCAGCAGCACGACGGCGTGCAGCCGGAACGCCGACTCGAGTTCGGCGACAAACGCCGCTGCCGTCGCCACCGAACTCGCCGACGCCGCGCCACCGGACGCGGCGAACACAAGCGCCGCCACCACGAACGACGGTCCTGCCGTCACCACCATGGACCGGATGTGCGCATACACGTCCACTTCGGCGGCCAGCGCCGCCACGATGGTCGTGTCGGAGAGCGGCGACATCTTGTCGCCGAAGTACGCACCGGAGATCACTGCGCCGGCCACCACGGGGAGCGACACGTCGAGCACGGCGGCGGTGCCCATCATGGCCACCCCGATCGTGCCGGCCGATCCCCACGACGTGCCCGTGCAGGTGGACATGAGCGCCGCGGCGAGGAACGCGGTGAGCGCCAGCCACTCCGGCTGCACGAGTCGCACGCCCCAGGCCACGAGGTAGGGGATCGTGCCGGACAGCATCCACGTGGCGATGAGCATGCCGATCGCGAGCAGGACGAGCAGGGCGGGCAGCACGCGCGCCACCTGTTCGGCGGTGGCGCGCTGGATGTCCTCCCACGTCGCGCCCTGCCGCACGGCCACGACACCCGCGACGCTGGCGGCGGCCAGCATCGCCACCACGATCGACTCGGGGGTGAGCGCGCCCATCGCTGCACCGGCGAGCAGGGCCACGAGCATCGTGGCGATCGGGAGCAGGGCGGCGAGCATGGCGCAGAATGCAGCGTCACGCGATACGGCGCCATGTGCCGAGGCCTGCACCGAGGCCTGCACCGAGGCCTGCGGCGAGGCAGGCGCGGCACCACCGGGACGCGGGCGCGTTGCAGCGTTCCTCACGATCGCCGACGCACGCCTTGCCTTCGTTCGTGGCAGCCCTGATGCTGTAGAGACCATGGACTTCACCCTCGCCACCAACCTCGCCGTCGCCGCGCTCGCCGGCCTCGCCGTGGGCGTCGAACGCGAATGGTCGGGGCACACGCGCGGTCCCGACGCACGCTTCGCGGGGGTGCGCACGTTCGCGATGCTGGGTGGCCTCGGGGGCGTGGTCGGCCATCTGCTCGTGCTTGGCTACATCGCGGTGGCCACGTCGCTGCTCGCGGGGGCGGCCGCGCTCATCGTGGCGGCGTACGTGATCGCCGTGAGGCGCCCCGACGCGACCCCCGATGGCACCACCGAGGCGGCGGCGCTCGTGGTGCTTGCCATCGGTGTCCTCGCGGGCCTGGCCGAACTCGCGATCGCCAGCGCGATCACGGCGCTCACCCTCTTCGCGCTGTCGGAGAAGTCGCGCGTGCAGCGCTGGCTGGCGCGGGTCAATGAAGCGGAGATGCGCGGCGCGCTGCAGTTCGCGGTGCTGGCCCTGGTCGTGCTGCCGCTCCTGCCCGGCGGCAGCTACGGGCCATACGGCGCGGTGCGCCCGCGCGAGCTGTGGATCGTGGTGCTGCTGTTCTCCGGACTCAACTTTCTCGGCTACGTCGCGCGGCGTGCCGTGGGAAGCGAGCGCGGTTACGGCGTCACGGGGCTGCTCGGCGGCCTCGTGTCGAGCACCGCCGTCACGCTGCACTTCAGCCGGCAGAGTCGCGTCGAGACCGCGTATGCCGGCGCACTCGGGCTGGGGGTCGTGGCGGCCTGCACGGTGCTGGTGCCGCGCGTGGTCATCGTGTCGTCACTGCTCGACCGGGCCGTGGGTGGCGCCGTCATCCCGTTCCTCATCGCACCGTTCCTCGTCGGCGCCGGCGTGGTGGCGCTCGTGCTGTGGCGCGCGCGCCGGCGCGGCCCGGACGATCCGCGCGAGACGGGGGAGCACCCGCTGCCGGAGCCCACGAAGCTCAAGAACCCGCTCGGGCTGTGGCGGTCCATGCAGATGGCCGCGGCGTTCCAGGCGGTGCTGCTGCTGCTCGCGTGGATGCAGGACGCGGTCGGCTCGCCGGGCGTGCTCGCCACGGCCTTCGTGCTCGGCCTCACCGACGTGGACGCCCTCACGCTGTCGATGTCGCGCCTGGGCGCAGACCCGAGCCGACGCGAGCTGGCCGCCACCGCCATTGCGGTGGGCGTGCTCGCCAACACGCTGCTCAAGCTCACGCTCACGCTCGCCCTCGGATCGCCCGCGTTCCGGCGGCGCGCCAGCGTCGGCCTCGCCCTGCTCGCGCTGGCGAGCGGTCTCGGCCTTGGGCTTGGCGCATGGCTCGCCGGTCGCTGACAGTGCATCTTGCCCTCATGCGCCTCCCGTCCACGGCTCGATCATGAGCGACGTCCCTGCATCGCCTCTTGCCTGGCTGGGTCGCCGTGCGCGAGGCGCCGCCGAAGCCATGGGCCGCGCCAGCCGCTTCGTGGCCGAGACCGCGCGCGCCGTGCCCGACATCGCCACGTGGGGGCCGCACGCCACGCTGCACATGCGGGTGCTGGGCGTGGACTCGCTGCCGATCGGCGCCTTCATCGCGCTGTTCACCGGCATCGTGCTCGCCATGCTCGCCGATTACAGCGTGGGCGACCTGGTGCCGCCGTACTTCGTGGGCACGCTGGTGGAGAAGTCCATCACCATGGAGCTTGCCCCCGTGCTCACCGGGCTCGCGCTGGCCGGTCGCGTGGGCGCGAACATCGCCGCCGAGCTCGGCACCATGAAGGTCACGGAGCAGATCGACGCCCTCGAGACGCTCGCCTACGATCCCTATGCCTATCTGGTGGTGCCACGCGTGCTCGCCGGCACGCTCATGTTTCCCGTCGTGGTAGCCACGGCCATGCTCGTGGGTGTCGTGTCCGGCTGGCTCGCCGCGCTGGTGCTGGTCGACGTGAGCACGCCGCAGTTTCTCAAGGGCGTGCGTCTCTTCTTCACGGAGTTCGACGTGCGCTACGGCCTCGTGAAGTCGGCGAGCTTCGGCACCGCCGTCGCGCTCATCGGCTGCCACGCGGGCCTGAATGCGCGCGGCGGTGCGCAGGGCGTGGGCGGCGCGGCCACGCGCGCCGTGGTGATCTCCGCCGTGATGATCCTTGTCCTCGATGCCTTCTGGGCCATCGTGTGGCTCACCGGGAGAACGATCCGATGACCGGCAAGCGCCGCGTGAACGACGCCCTCGTCGGTGCTTCGGTGCTGATCGTGATCGTCGTGATGATCGGCACCATTCTCTGGCTCAACCAGAGCTCCGTGGGCGAACGCCGCGACAAGGTCGTGGTGCGCACGCGCGACGTGGGTGGGGCCGGACTCGGCAGCCCGGTGATGATTCGCGGCGTGCAGAGCGGCCGGATCGACCAGGTGACCCTCGGGGACAACGGCTGGGTGGTCGTGCGGCTCGCGCTCGACCCCGACATCACCATGCCCGACGATCCGGTCGTGCTGCTGCAGTCCGCCAGCCTCTTCGGCGAGTGGCAGGCCAACCTGCTCAGCGCGGCCGGAGTGCCGGCCGATCGCGAGCTGCGTGCCGCGATCACGGAGGCGCGCGGCGCCGGCGACACGCTGCCCGGTGCCCTGCTGCCGGACATCGCGCAGCTCACCGCAGTCGCGGGCCGCATTGCCGGCGACGTGGCCGAGGTGGCCGACCGCGTGCGCACGGTGTTCGACGACAGCGCGGCCCTCGAGCTGCGCGGCACCATCCGCAGCGTGGCCGACGTGTCGGCCGAGCTGCAGCGTACCGTGGCACGCCAGTCGCGCAACCTCGACTCGGTGAGTGTGGACGTGCAGCGGGGCGTGCGCGACCTCAGCATCGCCGCCGCCGTCATCGACTCCGTGGCGCGGCGCGTGGACGCCAGCACGAGCCGCGGCGAGATCCAGTCCATCGTCAGCACCGCGCAGCAGGCCGCGTCGGAACTGCTCGCCACCTCGCGGCAGCTGCGCACGCTCTCGGTGGACGTGGAGCGCACGCAGGTGCGCCTCGAGAGCGCGGTCGCCAACGCCGATTCGGTGTTCACCAAGATGAACCGCGGCGACGGCACGATGGGGCGCCTGGTGAACGATCCGCGGCTCTACAGCAACAGCGACTCGCTCATGGTGGAGCTGCGCGCGCTGGTGGCCGACATTCGCGCGAACCCGCGCAAGTACTTCAACCTGCGCATCTTCTGACCCGGTGAGCACGCCCCACGATTCGGCCGCCGCCCCGCCTGCGCCGGAGGCCGACGCGCTCGCGCGCTCCGAGCAACGGTTTCGCCTCGCCATCCAGGCGTCGGGGAGCCTCGCCTACGAGTGGCACATCGGCCGCGGCACGGTGGAGTGGTTCGGCGACGTGGACGGCGCGCTCGGCCTGCCACCCGGCGCGCTGCCGCGCACGCTCGACGGATGGGAGCGCATGCTGCATCCCGACGACCGGGGCTGGGTGACCACCACGCTCGCGGCCGCCTGCGAGGCGCGCGAGCCGTTCACCATCTCGTACCGCGTGATCCGTGCCGATGGGAGCGTGCGCTGGTGGCGCGAGCATGGGCTGTACATGCCGGCTGCCGCCCCCGGCGATGGCGTGTTCGTGGGCGCGTGCACCGACTTCACGTCGCAACGCGCCGGCGAGGAGCAGCTGCGACACGCACAGCAGCTCGAGGCCATCGCCACGCTGGCCGGCGGCATGGCGCACGACGTGAACAACCTGCTCAGCGTGGTGACCGGCTACGGCGAACTGCTGCGCGACCAGCTGCAGGGGCGCGACGCGGGACTCGAGCTGCTCGACGAGGTCATGCAGGCGGTGCATCGCACCGGCACGCTCACGCGGCACCTGCTCGCGTTCAGTCGCCGCCAGGTGCTGCATCCGCGTGTCGTGGCGATCGGCCCCGTGGTGAACGGGTTCACCGACGTGCTGCGCGCAGTGGCGGGCCCCGACGTGCGCGTGACCGTGCGGGTGTCCGCCGACGCGCCCACGGTGCGCATCGATCCGGCGCAGCTGGAGCAGGTGCTCGTGCACCTCGTCACCAACGCGCGCGAAGCGATGCGCGATGGCGGCGAACTGCACGTGACGGTGGGGCGCGATGCGCGCGGTGATGCGCGGCTCGAGGTGCGCGACACTGGACGCGGCATGTCGGCCGAACTGCAATCGCGCATCTTCGAACCCTTCTTCACCACCAAGCCGGGAGGCCGCGGCACGGGACTCGGCCTCTCGGCGGCGTACGGCATCGTGCAGCAGCACGGCGGCACCATCACGGTCACGAGTGCGCTCGGAGCCGGCACCACCTTCTTCATCACCCTGCCCGCCACGACAGCGCCCACTGAACCGGCCGGAGCGACCGCCCCCGTGTCATCCGCTCCCGCGTCGACCGGCGAACGCGTGCTCGTGGTGGAAGACGACGCGGTGTTCGCGCTCCTCATGCGTCGCCTGCTCGTGGCGCTCGGCTACGAGGTGATGCTCGCCGGCAGCGTGCAGGAGGCCATGCAGCACCTCGCCGCCGCCCCATCGCCGGTGGACGTGGTGATCACCGACGTGATCATGCCAGGTGGCTCCGGGCTCGAACTCGCGGGGCAGCTCGCGCTGTCGCACCCGCAGGTGCCCGTGCTCTTCATGTCGGGCTATACGGCCGAGCAGCTCGAGCGCACCGGTCGTGGCGTGCGCTCGTCGCTGGCACTGCTCGAGAAGCCGTTCACGCAGGAACAGCTCGGACGCGCGGTGCGCGACGCGCTGGCGGCGCGGCTCAGCGGAAGCTGAGCCGCGTCACGCCGCGCGCGTGCCGCAGTCGCAGGCCCAGGTCGGTGCCGGCGGCATCGCGCACGATCGCCACACGCTCGACAGCCGCGTCCTCGTGCGCGAGGTGCCCCTCGGTGCCACCAGCGGCGCGCTCCAGCAGGATGCGCACCTTCATGGTGCCGGTCTCGTTGCTCGCGCCACCGAAGGCGAGGTCGGACGCGACGGGGCGGAGCGCGGTGGCCTCGGGCCCCACTTCGAGCAGCGCAGGGCGTCCCACGTTGAGCCGCGAAAAGGCCTGCAGCATGGACGGCCACGCCGACGGATCTTCGCTCGACTCCACGCGCGCGCCCTCCGGCGCGAGGCCGGCGGGTCCGGCCACGAGTGGTGCGGGTGCCGCCAGCGTGGCGATGCGCGTGTTGCGGATCACGCGTGTGGCCACCGACCCCACGAGCAGCCGGTCGAGCACACCGTGCCGCTGCGTGCCGATGCCGAGCAGGTCGGCGCCGGACTGCTGCGCATAGGCGAGCAGCGCGGGTGCCGGGTCGCCGCGCACGGTCACCGTCTCCACCGTGGCGCCGTCGGGCGCCTCGAGTTGCGCAACCGCGTCGGCGAAGAGCGGGGTGAGCGTGCGGCCGTACTCCTGGTCCCACGCGCGCCAGTCGGCGCTGGGGTGATCGAAGCGCGGGCGCACGTGCACGAGCGTGACGCGTCCCGTGGCCCCCACGAGGCGCACGGCCAGCTTGGCGGCGCGCAGGCTGGCCGGCGAGAAGTCCATGCCCACCACGGCGTGACGCGGGAACGGCGTGAACGACGTGCCGACGGCCAGCACGGGCACGCGCGCGCGGCGCAGCGTGGCCAGCGTGGTTTCGGTGCCGAGCAGCCGGTCGAGCGGATTGTGCCGGCCGATCCCCATGACCAGTAGGCTCGCGCCGCGCCGTTCAGCCTCGGCGGCGAGCGTCTCCGGCGGCGCGCCAAGCAGCACGTCCACCCGCCAGTCGGGATCGCCGGTGGAGGCGATGGACACCGAGCGTCGCACGTCGTCGAGCATGCCGCGCTGCCGCATCGCGTCGAGCTCGGGTGCGGCGATCACGCCTCCCCCGACCGCCGGTGCGAGCGGCGTGGGCTCGCACACGCCGAGCACATCGATGCGTGCCTCGAGGGAGGCCGCCGCGACGCGGGCGGCATTGAAGAGCGCGTCGGCGAAGGGCGCTCCGTCGCACGCCACCAGCACCGGGCCGGCGGGACGGCGACGGCCCCCGGGCACGGGCGTGACCTGATCCCCGCCCGAGGGCGTGCCGATCAGGTCCGTGCGGTCTTTCACCTGCGTGATCATGGGGGTCCTCCCGGCGGGCCGCGGGCGTCCTCCGGTCGACGCGACCGGATCCACCCACATGGGCTGAACAGTCGGCGCGTGCACAGCGGCCGACCATCGGGAGATGTCCACCGAACGTGTCGGGGATCTGCCGACTGTCGAAACCGAGCGCACGACAGCGGAGTGCGACGCGGTGCCGCTACAACAGCACGCGCAGGCCGCGCGCGAGCGTATCGCCGGCGGCGTGCCAGAACCCGCGGGCACGCCATGCGCCAAGGCCGATCTCCCGTGCCTGCCCCAAATCGTCGCCGAACTGGCGCTCGAGTGTCGCACCCGTGGCGTCATCGGCGATCATCAGGTTGCATTCCGCGTTGAACCACAACGAGCGGAAATCGAGATTGGCGCTGCCAACCACGCTCAGGTGCCCGTCGCACACCATCGTCTTCGCGTGCAGCACCTGCGGCTCGTACTCGAACACGCGCACGCCGGCGCGCAGCAGGCGCGTGTAGGCGCCGTGCGCCGCGTGACGCAGCAGCGGCACGTCGCTGCGACCGGGCAGCAGCAGCCGCACGTCCACCCCGCGCTTCGCGGCGTCGGCGAGGATGTGCAACCCGCCATCGGGGGGCGCGAAGTAGGGCGTGGTGATCCAGAGCCGCTCGCGCGCCGCGCCGACCAGCGACGCGAGCACGGCGATCGACTCCGGCTGGCCCCGCCCGGGGCGGCCGTCGAGGATGAGCACGGCAGGCTCGTCCACCGGCAGGGGCGCCTGGCTGACCGTGCGCGTGACCGGTCGCACCCCCGGCAGCGCCTCCCCGCCGGCACGCTCCCACCCCTCGGCGAACACCGCCGCAAGTTCCGCCGTCACGGGACCGGTCACGCGCGCGAACGTGTCGCGAAATGCGTCCGGCGTCTCGTGCCCGCGCCGGGCCGGCCGCGGTGCCGACCCGTACTCCTCGCCGATGTTCATGCCGCCCGCGAAGGCGACCGCGCGGTCGACCACGATGATCTTGCGATGGTCGCGACGCCAGGCGTGCAGCGGCGAGTGCCACCAGGGATGAAAGAGCCGCACCGTGATGCCGGCCGCCTCGAGCGCGTGCCAGAAGGCGCGTGACGTGCCCATCGAGCCGAGCGCGTCGGCCAGAACGGACACGCGCACCCCGCGCGCCGCCGCCGCCGACAGCGCCTGCTGCAACCGCGCGCCGATTCGATCGTCGCGCAGGATGTACATCTCCAGCAGCACCTCGTCGCACGCGGCGTCCACCGCCGTGATGATCGCGTCGAACGTCTCGACACCGTCCTCGAAGACGTCGATGCTCGCCAGCGGATGCCAGGGCGACCCGTCGATCTGCTGCACGAGCTCGCGAAACGCCGGATCACGCACGCCCTCGTCCAGCGTGCGGGACAGCGCCCACGCGCGGTCGGCGTGCAGCGACCGTGGCAGCCGATATCGCTGCACGGGACGCAGGCGCCGGACGGTGGGCGCGACCGAGGGGGCGAGGGGGAGGGCCATCTATCGGTTTCCGAAATCTATCGCTAGCGTGGTTGCCATGAACGCCATCGGTCGCCTCGTTGCCAACACCGCTGCCCTCTGGGTGGCCTCCGCCCTGCTCGCCGGCATTCAGTACACCGGGTCGTGGCCCGGCATGCTCGGCGTCGCCCTCGTCTTCGGCGTGGTGAACGCGTTCATCGCGCCCGTGCTCAAGGTGCTCTCGCTGCCGGTACAGGTGCTCACGCTCGGCCTCTTCACCTTCGTCATCAACGCGCTCATGCTGATGCTCACCGGCTGGCTCGCCCAGTCGCTCGGCATCCAGTTCACCGTGGACGGGTTCGTGACCGCGCTGCTCGGCTCCCTGATCGTGAGCGTGGTGAGCGGCATCCTCAGCGTGCTGCTCACCGACGACTGAGGGCGCCGCCCGCGCGCCAACGGGCGCGGAGCGTTTCCCGTGCCGCGGCCGTGGGTCGCATGACCTGAACCCGCCCCTGCCACGCGCCGTAGGTTATCGCCATGGCATACATCCTGGTCGTCGAGGACCACCTCGACATCGCGGAAGGGCTGCAGGCCAACCTCGAGATCGAGGGACACGAGGTCGACCTCGCGCGCGACGGCCGCCACGCCGTGCTGGCCATCAAGCAGCGGGAACCCGACCTCGTGATCCTCGACCTCGGCCTGCCGGGACTGGACGGCTTCGGGGTGCTCGAGGCCGTGCGCAAGGCCGAGTGCTGGTGCCCGGTGCTCATCCTCTCGGCGCGTGGCGCGGAGGCCGACAAGCTCGCCGGCTTCCGGCTTGGCGCCGACGACTACGTGACGAAACCGTTCGGCACCATGGAGCTGCTGGCGCGCGTGTCGGCACAGCTGCGGCGCGCTGCCGTGCGGCCGGCCGCGACGCCCGAACCGGCGCCCGCCGCCGACACGACCGCCGAGCCGCTCCGCGATCCTGCCGTCATCGAACAGCTCCTGGCGGAGCGCTTCGAACTCACGCCGCGCCAGGCGAGCGTGGCGCGGCTCGTGGCCGAGGGGCTCACGAACGAGGAGATCGCGCAGGCACTCGGCATTTCGCGCTTCACCGCGCGCAACCACGTGGAGCAGGTGCTGGCCAAGCTCGACGTGCCGACCCGGGCCCGCGCCGCCGCGCTCGTGCACGGCGGACTGGCCGCGAAGCGCCTCGCGTGAGTCGCTCGCGCGGGGCACGGCTCGCGGCCGTCGCCCTCGTGGGCACGGTGCTGGCCGTCACCGCCGCCACCGTGATGACGGTGCGCTCGTGGCAGCAGCAGCGCGAGGCCATGCGCGCGGCGCTCGACACGCAGGTGGTCTTCGCCGCGCGCCAGTTCGCCGATGCGATGTGGCGCGAGTTGCGGGCGCGGGCGCGGGCGCGCGGCGATTCGGCACCCGCCGACACGGCACTCGCCTGGCCCGACTCCGTCGCGGTTGCATCGCTCGCACGCGAACTCCGCCGCACGACGGAACTGCTGCCACCCACCTTCGGATCGGTGCCGTGGCCCGTGTCGGACACCGCACCGGCCGGGCTGTTCATCAACGAGCGGCTCGACTCCCTGCGCCTCCCCTCGACGGCGGTGCGCAACGCCCTGCTCGCCCTGCGCGTGGCGGACTGCGACGGATGGGAGCGGTGGCGCGACGAGAGCTTCGATGCGCCCCCGTTCGCGGACGCGAGCGCCTGGGGGGGCGCGATCCAGACCAGCCAGCAGCCCTGCCTGCAGGTGACCGCACGACTGCGCAACGACGCCACCGACGCGCTGCTCATGCAGGCGGTGCCGAGTGCAGGACGCGGACTGCTGGTGGGGCTGCTCGCGCTCGCCGCGGTCTTCGCGGCGGCGGCCGCACTGCTGCTGCGCCAGCAGCAGCGACTCGTGCAGGCGCAGGACGCGTTCGTGAGCGCGGTGTCGCACGAGCTGCGCACGCCGCTCACGCAGATCCGCATGTTCAGCGAGACGCTGCTGCTCGGCCGCGCCAAGTCACCGGAGCAGCAACGGCGCTGGCTCGGCGTGATTCAGCGCGAGAGTGAACGGCTGGGGCACCTCGTCGAGAGCATCCTGCAATTCGCGCGCTCGGAGCGGCGTGCGGTGCCGCTGGCGCGCGAGGTGACCGATGTGGCCCAGGTGGCGCGCGACGTGCTGCAGGCGTTCCTGCCCATGGCCGCGGCGCGCGACGTGACGGTGCGCACGCGCCTGCCGTCGGTGGCGCTGGCGTTCGTGGACGGCGGGGCGCTGCGCCAGATCCTGCTCAACCTGCTCGACAACGCCGTGAAGTACGGGCCGACCGGGCAGACGGTCACACTCGAACTCGGGCGCGGCGCGCGCGGTACGATCGAGTTTCGCGTGGACGATGAAGGACGCGGTGTCTCCCCGGCCGACCGCACGCGCATCTGGCAGCCCTTCGCGCGGCTGCACACCGGTGACGGCACGGTGGGCGGCAGCGGCCTCGGCCTCAACGTGGTGCGCACCCTGGCCGAGCGGCACGGCGGCACGACCTACGTGACCGACACGCCGTCGGGGCGCGGGGCGCGCTTCGTGCTCGTGCTGCCGGTTGGACTGCCATCGCGCGACGCGGAGCAGATCGAGGCCACGCGCGTGACGCAGGAGTTCGCGGCCGTGGACGCGTTTCCGATCGCGGACGCCGCGGCACACGAGCAGGCGCTGCGCGCGCCGCTGCACGCGGACGCGTGGATGCATGCCGAGGTCGAGGAGCTGGTCTGGCCACCGGAGCCGCGCGGGTAGCAACCGGCCGGCGTGGTTCAGCCGCGCGGCGGCTCGTCTGCTGCCTCGGGCCGAACCGTTCCAGACCGCAGGGCGGCGACCTCGTCGGCGAGTCGTGCGACATCGGCACGCAGCGCGGTGAGGGTATCGAGCACCGCCGCCGACGCTCCGTGCTCCGGGTCGGGCGGCGCGACGCCTTGGCCTTCGGGTGTGTCCTCGTGCGCCTGTGCCCCGACGAGCGCCGACGCGAGCAAGCCGGCCATGAGCCCGAAGGTGCCCACACCACCCAACATGAGGAACGCCCCCACGATGCGCCCGCCCGCCGTCACCGGCGCGTGATCGCCGTAGCCGACCGTGGTGATCGTGGCGATCGCCCACCAGAGCGCGTTGCCAGCGGTCTCGATGTTGCCGTGCCCGCGCTCGAACTCGAGCACCGACACGGAACCGGCCACCACCAGTACGGTGCAGGCGAACGCCGCGGTGAGCAGCGCGTTGTGTCGCGGCCGTTCGCGCAGTCGCTTGCCGAGCGCACGCGACAACATGAGCACACGCACCACGCGCACGATGCGCAGGATGCGCGTGAAGCGCGCCAGGCGCAGCGCCTCCACCGCCGGCACGCTGCTCAGCAGGTCGAGCCAGCCCGTGCGACGCAGATACCGCCACTTGTCCTCGGCCTGCACGAGGCTGCGCACGAAGTCGGCGAAGAACACGGCACACAGGGCGTTGTCCGCCCAGGTGACAAGCCGGACCGTCTCCTCGCCGATGGGGGCCACGTACTGCAACACGAGCAGTGTCACCGCCAGGATCGACAGGCCGAGCACCAGCAGCTCGTAGCCGGGATGATCGCGTCGCGCCGTGGCGGCGTTCGCAGTGCTGTCGGCTTCCCCTTCGGACTCGGTGCTCACGCGCGCGTCAGCTCCAGCGGCGCTTGAGGTCCACGTCGACGACCTGCGCCTGCCCGCGTCCGTTCGTGTACACCGCCGAGCGCAGCCACTCTTCTTCGGCGGACAGGTCGGCCTTCGGAATCTCCTTGCACCACGTCTTCGCGGGTGTGCCGTCGTTGCCGCTCCACTTGTAGCCGCGACCGCGCAGCGCGTCCTTGGTCTCGAAGGCGCTGTTCACCGCGCACACGCGCACGCGCGGCGCGCGGCACGTCTCGAGCAGCTTCAGCATGGGCAGCGTGCCGTCGGCCGTGGGCGTGGCCAGCAGGGCGAGCGTGGCGCGGCAGTCGTCCACCGCGCGATGGCCGTCGAAGAAGGCGCGCAGGTGTCGATACATGAGGAATTCGAGCGAGTGCGACCCCACGCCGAGCGCGCGCCAGTCGATGTCACGCTGGGTGCATCCCCAGTGCACGTCGCGGAACGCCGGCAGCCGTCGCTCGATGAACGGCCGGTCGAAGCCCGCATTGTGCGCGAGCACGATTCCCACGCCATCGAGCAGCTCGTGCACCCGCGCCTCGGGAATGCGCTGGCCGCGCACCATGTCGTCGGTGATGCCGGTGAGCTCCACGATCTCCGGTGGAATCGGACGCCCCGGATCCTCGAGCAGCGACTCCGCGGCGAGCACCTCCACCGGCTGCCCCGTGCGCGCGTCGTACGTGAAGCGCACGATCCCGAGTTCGATGATCACGTCGCTGCCCTGGTCGATGCCGGTGGTCTCGACATCCACCACGAGCGCGTGTCGCAGCTGGTGCTCGGGCGACGACGGCACGAAGCGGTCCACGGGAGCGAGGCGCCGCAGCACGCGATAGTCGGGGTGCTGCTCGAGCTGGGCGGCCAGCGCGTCGAAATCGGTCACGGGAGCAGGATCCCGAACGGATCGTCGTCGGCCGCGAGCACGATGTGCGGCAGGCCGAGCAGCGTGGCCTCGCCGTCGCGCATCGCGCGCTCCCACGTGGCCGGATCGTGCAGCAGGGCGCGCGCCATGTCGGCGCGTCCGATGTCGCGAAGGAACAGCACCTCGCTCGCCGTACGCAACGCCGAGTAGGCTTCCGACAGCGCGAGGTAGACCGGCGACTCGAGCCGCAGCGTTTCTTCGTCGAGCTGGCCGGCCACGTTGCCAGGCCACGCGGACGCTTCGGCGTCGAGCCGATCGGCGAGTTCGTCGCTCGACACTGCGAGCGCCTCGTCCTCCGCAAACTCGGCGAGGCTCGCGAGCAGCACCCAGCGCTCGTTGTCGGTGAACGCGAAGCCTTCGCCGGCCACGAGCGCCTTCGCCGACGCCGCGAACACGTCGGGGCTCTCCGACACGGCCTCCTCCCAATGCTCCAGGGCGCGCTCGGCGCCCCCGGTGCCGCGCCGGCTCTCGAGCGCCCGCAGGGTGCGCAAGGCGTCCTGCGCGGTGGCGGGCGCAGCGGGACGGCGCGGACGAGCGCCGGGCGAACGGGTGGCGCGACGGGTCATGACACGGCCTGCGGAACCGGGGTCGGAACGATGGGCGCACGCGCCCGCATGCCGAATGATGCGCGAGTGGCCCGCGACACGCGACCGGTGGCGCGTTTTCGCGTCGGCGTCGCTCAGCCCCGATCCAGTGTGCCCGAAGCGAGTCGCTCGCGCAGGCCGGTGGCGCGCCGCACCCGCGCACCGTGCGCGACTTCGACCGCCGCGCGCGACGCCACGAGCGTCACGCCATGCCGCGCGCGCGACACCGCCGTGTACACGAGCTCCCGCGTGAGCAGCGGCGACGGTGGCGGCGGCAGCAGCACGTGCACGGTGTCGAACTCCGACCCCTGCGCCTTGTGCACCGTCATCGCGAACGCCGCCTCCCACCGCGGCAGGCGCCGCACGCCCACGGCGCGCGGCCCGTCCTCACCGGGAAACAGCACCACGCGCCGCCCGTCCGGCTCCTGCCAGACCACGCCGAGATCGCCGTTGGCGAGCCGATCATCGGGGGCGTTCTCGATCACGAGCACGGGGGTGCCCACGGCCAGCGCGTCCCCGCGCTCGGCCACGAGCTGCGCGTTGATCGCCTCGGCACCGGTGGGACCGCGACGGAGCGCCGTAAGCAATCGCCAGCGACCGAGTTCAGCGAGCGCGTCGGCGGGCGATGTCGCACTGGCGAGGCGCCCGGCGTGCACGCGCACGGCGTCGAGCACCACGGGCGGCACGACCCGGCCGTCGTCGGGGAGGAACGTCACGCCGTCGAGTGCCGCCGACACGGCCGACCAGTCGTCGCCGCGCAGCGCGAACACGAGCGCGCCGAGCGCGCTCTCGGCCGAGAAGCGGCGACTGCGGCGCAGCGTGCTCACGCACGACGCCAGCGCGGGCGCCTCCACGAGGTCGCGCAGCACGGCCCCGGCGTCCACCGAGGCGAGCTGGTCGGCGTCGCCCAGCAGCACGAGTCGCGCGTCGTCGCGCACGGCATCGAACAGGCGCGCCATGAGCGGCAGGTCCACCATCGACGTCTCGTCCACGATCACGATGTCCGCCGGCAGCGGATTGCCCGCATGGTGGCGCGGGCGGTGCGGATGATCGGGGTGCACGCCGAGGGCGCGGTGGATCGTGTCCGCCTGCATCGGAATCACGCGACGGCGCGCCTCGTCGAGCAGGTCGACGGGCAGGGCCGACAGCCCGCTGCGCACGCTCTCGGTGAGGCGCGACGCGGCCTTGCCCGTGGGCGCGAGCAGCAGGATCTCGGGGAGCGCGTCCGGCGCCTCGCGCGCGAGCAGCGCTGCGAGCAGGCGCAGCACGGTGGTGGTCTTGCCGGTGCCGGGACCACCCGTGATGATCGCGAGCGCACTGCGCAGCGCGAGCGCGGCCGCATCGTGCTGCGCGCGATCCTCGGCGGCCTCCGGAAAGAGCTGCGCGAGCCGCGCCGCGTCCTGCTCGTCATGCGCGAACGGCGCGCGGGCGAGTCGTGCCTGGACGGCCGATGCGAGACGCGCCTCGAACGCATCGAAGCGCTGCAGGTACAGGCGGTCGTCGTGGAGTACGAGCGCCGGCACGCCCTCGTGCACGGCTGGCGCAAGCAACGGCGAGGTGCGCAGCGCCGCCTGGAGCTGTGTCGCAGTCGGCCAGGGCGGCTCCGCGGTGACGCCGGCGTCGAACGGCGCGACATCGGAGAGCACGAGACAGGTGTGCCCATCGCGCACGGCCCGGCTCGCGAGCGCGATCGCGAGACGCACCGTGGCATCGTGCGCACTCGGCGCGATGCTCGTGAGTCCGTACGCGAGCTCCACGTCGATCGGCTCGAACACGCCGGCGGCGAGCAGCGCTTCGAGGCGCGCGTCCGGCTCGAGGGCGTCGCGCAGGGCCACGGGTGTGGCCGCGATCGTCGTCACAGGCTCTCTCCCATGCGCAGTGCAGCGTCGAGCGCCTCGATGCGCGCGCGCGGCGGTCGGTCGGTGAACACGCCAGCCCCCGCGTGCGACGCATCCATGCCGCGCACGAACAGGTACGCGATGCCGCCCACGTGGCGGTCGTAGTCGTACGCCGGCTGCCGGAGGCGCAGCCAGCGGTGCAGCGCCACGAGGTACAGGTGGTACTGCAGGATGTAGTGATGCTCCTGCATGGCGTGCGTCATCGGTGCGACCGAATAATCGGACGGCGCGTCGCCGAGGTGGTTCGACTTGTAGTCGAGCAGCACCCACGACTCGCCGTGTCGCGCGACGAGGTCGATGGCGCCATTGAGCAGCCCGCGCAGCGGCGTGAAGTCGAGCGACGCGATGCCGTCGGCGTACGACACGGGCACGTTGCCGCCGGGGTGTTCCGCGAAGGCACGTGCCAGCTGCCGCGCGCGCACGCCGCGCCCTGGTGCCGAGGCCACGGCGAAGTCGAAGGTGAGCTCGGTGAACGTGGTGCCCATGGCGAGCGCGCGCAGCGTGGGCGGTGGCGTCGTGGCACCGAGTCCGACCAGCGGCACGTCGAGCGCCGACTCGAGCGCCGACGCGAGCGGGGCGCTCCACGCCGCGTCGTCGAGCCCCTGCCGCGCGAGCGCCTCGGACACGAGCGTGGCCACGAGCCCCGGTGCGGCGCGCTGCTGCACGGCGCGCTCGAACACGTCGTGCAGCGCGTTGCCGACGGCGCGACCGCGCGGCAGGTCGGCGAGTGGTACGCGCGTCCCTGCGCGGACCGCGGCCGGCGGCTCCATCACCGCCGTCGCACGCCGTGCGTCGATGTCGTCCCCTTCGTCGGCGGCCGGCTCCCGCACGTCGTCGATCGGGTCGAGGTCGGCGAGCGCCTCGAGCGCGCGATCCCCTGCGGCGTGTGCACCGCGCGTGAGGGCCGTGAAGCTGCCGCGCCGCCACCAGCCGTCGAGTGCAGCCTCGCGGCGCCACGGCGTGGCCTGCAGCACCTCGGTCTCCTGGAGGGGCGCCGGCACCGGCGGCACGTGCGCCGTCTGCATGGATTCGATCGCGATGCCGTGGCCCGCGACCGCAGCGAGCGCGCGCACCCGCGCCGACGCCAGCGTGCCCGGTGTCTTCTTCTCGCCCTTCACGGCGCCAAGCAGGCTGCCCAGCGGTGACTCGGCGTGCTTGGGCTCGTCGGACAGGTACACCGTGCATGCGTTGCGCGCGCGTGTGAGCGCCACGTAGAGCAGGCGCTGCTGCTCGAGCAGCAGCGCCGCGTGCTCGCGCTGCGCCACCGGATGCCTCGCGCGGCTGTCTCCCGTGACCGGGATCACGCCTTCCACCGCTGCCGCGCGCTCGTCATAGCGTCGCACCAGCGGCTTGTCGCGCGACGTGCTGAATGTCTTCGGCGGCGTCCACGCAAAGGGAATCCACACGAGCGGGAACTCGAGCCCCTTGCTCGCGTGCATGGTGATCACGCGCACGGCATCCTCGTCCGATTCGAGGCGCTCCTCGAGCTCCTCCGCCGTGAGCTGGTCCACCTCGCGCTCGGCGATGTGCTCGGCGAGCCAGCGCAGCGTGTCGGTGGGCGTGGCGCGCGTGCGCGCGGCGTTGGCGGCGAGCAGCTCGAGCAGGTGCCGCACGTCGGTGAGGCGGCGCTCGGCGTCCTCTCCCGATGCGGCGTGCTGCGACAGTGAGAGCGCGCGGTCGAGCGCGATCCAGGCATCCATCACGCCGCGCGACTCCCAGCTCCGGCGCGCGTCGCGCAGCGCCTCGTCGAACCGGCGGCCGACCTCGCCATCGAGCACGTCGAGGATCACGTACGGCGGATCGGAGAGATCGAGGTCGAGCGCGGGGCGCACGAGCGAGGTGAGCGCCGCACGGCGCAGCGCAGCGCGATCGCCCGGCGACTCGATCGCGGCGAGCAGCGCGTACACATCACGCGCCGTGCTCCCCTGCGTGACAGCCTGGCGCGATGCGGCCACCGCGTGCACGCCCAGCAGCCGCAGCGCGCGCACCACCAGCCACCCATGCCGGTTGGTGGGCACGAGCACCGCGCAGTCGCGCGGGCGCACGGGGCGCGGCTCTTCGCCCTTGCGCACGATCGTGCGCGCCGACGAGCCCTCCGCGCGCAGCACGGCGGCAATGCGGCGCGCCACGTCCTCCGCGACCGCGGTGCGCACGGTGTGCACGCCGCCCGAGGTGACGTCGGTGGGAATGGCCACGAACGTGAGCGGCGTGCTGCTGGGTGGCAGGAGCTCCGGCAGGCTGCGCCGCGATTCGACCGGGGCATACGTCACGCCGTCCCCGAAAATGCCGGGCGCCGCGTCGTACACGGCGTTCACGGCGGCCACGAGCGCCGGATCGCTGCGGAAGTTGGTGTCGAGGGTGTGCGGATCGCCGCCGGCCATCGCGCGCGCGGCGAGGTACACCGCCACCTCCGCGTTGCGGAAGCGGTAGATCGACTGCTTGGGATCGCCCACGAGCACGAGCCGCTTGTCCTCGCCGCTGTCGTGGAAGAGCGAGGAGAAGATGCGCCACTGCAGCGGATCAGTGTCCTGGAACTCGTCGATGAGCACGAGGTCGGCACCGCGTCGCACTCGCTCACGCACCGCGGGTTCGCGCGCGAGTCCTTCGGCCACCAGGCGCAGCAGGTCGTCGAAGTCGTCGGCGCGGCGCGGCAATGCCCCCTGCACCGTGTCCACGAAGCGGCGCATGGGCAGCGCCAGCCGCTCGTGCACCGCCGGCAGCACCTCGAGGAGCTGGTCGATCGCGTCGCCGAAGTCGCCGAGCGACACGAGCGGCTGGTCCTTGTTGGTAGCGTCCTGCAGGCTGGTGTTGCCGAAGGCGACCAGCGCCTTGAGCGCTTCCGCATCGGCCGTGAAGCACGCCGTGCGGTCGGTGAGCAGGAGGTCGAGCAGCTCGCTGCGCTTCGCGAGCGCGTTCTCCCGCCACTTGTTGCCGTTCAGCCGCTTCTGCTGGCGCGCCTGCGCGATCGTCGCCGTGATCGACTCGCGATGGGCGCGCCACTCGTCGCTCAGGTGTGCGTGCAGCGCCGTTGCCGTCGCGACGGCGCGCGCGAGCCGCTCGTGCATCGCACTGGCATCACCACCCAGCGGTTCGTCGTTCGCCGACACGAGGCGCACCTGCGCCACGCCCGCGAGCACGGCCTGGGCCACCTGTTCCAGCCCCTTCGGCGACGCCGTGCGCCCGGCGAATCCCATCCACTCGTCCAGCGGTGTGCTGGCCGACGCGACGAGCGCGCCGCGCTCCGTGAGCTCGGCCACCGGCGGCAGCGTGCTGTCGGAGTCCGCCGACGGCGCGTCGAGGCCAAGCAGGTCGCCGTACTGCCCGAGCAGCGTCGCGCTCCACCCGTGCATGGTGTCCACGCCGATCGCATCGGCATCGGCGAGCGCGTCGAGCAGGCGTGTGTGCAGCTGCGCGCGTACGACGGATTCATCGGCCGATGCACCCGGCTCCGCCATCGCGAGGTCGAGCAGGGCGCGCACCACGTCATGGTCGTCGTGTGCCGCATCGGTGCGCGTCACCGACGCGGCCAGTTCGGCGAGCCGTTCGCGCACGCGCACGCGCAGTTCGGCCGTCGCCGCGCGCGTGAACGTGACCGCCAGCACCTTCGCCGGCGACACGTGCCCGAGCGCGAGCGCGCTCGCCACCAGCGTGGTGATCGTCCACGTCTTGCCGGTGCCCGCGCTGGCCTCGAGCACGTGCGTGCCCGGCGCGAGCACCTGCAGCAGGGTGTGCGGCGCGCTCATGCGTCCTCCTGCGCGCGGAGCACCGGGCCGAACACCGCCGTCGCAATCGTCGCGAAGTCCGGCGCCTCGACCGGCGAGTCCTGGTGCAGCAGCTCGTTGGCCGGCTCCTCGCACTCGCCGCGGGCGAGCGGGCTCTCAGGGTCCCACGCCTTGCGTGCAGCCTCGCGCGCCGCGTCCTCGCCCTTGCCGTCATGCACGGTCACCTGATACGCGTACGACGTGGCCGGCGCGTATGGCGGCACCTGGCGGCCGGCATCGTGATACAGCGACACGAGGTCGCGCAGCACGGCGAGCGGATCGGTGCGCAGCGAGAGCAGCACGGTCTTGTCACCATCCACCTGCGCCGCATCCTGCACGGACTCTCCCGCCGCCGCCGCAAAGCAGAGCGTGGCGAACGGCGACACGAGCTGGTGCGCCAAGTGCCGCCCGTCGCGCAGGAAGAGCAGCCGGTCGCCGTGTCGCATGTCGATGGTGCCGGTGAGCACGGTGTCGCCGACCGTCACGCGCAGCAGCTCGCGCGCACGACGCGGCAGCCCCTGCACGGCCCGCTCGGCGCGCGAGGCGAGGGACCGCGCCCGCTGCGCGGCATCGTGCGCCCAGGCGCGGCCCAGCTGCGCGGGCGGCATGCGATCGCGGTGCCGCAGCGCGTCGAAGCGTCCGTCGAGGGTATCGCCGAGCAGCAGCGACTCGGCCATCTCGCGCACGATCACGGACTCGTCGAGTCGCGACACGGTGAGTGGCAGCACGTCCTCGAGCAGCAGCGACTCGTCGCTGAGGCGCACGCCGAGGCGCGAGAGGATCTCCTCGGCCGGCCGACGCAGGAAGCGCAGCAGCGTGGCCAGCGGCAGCACCTCGCGGCGACGCACGGTCACGAGCTCGTCGCTCCGTCGCGCCGCGGCGAGCTGCGGAGCCGGCACGGCTTGGCGCCGTCGCAGGCGCGTGGCGGTGGCCGCAGCGAGCGCATCGAAGCTCGGCACGGCGGGGGCGTCCTTCGTCGGCGCCGCTGCGGCGAACGCGCGCGCACTGAACGGCTGCAGCGGCATGTCGCGCTCCACGTGCGCGCGCCATGCCTCCTCGGGCGCGACCGACTCGTCCAGTGCGACCACATCGCGCACGACATCCGCGAGCGCCCCGACCGCCACGCTGGGCGGCAGCCGCATCGTGCCAGCACGATTCCACCCGGTGTACGTCACGAGCAGCTGCTCGCCCGCCAGCATCACGGCCTCGAACACCGTCTGCAGCTGCTCGCCGCGCTCGTCCGGGTCGCCGGGCTCGGGGTGTTCGCCGAGGCGATCGAACCACGGCGCGCCACCGCGGCGCGGAAAGAGCTCGTCGTCCATGCCGAGCAGCGCGATCACGCGCGCCGGCCGCACCCAGCCGGTGCCGAGCGGAGCGACGGTGATGCCGCCGAGGCGTCCGGGGGATCCGAGTACGTCCTCGAGGCGGTTCTCGAGCAGGCTGACGAGTGCCGAGGCGGAATAGAGAGAGGCCGGTTCGGTGCGGCTCACGCGTACACGACCGCGGCGGTCGGTGGCATCGGCCGCGTCGTCCGTGAAGGTGGCGAGCACGTCGCGCACGCGCGGCACGCTCGACGCGAACGCACCGTCGGACGCGACGAGGCGATCGAGCACCGTGTCGGCGAACGCCGCCCACGCGGCGAGCGGGCGAGGCGCACGCGCCGATTCCAGCAACGCCAGTACCTGACGCACGGCGCGCGCCGTGCGACCGGCCAGCAGCACGCGTTCGCCTTCGAGCCCCGGCACCGGCGCGTGGGTGCGCACGTGCGTGTCGTGTCCGTCGCTGCCGTCGAGCACCGCGGCACCCACCAGCAGGCGCGCGAGGCCGCGGCGCCAGGTGCCCTCGTCGCCAAGGCCGAGCCCCTCGCGCGTGGGATCGTGGGCGTCGATCCCCCAGCGCACTCCGGCCGCGTGCAACCACTCGCGCACGAGCGGCGCGTCGGACGCGGCAATGCCGAAGCGCTCGGCCACCGGCCCGCGCTCCAGCAGGTCGAGCACGCGGCTGGCCGAGACGCGCTGCTCGGCGAGGGCGAGCAGCGTGAGCAGGACATCGGCGACCGGGTTGGTGGCCCGGGGCGAGCGGCCCTGCACGTGCAGGGCGAGCGGCGGGGGGCCCTGGCGGGCCTCGGCTTGGCGACCCTCGCCCGTGCGCCCCGCTGGTGCGCGTTCCGCGGCGCCGCGCGCGTCCGGCTCCCGCGTCTCGCGCCCCAGCGGAAAGACCGCCTGCACGAGCGGCACGAAGCGGGCGGGGTCGGGGGTGAGCACCAGCACGTCGCGCGGCTGGAGCGTGGGGTCGTCGTTGAAGGCGCCGAGCAGGGCGTCCTTGAGCACTTCCACCTGCCGCAGTGCGCCGTGGCAGGCGAGCACGCGCAACGAGCGGTCGTCGCGCGCGGCGTCGGGGTGCCAGGAGCCGGTGGCGGCGCCCGCCGGCTCACGCAGGGCGTGCTGGACGGCGGCGAGCAGGGGGCGGTGCGTCGCGACCGGCTCCGTCTCGACTCGCTCCGACTCGGCAGGCTCATCGCCGGTGACCGACATCGGCACGTTGAGCACCGGCAGCGCCGCGAGCAGCGCGTCGGCACGCACGCGGTCGAGCCGCGAGGCGACCGGGTGCTGGCGGGCGAGCACCTCGGCCCGTCGGTCGCGACCGGCAGCAAACGGCTCCACGAGCGCGTCGCGCAGCGGCGTGGTGGCGGCGTGCACGAGCAAGTGCACCTCGTGGCGGGCGGCCAGGCTGCGCAGCAGCGCGAGGTGCGCCGGCGCCAGGCGTCCCTGCTGCAACACGAGCCATCGTGGCGCCAGTACGACGCCTTCATTGGACGACCTGGTGGCTCCCGACTCGATAGCATGTCGCGCGCGCCGCTGCCGCTCCGCGGGCGCGTGCTCCGCGCCCGAGCGCTGGGCCACCGCCCGCCAGAGGCTGGCCTGCCAGTCGTCGGCGGCGCTGCCGCGCTCCCACTCCAGCAGCAGGCCGTGCCGGTACATGAGGTAGCGCTCGAAGGTCCGCGCCATGCGCCCCGCCCACGAGGCGAGCAGCCCGTCCACCGACTCGGCGCCCGCCGCCCCCGCCAGGTGCTGCAGCTCGGCCGGCAGCAGCGCGCGGTCGTCCGCCACCGCCTCGAGGATGTCGACGGTGAGCGCCGCCGCCCCGCCGCGCGCCGACGGCACGGCCCACTGTTCGAGGTCCTGCAGGAACCGTGACGGCGACCAGACCTGCAGGTTGGTCACGATGTCCAGGCGCTCGATCAGCGCGAGCCGCAGCCACTGCTCCACGCCGCGGCCGCCCACCACGAGCACGTCGGGCGCGAACGGGTCGTCGCCCGGCGGCGCGGCGCGCAGCAGGTCGGCCGCCACGTCGGCGAGCGCGGGGAGCGTGAGACGGCAGTGCAGGTGCAGGGGCATCAGGACGGAGAATATCGCGCGGGGGTGTGACAGGCGCTGCGGTGGCATCGCCGCATGCGGAGTGTCGAGCGCGGCTCCCGGTCCCGCCACGGACCCGCTAGCCTTCGCCTCGCATGTTCACCCTCTTCGTCATCGTCTTCCTGGACCTGATCGGGTTCGGGATGATCATCCCGGTGTTCCCGTTCTACGCGGAACGCACCGGGGTGGACCCCGCCTCCGTCATCTTCTTCCTCGGCCTGTACTCGCTGGGGCAGCTGGTGGGCGCGCCCGTCTGGGGGGCGATGTCGGACCGCCTCGGGCGCCGGCCGGTGCTGCTGCTCACGCTGCTCGGCAACACGGCGGCGTCCGTGCTGCTCGCCTTCGCCGACTCCGGCTTCACGCTGGCGCTCTCGCGCATCGCGGCCGGCCTCGCCGCGGGCAACGTGAGCACCGCGTACGCCTACGCGACCGACGTCACCACCGACGAGACGCGCCCCAAGGCGCTCGGCCTGCTCGGCTCGGCGTTCGGCCTGGGCTTCATTGCGGGGCCCGCTCTGGGCGGGCTGCTGGCCGGCAACGACGCCGCCGGCGACGGCCTCGTGCGCGTGGCCTGGGGCGCGGCGGCCATGTCGATGCTCGCCTTCTTCCTCACGCTCGCCAAGCTCCCCGAGTCGCTGTCCGACGAGCTGCGCGCGGCCACGCGCAGCAAGCCGCGCCGCAAGATCGGTACGTACTTCGCGCGCGTGGGACTGCGCGAGGTGCTGTTCACCACGATCGTGGTGATCGGCGCGGTGGCCATGTTCCAGAGCACGCTCGCGCTGTGGGCCGCCGAGAACCTCGGCGTGGGGCCGCGCACGCTGGGGTGGATCTACGTGTTCGTGGGCGTGGTGAGCGTGGTGGTGCAGGTGTGGATGACCGCGCCGCTCACCAAGCGCTTCGGCGCGTACGTGCTCGCACAGGCGGGCATCGTGCTGGTGGCGCTCGGGCTCGCGGCCGTGCCGGTCTCGGGCACGATTCCCATGCTGCTCGTGGCGCTCGGCATCTTCGGCGTGGGGTCGGCGATCCTGAATCCCACCTTCAGCAATCTCGTGGCGGGGCTGAGCGCGGCCGACGAGCGCGGTGCGGCGCTGGGCGCGTACCAGAGCGCCGCGTCGTTCGGGCGCGTGCTGGGGCCGTTTCTGGCGAGCGGCGTGGCCACGGTGTCGAACCTGTCGTGGCCGTTCGCGGTGGGCGCGGTGGTGAGCCTCGTGGGGATCGGGATGGTGCGGGGGGCGGGGCGGAAGGCGGGGGGCTAGCGCGCGCCGTCACCGCGCGCCCCCCTTGCGCTCCCGCGCCCAAAGGCGACGATAGGGCATCCTCTCTCCCGGAGCCGCCCCATGTCCGAGCATACCCACCACGACCACGCGCACCCGCACCAGCACTCCCTCCACTGCGGCCACGTCGCCGTGGTGCACGAGGGACACGTGGACTACCTCGAGGAGGGGCACCTCCAGCACCAGGAACACGGGGTCACGGTGGACCACGTCGTGGCGATCTCCGACGCGAACCCCGACCGCTGCACCGGCGGACACGAGTGCGGCGGCCACGAAACCGAACATGTGCACGGCCCCAACTGCGGCCATCCGGCCGTGCCGCACGGCGATCACGTGGACTACCTCGTGAACGGCCACCTGCACCACCAGCACGCCGGTCACTGCGACAGTCACGGCCCGTTGGCGCGCGCGTAGCGGCCGTCAGTCCCGAGGGCGAGTTCACCACCCCTCGGGACGCACCGGCCCGTCAGTACCCGATCTGCGTCGTCGCCTCGCGAATGACGGCCGCACTCCTCGCCAGCGCCTCCGTCTCCTTCGCATCGACGTCCGGCTCGAACGTGTGCAGCACGCCGGCGCGCCCGATCACGCGCGGCAGGCTCAGCGCCACGTCCCGCAGGCCGGCCACCTTCGGCGTGCGCACACTCACCGTGAGCACGGCGCGCTCGTCGTCGCGCACGGCGTCCACGATGCGCGCGATGCCCGCGGCAATGCCGAAGCTCGTGAACCCCTTGCCCTCGAGAATGCGGTAGCCCGCGCGCCGCACGTCTTCATCGATGCGCGCGCGCACGGCGTCCGTGATCGGCCGGCCGAGCTGCTCCGCCACCGCCAGCAGCGGCAGGCCACCCACGCGCGCCGACGACCACGCCAGCACCTCGCTGTCCCCGTGCTCGCCGAGCACGTCGGCCTGCACCGACGTGGGCGCGATCCCCAGGTGCGACGACAGCTGCGCGCGAAAGCGCAGCGTGTCGAGGATGGTGCCGGTGCCGATCACACGCTCGGCGGGCAGCCCCGCGATCGCCGCCGTCACGTGCGTCATCACGTCCACCGGGTTCGACGCCACCACCAGCAGCGCGCCCGGTGCGTAGCGCACCACCTCCGGCACCACCGCCGCGAAGATCCCCGCGCTCTTCTCGAGGATCGCCATGCGCGACTGCCCCTTCTCGATGCTTGGCCCGCACGCCAGCACCACGATGTCGAACCCCGACAGCGCCGACATCGGACCGCTCGTCACACGCACCGGCTGCGCCACCGGCACCGCGTGCGCGATGTCCATGGCCTGCGCCGCCGCGCGCTCCGGCGACACGTCCACGAGCACCACATCCGTGGCACTGCCCCGCAGCGCGAGCGCGTACGCCGCCGTGCTGCCCACATGCCCCGCACCGACAATCCCGACTTTCATGCGTCGTCTCCGAACATCCTGAGCGCTCCGCGCGCTTCGAACGTGATCGCCCGCGCTCCCTGCGCGAGCCTACAGACACAACGGCGTGCCGTCCCTGCCCGTGCCGCACCACGACACGATCCCTTGCTACTTGGTGACGCACATCACGGATTGCAAGGCAGCATCGATACGCTTCAGCTTGACCGCGCCGCACCCGACCGCAACATTCGCCGCAACGACGCGGTCACGCGACGCGTGGCTCTCCGCGCATTGCGCCGCGCTCCTCCCGCTCCCCGGATCGTGCGCCCTCTTCGATTCCCCGACGCGCGCCGGTCGCTCGCGTGTCTTGCCGCCCTCGGCGCGCTGGCGGCCTGCGCCGGCCCCACGCCCGCACCCGTGCTCACCCCCGCCGCCGACGCCTCGCTGCTCGAGGCGGAACGCGCCGCCGGCACCCTCACGCAGGGCGCGCTCGGCGTGCCGCCCTTCGCCGTGCGTGCGCGCGACGAGCGGCTCGCGCCGCTCAGCTACGCGCTCGCCGACCTGCTCACCACCGACCTCGCGCGCAGCCGCCAGCTCACGCTCGTGGAGCGCACGCGCCTCGGCGACGTGCTCCGCGAACTCGAACTCACGGCGAGCGGACGGGTGGACACAGCCACCGCGCCGCGCGTGGGACGCCTCGTGAGCGCGCGCCGCCTCGTGCTCGGCGGCCTCGACCAGCTCCCCGCCGAGGGCGGCCTGCGCATCGGCGTGCGCCTCGCCGACGTGGAGCGCGGCCGCATCGAGCAGTCCATCGACGCGCAGGCGCCGCTGGCTGACATCCTCGCCGCCGAGAAGGAACTCGTGTTCCGCATCTTCGACGCACTCGGCGTCACGCTCACGCCGGCTGAGCGCGCGGACATCGCGCAGCGCCCCACCAGCGACCTCGCCGCACTGCTCGCCTACGGCTCGGGGCTGCAGTCGGAGTACCTCGGGGACTTCCGCACGGCCGCCTCCGAATATCGTCGCGCCCAGCGCCTCGACCCGCGCTTCATCCTCGCCGAGCGGCGTGCCCGCGAGGCCCGCACGCGTGCTGAAACGGGCACCTGGTATCCGCTCATCATTCCCGGCCTGCGCCCTCGCGATGCGGCCATCGCCAGCACCATCGATCGCATCAACCGGCCGCTCGACGTGATCACCGGCGTCACGCGCAACACCGGCGGGCCGGCCGATCCGTCGTTCCCGAGCACGGCCGCGACCATCCTCATCACCATCACGCGGCCATGAGCCCCCGACTGGCTTCCCCCGCGCGCCGCACGCTCGGCGCGCTCGCCGCGCTGCTTGCCAGCGCCTCGTCCATCGAGGCGCAGGACCGGCTCGTGGGACTGCGCGCCCTCACCGGCGGCGCCACGTACGAGCAGGTGCAGTTCGGCGACATCGGCCTGCTGCAGGGCACGCTCGCCGGCGGGGATTCCATCCGCGTGCGCCGTGCCTCGCAGCTCACGATCCCCGTGTCCGCCGCCATGCCCATCGGCCGGAGCTGGACGCTCGACGTGACCTCCGTGTACGCGGCGGGCGAGGTGGCCTACACGGCGGCCTCTGGCGGCGCGGAGCGCATCGCTTCGCTCAACGGCCTCAGCGACGTGCGCCTGCGCGCCACCGGCCGCTTCTTCGACGACGCCTTCATCCTCACCGCCGGACTCAACGCCCCCACCGGCGCCACCGAGCTCGACTCGCTGCAGCTCACCGCGCTGCGCGTGCTCGCCGCGCCGGCGCTGGGCATGGGCGCCGCGCCGGTGGGCGCGGGGCTGAGCGGCACGGTGGGCGTGCTCACGGCGCAGCAGGTCGGCCGCTGGACCATCGCGGCCGGCGTCGCGTACGAACTGCGCGGTACCTATCAGCCGGTCGCCGCCTTCGCCGCCGGCACGCCGAGCGCCGATTTCCGTCCCGGCAACGTGCTGCGTCTCTCCGCAGGCATCGACGGCCTCGTAGGCGCACACCGGCTCTCGATCACGGCCACCGGCGACATCTTTGCCGACGACGAACTGCGCGCGCCGAGCGGCACCACGCCGCTCGCGGCCGTGAAGCTCGGCCCCGTGCTCGGCGGTGACGTGCAGCTGCAGATCGCCGCGCCTCGCGTTCGCGAGCTCGTGCTCTGGACGGCCGGTCGCTACCGCGCGAACTACTCCCGCGACGGCTTCACGGTGGAGAACTCGAACGGCACCTACTTCGACGGGGGCATCCGCACCGCGATCCCGCTCGCCGTTCGCTCCGACCTGCTGCTCGCCCTCGACGGCCGGCAGCAGAGCGGCCTCGCCATCGACCAGGGGCTCCCCACCTCGGGCGTGACCAGCGGCTCCGTCACCCTTGGCTTCGCGCATCGCGTGCGCGGCCTGTCGTTCCAGCCCTTCGTGCGCGCCACCGCCGGCACCGTGCAGGCGCGCGG
>JAABRO010000029.1 GCA_011390885.1 Gemmatimonas sp. | reverse complement strand
GTCCCGAGGAGGTCACCGACATGCAGGCGAGCGTGCCGTCGGCGGAGGTGATCAGCTCCACCTTCGACGAGCAGCCCGATCGCCACGTGCAGGTCGCGGACATGGTCATCGAGAAGGCCAAGCGCCTCGTCGAGAGCGGGCGCGACGTCGTCATCCTGCTCGACTCGATCACCCGACTGGGGCGCGCGCACAACGCGATCGCGCCCTCCGGCGGCAAGATCATGTCCGGCGGCGTGGAGGCGCAGGCGCTGCAGAAGCCCAAGCGCTTCTTCGGCTCGGCGCGCAACGTGGCCGAGGGCGGTTCGCTCACGATCCTCGCCACTGCGCTCATCGAGACCGGCTCGCGCATGGACGACGTGATCTTCGAGGAGTTCAAGGGCACCGGCAACATGGAGCTCGTGCTCGACCGCAAGATCGCCGACAAGCGCATCTTCCCGGCCATCGACGTCAACAAGTCCGGCACGCGTCGCGAGGAGCTGCTGCTCACGCCCTTCGAGCAGCAGCGCATCTACCTGCTGCGCTCGTTCGTGAGCGAGATGCCGAGCGACGAGGCCATGCTCTTCCTGCTCAAGCGCATGGAGCGCACGGCCACCAACCAGGAGTTCTTCGAGCGCATGCACGAGCCGTAACGGCTCCGCCGCGCACGACGCGTTCCTCATGCCTCGCCGAACCCTCGCCATCGACTGGGGAGACCGTCGCATCGGCCTCGCCGTCAGCGACGAGCTCGGGCTGCTCGCGTCGCCCGCCGGCGTCGTCACGCGCCGCGCCGGCAAGCGCCCGCCCATCGCCGAGCTCCTGCGGCAGGCCGATGCGCTCCAGGTCGAGGCGATCGTCTTCGGGCTGCCCATCGATCCGGCCGGCAACGAGACCGATCGCTCGCGCGAAGTGCGCGAGGTGGCCGCGCGACTCGCGGCGCGCACCACACGCCCCGTGCGACTCGTCGACGAACGCTTCACCACATCGGCCGCACTGCGCACCGTGCGCGAGCAGGGCGGCAGCACGCGCGGTCGCAAGGGGGACGTGGACGCGCTCGCCGCCGCGATCCTGCTCGAGCAGGTGCTGCAGGCCGCGCGTGGCGGCATCGAACTCGGCGAGGCCGTGATCCCCGCGGCGGCGCCGGAGTCGGACGCCGCGACAGCCGCGGAGTGACGCGCCCATGAGCACGTCGCCAGCCTTGCCGCGAGCCCCTCGCGCGGCGCGGTCCCTGGCCGCCACCGTCGCGACACGCTCTGCCGCCACGCTGGCCTTCGCGACGCTCACCGCCTGCGGTGACGCGTCGGGTGACCCGGTGCAGGTCAGTGTGCCGCAGGGCGCGTCGTTTCGCGCCGTGGCCGATTCGCTGGAGTCGGCCGGCGTGGTGTCGTCGGCGCGCTTCTTCCGGTGGTATGCCACGCTTGGCGGGCGCGATCGCGCCATCAAGGCCGGCACGTACGCCCTGCAGCCCGGCCAGTCGTGGCGAGTCCTGCTCGACGCGCTCATCGAAGGGCGCGGACTCGTGCTCACCGTCACGATCCCCGAAGGCTTCGACCTGCGGCAGATCACGCCTCGCCTCGCGCGCCTGCTCGACGTGCCGGAAGACTCCGTGCGCGCCGCCGTGCGCGATTCCGCATGGCGCGCCGAGCGCAACGTGCCCGCGGCCACGCTCGAAGGCTACCTGTTCCCCGACACGTACACGTTTTCGGCCGGCACGTCGGCCCGCGCGGCCGTGCGCACCATGCTCGAGCGCTTCGACGCCGTGTGGCGCCCCGAGTGGGACGCGCGGCTCACCGCGCTCGGCATCACGCGACACGAGGCGGTGACCATGGCCTCGCTCGTGGAGAAGGAAGCGCGCGTCGCCGAGGAACGCCCCACCATCGCGGCCGTGTACTGGAATCGTGTGAAGATCGGCATGCGCCTGCAGGCCGACCCCACCGTGCAGTACGCGCTGCCCGAACACGTGGACCGGCTGCTGTTCGTGCACCTCGAGGTCGACTCGCCGTACAACACGTACCGCTACGACGGACTGCCGCCGGGTCCGATCGCCTCGCCGGGCGCATCGAGCCTCGAGGCTGCGCTCACGCCGGCCGATGTGCCGTACCTGTTCTTCGTGGCGCACCCCGACGGCCACCACGAGTTTCGCCGCACCTTCCAGGAGCACCAGCAGGCCATCGCCATGGTGCGCCGCGAAGCGCGTCGGCGGCGCGAGGCGGCACGCGAGGCGGCACGCGCGGAATCCAGCGCGACCCCCGCGAGCAGCCCCGATGCCTGACCCGGCCTCGCCCAGCTGGACACCCGATCGCGTGCGCGCCGCGCTCGCCGTGGTTGCCATCACGGACGACCTGCGCGACGGGGTGGACGGACTGGTGGCGCGCGCGATCGCCGCCGAGCGTGGCGGCGTGACCATGCTGCAGGTGCGGCTCAAGGACGCCAGCTCGCGCGAGCTGCTGCGAGTCACGCGCGCACTCGTGGGCGCGCTCAGCGTGCCGGTCGTCGTGAACGATCGCGTCGACATTGCGGTGGTGGGCGGCGCCGCGGGCGCACACCTTGGCATGTCCGACCTGCCGATCGTGCTCGCGCGACGCCTCGTGCCCGTCGGCTTCCTGCTCGGCGCGTCGCTCACGCATGCGGGCGAACTGCCGGAGCTCGACGATGCGGACTACACCGGCGTGGGACCGCTCTTCGGCACGCCGAGCAAGACCGACGCCGCACCGCCGCTCGGCATCGACGGCGGCGCGCGGCTCGCGCGGCTCGGTGCGCGCCCCGCCGTCGCAATCGGCGGCGTGGATGCCGGCAACGCGCGCGACGTGATCGCCGCCGGGTTCGACGGCGTGTCGGTGATCCGGGCCGTGCTGTCGCAGCCCGATCCGGAACACGCCGCCCGCAAGCTCCGCGCAGAAGTCGAGGCCGGCCGGCGCGCCTCGGGCCGGTGAGCGTGAACTGCTCGGTCATCGTCTCCACGTACAATCGGCCGGACGCACTCGCGCTCGTGCTCGAGGCGCTTCGCCTGCAGGACGTGGCACCGCTCGAAGTGATCGTGGCCGACGACGGCTCGGGTCCCGAGACCGCGGCGCTCGTCGCGTCCGTCGCCGCGTCGTATCCCGTGCCGCTCCGGCACGTGTGGCACACCGACGAGGGGTTCCGCGCCGGCGCGATCCGCAACCGCGCCATCGCCGTCGCGCGCGGCGCGTACATCCTGCAGCTCGATGGCGACATCCTGCTGCATCCGGCCGCCGTGCGACGGCACCTCGCCTTCGCGAAGTCGGGCACGTTCGTGCAGGGGAGCCGCGCGCTGCTCGACCGGCGACTTTCCGAGGAGCTGCTGCGCACGGGGCGGCTGCGCACGCGCCCTTTCGAGCGTGGTGTGGGGCATCGCCATAACAGCTGGTACCTGCCCCCGCTGGCGGCCCTCGGCACCCGCGCGAGCCGCGATCCGCTCGTGCGCGTGCGCGGCTGTCATGTGGCCTTCTGGCGCGCCGACGCGCTGCGCGTGAACGGCTACAACGAAGCGATGACCGGCTGGGGACTCGAGGACAGCGAGTTCGTGGCCCGGCTGCAGCACGCGGGCGTGCGCCGTCGCACCCTCAAGTTTGCCGCGGTCGCATGGCACCTGTGGCACGACGAGCGCTCCCGCGAGGCCGTGCCGGTCAACCGCGCCATCTACGACGAGACCATCGCCACGCGCGCCACCTGGTGCGCGCTCGGCATCAGCTCGCCGACCACCGAGGTGGCGCCACCCCCGGTGTCACCCTCCCCTGTCGCGCCGGATGCCGGCGCGCCGCCGCCCCTCGCATGACACGCGCCTCTTCTGCCACCGCCACGGTCAACCGCCGTGCCGAACAACGACTCGGTCGCGGGCACCCGTGGATCTTCCGCAGCGATGTCACGGCGCCGCCTGGTGTGCCCGCCGGCGTGGTGCCCGTGCAGGCGCAGAACGGCCGACCGCTTGGCGTGGCGCTCTGGAGCCCGGCCTCGGAGATCTCACTGCGCCTGCTCGACAGCGCGCCCGACGCGGTCGTCGATGCCGCGTGGTGGCACGCCCGTCTCGGTGCCGCGATCGCGCGACGCGGACCCGTTGCGGCGCACACGAACGCGATGCGCCTCGTACACGGCGAAGGGGACGGCCTCCCGTCGCTCGTCGTGGACCGCTACGACCGCTGGCTCGTGGTGCAGCTCCTGTCGGCCGGACTGGAGGCCTGCCGGGACGCGATCATCGACGCGCTGCTCGCGCACACCGGGTGCGAGGGCGTGCTCGCGCGCAACGACCCGGCGGTGCGATCGCGCGAGGGGCTCGAGCGCGAGGTCACGCTGCTGCATGGCGACGTGCCACGCACGATCGAAGTGGTCGAGCACGGCGTGCGGTTCCTGGCCGCGCCGTGGGACGGCCAGAAGACCGGGGCCTTCCTCGACCAGCGCGACAATCGCGTGCTGGTGGGCGACCGCGCGCGTGGCACGGCGCTCGACTGCTTCGCCTACCACGGCTCGTTCGCGCTCCACCTCGCGCGACACGCCGAGTCGGTGGTGGCGCTCGACATTTCCGCGCCGGCGCTCGAACGCGCCACGGAGAACGCGGCGCTGAACGGCTACACGAACCTGACCACGCATGTGGGCGACGCGTTCGACACGATGCGCGCGTGGCATCGCGAGGGGCGGCGCTTCGACACGATCGTGGTGGACCCGCCGGCGTTCGCGAAGTCGCGGGCCTCGCTGAGCGGCGCGCTGCGCGGCTACAAGGACGTGAACCTCCAGGCGATGAAGCTGCTCGCGCCCGGCGGCCAGCTCTTCAGTGCGAGCTGCTCGCACCATCTCGATCGGGGCACCTTCCTCGAGGTGATCACCGAGGCAGCAGCCGACAGCCGGCGGCGGTTCGCCATTCGCGCCATCACCGGCCAGGGACTCGATCACCCCGAGATCCTGACCATTCCCGAGACCGGCTACCTCAAGGGCGTGCTGCTCGAGGACGTGGGATGATGCGGTGCGGGGCGCGCGGATTGCGCGACGCCGCAGGACGCGCTCACACCCGCTGGCAGCGCCCGCAGTAGTACGTGCTGCGCCCCGCCTGCTCCATGCGGCGGACGGGGGCGCCGCAGCGCTCGCACGGCTCCCCTTCGCGGTCGTACACGTGCCACGTCTCGTCGCTGCCATCGCCCAGCGCATAGGTGTGGCCGTCGTCCACGGTGCGCTGGCCGTAGTAGCGCGCGGCCGGCGCGCGCTCGAGCACGAGGCGCGCCGCATCGGCGAGGCGCTGCACGCGCGCCATCGACAACCGGTTCGCGCGGGCGCGCGGATGGATCGCAGCCTCCCACAGCGCCTCGGCCGAGTAGATGTTGCCGAGGCCGGCCACGACGCGCTGGTCGAGCAGGGCGGGCTTGATGGGGCCCGTCTTGCGCGCGAGTGCGGCCTTCAGCGCGTCGGCGCTCCAGGCCGCGTCGAGGGGCTCGAGGCCCAGCGGCGGGAGGAACATCGCGCCGGGCTCGTGTACGCGCACCACGGCGAAGGCGCGGCCGTCCACGAGGGAGATGCGCGTGCCCTCGTGCGTCACGAAGCGCACCCGCTCGAGCGCGGGCGGCGGGAGCGTGCTCGGCCCGATGGCCCAGTCACCGGTCATCTTGAAGTGCACCTCGATGGTGCGCGCGTCATCGAGGTGCAGGAGCTGGTACTTCGCGCGACGCTCGATGCGCACCACGGTGCGCCCCTCGAGCGAACGCGCCGCCTGCGGCGGGAGGGCGCGCGCCGCCGACGGATGCAGCGTGCGCGCGTCCACGATGCGTCGGCCCTCGAGGGCGGTGCGCAGCAGCCGCGTGGCACGTTCGACTTCGGGCAACTCGGGCACGGGACAGCCGGCTGGAGGACGGAGTGGAGGAGGACTGCGGGCACAATGAGGCGGCAATGTTTTGTGTGCCCTTGCGCATTCTTGATTGCGACCTACTATTTGTCCACACCTTTCCACATCGGGGCATGCCCTTCCAGAATCCGCGGTCGCTCAAGTACGAGTACGAGCTGTACGTCGAACGCGAGATCGAGGACTACAAGGACTCGATCCCGCGGAGCGCCATCCTCAAGATCGGGGATGAGGCGGTGGCGTCGCTCGCCAGTCAGCCGCAGGTCGCGCTGACGGAGCTCCTGATCTGGCAGGAGGTCGATCGCATCATCTCGCGCCGCCTGCGACTGCCCACGTACCAGACCTGGCGTCGGCGGCGTTTGCGCGAGCTCGAGCGGTATCGGCAGCCCGAACACTGGGGGCTCGACCCGAACGCCGCGTTCGTGCGCGAGTTGCAGCACGCCCCGGATCGTCACGTGCTCGTCGCCGGCACCCCGCGCGAGGGGGAGGCGCTCTACCTCGCGGCGCACGGCTGCGCCGTGACGGCGCTCGACCCCGCATTCGACGCCATGCAGCGCGTGATGGCCGCCGCGCAGCAGGCCGGCCTGCACGACCGCGTGCGTGCCTACTGCGGCGACCTCGCCGCCTGGAGCCCCGACGTGGAGCTGCACGCCGTCGTGTGCAGCGCGTCGGCGCTGGCGGGGCTCTCGCCGGCCGATCGCGAGCGGGTGATCGGCATCCTGCAGAGCGCCACGGCGGATGGCGGCGTGCATCTGGTGGAGACGATCGCCACGGGCGCGGGGAGCACGAGCAGCGACGGCGCGGCGAACGACGGCACGATCGTGCTTGCGATCGAGGAGCTGGAGTCGCGCTATCGCGGCTGGCAGGTGTCGCTCGAACGCACGCGCGAGAACGGCTCGCGCACCTTCCTCGCCCGGAAGGAAGCGGTCGCCTAGCCGCCGCAGGCGTGTCGCTTCGACACGTCTTGTGCTCGCGGGGCGTGGCCGATCGACACAGCGCGCGGACTCAGCCCTTCCTGCAGTTGCGCAAGCTTATGCGCAGCAACAGCTTGCGCCTTTCCTGCCGAACGGCACGGAACCTGCTCTGTTCGACTGTGTTCGGCGCCCCACGACGGGACGCCACCGCAGGTCTCGAACTCGGGTGGAGGGTCGCCTCATGCGACTGACGCGCAAGCAGCAGCATACCACGGACCCCATCGGCATCGTGATCGCCGACGGCGGAGCGCCGTCCACGGAAACACGTTTCTCGGCGTTCGTCTGGGGTCCGGTGCCCGACCTCGACGAGCAGCCCGCGCACGACGAAGCGCTCGTGGCCGCCGCCGTGTAGTCGACGCGCGCGAACGGATCGCGCGATGGCAGGTCCTGAAACGCCAAAGACGCCGGCAGACATGCCGGCGTCTTTGCGTTCGACGGCCCCCTGAGGGACCGCGAAGAGGTCCAGCTTACATCGTCGGCGCAGGCGCAGCCGGAGCAGCGGGCGCAGCCTTCTTGCGGCGCGTCGCCTTCTTGGCCGTCTTCTTGGTGGCCTTCTTGGCGGTCTTGCGCGTCGCCTTCTTGGCGGTCTTCTTGGCCGCCTTCTTGGCCGTCTTGCGCGTGGCCTTCTTGGCGGTCTTCTTGGTCGCCTTCTTCGCCGTCTTCTTCGCGGCCTTCTTGGCGGTCTTGCGGACGGCCTTCTTGGCGGTCTTGCGCGTCGCCTTCTTGGCCGTCTTGCGAACAGCCTTCTTGGCGGTCTTGCGCGTCGCCTTCTTCGCCGTCTTGCGCACGGCCTTCTTGGCCGTCTTCTTGCGCGCGGTCTTCTTGGCAGGAGCCATTGCGAACGATCCTCACTAGGGAGGGTGGGGTACCCGGTCTCCCCCGGTGGAGACGCGAGTGACGTGTCGGCAGCCGCACCTCGGAGCGAACTCCGCGGCCTTCGACACGCTGGCGCGCGCATCGCGAACGATGGCGCGCACAGCTGAAGCGATCGGTTGTCGGTTGGACGTCGTGACGCATCACGACGTCACGCGATCAGACGGCGTCGCTGAGACTGGTGAAGGTGAAATCGCGAACCTTGAGAGGCGGAACGACGACGGCCTGTCCAGGCCCGCCGCTTTCGCTGGCGCTCACACGCACCGGCACGCCCATCGCCTCGACGTTGTTCAGCATGAAGATCGGGGACTCGTTCCAGCGCAGGTTCTTCACCGCGCGCGTCACGCGTCCGTTCTCGATCAGGAAGGTGCCGTCGCGCGTGAGCCCCGTATACAGGATGGTGCGGGGGTCGACGGGACGGATGTACCAGAAGCGCGTGACGAGCAGGCCGCGCTCGGTGGACGCGATCATGTCTTCGATGCTCGTGGTGCCGCCGAGCATGCGCAGCGACCCGGGGAACGACGACGCTTCGGCGCCCTTCTGCTGCGCCCACCAGCGGTCGTAGGCGAGGTTCTTCACCACGCCGTTCTCGATCCAGGTCATCTTGCGCGACGGCAGGCCATCGCCGCCGAAGGTCGTGCCGTAGGCATCGGGATCGAGCGGATCGGAGAGCAGCGTGACGCGCTCGTCGACGACCTTCATGCCGATCTTGGTGCCGCCGCCCGGCTTGGAAAAGAACGAGCGCCCTTCGTCGGCCGATCGCGCCTGCGCGGCGCCGGCGATGAGCTGCACCAGGTTGCCGACCGCCGTGGGTTCGAGCACCACGGTGTAGCGACCCGGTTCGATGGCCACGGGATTCACCGACCGGCGCGCCTTCTCGATCGCACGCGCGCCGAGCGCGGCGGCATCGATGCGCGACCAGTCGTGCGACGTCGCGCCCGCCCAGCCGGAGCCGGTGCCATCGGGCGTGCGCACCGTGGTGGTGAGTGCCACCGCCGTGCTCTCGCGCCACGCGAACAGGCCACGCGACGTGGCCACCGCCACCGACCCCGTGTTCGCTTCGAGGTAGCCCGTGGACACGAGCCCCGCGTCGGCCGCCGGATCGGTGATGCTGCGCACCGCCGCCGCGCGGCCCGCCGGATCGAGCGACGCCGTGGCCTGCGCGAAGCCGCCGGCACCCACGTACGTCTGCGGACCGAGCTCGGGGAGCATTTCCGGATCTTCGGGCGCGAGGCGCGCGAGCGCCTCGGCACGCTGCACCACCGCGCGCAGCGACTCGTCGTCGGTGCGGTTGGTGGTGGCGCTGCCCGCCTTCTTGCCGAAGATCGCGCGCACGGTGATCGACACGTTGGTGTTGTCACCGGCCGTGGAGATCTGGTTGACGGCGAAGCGCGTGTTGGCCGTGGCGCCCGAGTTCACGTTGACGCGCATTTCGTCGGCGGTGGAGAAGCCGAGCACGCGCTTGCACAGCGCTTCGGCCTGCAACCGGCCCAGGTGCGGCGCCATGGCGCCGAAGAGGGAACGCGGCCCGCTCATCCCTGCCGTCCGGTGTTGATCACGTTCACCTGCTTATGGCGCGTGGGCGGGCAGCCGTGGCTGACCGCGTTCGACTGCGCCGGCTGTCCCTTGCCATCGCCGAAGGCGCCGCCGAGTTCGTAGCTGCGCTTGCCGCCGAGCATGTCCATGCTGTTCCAGAACTCCGGCGTGCGGATCTGGTAGGCCACGTCCTTGAGCATGCCCACGATCTTGCCGCCGCGGATCTCATAGAACAGCTGCCCGCCGAACTGCGCGTTGTACCGCTGCTGGTCGATGGAGAACGATCCGTCGCCCACGATCGCGATGCCGCGATCGGTGGCGGCGATGAGGTCGTCCCAGACGAGGTCCTGCTCACCCGGCAGCAACGACACGTTGGGCATCCGCTGGAACTGCACGTCGGCCCACGTCTGCGCGTACGAGTTGCCGTGCGAACGCACCGGCTTGCCCTGCGACGCATACCAGTCGGCCAGGTACGGCGCCTGCTCGCGCGTGGTCTGGTAGTCGTTGAAGATGCCGTTCTTGATGATGAGGTACTCGTCGGGCTGCACGCCCTCGTCGTCCCACCCCACCGCGCCCAGCGAGCCTTCCTGCGACCGGTCGGCCTGCACGTTCATGAACTCGGGGCCGTACTTGAGCTTGCCGAGCACCGACTCCGGCGGCGCGACGAAACTGGTGCCGGCGTAGTTGGCCTCGAAGCCGAGCGCGCGGTCGAGTTCCGTGGGGTGCGCGATGGACTCGTGGATCGTGAGCCAGAGGTGCGTGGGGTGCAGGATGAGGTCGTAGCGCCCCACGTCCACCGACTTGGCCCCGAGCTTCTGCATGGCCTCGGTGGCCCACCGCTCCGCGTTCACCACCAGGTTCGCGTCGAGCACATGCTCGTAGCCGCGCCCCATCGGCTGGATGTCCGTGCTCTGCCGCGACTGGAAGTCGCCCGCCGTGACGTTCACCGCCTGGCAGGTCATGTTCGGCTGCGCGCGATAGATCGTCTGCACCACGAACGTGCCGTCGGTGGTGGCGAGCGTCTTCTCTTCGCGCAGGAAGAACATGGACGAGTTCACGAAGCCCATGCCGCGCCCGCCCGGCTTGAGCACCTTGAGCGCCGCCTCGTTGGCCTGGAGCAGCAGTCCCACCTGCTCCTCGATCGCCACGTCGAACGGATCGATGCGGGCCGGCGAGCGCCACGTGCCCTCGGCGGTGGGCGTGACCGGTGCCAGCGTGACCGGCCGACGCAGCGCCGACCGGTTCGCGCGCGCCTGCGCCACGGCCTGCTGCGCCACACGGATCACCTCGTCGCGCGTGAGGTCGTTGGTGGCGGCGAATCCCCACGCCCCGTCCACCAGCACGCGCACCCCGATGCCGAACGTCTCGTTGTCCACGAGTCCCAGCACGCGCTGCTCGCGCGTGCTCACGTTGCGCACGTTGTTGCGGCTCACGCGGGCGTCGGCGTAGGTCGCGCCGGCCGACTTCGCGGCGTCGAGCGCCAGCAGGGCCAGGTCGCGAGACGCCGCGTCGCCCGCCGTGCGGGGCGCGCCACCGAGACGCGAGTCGCGCGGCGCCGCGGTGAGCAGCGACGGCGTGCCGGCCGACAGTCCGAGGGCCGCCGCAGCGGCCGTCGTGCCTTGAAGAAACTCGCGTCGTGAGAGCGCCACGCAGTTCCCGGGTTCAGTGAGCGCGGCCGCCGATGTGGACAGCGCGCGCAAGTCGTTGCTATTGCCGCGAATATACGTGTGGACATTTCATGCGCGCAATAGTGCGTATAAGGTACGCGCGCGAAATAACGGTCGCGCCGCGCGCGCATCGATGTGCGCGACGATTCGCGCCCTTCCACCTGTCCGGACGCCATGCGAGCTTTGACCGGTGCAGCGCCTTGGTGCGCGCCACGTGATCGCCGCGCTTCCGCCGATCGCGCACTCCCGACTCCCTCGCACTCTCCCGTGAAAGCGCTCGTCAAACCGTCGGCCGCGCCCGGTCTCGTTCTGTCCGACGTTCCCGTCCCGCAGATCCGCGATGACGAAGTCCTGATCCGCGTCCGGCGCGCCGGCGTCTGCGGCACCGACGTGCACATCTACGAGTGGGACGCCTGGGCGCAGTCGCGCTGCCGCGCCCCCTTCGTCGTCGGCCACGAGTTCGCCGGCGACGTCGTCGAGGTCGGCAAGCTCGTCGAGTCGGTCAAGGTCGGCGACCGCGTCACCGCCGAAGGGCACATCGTCGACGAGCGCTCGCTCTTCTCGCGCACCGGCAACGCCCACGTCGACCCCTCCACCCGCATCATCGGCGTGGACCGCGACGGCTGCTTCGCCGAGTTCATCGCCATGCCGGCCACCAACATCTGGCACCTCGATGACGCGATCAGCTACGACATCGGCGGCATCCACGACCCGATGGGCAATGCGTTCCACACCGCCCTGACCGCCGAGATTCCCGGTGCCGTCGTGCTCGTCACCGGCTGCGGCCCGATCGGCGCCTTTGCCGTCGGCATCTGCCGCGCCGCCGGCGCCGCCCGCATCATCGCCACCGACGTGAACCCGCGACGCCTCGAGCTTGCCCGCACCATGGGCGCGCACGACGCAGTGCACCCCGACGACGCCGCCGCCCTCGTGCACGCGGCCACCGACGGACACGGCGCCGACGTCGTGCTCGAGATGTCCGGCGTCCCCAGCGCGATCCACCAGGCCTTCGCGCTCGCCCGCCCCGCCGGCCGCGTCAACATGCTCGGCATTCCCACCCGTGCCATCGACGTCGACTTCGCCAGCGAGATCATCTTCAAGGGGCTCACCATCTACGGCGTCGTCGGCCGCCGCATGTACGACACCTGGCACCAGATGACGCGCTTCCTGCGCGCCGGCAGCTTCGATCCCACGCCCGTCATCACGCACCGCCTTCCCCTCGAGGCCGTCGACGAGGCCATGCACCTCATCAAGTCCGGCGAGGCCGGCAAGGTGATCTTCGAGATCGCCTGACCGCCTCACCCTTTCCTCCGCCCGTGTCCCGATGATCAACGCCGCCTTCACCGCCGCCGCCGACGCCGAGATCGCCCAGCTCAAGGCCGACCGCGTCTACAAGCGCCTCAACCACCTCGAGTCACCGCAGGGCGCGCGCGTGCGCATGGAGGGACGCGGCGAGGTCATCGTGCTCTCGTCCAACAACTACCTCGGGCTCGCCAACCACCCGACCGTGGTGGAGGCGGGCATCGACGCCCTGCACCAGTTCGGCGCCGGCACGGCCAGCGTACGCTTCATCTGCGGCACCTTCGCCCTGCACCGCACGCTCGAAACCGAGCTCGCCGAGCTCGTCGGCACGCCCGCGTCGCTCTCGTACGTGTCCGCCTGGAACGCGAACGAGGCGTTCACCCCCACGCACGCCGGCCCCGACGACTTCGTCATCTCCGACGAACTCAACCACGCCTCGATCATCGACTCGATCCGCCTCGCCAAATCGATCACGAAGTGCCAGGGCGGCGTGTACAAGCACGGCGACATGGATGACCTCAAGGCGAAGCTCGAGACCGCCAAGGGCGCGCGCCGCCGCTTCATCTGGACCGACGGCGTCTTCTCCATGGAAGGGAGCATCGCCAGGCTCCCCGACATCCTCGAGCTCGCGCGCCAGTACGACGCCGTCGTGATCATGGACGACTCGCACGCCACCGGCGTGCTCGGCGCCACCGGCCGCGGCACCGCGGAACACTTCGGCGTGGTGGGCGAGGTGGACGTGATCACGTCCACGCTCGGCAAGGCGCTCGGCGGCGCGGCCGGCGGGTTCGTGGCCGGCCAGGAATCGGTGGTGGACCTGCTCACGCAGCGTTCGCGTCCGCAGCTGTTCTCCAACGCGCTGCCGCCGACGGTGGCGGCCTCGTCGCTCGCGGCCGTGCGCGTGCTGCGCGCCGAGCCGGAGCGCGTGGCGCGCCTGCGCGAGAACGCCGCCTGGTTTCGCGCGGCCATCCGTGAAGCCGGCTTCGCGCCGCTCGACGGCGACACGCCCATCGTGCCGATCATCGTGGGCGAGACGGCGCTGGCCATCCGCATGAGTGAACTGCTGCTCGACGAAGGCGTGTTCGTCACCGGCTTCGGCTTCCCGGTCGTGCCGAAGGGACAGGCGCGCGTGCGTTGCCAGGTGAGCGCGGATCACACGCGCGACGACCTGGAGCAGGTGGTGCGTGCCTTCCAGGTGGCGGGCCGCAAGGCGGGGCTGCTGACATGAGCCGCGCCGCACGCGCGTTCGCGGCGGGCTTCGCGCTCACCACGGCCGTGACGGTCGAGGCACAGCCGATCCGCCCCGTGGCCGGCGTGCCCACGCCGGCCGCGCACACCGGGCTCGACATCGGCGCCGACCGCGTGCTCGCCGACTGGCCGCAGATCACGGCCTACTTCGACGCGCTCGCCAAGGCGCGGCCACAGCAGATGAAGCTCGACACGCTGGGGCTGTCCACGCAGGGCAAGCCGTTCGTGGTCGCGGCCATCTCGTCGCCCCGCAACATCGCGCGCCTCGAATCGATTCGCGCCGCGCAGGCGCGGCTCGCCGATCCGCGCGGGCTGAGCGCCGCCGACGAGGCGCGACTGGTGGCCGAGCAGCCGGTCGTCGTGTTCGTCTCGTGCAACCTGCACTCGAACGAGATCGGCGCCTCGCAGATGGCGATGGAGCTGGCGTACCGCCTCACCACGGTGGACACGCTGCAGCAGCGCCTCGAGAACGTGGTGATCATGCTCGTGCCGTCCATGAATCCGGACGGCCAGCAGATGATCACCGACTGGTACCGGCGGAACGTGGGCACCCCGTTCGAGGGGGGCACCCTGCCCTGGCTGTACCACGTGTACACCGGGCACGACAACAATCGCGACTGGTTCATGGTCACGCAGCAGGAAACGAAGCTGGTGACCGACGTGCTGTACCGGCGCTGGTTCCCGCAGGTGTTCTATGATGTGCACCAGCAGGGCAATCGCGGCATGCGCATGACGGTGCCGCCGCACGTGGACCCGATCAATCCGAACGTCGATCCGCTGCTCGTGCGCGGCATCAACCTGATCGGCATGCAGATGCAGTACGCGCTCGAAGCCGAGGGGAAGACCGGCGTGGGCGACGGCGTCACGTACGACCTGTGGTGGCACGGCGGCGCGCGCTCCACCCCCACGCGCCACAACATGGTGGGGCTGCTCACCGAGGCGGCGAGCGCGAACATTGCCACCCCGGTCACGCAGCGCGTGGAGGAGCTCACCGGGCACCCGCGCGGCCTCCCCACGTACGAGCGCAAGGTGAACTTCCCGAATCCGTGGCAGGGCGGCACGTGGCGCCTTCGGGACATCATGGACTACGAGCGCATCGCCGCCGAGGCGCTGCTCGAGCTGGCGTCCACGCAGCGCGAGTCGTTCGTGCGCAATCATGTGCAGGTCGGCCGCAAGCAGCTCGCGCTCGGCGCCTCCGAGGCACCGTACGCGTACGTGATTCCCGCCGGCCAGCGCGACCCGAGCGCCGTGCAGCGGCTGGTCGAGGTGCTGCGGCTCGGCGGCGTGGAAGTGAGCCGCGCGACGGCGCCGTTCCGCGCGAACGGTCGTGAGTACGCCGCCGGTGCGTACGTGGTGGACCTCGCGCAGCCGTTCCGCGCGCACGCCAAGGACCTGCTCGAGGTGCAGCGCTTCCCGAGCATCCGGGCCTACGCCGGCGGGCCGGTCGAGCCGCCGTACGACGTGGCAGGGTGGACGCTTCCCATGCAGCTCGGCGTGATCGCGGAACCGGTCACCGATGCGCCGCTGCGCGCGGTTTCGGCCGCACCCATCGCGGCGCTGCACGATCGCGCCGCCAGCTGCCCCGCGAGCACGGTGCGAGGTCCGGTCGCGCTCGACCTGCGGGACACGCGCGCCTACGCGGTGCTCGCGCGCGCGCTCGGCGCGGGCGGGCGCGCCCGTCGCGCGAGCGCCCCGGTCACCACGCGCGAGGGGCAGACACTGCCCGCCGGCACCGTGGTGCTCGACCGGCTTCCCTCGGCGCGCGCGCTCGGCGACGAACCGCTGTGCGCGCACCAGGTGCACGCCGTCTCGCGCATGCCCGCCGGCGAGACGGTGCGCGCGCCGCGCATCGCGCTCTACAAGCCGTGGACCGCGAACATGGATGAAGGGTGGACGCGGTGGGTGTTCGAGCAGCACGGCGTGCCCTTCACCACGCTCACCGATTCCATGGCCCGCGCCGGCAACCTCGCGCGTCGCTTCGACGTGATCGTGGTGCCCGACATGCCGCTCGTGCAGATGCAGAACGGCCTCTCATCGCGCGAGGCGCCGGCCCCGTATGCGGGCGGGCTCGGGGAGCAGGGACTCGCGGCGCTCGCCGACTTCACGCGCGCCGGTGGCACGCTCGTGCTGCTCGACCACGCGAGCGAGTTCGCGGTGGAGCGGCTCGGTGCGCCGGTGCGCCTGATCGCCGGCGGCAATCGCACCGGAGAGGCCAATCCCGGCGGCGATCAGCCCGCCGTCGCGCGCGCGCGCACCACACCGTACGCGCCCGGCTCGATCCTGCGCACGCTCGTGAACACGCGCCATGTGCTCGGCACGAGCGCGAGCGACACAACCGCGGTGTACTTCACGAACAGCCTCACCTTCGAGGTGCCGCAGGACGCGCCGGTCGAAGTGGTGGCGCGCTACCCCGAGCAGGCCGATGACATCCTGATGAGCGGCTATCTCGACGGCGCCGAGACCATCGCGCGGCGCGCTGCGATGGTCCGGGTGTCGGCGGGCGACGGACACGCCGTGCTGTTCGGCTTCCGGCCGCAGCATCGCGCGCAGGCGTACGGGACGTTCCGGCTGCTGTTCAATGCGCTGTACTTTGGTGGAGTGCAGTAAGGCACGGTAACGAGCACGAGGCGCGCAGTCCTTGGATGCTCGCGCCTCGTGGCTCGCCGCTTCCCGCTTGCCGCCGTTCAGGGCGACGGGCGCACGAGAGTGAGATGTTGGGCAGTTTCTCGCGGCACTGTTGGGCTGCCATCGCGACCTCGTGCCCCCATCGCGCGGAACGGCGGCAAGCGGGAAGCGGCGAGGCGCGAGGGACGAGCCGTGCAGAACTGCGGCTGGTACAGCAAAGAGCGGATCGCTACCGCCGCACACGCACCCAGCGCAGCGGCCAATCAGCGGCCTTGCTGATCCCGATGCGCGGCGTCACCTCCACCTCGGCATCGGGCACCTCGGCGCCGGCGTGGATGGTAAGCACGCCCTGCTGCAGCCTCGCGCCGTCCTGCGCGCGCGTGATCCCGAGTGCGGCGCACAGCTTGCCGGGGCCGTTGCACAGCTCCCGGTCGCGGCGCGCCTTTGGTCGACGCATACGCATGACCTCCACCCCTTCGAGCGGCTCGAGGGCGCGGATCAGCACGGCGCTGCCGTAGCCGTCCTCGCGCGTGACGGCATTCACGCACCAGTGCATGCCGTAGATGAAGTACACATAGGCCGTGCCCGGCGGCCCGAAGAGATGCCAGGTGCGTGCGGTGCGACCCGCAACGGCGTGACAGGCCGGATCGTGCGGCCCCAGGTACGCCTCGGTCTCGATGATCACGCCACTGGTCACGACGCCGTCCACCTCCGAACGCAGCACGGCACCCAGCAGGGCGCGCGCCACGATCGCAGGATCACGATCGTAGAACGCGGACTCGAGCGGGGTGCCGTACGACACGATGGAGCGCGGAGCCGGACCACGTCCCGCACCGCGCGCCAGGGCGCGGTGCGGGAGGCTGTCCTTACTTCTTGGCCGACTTCGCGGGGGCCTTCTTCGCCGGCGCCTTCTTGGCCGACTTCTTCGCCGGCTTCGCGGCCGCGGGCGCGGCGGCCTTGGCCGGAGCGGGCTCCGCCTTCGCCGCCGGCTTCCGGCCCGACGCAGCCGCCTTCTTGGCCGGCGCCTTGGCCGTGGTCTTCGCGGGCGCCTTGCCCGTGTCGGCCTTGGCCGAGTCGGTCTTGGCGGGCGCGGCCTTGGGGGCCGCCGCCTTCGGCGCGTCGGCCTTCACGGGTTCGGCCTTGGGAGCCGCCGCCTTCGCGGCACCACCACGGCCACCACGGCCGCGGCTGCGTCCCTTGGGCGCCGTCTCCACCTTCGCGGCGCCGGACGCGGCCGGTGCCGGCGCAGCCGCCGGTGCCGCAGCGGGCGTGCTCGCAGCAGGCGTGCTTGCAGCGGCCGGCGCAGACACCGGCGCGGCGACCGGCGTGGCCGCCGGCTTGCTCGAGCTGGCGCTCACCACACCGACCATGAGCAGCTCGGGCGGCGGCGTGGCGCCACCGCGCGCTCCGCCGCGCGCCGGCGCGCGGCCACGCATGCCGAGTCCGCGCGGCGCGACCTGCCCCGACGCGATCGCGGCAGCCTTCTGCTCCTTCACGAGCTGCTCTTCCTTCTTGGCGAGCTGCTCGGCGATCGTGGCCGCCTCGGCCACGCGGCCCACCTCGTAGCCGTCACCGCGACGACGCAGGTCGATCACGTCCGCGTCATGCGCGTCGCGCAGGATGCGCTCGAACATGCGCGCGGCCAGCGTCTCGGAGTCGCGGCCGAGGAGCTCGAACGCCTTCACCCGAACCGCTTCGGCCGACGTCGCGGCCTCGCCGGTCACGAGCGACGTCACGGCGCGCTGCACGAGGTCGAACGCCTCGGCGCGCGTGAGCTTCTCGCCGCTCTGCCCGATCTCCTCGTTGGTCGCTTCGGCCACCGGCGCCGCCACGGGCGCCCGCTCCGCACCACGCCCACGATCCCGATCCCGGCCGCGATCGCGGTCCCGATCGCGATCACGACCACCGACGGGCGCCACCGCACCGACCGGGGCGACGGCACCGACGGGCGCCACCGCACCGACCGGCGCAACGGCACCGACGGGCGCGGCGGCCCGCACCGGCGCCACCGCACCAACGGGAGCGACCGCCCCAACCGGCGCGACGGCGCCAACGGGAGCAACCGCACCCACCGGCGCCACGGCACCAACGGGAGCCACTGCACCCACTGGCGCGGCGGCAGCAACGGGAGCGACCGCACCCACCGGTGCCACGGCACCGACGGGCGCCTCGTCACTGGCCGCCCGCGGCCGATCGTCACGCTCGCGATCACGACCGCGGCCGCGACGGCCGCGACGGCCGCGACGCTCCTCGCGATCCTCACGCGACTCCCGACGCTCGCCCTCCTCGCCCGACGCCGCCGCGGCCTCACCCTCGGCCGCATCGCTCGACACGTCGATGGTGGTGGCCACGCCCGTGGGCACGCCGATCTCGAGCTGACCGTTGTCGAGCTTGGTGACGGCGATCAGGCCGCGCGTCTGCGCTTCCTGCACGAAGCGCGAGAACTTCGACATGCCGAGGTTCTTCTCGTCGAACTGCGCGTCGATCTCCTGCATGACCTGCTTGAGGCGATCGGAGCGCATGACGTCGCCGTTGCGCTTCATGCGCTGCAGCGCTTCGGTCACCAGCTCCCACGGATCCCAGCGGGTGACTTCCTCGTCACTCGTGCGCACCAGGCCGGCGAGCGCGTTGTACGAGTAGTACTCGTCGCAGTTCATGACCAGCAGGTCGCTCGACGACTCGCGGATGCCCACGCCGATGACGTACTTGCCGTACTCCTTGAGCTTGATGACCATGCTCGAGAAGTCGGAGTCGCCGGAGAGCAGCACGAAGGTGCCGATCTCGGGGCGCGTGAACACGAGTTCGAGCGCGTCGATCGCCAGGCGGATGTCGGTCGCGTTCTTCTTCGCGGAGCCGTAGGCCGGCGCGAAGATGAGGTCGATCGAGGCCTCGGTGAGCGGCACGATGTACTGCGGATAGCGGCGCCAGTCGGCGTAGGCGCGGCGCACCGCGACCTTGCCCTTGATGATGTCCGACGAGAGGAGGTTCTTCAGCTCCTCCTGCAGGTCGGAGCGGATGCCCATCGTGACGTTGTCGAAGTCGATGAGCATGGCCGCGTTCGGCGCGTGGGCCGGCGGGGTGCCGCCGACGACGGCGGTGGACGACGGCAGGGGCGTGGCCTGCGGGCCGCGATGCAGCGGCGCCACCGGACGACGGGGAGGCGCGGACGGGCGAAGATGACGTGGGGACATGGACTCAGGTGTACGATGCAGAGAGGTCGAGCGCGATCGATCGCGCCAGCTCGCGCCGCCGAATCTTGCCGCTCCCCGACATGGGGAACGCATCGTAGAAGCGCACGAGATCGGGAACCTTGTATTCGGCCATCACATCCTTCGCGAACAGGATGATGTCCCGTCCGGTGATGACCGCGCCCTCCATGGGCACGATGCATGCGCACACCTGCTCCCCCAGCACATCGTGGGGAATACCGATGACGCAGACATCGTCGACTGCCGGGTGCGCACGCAACCGGTCCTCCACCTCGCGCGGGTACACCTGGTACCCGCCACGCGCGATGGTCTCCCGTCGGCGCCCGACGATGCGGACATAGCCTTCCTCATCGATGATGCCGAGATCACCCGTGAGAAAGAACCCTTCCGGCGTGTGGACCTTGGCGGTCTCGGCCGGCATGCGCAGGTAGCCGCGCATGAGATACGGCCCGCGCACGGCGATCTCGCCGACCGCCTCCGGACCGTGCAGGAGGCCGGTGACGACGTCCACCGCCATCACCTCGACCCCCTCGAGCGCGCGCCCCACACTGCCGGCGCGCCGTTCATCGGTGTCGCTGAAGCGCGTGATCGTCACCGTGGGCCCCGTTTCCGTGAGCCCGTACGCGACGAGCACGTCACACCACCCGCGCACCCGCTGCACCAGCTCCTCGGCCACGTCGGTGCCGGCAATGATGCCGGTGCGCAACGACGCCACGCGGGCCGGCGAGAATGCCGGCTCGCGCATGAGCAGGTGCCACATCGTGGGCACCCCGTGCAGCACGGTGACCCGCTGCGCTTCGATCAGCCGCAGCACGTCACCAGCCTCGAACTCCGGCACGACGACCAGCGTCGCACCAGCGGTGATCGTACCGAGCAGCCCCGAGAAGCCGAACACCGTGAAGTACGGCACCGGCGTGAGCACGCGGTCGTCCGGCGAGAGTTCCAGCACCTGGCCGGCGCGCGTCGCGTTCTCCAGCAGCGCGCGATGACTCAGCCGCACGCCCTTCGGCTTGCCCGACGAGCCCGAGGTGTAGATCACCGCGAAATCATCGGCGTCGTCGACCTCGACCACGGGGATCGCACGCCCCTGGCCACTCGACAGCAGGTCTTCGTACTGGAAGATGCGGTCGTCGTACCAGAGATCCTCGTCACCCACCGTGACCACGTACTGCAGTTCGGGCAGGTCGACGAGCAGGTCCTCGAAGCGCTGCAGGAAGTCCACGGCGCCCAGACGTTCGATCGTGACGACGAGGCTGGCCTCGGCGTGCCGCAACTGGTAGCGCAGCTCGTGCACGTTCAGCTGCGGACTCACCGGCACCACCGTCACCCCGAGTCGCGCGCAGGCGAGCACGGTGACGAGCCACTCCACTCCGTTGGGAAGGTTGACCGCGACGCGATCTCCCTGCTCGATGCCGAGTTCGGCAAACGCGGCGGCGAGCGCCGCGGACTGCGTGTCCACCTGTCGAAACGTGTACGAGCGGTCACTTCCCTGGACGACGAGGCGGTCCGGGTGATCCCGGACGTGCGACGCGAACTGGGTGGTGAGGGTCCACTGACTTGGCATTCCGCTCCGATCGAAAGGACGAACAATCGTGTAAATTACCAGCCATGAACGAGATGCGGAAGCCGACCCCCCGGTCGGCCCCCGACGCCGAGCCGCCGAAACCCGCCTTCGCGCCCCTCCGTACGGAGGCGAACGTCGAACCGGAGGGCACCGCGCGTCCCCCACGGCGCTCCCGCACGCCCTTCCGCTCCCGGCTCTTCGCGGTGCTGCTGCTCTTCGCGGTGGTCCCCTCCCTCATCGTCACGGTCGCGTGGGTGGTCACCACGAGCCGTACCCTGCCGCTGGTGGGCGCCACGTCGGCCTGGGACCGCGTCGGCGCCTCGGGCGAGCGCGCCATCTCGGCGCTGGCCGACGCCCCGCTCACCGATCCTCAGCGCGAGGCGCTCACGGCGCATGAAGCGGAACTGCGACGCTCGATCGAGATGGCCAAGCGCTTCGGGTTCGTGGTGCCCCGCACGGTGCGCCTCATCGCCCTCGGCGCCTTCGTGCTGCTCGTGGGCGTCGCGCTCGGCGCCTCGCGGGTGGCCGGCCACCTCGCGCGCCAGCTCAGCCGTCCGCTCGACGAACTCGTGGGCTGGACGGGACTCATTCGCGCCGGCACGGCCCTCCCGGCCGCCACGCGTCGCCGCGGTGCCCCGGAGTTCGAGGTGCTGCGCACCGGCATGCGCACCATGGCCGACGAACTCGAGGCCGGTCGGCGGCAGGCGCTCGAAGCCGAGCGCGCCGAGGCCTTTCGCGAGTCGGCCCGCCGGTTCGCGCACGAGCTCAAGAACCCGCTCACGCCGATCCGCTTCGCGGTGGACCGGCTCCGGCGCGGCGCGCCACCTGAGTTGCACGACACCGTGGAGGTGCTGGCCGAGGAAGCCTCACGCCTCGAGACCATGGCGCGCGCGTTCGCGCAGTTCGGTCGCCTCCCCGACGGGCCGGCTGCCGATGTGGACGTGGGTGACCTCGTCACGCGCGCGGCGCAGGCCACGGTGCCTGATTCCTGCACGCTCGACCTGCAGGTCGCAGAGGCCCTGCCCTTCGTGCGCGGCTTCCATGACCCGCTGGTGCGTGCGGTGACGAACGTGCTCATCAACGCCGTGGAGGCGTGCGGTGCGGCGGGCACCATCTCGGTACGCGTCGGGGCCGACGAGCGCGCCATCGGCCCGTGCGTCTCCATCGCCATCCGTGACACCGGGCCCGGCATCGCGCCGACGGCGCTCGCCCGCATCTTCGATCCGTACGTGACCACCAAGCCTGGCGGCACCGGACTTGGCCTCGCCATCGCGCGGCAGACGATCACCGCGCACGGTGGCCTGGTCGAAGCCGACAGCACGCCCGGTGCGGGCACCGAAATCCGGTTCCACCTCCCCGTGCAAACCGCGATGCCACTCGCCTCGCCGTCCTCCTCCGGAGCGTTCGCATGACCGTTGCACTGCAGGGATCGCCTCAACCGCCCGCGCCCGACGCACCGCCCGCCCCCCAGCCACTGGGCACGCCCGCACCCCAACCAGGCGGTGCCAGGTTCGAGGTGAACGTCAGCGAAGACGGCGGGTTCACCGTCAATCAGGTCGGTCCGACGGGCGAGCTGACCGGCGTTCCGTTCGACCCGGCCAACATGATTCCGCCGCAGGTGCCGGAGATCATCTTCCTCAGCTTCGCTGGATTGATCGGGCTGATCATGGCGTTCCCGATCGGCCGCGCGATCGCGCGCTGGATCGACCGGCGCAATGTCGCCGCACCGGCGTCCGAGGACGTGGGCCGGCGACTCGCGGCCATCGAGCAGGCGGTCGATGCCGTCGCCATCGAGGTCGAGCGCATGAGCGAGGCGAACCGCTTGACCACGAAGCTGCTCACCGAGCGCGTCGCCGCTCCCGACTTCGCCGCCGCGTCGCGCGTGCCCGAGCCGGTGCGCGCGCCGGCCGCACACGATCCGCTCTCGCGTCCGCCCAGCGACCGGCGCAGCTGACCGTGCCCCGTCTTCTCGTGAGCGTGCAATAGATGCCGAGTCTCCTGATCGTCGACGACGAGGCCAACATCCGGCGCATGGTCGGCGCGCTGCTCGCTGCCGAAGGCTACGACGTGCTCGACGCGCCAGACGGACGTGCCGGCCTTGCACTCGCCGAGGCGCAGGACCCGGATCTCGCGCTGGTGGACCTCATGATGCCCGGCGAGTTCGACGGACTGGCCGTGCTCGAGCAGCTGCGCAGCCGATCGCCGGACATGCCGGTCATCATGATGAGCGGCCGCGCCGCGCTGGCCGACGCCGTGCGGGCCACGCGGCTCGGTGCCTTCACCTTCCTCGAGAAGCCGCTCACCCCCGAGAGCGTGCTGCTCGCCATCGCCTCCGCGCTCGAGTTGCGCCAGGCGCGGCGCACCGCGCGCGCCCTGCGCGAAGACCTGGGCCTCACGGCGCAGCTCGTGGGCGACTCGCCACCGATGCGCGCCGTGCGTCGGCTCATCGAACAGGTGGGCCCCACAGACGCGCGCGTGCTGGTGACCGGCGAATCGGGCACGGGCAAGGAGCTCGTCGCCGCCGCGCTGCACGCCTCCAGTCCGCGGCGCGATCATCCGTTCGTGCGCGTGAACTGTGCGGCCATTCCGCGCGACCTCGTGGAGAGCGAGATGTTCGGGCACGAGAAGGGCGCGTTCACCGGCGCGACGGAGCGTCGCATCGGCCGCTTCGAGCTGGCGCACACCGGCACGCTCTTCCTCGATGAAGTCGGCGACCTCGGCCTCGAGGCGCAGGCCAAGCTGCTGCGTGCGATCGAAGCGCGTGAGATCGAGCGCGTGGGGGGCGGCAAGCCGATCAAGGTGGACGTGCGCATCATCTCGGCCACCAACAAGGACCTCGCGCGCGCCGTGCGCGAGGGCGCGTTTCGCGAAGACCTGCTCTTCCGGCTCAACGTGATTCCGATCGAGCTGCCGCCCCTGCGTGAGCGGCCAGGAGACATCCCGCTGCTCGTGCGGCACTTCGCCGAGCGGCATCGCGGTCGCACGGGGCAGGCCTGCTGCGGCTGGTCGGACAGCGTGTTCGACGCCTTCGGGCGCTACCCGTGGCCCGGCAACGTGCGCGAGCTCGCGAACATCATCGAGCGGCTGTCGATCCTGCACCCCGGTGGCGTGGTCACCGCCGACGAGGTGCGCCGTCTGCTCCCGGACAACGGCACCACGCCCGCCTCCGTGTCGGTCGTGCACGATGAGGTCGACACCGGGGTGCCGGTGTCCCTCAGCGACGCGCTCGAGGCCTACGAACGCCGCCTGATCACGGGCGCGCTCTCCGCCGCCGGTGGCAACATCGCGGAAGCGGCGCGCCGCCTGCAGACCGATCGCCCCAACCTGTATCGCCGCATGCGACGTCTCGGAATCGCCGGTGCGCAGGATGACTGATCCGCGCCGACCGCACGCGAAGCGCACCGCGATGCGCACCGCGTCGCGCACGACGCTCCGCACCATGCTGTGCAGCGCGCTTGCTGCCGCGGCGCGCGTCGCCGTTGCCGCACACGTGGCCGCGCTGTGCCTGGCGGCACCGCTGGCGGCGCAGGAGCGCGGCGAGCCGCGCTACGGTCGCCTCTCGCCCGAGGTGACGACGCGCGTGGTGACCGCCTGGAACGACTCCACCGCGCGCACCGTGCGCGGCCGGCTCGAACTCGGGCCGAGCGACACCGTGCCACGCACCCTCGTGGTGCTCGACGGGCCGCTCGTGCTCGGTGGCGTGGTGCGCGGGGACGTGATCGCCATCAATGCCGACGTGCGCATCGACTCCACCGCGTGGGTGCACGGCTCGCTCATCGTGGTGGGGGGCGTCGCGAGCGGCCGCACGCGCGGTCGCGTGGATGGCGAGTTCGAGGTGTGGCGCTCGGCGTTGTCGTACCGCGAGGAGGACGGGCGACTCGTGGCCGACGAGGCCCGGCTCGGCACGCGGTTCACACGCTGGCGCGACGAGCGGCGCGCCGCCGACTGGAGCGATGTGCTCGTGGCCTCGGCGAACGCCTACAACCGGGTGGAGGGGCTCTCGATTCTCGGCGGCCCGCGCCTGCGGCTCAACCGCGGCACCAGTCGTATCACGCTCGAAGCGCTCGGCATCTTCCGCACCGGCGACCGGATCGCGTGGGAGCGCGAGAATCTCGGCCATCGGCTGCTGATCGAGGCACGCCGAGGCAGCGACGAGCGGCACGTGGCGGTGGGCGCGCGACACATCGATGAGGTGGACGCGGTGGAGCGCTGGGCGCTCACCGACGCGGAATCGGGGCTCACGTCGCTGCTCTTCGCGCGCGACTACCGGGACTACTTCAACCGGTTCGGCGGACACGGCTTCGTGCGCGTGGGCAGCGAGCGCGCGAACGCACTCACGCTCAGTGTGGGACGCGAGCGTTGGGAGTCGCGCGCGGCGCAGAACCCCTATGCCATGTTCCGCGAGGGACGCGACTGGCGGGCCAACCCGGGCGCGCTCGAAGGCACCGCTCGGCTCGTGCGCCTCACCGCACGCGTGGACACGCGCAACGACCCCGACCGTCCGCTCGACGGCTGGCTGGTGCACGCCGAGTACGAACACGGGCGGGTGGACGTCACGCGGGCTGCCGACACCACGCGCCTCGACCTCTCGGCGCCGTCGCTCGATTACGGCCGCGTCTTCATGGACGTGCGGCGCTTCAATCGCGTGGCACCCAACACGTCCGTGAACCTGCGACTCGTGGCCGGCGGCCTGCTGCACGGCGACGGGCTGCCGGCGCAGCGTCGCCTCTCGGTGTCGGGCGTGGACGCGCTCCCGGGCTACGGCTTCCGCGCCCCGCTGGGCGCGCCCGACGTGGGCACGTGCAACACCACGCCGCAGTCGGAGTACGCGACGCTGGGGCGCCCCGTCGCGTGCGATCGCATCCTGCTGCTGCAGGCGGAGTGGGCGGGCGACTTCCGGATCGCGCTGTTCGGGCGTGAGCAGCGCACGGACGATCGCCGCTGGTATGCCGATGGGCTGCGCGCCGATGGGCGGTGGGTGGTGTTCGTGAACAGCGGGCGTGGCTGGCGTGTGGGCGAGCGCGACGGCGGGCTCACGTACCCGCGCGGCGTCGTGCCGCTGTTCCGGGACTTCCGCTCCGACGTGGGCGTCGGCCTCGACTTCGGGTACTTCGGCGTGTACGTGGCGCAGCCGCTCAACGGCCCTGCGCGCGTGCCCCACACGTTCATGCGCCTGGGGCGCCGCTTCTGATCGTGCGCGCGCCTGATCTGTCCCGTCGCCGTGCCCTGCGGGGAATCGGTCGTGCGCTGCTGCATGGCAGCATCGCGCTCTGGCTGGCCGGTGCGGTGGCGTCGCCCGCAGGCGCGCAGCCGGCCGCCGGTCCGCGCGTCGAGATCGCGCTGCCGAGCGCGACGTCATCCATGACGGTGCGCCTGCGCAATGCGATCGACGGTGGCCGGTTCGAGGAACTCCTGCGCAACGGTTTCGACGTGCGCGTGCACCTGCAGGTGGAGCTGTGGAAGATCGGCCGCATCTTCAACGACGTCGTCACGCGCGAGGAGTGGGACCTGCTCGTGCACTTCGACCAGTTCGACCAGGTGTTCGACGTGGCGCGGCTCGATGCTCAGGGGAACGTGACGCCGCTGGGCACCTACCGTCGGCTCATCGACGCGAAGGCGGCACTCGCGTTGCCGTACGCCCCGCCGATCGCGCGGCCACGAACCGGCCAGCGGCACTACTACAGCGTGCGCGCCGACATCGAGACGCTCGACCTCAAGGACCTCGACGAACTCACGCGCTGGCTGCGCGGCGAGCTGGCGCCGGCGGTGCAGGGGCGCAAGAGCCCGGGCACGGCGCTCACACGCGGCGTGCGCACGCTGGTGTCACGTGTGATGGGCGGCGAAGTGCGCCGACTGGAAGCGCGCTCGCCGCGCTTCGTGGTGAGCGACGAGCCGCGGTGAGCGGCTCCGGCACTCAGAGCGCCGGCACGCCGTCCATGGCGCGCACGCGCCGCAGCGTCTCCTCGCCGTAGAACACCTTGATGTAGCGGGCCTGCGTGGGGGTGAGCCGACGCACGGCCCAGCTCAGGTGCACGAAGTGCGGTTCGGCGGGCACGACCAGCGGATGCATGTTGATCTCCGTCGGCAGCCGGCTCGCCTTGCGCGTGTTGCAGCTGCTGCACGCGGTGACCACGTTCGTCCACTCGTTGAGCCCACCACGCGACATGGGAATCACGTGGTCGCGCGTGAGGGACTCGCGCGGCTTGAGCTCGCCGGCCTCGCGCCCGCAGTACTGGCACTGGTAGTGGTCGCGCGCGAACAGGAAGGTGTTCGTGACCTGCCGGCGAAAGCGGCGCGGCACGTGGATGAACTTCGTGAGCCGGATGACGGCAGGGCGCGGCATGGCCATACGCTCGGAGCGGACAGGGCGTCCCTGTTCGGCTTCGACGATTTCCGCCTTGCCGTCGATCACGAGTCGCAGCGCCCGGCGAAGGGGCACCATGGTGAGCGGCTCGTACGACGCGTTCAGTGCAAGACACCCGGCAATCACGCGTGCCCTCCGTTCAAGGTCAGCAGCGGAACCCAGCGTATCCGTTCAAGCTACTTCGCGGGGGGCTCGAGGCGCTACGGTGCCGGGTGCATCGTCACGCGGGTGTGACGCAGCACCACGGGTCCGGACTCGGGCGTCAGCCACCGGCCTCGGCCCAGCGTCGCACGCGCTCGGCGGCCGCGGCCACACGCGCGCGCACGGCGGCGTCCGCGTGCAGTACGTGGCCATCGCGCACCAGCACCTGCCCCGCGACCATGGTGAGGGCGGCGCGGCGCCCCGCACCGAGTACGTGCACCAGGAGCACCGCCGGGTCGTACACCGGCGCGGCTTCGAGCGCATCGATCCGAAAGGCGCACAGGTCCGCGCGGGCACCGGCCACGAGCTCGCCCACGTCGGCCAGTCCGAGCGCGCGTGCGCCCGCGCGCGTGGCCAGGTCGAGCACGGTCGTGGCCGACAGCGCGTCCGGTGTGCCGAGGCGCAGCGACTGCAGGAGCACGGCCTGACGCGCCTCCTGGACGAGATCCATGGCGTCGTTGCTGGCCACCGAGTCGCTGCCCAGCCCCACGGCGATGCCGGCGTCGCGGAGCGCGCACACCGGCGCGATGCCCTGCCCCAGCTTGGCGTTGGAGATGGGGCAGTGCACCACGGTGGCACCGCTGCCGGCGATACGGGCGATGTCGTCGGCATCCACCTGGATCGCGTGAATGAGCAGCGGCTGTGTGGCGAGCAGGCCGGTGCGCTCGAGCAGCGACACCGGCGAGGTTCCAGTGCCCTGCACCGCGATGTCACGCGCGCGCAGCCGATCGGCGAAGGGCCCGGCGCCGTCGCGCACGAACGCCGTTTCGGCCGCGCTCTCGGCCACGTGCGTAGCCACGGGCAGCGACTCGGCGCGCGCGTACTCCGCCACGGCGTTGAAGAGCGCAGGCGACACGGTGTACGGCGCGTGCGGCGACACGCCGACGTGCACCAGCTCCGTTGCCTGGTCGCGCAGGCGCGAGACGCCCGTACGCAGCGCACGCATGGACTCGTCCACCTGTCGCGGGTCGGGACCGAAGGTCTCGAGGTACACCCGGCCACGCACCCCCGCCTCGCGCATGGCGCGCAGCGGTACACCCGACGCGGAACAGTCGGCCAGCGTGGTGATGCCGGCCGACAGCGCCTCGGCCACGCCGAAGCGCGCCGCGTCGAGCAGGTCGTCTTCACTGAGTACGTCGCGGCGCACGATGGTGAGCACGCGCAGCCAGTCGCGGAAATCCAGCCCCTCGAGAAAGCCGCGCAGCCCGGTGAGTTCGAGGTGCGTGTGCGCGTTCACCAGGCCGGGGAGCAGCACCGCGTCGCCCAGCCGTTCGTGACGCTCCGCCACGGCCGACGACGACGGCCCCACCCACGCGATGCGATCCCCCTCGACGACCACGGCACCGTGTTCGATGGGAGCGCTCGCCACCGGCAGCACCCAGCGCGCGTGCCATGCCGTGCGCCACCGGTCCGTCGCTGCGTCCGGCGTCGACGATGCGTGCTCGCCGGGCGCGTCACCCGCGTACGTCACTGGATCGTGTCGGGCGTGGGGCGCCGAGGCGGAATGCGGAACGGGTTCGTGGTGTCGCGGTACGCGCGCGGCAGCGCACCGCCTACGAGGCTGTCCCCCTCGACGCGCGGCATGGCCGGCGTGAAGTCGGCGCAGCTGAGGCGCGGTTCGGTGCCCACCACGAAGTACTCCGACACGATCGGGCCGGCGCACGCCGAACTCGCCAGCAGCCCGGTGCCGGCGTCGATCTCGCGCACGATGACGCCGTCGGGGCGCGGCCAATCCGGCGGCGCCGGCTTGCGCTTGTACACGTCGAGCATGAAGGCCGTCCACGCAGGCGCGGCCAGCGTGCCGCCCTGCGCATTGGACTTGATCTTCTTCGGCCGGTCGAAGCCCATCCAGACGCCGGCCACGAGATCGGCCGTGTAGCCGATGAACCACACGTCGGCCCCGTCGTTCGTCGTGCCCGTCTTGCCGCCGGCCGGCACGCGGAAGCCCGCGCCCGTCGTGGAGTTGTACGCCGTGCCGCGGCCGACCACGTCCTTCATCATGCTCACCATGAGCCACGCCTCTTCCGGCGTGAGCACCGCCTCGCGCTCCGGTCGCGGCTGCCACAGCACCTCGCCGTCGGCCGTCTCCACGCGCAGGATGGCGTACGGCGTGGTGCGCAGCCCGAGATTGGCGAACACGGAGTACGACGAGATCATCTCGATCGGATACACATCGCCCGCACCGATGAACGACGACGGGTACGGCGGCACCGGCGTGCTGAGCCCGAAGCGTCGCGCCATCGACACCACCTGGTCGATGCCGACCTCGAGCCCCACCTGGATGGCCGGAATGTTGCGCGACATGTACAGCGCGCGGCGCATCGGCATGCTGCCTTCGAACTTGAGGTCGAAGTTCTGCGGCGTCCACACCTCGCCGCTCACCTGATCCATGCTCATGGGCGCATCGCTGATCACGTGCGCGGGACCGAGTCCGGCGCGCACGGCCGTGGCGTACACGACCGGCTTGAAGGTGGAGCCGGGCTGACGCAGCGCCTGCACGGCGCGGTTGAACTTGGAGTCGCCGAAGTCGCGCCCGCCCACGAGCGCGCGCACGGCACCGAGGCGCGGGTCGACGGCGACGAAGGCGCCCTGCAGGTACGGGGAGTCGGCACCGCCACCGAGCTCGGCCCCCTCCGCGGTGCGCGCGAGGTACTGCTCGTACGTCAGGTGCGAGAACGGACCGAACTTGCCGGACTCGATCGTGCGCAGCTGCTCCTCGAGCGCGCGCTCGGCGGCGGCCTGCATGTCGAGGTCGAGCGTGGTGTAGACCTTGAGCCCCTGCTCGTAGAGCTTCTGCCCGAACTGCGTGTCGAGCTGCTGCCGCACCCATTCCACGAAATACGGCGCCGTCTCTCCCGACTCGACGCGCTGCGCGAGTTCGAGCGGGAACGCCTTGGCCAGGCTCGCGTCGGCCGTGTTCACGACTTCGGCACGCCGCATCAGCTCGATGACCGTATTGCGCCGCTGGATGGCGCGATCCGGGAAGCGCCGCGGGTTGTAGCGTTCGGGCGCCTTGGGGAGCGCGGCGAGCATGGCGGCCTCGGCCACGCTCACATCACGCACCGACTTGCCGAAGTAGCGCTGCGCTGCCGTCTCCACCCCGTACGCGCCAGCGCCGAGGTAGATCTGGTTCAGGTACAGCTCGAGGATGCGGTCCTTGGAGTACGACCGCTCGATGTCCACCGAGACGACGGCTTCCTTCATCTTGCGCAGCAGCGTCTTCTCGCGTGACAGCGACTCGGGGAAGATGTTGCGCGCCAGCTGCATCGTGATGGTGCTGAACCCCTGCGCGAAACCGCCCGCCTTGATGTTGCGCGCGGCCGCGCCGAACACGCGATAGAAGTCGATGCCGCCGTGGCTGTAGAAGCGCTTGTCCTCGACCACGAGGAACGCATCCTTCACGTGCTGCGGAATCTCGTCGAGGCTCACGAGCGTGCGCCGCTCGAGGCCGAGTTCGGCGATGAACCGTCCGTCGGCCGCGTAGAGCTTGGACGTCTGGTTGGGCGTGTACGAGGTGAGCGACGCGGCGGAGGGGCAAGCGTTGTCGCGGCACACGAGCGACCACGCCGTGGCCGCACCAGCGGCGCCGGTCACCCCGCAGAACAGCAGGCCGATGCCGAGCCAGCCCACCCACGGGCGACGCACGAGGCGGGCGAGGGAGGATCGGGCTGCCGTCATCGGCGAGCGGTGGCGAGGGGTCCGCAAGGCATCATGTCCGAACGCTACCCTCCCGGTGCGGACACGCCAAGAGCCGGCGGTCGCCTATAATTGGGCCATGTCCCAATCGCATCCTCTCCTCGACGAACTCCAGTGGCGCGGCCTGCTCGCGCAGCACACCGACGGCCTCGCGGCGCACCTCGCCGCGGGATCGGTGACGGCCTACTGCGGCTTCGACCCCACCGCACCCAGCCTGCACGTGGGCAACCTCGTGCCCGTGATGGGGCTCGTGCACCTGCAGCGCGCCGGTCACCGCCCGATCGCGCTCGTGGGCGGCTTCACCGGCATGATCGGCGACCCGAGCGGCAAGAGCGCCGAACGCGCGCTCCAGTCGCTCGAGGTGATCGAGGAGAACGCCCGCAGCATCGGCGCCCAGCTCGCGCGGTTCTTCGACTTCTCGGGACCGGCTGCCGCCCGCATGGCCAACAACGTGGACTGGCTCGGCCCGGTGAGCCTGCTGGATTTCCTGCGCACCACGGGCAAGCACTTCACGGTGAACTACATGCTGGCCAAGGACTCGGTGAAGTCGCGTCTCGAGGCCGGCATCTCGTACACCGAGTTCACGTACATGTTGCTGCAGGCGCACGACTTCGCCGAGCTGCACCGCCGCCACGGCGTGACGCTGCAGGTCGGCGGCAGCGACCAGTGGGGCAACATGACGGCCGGCCTCGAGCTCATTCGCCGCACGGCGGGCGCCGAGTCGCACGTGCTCACCTTCCCGCTCGTGACCACCGCGAGCGGCCAGAAGTTCGGCAAGTCGGAGGCAGGCGCGGTGTACCTCGACGCAGCCCGCACGTCACCGTACAAGTTCTACCAGTTCTGGCTCGGCGCCGACGACCGCGACGTGGGACGCTGGCTGCGGTTCTTCACCTTCTTCTCGCGCGACGAGATCACGGCGCTCGACGAGGCCACCGAGGCGCGCCCCGAGGCGCGCGAGGCGCAGCGCGCGCTCGCCGCCGACATGACCACGCGCGTGCACGGCCCCGACCTGCTGCGCACTGTCGAGGCGATCTCGCAGGTGCTGTTCGGCAAGGGCGATCCGCGTGATCTCGCCGTGACGACGCTCGCGGCCATGGCCAGCGAAGTGCCGTTCGCGGAGCTCGACGCACCGGCCGACGGCGCCGGCGTGGACGCGCTCGATCTCGTGGTGGCCACCGGACTGGCGAAGAGCCGTGGCGATGCGAAGCGACTCGTGGAGCAGGGCGGCGTGGCCGTGAACGGACGGAAGGTGAGCATGGCAGATCGTGTGCTCACGAGCGAGCAGTGGCTCGCGGGCCGGCACCTGCTGGTGAAGAAGGGGAGCCGGGATTGGGGGCTGGTGCGGGTGCGGTAGGCGTTACCGCGCGATCAGCATTGCTCTCCGAATACCGATGACCGACGACCGGTGCCGAGCGACCAGTTGGTTGGTCGGCATCGGTCGTCGGTCGTCGGTTGGTCGGTCTGACGGACGGCGGCGGTCCGGCTCGTTGCGGGCTTCGGCTCTTCGCGGTTGTCGGCAGCGGTCAGTCGGTCATCGGTACACGGGGTATGCGCACCACCGCGCTCACCCGCCCAGCGCGTCGAGCGCCCGCTCGACATCCTCCATCGTGTTGTACGCGTGCGGCGCGAGCCGCACGGCGCCTTCGCGCGGCACGCACACCACGCCGGCGGCCTTGAGCCGACGCATGGCTCCGTCGAGGTCCTGCGGCACGAGCGCGATCACACCGGCGCGGCGCTCGCGTTCGGCCGGCGTCCACAGCCGCACATCATCGCGCCCCTGCGCCCATTCCACGATGCGGTCGCCGAGCGTCGCCATGTGCTCGCCGATCGCGGCCGGCCCGCCGGCGTCGCGCATGCAGGCGAGCGCCTCCACCGCCACGCCGAAGTCGTGATACGCGAGCGTCACCACCTCGAAGCGGCGCGCGTCGGGGAGGAACTCGTACTCGTAGTTGGTGAGCCAGGCGTAGTCGGCCGAGGCCGTCATGCACGCCCAGCCGACGTCGGGCGCCTGCACGACGTCATGCAACTCCTCGCGCACGTACACGAACCCCGTGCCCCACGGGCTGAGCATCCACTTCTGGGCGCCGCTGGCGAAGACATCGACGCCGAGCGCGTGCACGTCGATGGGGCGCACGCCGCACCCCTGGATGCCGTCCACCACGAAGAACGCACCCGCCGCCCGGCACGCCGCGCCGATGCGCGCGAGGTCCACCACGAAGCCGCTCGCGTACTGCACCCACGACACGACGACCGCCACGACATCACCGCGTCCGATGCGGCGCACGAGCTCGTCCTCGTCGGGGAGGCCGGCCTCGTTCGCAGGCACCCGCTCGAGCCCCACGCCGCGCGAGGCGAGCGCCATGAACGGATACACGCAGCTCGGGAACTCGCCGTCGAACGTGAGGATCGTGCCCGGACGCAGCGGCAAGCCGCGCGCGGCGAGGTTGAGTCCGTAGGTCGTGTTCGGCATCAGCGCGATCTCGGTGCTGTCGGCGCCGATCATGGCCGCGAAGTGCTCTCGCGCGTGCTGCGCCGCGTCCACCATGTGCGGAATCGAGATGCGGTGCGGCTCGGCGCGCAGCGCGAGCCACTGCTCGCCACGCGCCACGGCACGCGCCGGATGCGGGCCGGTGGAGGCGGCGTTGAGGTACGTCGTGTCACCTGCAGTCATCCACGGATACTGGTCTCGAAGGAGCGACACGTCGGGCCTCGTGAGCGGGGGAGTGAAGATCAGGGTGAAGTGCGCTGCGGCGATGCGCGCTGCGGGTGATGCGCGCTGCGGGTGATGCGCGCTACCGAGCGGCGGGGGGCTGCGCGCCGGTGGCCCGGGCAATCGCGAGCAGCACGGCATCGGCGAGCGGCGCGGCGGCGTGCGAGAGCGCGGTGTCACGCGCGGCGTCACCCATGAGCCAACGTTCACGCGCATGACCGAGCAGCCGTGCCAGTGCGGCGGCGGCCACGGCATCGTCGGCCGGCGACTGCTGGTGCAGCACCATGCCCGCACCGGTGTCCGCCACGAGGCGTGACGCAACGGAGTCCGCCGCGACGATCACCGGGACACGCGCCGCCATCGACCACAGCGCGGCCGTCACCCCGAGGTCGCCGCTCGTGGCAACCCATGTCGCGCACCCGTCGGCTGGCCCCGGTCCGGTGAACGCGGGCAG
>JAABRO010000028.1 GCA_011390885.1 Gemmatimonas sp. | reverse complement strand
GACCGCCGGAAGCACTCACCTCGATTGAATCCGGCGTACGGACGTACACCAGATCCGATGCGCGAGCGAACTCTGCGGTCCACGCGTCACGTTCTCCCGCCCGTCCCTGGGCGAGCGCGCCGCTTCCGGTTGTGATTTGGTATTCGACATCCAGGAGTGACAGAACGCCGTCGACATCATGACGGGCGATCGCCGCGTTGGACTGATCCCGGAGGGATCGGATCGTGTCTGCCGTCGACTGGCCGAGCACCGACGAAGCAGCAACGAAAAGCAGGAGAACTACGACCGCCGCGCGTTTCAACTGAAACCATCGCTTGAAGAGCCTTCTCCGGTCGAGTTCTGCTTCAGCGCATCGAATGAAAGGCGCCCGCCAGCGGCGCACCGAACGCGCTGTCAGCAGCAGCGCGTCGTCAGGCTGGGGCTCCACCTACACGCGCTCGGCGATTCGCAGATTCGCAAATGCGAGCGTGACGCACACTGCAGCGACTCCCAGTGACACCCAGTCGACTCGGCTGGACGAGTGCCACAACCAGATCGCCACGATGACCGCACAGAGCGCGCCGAAGAAGCCGAACCAACTCCCTACGGGCCATCCGGCAATCCACTTCTGTTGAGGAACCGCCATCTCTCCTCCGGGATCAGTTCGTGCGCAGCCTGACGTGAGTTGAACTGCAGGGAATCACCACGTGGGCGGTGTCGTGCAGCGGCTCTTCGCGGCATGACTCCGACGAGCGACGGATACTTCCGTCCTCGTGACTATCCTACCCGCCTCCGCTTGCATCGCAAGCGAACTCGACTGTAGCCGCCCGTTACGCTGCGGAGAATGCGGTACGCTCCTGATGTCGCGGACAGCTCAGTCCCGCGCTCTCGCAGCAAGTGCGGCAGCGGCCGGCTCGGGCAGCGCCGCACGCGCCGCCCCCACGAACTGCGCGAAGTCCGGAAACCCAACGTCGAACTTCTTCCGCAACGCCTCGTCTCTTCCGCGCGCCCGCCACCGCGCCGCCGCATCGCCGAGCCGTGGCAGCAGCACGAGCAGCACCATCACCTGCAGCGGCCACGGGCTTGGCAGCAGCTGGCCGAGCAGCGCCAGCACGGCCGCGAGCACGGCGTACCACGCCCACATCACGTACAACCCCGGCACGATGCGCCGCGCCATGCGGTCGGCCGGGTTCGGCGCCTTCGCCGCGAGCCGATTCAGCAGCCACCACGCGGGTGCGTGCAGGACCCACCCGATGGGGCCGAGCATGGCATCGAGTACTCGCCTCGAGCCCCGTCCCCCGCGCGCCCACGCGGCGAGCGCCCGCGCTGGCGACACGGCGCCACGCATCGTCAACTCGGAACGCAGCGCCATCGCGGGCGCGAACCGTGGATCATCCGGCGCCTCCGCCTGCACGCCTGGCCCGTAGATCTCCGCCGCCAACGTCCGCCACACCTCGTTCGCCGCAAGCAGCGGTGGCACACTCTCCGGCGCCGTGGCCGCAATCACATCGGCAACCGCACTCAACGCCTCGTGCGCGCGCTCGTCGGGGGCATTGCGGGTCACGGCGCGCAGCCCGGCCGCGACTTCGGCCGTGAGCTGCGGCGCCGCGGGACGATCGGCGTGCGGCGTCCACGCATCCACGTCGATCGCCTCGCCCACGTGCGCGAGCACACGCGTGCCCAGCGCGTTCGGCGCCTCGTACGTGAGCCCCATCGGCACGAGCTGCACGCCACGCACGCCGGCGTCGCGCGCGGCCAGCGCCATGCGCGCCAGTCCCGTGCGCAGCGCGCCCAGGTGCGGCCCGCGGTGCACGCCCCCCTCGGGAAACACCACCACGCACGCGCCGGCGCGCAGCGCCTCCGTCACGCGATCCATCGCGGCCGCGTTCGCCGCGGCGCTGTCCTCGCCGCGCGCCTTCGCCTTGCGCGCATCGCGCACGCGATGCACGGGAATCACCCCCATGCGTTCGTACGCGAGCCGCACCAGCGGATGCTCGGCGGCCGTCACGTTCGCCACGAACACCACGCGGCGCGGCACGTGCGCCAGCACCACGCAGATGTCCACGAGGTCGTTGGGGTGGTTCACGGCGAGCAGCAGCGGTCCGTGCGCCGGCACCCGGCCCACCACGGTGACGTCCGCGTAGCACCAGCGAAGGGCGCGGCGCGCGCACCAGGTGAGCACTTCGTAAACCATGCCGTAAGAAAGCGACGCCGACGGGCAACTGGCGAGGGCTGCGCATCCGCACCAGCTTATCCGTCCCCCCAGTCCCCACTCGCATGCTCAAGAAACTGCTGCTCGGCGTGGTCGCGCTCGTGCTCGTGCTGGCCGGCGTCGCCTACCTGCTGCCCCGTACGCACACGGTGGAGCGCACGGCCCAGCTCCCTGCGCCGCCCGAGGTGGTGTTCCCGATCCTGGCCACGCCCGCCGAGTGGCCGAAGTGGTCGCCCTGGAACGCACGCGACCCGGAGATGGAGATCACCTTCTCCGGCCCACCCACCGGCGTGGGCGCCACGTGGTCGTGGACGAGCAAGAAGGAGGGCGACGGGTCCATGACGTTCACGCAGTCGATCCCGTCGGTGAAGGTGGCCTACGAACTCACGATCGCCGGCATGGGGCCGCCGTCGAGCGGCGACTTCCTGATCGCCCCGAACGCCGAGGGCTCGGTGGTGAAGTGGAGCATGACCGTGGACATGGGGAACAGTCCGATCGGCCGCTGGATCGGGCTGATGATGCCGCGGTGGCTGGGGAAGGACTTCGAGGACGGGCTCGAGCGGCTGGGCCAGTATGCCGCCACGCAGCCGCTGCCGGAGCCGATCATGGGGGTGGAGTATCCGCTGGTGCCGGATACGGTGCCTCGCTGACGATTACGCGGTTGAACCCCCGGGACTCGCAGCTCGCCGCTTCCCGCTCGGGTCCGTGCTGCGCGGCGCGTGCGACGAGCACCAGCGGGTGCCCTTTCTCTCCGCGGCCATCCCGTAGCACGGACCCGAGCGGGAAGCCGCGAGCTGCGAGTCGCGTGGGTTCGACTGCCTGCCCGAGTGACGTCCCCCCATCACCACTGCGTCTCCCCGCGCTCCACGCTGCGCCAGAGTCCCCAGCCCACGCTCGCGAGCACGCCGGCGTCACCCAGCACCAGCCCGGCGTAGAGCCACACCTTGCCTTCCTCCACGCTCGTGACGTGCGCGGACATGGCCATCATCGGGATCGCGACGACCAGCGACGTGACGATGCCGGCGAGCATCTTCAGGTTGTCACGGCGACGCATGGCGCGCATCCAGCGGAGCTCCTCCTCGAGCTCCAGCCGGCGCGCTTCGTGTCGGGCCTGCTCGCCACGCGACTCCTCGCCACGCGCCTGCTCGTGCGCCGCCGTTCCGCTCACTTCCCGACCCACTCCTTCCACTTCGCCTCGGCCAGCCCCACGGTGAGCCGCTGCTTGCATCGCACGAGTGGCTGCACGAGCAGCTCCGGCTCCTCGCTCAGCAGCGTGAGCCACTTCTCCTCGCCATAGCGCGACGGACCGAGCCCGAGCTCGGCGAAGCGCTTCCCCTCGCGGTCGATGAGCGCCTCGATGCCGAACTGCTGCGCGAAGCGCTTGAGCTCGCCCACGCTCGGCGCGCGCACGGCGAAGTCCATGAAGTGCACCTTCACGCGCCGCTCCTTGAAGAAGCGCTCGGCCTTGCGCGTGTCGCTGTGCTTCTTGGTGCCCAGGATCTGCACCTCGAGCTGCCCTGGCAGCGTGGACATCAGCGCTCGCCCTCCGCGAATGCTTGGACGGTGGACATCAGCCGCGCCCCTCCTCGACCGCCTGCATCATCGCATCGTCGAACTGCCCTTCGCTGCGCGCCACCACCAGCGTGGCCACGCCGTTGCCGATGAAGTTGGTGATCGCGCGCGCTTCACTCATGAACCGGTCCACGCCGAGCAGGATCGCAAGCCCCTCGAGCGGCACCGTCTTCGTGGCGGCCAGCGTGCCGGCCAGCACCACGAACCCGGAGCCGGTCACGCCGGCTGCACCCTTGGAGGTGATCATCAAAATGCCCAGCAGCACCAGCTGCTCGGCAATGGTCATGTCCACGTTGTACACCTGCGCCAGGAAGATGGCCGCCATCACCATGTAGATGCTGGTGCCGTCCAGGTTGAACGAGTAGCCGGCCGGCACCACCAGGCCCACGATGGAGCGCTGCGCCCCGTAGCGCTCGAGCTTCTCGAGCAGGCGCGGGAAGGCCGACTCCGAGCTCGACGTGCCCAGCACCAGCAGCAGCTCCTGCCGGATGTGCACCAGGTAGCGCCAGAGCGAGAAGCCGTAGCGCCGCATGATGAGGTTGAGCACCACGAAGATGAACACGGCCATGGTGAGGTACACGGCGAGCATGAGCTTGCCGAGCGGCAGGAGCGTGCGCAGCCCGAACGTGCCCACCGTGTACGCCATGGCCCCGAGCGCGCCGATGGGCGCGACCTTCATGATGATGCTGACGAGCTGGAAGAACACTTCCGTGAGCCGCTCGAGCACGTCGTACACGATCTGCCCGCGCTCGCCGATCATGGACATGGCCGTGCCGAAGAGGATCGCGAAGAACACGATCTGCAGCAGCTCGCCGTTCGCGAACGCGCCCACCACGCTCGGAGGCACGATCGCCGTGAGAAAGTCGAGCACCCCGGTTGGCGCGGGCGCGGCCACGGGGGCGCCGGCGGCGGCGAGGTCGTCGGGGCGGATGAAGCCCGCCCCCGGCTTCAGGGTGTTCACCGCGATCATGCCGATGATCAGCGCCATGATCGTGGTGGCCGTGAAGTACACGAACGCCTTGGCCCCCACGCGGCCGAGCCGCTTGAGGTCGTGCGTGGACGCGATGCCGGTCACGATCGTGAGGAACACGATCGGCGCGACGACCATCTTCACCAGGTTGATGAACGTGTCGCCGAGCGGCTTGAGCGACTTCGCGAACTCGGGCTGCATGATGCCGAGCGCGATGCCGATGGCCACGGCCACGAGGACCTGGAAGGTGAGGTTGCGAGCGAGGGATCGCATGCGGTCGGGAACGGGGGACGGGGTCGCGGCACGGTAACGCGCGGACGCGCGAGAGGACAGGGGCGGCGCGCCCGCGATGCATCAGCGGGGCGCATTCCCTCCCCAAGTAGATTTCGCGCGCCAGCTTCCCGTCGTCCGTCCCGTTCCGCACCCCGATGTCGCTGTCCGTCGCCTCGCTCGTCACCATCGCCGCCGTCTCGGCGGTCGGAGCAGCCGCCAACTCGGTGGCCGGCGGCGGCACGCTGCTCACTTTCCCCGCGCTGGTCGCGCTTGGGGTGCCGCCGATCTCGGCCAACGCCACCAGCACCGTGGCGCTCTGGCCCGGCTCGCTGAGCAGCATGCTGGGGTATCGCCGGGAGCTGTCCGGGGCGCGGTCCTGGGCGGTGCGCTTCGCGATTCCGAGCCTGCTGGGGGGCATCGTGGGCGCGATCCTGCTCACGGTCACCAGCGAGCAGCGGTTCGCGGCACTGGTGCCGTGGCTGGTGCTGGGCGCCACGCTGCTGTTCGCGGTGCAGAAGCCGGTGGTGCGGTGGCTGGTGTCACGGGCGCGATCGGCGCCGGTGGAACGTCAGGCGGCCGACGGCTCGCTCATGCCCCCGACCGCCGGGCTGCTCGTGGCGCAGTTCTTCGTGGCCATCTACGGCGGCTACTTCGGCGCCGGCGCCGGCATCGTGATGCTGGCCGCGCTCGGCTTCATGGGGCTCACGAACATCCACCAGATGAACGGCCTCAAGAACTGGGGCGGCGTGGTGTTCAACGGCGTGGCGGCGCTGCTGTTCGTGGTGTCCGGGCTGGTGAACTGGCCGATCGCGCTCGCCATGGCCGCAGGCAGCACCGTGGGCGGCTATGCCACCGCCGGCATCGCGCGCCGCGCGCCGCAGGCGGTGATTCGCGGACTCGTCGCGGCCATCGGGTTCGCGTCGAGCGTGTGGCTGTTCGTGAAGATCGCGCGAGGAGAGTAAGGGGGGGTGCCGGGGCTCCGCGGCGACGACGGATCTCGCACAAGGCCAGGCCGATCACCGTGGACCGTGCACCGCTGCCGACCCCTTACACGAACGCGGCCCGGTGCGTCAGCAGCAGTGAACAGTCGTCGGTAACCGGAAGACGGAGCCGCGGCCAACCCCGCACGCCATCACGGCGCAGTACATCGGCAACGGTACCCGGTGAGCGGTACACGGTCAGCGTACCTACCACGAGTGCGTCGCGAAGTGCCCGCGCGTTCAGCGCCCCGACCCCCGCCGATTGAACCGCGTTCCGTCCAACACCAGCCGCTCGCCGTCGAACTGCACGTCCACCGTGAGCCGCCCTTCGTCGTTGATGAGCACGAGCGCGTTGCCCACGGTGTACCAGCGGCCGCTTTCGTCCCGTTCTTCCGGCGTCACGTTCGCGCCGGGCACGCTCACCGAAAAGCGCTTGCGGTACGTGTAGGTGCGGTCGATCGCGAAGCTCCACGACTCGTCGTTCGTGTAGCCGCCACCCGTGGGACTCGACGCGTACGCCGTCTGCACTTCCCAGGTGGCCGTGAGGCGCGTGCGCAGCATGACGTCCGCGACCGACGCACCGGCGGACGCGCCACCGAGCAGCGTGGCCACGCGCGCGACCGCGCTGTCGAGCGACGCCGTGCTGGCGCCGCCCTCCAGCACGGCCACGGCACCGAGTGCGGTGGAGTCGTCGAGCTGCACCACCGCGACGTGCGCCACGACCTTGCGGTCTCCGGTCACGCGCAACGAACCGGCCATGCCCGCGCGACCGCCGAACTGCGTGGGCGCGAGGGGCGTGATGATCTGCGTGTCCTCGTCGCGCGGCACGCCGAGCACACGCTGCGCGTCGCCGAGCGCGAGCTCGAGCGGCGCGAAGTGGCCGGCGTACACCACGAGCGCACTGCGCTGCGCGGCGTCGGTCCACGCCTGGATGCGGCCGTCACGACCGGACAGCGTCCAGCCGGCGGGCGCGTCGTAGCGCACTCCGAAACCGTCGATGTGGGTGCCCTGTGCCGACTGCGCGCCCGCATTCGCGCTCGCACAAAGGAGCGCGAGCGCGAGCGCCGCAACCACGGCGCGCACGGGGCTGCGCCGGCTCAGCTCCAACTGAGATCGTGCTTGGAGAGCGGCAGCGAGCGTACGCGCTTGCCCGTGGCCGCGAAGATCGCATTGGTCACCGCCGGCACGACGGGCGGAAGCGCCGGCTCGCCGATGCCGGTGGGCGCATGCTCGCTCAGGTGCCAGTGCACCTCCACCGGTGGCGCCTGACGCATGCGCAGCAGCGGGAACTGCCGGAACTCATCCTGCACGGCGCGACCGCCCTCGATCGTGATTTCCTGCGCGAGCACCTGTGCGATGCCGTCGAGTACCGAGCCCACCACCTGCTGCTCGGCCCCGCTCGGATTGATGATCTGGCTGCCCACGTCGCCGGCCACCCACACCTTGTCGACCGTGACCTCGCCGGTCCGGCTCACGGTCACCTGCGCCACCTCGGCGAAGTAGCCGCGATGGCTGAAGTGGAAGGCCACGCCCATGCCCGTGCCCTTCGGCAGCGAACCACGGTTGGCCCACCCCGACTTCTCGGCCACGAGGTCGACCACGGCACGCAGGCGCGCGGCGTCGGGCGACGCGGGAGCCTGCTGGCCTGGCGTGGACGCCGGCGCCTGGTACTGCGCCAGCAGCTGCCGCCGCACCTCGACCGGGTCCGCCTTGGCGGCGTGCGCCAGTTCGTCGATGAACGACTGCATCACGTACGCCAGGCCGTTGCTGCCTGGCGCGCGCAGGAAGCCGGTGGGCACGCCGAGCGGCAGCAGGGAGACGCCGAGCGCGAAGTTGGGCACGTAGGACGCGGGGAACTCACCAGCGCCGATATTCGCCGCCTGCGCAAAGTTGCCGCCGGTGCCGAAGCTCACGAAGTGGTTGTCCCAGGCCGTGATGCGTCCGTTGGCGTCGATCGCGCCGCGCAGCTTGTGGAAGCCGCCCGGTCGGTAGAAGTCGTGCTGGAAGTCCTCCTCGCGCGTCCAGAGCAGCTTGACCGGCACGCCCGCTTCCTTCGCGATCCACGCCGCTTCGACCATGTAGTCGTTGTTGAGGCGGCGCCCGAAACCGCCACCGGAGCGCGTGATGTGCACGGTGATGTCCTCGGCCTTGAGGCCGAGCGTGCTGGCCACGAGCCCGCGTCCCGACTGCGGATTCTGCGTGGGCGCCCAGATCTCCAGCTTGCCGTTGGCGTACTCGGCCGTGCAGTTCTGCGGCTCGAGCGACGCGTGCGCGATGAACGGATAGAAGTACTCGGCCTCCACCGTGACGCTCGCCGAGGCGAGCGCCTCGGCCACATGGCCGTCGGCACGCAGCGTGCGCTCCGGGGTGCCCTTGAACCGCTCCGCGGCCTGCGAGGCGAAGCCGGCGCTCGACTGCGACGCGGTGGCGCCTTCCTTCCACGTCACCGCGAGCTTCTTCTTCGCCTCCTGCAGCAGCCACCAGTTGGTGCCCACGATGGCGACGCCACCGAGCAGGCCGGCGAGGTTCGTGCCGCCCTCCACCACGAAGGCGTGCGTGACACCGGGCAGCGCCTTGATCGCGTCGAGATTGGCGCTCGCGACGGTGCCCCCGAAGACCGGGGACTTCACGAACGTGGCGTAGTGCAGGTTGGGGCGCGTGACGTCGATGCCGAAGAGCGGCTTGCCGGTCACGATGGCGCGGTTGTCGACGCCGCGCGTCCACTTGCCGATGATGCGGAACGACTTCGGATCCTTGAGCGGGACGGACGCGAGCTCCGGAGGCGTGATCGACGCCGCGGCCGTGGCCAGTTCACCGTAGCTGGCGGAGCGGTTGCTCGCGCGGTGGCGCACGACGCCCTCCTCCGTGGTGCACTCGGCGGCCGGCACATTCCAGCGCTGCGCGGCAGCGCCCACGAGCATGGCGCGCGCCGCGGCGCCGACTTGGCGCATGGGCAGCCAGTTGGTGGGCGTGGCGGTGCTGCCGCCGGCGGTCTGGCGGGGGTACTTGTCGGGATCGAGCTTCGCCTGCTCCACGCGCACCTGCGACCACGCCACGTCGAGTTCCTCGGCGATCAGCATGGGGAGCATGGTCTTCACCCCCTGCCCGATCTCCGGGTTCTTGGCGACGATGGTGACCACGCCGTCGGGGGTGATGCTCACGTAGGCGCCGAGCCGCGGATCGTCAGCAGCGGGGGTGGCACCGTCCGGGCGCTCGGTGGTGAGCGCGGCGGACGCGTCATCGGAGTCGAAGAGGCCGGCCACGAGCAGGCCGCCGCCGGCGAGGGCGGAGACGCGCAGGAAGGCGCGCCGCGACACGGGAAGGGAAAACGGCGTCATTCGCGGTTCCCTCCCTCGGGCGTGGGCGAGGCCAGCAGCTCGGCGGCGCGGTGAATGCCCTGCCGGATGCGCGGGTACGTGGCGCAGCGGCAGAGGTTGCCGCTCATGGCCGTGTCGATGTCGGCGTCCGTGGGCTTCGGCGTGCGCTCGAGGAGCGCGGCCGCGCGCATGAGCTGGCCGGCCTGGCAGTAGCCGCACTGCGGCACATCGAGCTCGTCCCAGGCGCGCTGCAGCGCGTGGGTGCCATCGGGGGCGAGCCCCTCGATGGTGGTGATCTCGGCGTTCTGCACCGCGGAGACGCGGCGCTGGCACGAGCGCACAGGCGAGCCGTTCACGTGCACGGTGCACGCGCCGCACTGCTGCGAGCCGCAACCGAACTTGGTGCCCTTGAGGTCGAGCTCGTCGCGCAGGACCCAGAGGAGAGGCATGTCCGCCGGTACGTCGACCGTGCGGGACTGCCCGTTGACCTTCAGCGTGATGTTCATGGGCGGGCCGGGAGGAGGGATGCTGCAAAGATCGGTGATTGCCCGCCCCCCGTCCAGCGTCGGCGCCCTATCGGCGGCCGTCCTTGAGGCGGAGCAGCCGCTCGCCGGCGGCGTGCAGCACGGCGTCGCTCTTGGCGAAGTGGAACCGGATGTAGTCGTGGATCGGCTCGCGGAAGAAGCTCGAGCCGGCCACACCCGCCACCCCGATCTCCTTGATGAACCAGTCGCTGGCCTCGCCGTCGGTCGCGAAGCCCAGCGAGGAGATGTCCACCATCACGTAGTACGCGCCCTGCGGCTCCGGAAACGGCAGCCCCGTCTGGCGCAGGTACCCCAGGAAGAGGTCGCGCTGGCGCGTGTAGAAGGCGCGCAGCTCGTCGTAGTAGCTGGGCGGGAACTCGAGCGCGGTCACGGCCGCCTCCTGCAGCGGCGCGGCGGCACCGATGGTGAGGAAGTCGTGCACCTTGCGCGCGGCGCGGATCACGTCGGGCGGCCCCAGCACGTACCCGATGCGCCAACCGGTGATCGAGTAGGTCTTGCTCAGCGAGTTGCACACGATGGTGCGCTCGAACGCACCCGGCAGCGCGTGCGTGTACACATGCTCGGCGGGCGCGTACACCATGTGCTCGTACGGCTCGTCCGTGATGATGTACGCGTCGTACTTCTCGGCCAGCGCGACGATCGTGGTGAGCTCCTCGCGCGTGAACACCTTGCCGGTCGGGTTGCCCGGATTGCAGAGGATGATCGCCTTGGCGCCCTGTGCGAAGGCGCGCTCGAGTTCGTCGGGGTCGAAGCTGAACGTGGGCGGGTGCAGCGACACCCAGATCGCCTCGGCGCCCGCGAGAATCGTGTCGGCGTAGTAGTTCTCGTAGTACGGCGAGAAGATGATGACCTTGTCGCCCGGATTGCACGCCGTCATCATGGCCACCATCATCGCCTCGGTGCTGCCGCAGGTGACCACGAGGTGCTGGTCGGGGTCGATGGGCCGGCCGGCGTCGCGGGTGATCTTGCGGGCGAGCGCCTCGCGGAAGCGGGGCGCGCCCCAGGTCACGGCGTACTGGTGGGCCGGTCCGTGCGCGGCCACCGCGAGGGCGTCGAGCAGGGCGGGCGGTGGCGGGAAATCCGGAAAGCCCTGCGCGAGGTTGATGGCCCCGTACTGGGTCGCGGTGCGCGTGGTGCCGCGAATGACGGATTCGGAGATCGACTCGAGACGACGGGAGGTGGTGGGCATGCACGCGAATATGGCACCCGGTACGGCAGCGGGCCACGACGGCACGACCGCGTCGCGCGCGACGGCGACGTGGCCGCGCGTGGGCGTGGCGGCGATCGTGTGCCACGAAGGGCGCGTGCTGCTCGGCCGTCGCATCGGCAACACGCACGGCGCCGACCACTGGCAGTTTCCCGGTGGACACCTCGAGGCGTTCGAGGCCGTGGAAGCCTGCGCCGAGCGTGAGGTGCGTGAGGAGACCGGACTCGACGTGCACGTGGTCGCGCGTGGTCCCTACACCAACGACGTGTTCGACCCGGCACGCCACTACGTGACGCTGTTCGTGGTGGCCGAACTCGCGCCCGACGCGGTGACCTCGGAGCCCGTGGTGCACGAGCCCGACAAGTGCGCCGAATGGCGCTGGTGCGACTGGGATGCCATGCCCACGCCGCTCTTCCTGCCGATCGTGCACCTGCGCGCGCTGGGCTACCGGCCGGCACCACTCGCGCCGGTCACACCATGACCGCATCGAACGGGTCTGCCGCATGGTGACCTTCCCCCGCGTTGCCGGCGTGCTGCTGCACCCCACGTCGCTCCCCGGCCCCAACGGCATCGGCGAGCTGGGCGAGGACGCGCTGCGCTGGCTCGACGTGCTCGCGGCCGCCGGCGTGCGCCTCTGGCAGGTGCTCCCGCTCGGCCCCACCGGCTACGGCGACTCGCCGTACCAGGTGTTTTCCGCCTTCGCCGGCAATCCGCTGCTCATTGCGCTGCCGCCCGAGCCGCACGCCGACGGCGCGCCATTCGACGCGCATCGCGTGGAGTACGGGCGTGTGCATGCGCACAAGCGGCGCCTGCTGCAGCGCGCGATCGCGGCCACGCCGCGCGACGACGCGTATCGAGCGTTCGTGGCGGCACACGCCGACTGGCTGCCGGACTACGCGCTCTTCATGGCGCTCAAGGATGCGCATGGTGGCGCGGCGTGGACCGCGTGGCCGCGTGAGCTCGCCATGCGCGAACCCTCCGCGCTCGCCGCGGCGCGCAGGCGTCTGGCCGGCGGCATCGAGGCCCGCCAGGTGGAGCAGTTCCTCTTCGACGGTCAGTGGCGCGCGCTGCGTCGCGCGGCCGCGGAGCGTGGCATCCGCATCATGGGCGACCTGCCGATCTACGTGGCGCACGACAGCGCCGACGTGTGGACCGACCCGGACCAGTTCCGACTGCACGTCGACGGGTCGCTGCAGGTGCAGGCCGGCGTGCCGCCCGACTACTTCAGTGCGACCGGGCAGCTGTGGGGCAATCCGTTGTACGATTGGGACGCCATGCACGCCGACGGCTACCGCTGGTGGATCCGGCGCGTGCGCGCGGCGTTCACGCAGTTCGACGTCGTGCGCATCGACCACTTCCGCGGCTTCGAGTCGTACTGGGAGGTGCCCGGCCACGCGACCACCGCCGAGCACGGACGCTGGCAACCCGGTCCGGGGGACGCGCTGTTTCGGGCCATCCACGACGCCCTCGGTCCGCTGCCGATCGTGGCCGAGAACCTCGGCATCATCACGCCCGAGGTGGAAGCGCTGCGCGAACGCTGGCAGTACCCCGGCATGTGCGTGCTGCAGTTCTCGTTCGGTGTCGATCCGGACGCGCGCATCATGCGGCCGCACGCGTTCCCGAAGCACGCCGTGGTGTACACCGGCACGCACGACAACGACACGATCATGGGGTGGTGGCAACCAGCCGACGCGGGCGACTCCACACGCTCGGTGGCGGATGCGACGGCCGAGCGTGACTACGCGACGCGTTATCTCGATGCCGACGGGCGCGCGCTGCACTGGGCCATGATCCGCGCCGCGATGGCGTCGGCGTGCGACACAGCGATCGTGCCGCTGCAGGACCTGCTCGGCCTCGGCAGCGAGGCACGCATGAACCTGCCGGGGCGCGTGGACGGCAACTGGACCTTCCGCTTCACGTGGGACCAGCTCACGCACGACATCGTGGAGCGCGTGCGCGCGCTGGTGACCACCTACGAACGGGACGGCACGCGGTAGCCCGCCGTGCCTCGGCGCGGCGCCTCAGGCGGCGCGAACCAGCTGCTCGTAATGGAACCGGGAGGCGAGGTCGTCGAGGCCGCGGGCATGCCGCGCAAGCTCCGACGCCGCCGCGGCGCTCTCCTCCGCGGTGGACGATACCTCCTGCGTGGTGGACGCGATGTGCGACATCGCCTGCGTGATCCGTTGCAGGCCGTCACGCTGCTCGTGCACCTGCCGGGACATCGTGGCGATGCTCGCCTGCACGCCGGTGAGTCCCGACGCGACGGCGGTGAAGGCATCGATCGCCTCGCCCACACGCGTCGCATTCTCGTCCGTGCTCTCGAGCACCGCCGCGATCAGGGCGGCCGTCTGCCCTGCGGCCTCCGACGAGCGCCGCGCCAGCGCCCCGACCTCGGCAGCCACCACGGAAAACCCCTGTCCGGCATCGCCTGCCCTCGCCGCCTCGACCGCGGCGTTGAGGGCGAGCAGGCGCGTCTGGAACGCGATCTCGTCGATCGTTCGCACGATGCGCGCCGCCTCCCGCACCGACGTCTGTGCGTGCGTGGTGGACTCGGCCACGACGGCCATGAGGCGCTCTCCGCTGGCACCGCGGCTGCGCAGGGCGTCACCGCTCGCCTGCGCAGCGGACGCGGCCGCAACTGACACCATCGATGCGGACTCGACGGCTCCGAGTTCGCTCGACACCTGATGCACCGCCTCCGCCTGCCGATTTGCCGAGGCCGCAAGCGTCGTGGCGGCTCCGTCGAGCTGTCGGCCCGCCGCGCGTACGTCGCGGGAGGCGGTCGCGACCTCCGCCAGCGTCTCCTGCAGAGTGGCCACGCTGGAATCGACGGCGTCGCGCAACCGGCCGTACTCCCCCGCATGGACGCCGGCCATGCGCGCGCCGAGGTCGCCCGCGGCCATCCGCTCGAGCGTGCTGCCTGCCGCGCGCAACGGACGCGCGACGGCCGTTGCCGTGTCGTCGAGCGCGTGCAGCAGGTCGGCGAAGACGCCGCGATGCTGTGGGGCGGCGCTGCGATGCCCCAGATCGCCGCGGGCCGCCGCTCGAGCCATCCCGGTGGCATCGGCCACCAGCGCGGCGATCGTCAGGCGAAGGTGTTCCATCGCCTTGGCCAGCGCGTCCGACTCACCACGCGCCGGCACCGACACGTCCACACGCCCCTCGGCGAGCGCGCCGGCGGCCGCCTCGAGACGCTGCTCGGCCGTCACGACGGCCTGCATCGCCAGGGCAAGCCGACGTACTTCATCCTCCGTCGTGGGAATCTCGATCGCGATCGTGAGGTCTCCACTCGACACCGCGTCCGCGACATCGGCGAGGTGGGCGAGCGGCCGCATGGCTCGGCCGAGGAGCAGCTGGATCACGACCGCGAGCATGCCGACACACGCCAGGCAGGCGATCGCGATCACCAGCGTGAGGCGATCGGCGGCTGCCATCAGCTGCTCCGCCATGGCCGCCGCCTGATCGGGCGGCAGGACCGTGCGCAGCATCTCGGCACGCGAGGAGGCATCGAGGCGCAGCGCCACGGCGACCGCTCCGGCCGCCAGGCCAACGGCAGGAATCGCTCCGATCGTGATCTGACGGGTGGTACGTCGGGCGAGGCTGGGCAGGGAGCGGCTCATGCGGAGGGCGTCGATCGTGGAGCAGGGCGCGATCACTGCCCTGCCACCCCGGAGTGTCGGCCGCCCCGCCTGGCAGCTTGAGTCGACGCTCGTGCTCAGCCAGACGTCTGCCGCGCCCGCACGAACGCCGGCTTGGTAGCCTCGAGGATCTCACGCACGGCCTTGCGGTCGGCGGCGGTGAGGTGCGCGTAGGCGGCGTCCTGTTCGTCGCCGCGCAGGATGGCGTCGAGGCGCTGGTAGAAGGCGCGGGTGGCCACCTCCGGCAGCGCGTCGAAGCTCTCGGAGTAGATCAGGAAGCTGAGCGGATGGCGGAACAGCCGCGTCTCGAGGTCGAAGTCGCGCAGCGAGCGGCCACGCGCATCGCGCGGTCCAAGCGAGGCGAAGTCCTTCGCGAACGATGTGGTGCCGCGCATGGGGCCGGCCAGCGGCGCTTCCTGCACGAACAGCATCGCGCGCAGCAGTCGCTCCACGGCGCCGTTGAGGCGCGTGGCCTCCGCCGATTCGCCGGCCGCCGCGTCTGCCACCGACGGCGGCGTGACCTCGGCGATCTCGTGCAGGCCGGCGAGCAGGTTGTGCACGGTGGTCTGGTGCACGAGCACCATGAGCGCCACGATGTCACTGTGCGCGCTCGGGTAGGGTGATGGGTCGAACTTGCCCTCGAGCTGCGTACGATCGCTTTCGACGGTGAGGTCGAGTTCGGTGCGGTAGCGCTGCTTGTCCGGGATCTCGTGGCGGAAGAGCGGCGAGTACACGTTGCCGCTGTGGCCGGCGGCGCCTGTGGTGCCGGTGCCGTGCGTGCCGGTCACGTACCATCCGCCCCAGCGCTGCCGGATCGGCGTGGCGTCAGTCATGCCGCCGTCATGCACCCCGGTGATGGGATAGCCGTACTTGTCGGTGATGGACGAGAGCACCATGAGCCCCGGCACACCGCCCGTGGTGGCGCGCGACTGGTGGCACATGAGGCAGGTGCGCGTCTCCCGTTCGAACACCGGCTTCTCGGTGGCGTCCTGCGTGAGCGTGTAGAACACCGCCCCCTTCGTGGGATGCATCGCGGCGATCTCGAGGAAGTGACTCTCCTGCACGTACCCGATGTACACGTCGTCGTTGTAGTACAGCGCGCGCGGCGACCAGGGCGTGATCTTGTCCGTCTGCAGGCTGGTGCGCGAGAAGACGAGTCCCTGCGACGAGAGCGGAATGCCGAGCGTGCGCAGCAGCGCCGGCAGGTAGCCGAAGGCGGAGTCGTGGGGAAGCGAGGCGACGCCGGCATCGAGCCGGGCCTGGAGGCGCGCCACCGGGTCGGCCTGCGTGGTGTCACGCCCGTCAGCGTGCGGCACGGGCTCGGGCACCGGCGCGCGCCGCGACACGTCATGCACGACGACGGCGGCGGCGAGTCCGAGGGAGCCGAGCAGGAGGCGGGGGCGCATGGGGCCGGAATGGTGTCGGGGAGTCGGCCAGGACGGGGGCCGGGAGGCTGATCGGATCGAGCACGCGCACGAACCGGTACGCCATATACTGGATATACTGGTCCGATTTGCGAAGCGTTGAACGGCCGGCTCTGGCCGCAGCAGCGCCCCGCGACGATCGCCACCGCTCCCCCGATGCTACGCCGCCGTCCACCCGCCGTCGGCGGCGATGAGCGCGCCATTGATCAGCCGCGACGCATCGCTCGACAGGTACAGCGCCAGCTCGGCGATGTCGACCGGCTCGAGCGTGGCGGGAATGGCCCCGTACCACGTCTGGTACCGGGCCATGGCCTGGGCGTCCATCTTCGTCGCGTCCACGCTCTGCATGATGTTGGTGTTGATCGCGCCGGCGATGATGGCGTTGCAGCGCACCTTGTCGAGCGCGTAGCGGAACGCGGTGTTCTTCGTGAGTCCGATCAGCGCGTGCTTGGACGCCGTGTAGGCCGCGCCCGCCGCCCCACCACCCACGCCGGCCACCGAGGCGACGTTCACGACCGAACCACCGCCCTGCGCCACCATGATCGGCACCGCCAGGCGCGAGAGATACATGGGACCGTTGAGGTTGATGCCGAGCACGCGCTCCCACATCGCGTTCGACAACTCGCCCACGCCGTGATCGTTGTCCATCACGCCGGCGTTGTTCACCAGCACGTCGAGACGGCCGTACACCTGCACGGCCCGATCGATGATGGTCGCGCAGTCGGCTTCAACCGAGACGTCCCCGTGCACGCCGGTGATCGCACCGCCGGCGCGCGTGACCTCCTCGACCACACCGGCGAGCGAATCGGCGTGCCATTCCGCAGCCACGATCCTCGCCCCCTCCGCCGCGAAGAGCGTCGCCATGGCGCGCCCCGTGCCGGAGCCCGCCCCGGTGATCACCACCACCTTGCCGTCGAGCCGCATGATTCGCCTCCTGATCCGCAGCACGGCGCGCAATGCACCGCGCACGACTCGCCGCGTCGTGCGCGTCGGCGCCCCTGCCGTGCATCATGCGGCGAATGACACCCGATCGCGTCGGGCGTTCCCCGGCGCGCGCGTCGGGGATTTCGTGGCGCCCGCCAGCTACGACCCGGAACGGCTGAACACCGCGCCGTGCGGAACGCCCTTCGCGCTGCCGCCGTGCGGCCACGCCTTGTCGTCGAACCGGAACCCGGGCGTGCTCGCGCCGTCCTCGCGAAACCGTTCGTCGATCGAAAGGGCGCCCGTCGCCGGATCGAAACGCAGCAGGACGACGCGGTGCTTCATGCCCTGGTAGCCGGTGACCACCACGCGACGCTGGTCGGGGGAGAGCGCGATCCAGTGCGGGATGTCGGCGGAGTCGAGCGTGGCCCGCCCCACTTCGCGCGGCTCCGACGGATCGCTGATGTCGAGGCTCACCACGGCGTTCCACGCTGGCACCGTCACGAGGTAGTAGTCGCCCGCGATCACCGGGATGGCGCAGTACACACCATCCTTGCGCGGAAACGACGCGACCAGGCGCCCCGATGGCGCGTCGCCCTCGAGCCCCTCGAGCAGGTACAGCCCGCAGTTGAAGGTGGACACCAGCACGGTGCGTCCGTCACGCAGCACGCGCGGCTCCGCCGTGTTCAGCCCCTCGCCACCGGCCGGGCCATCCGGAAGCGCGAAGGTGTGCCGCAACGACAGGTCCGACAGCCGCCACAGCTGCAACTGCCGCGAAGCTTCGTAGTCGGCGTCGGCGTCCATGTCCGTGGTGGTGGTCACGATCCGGTCGAGCGCCGGCACCACACCCGCGCTGTACACGCGCGTGGCCGGGTCGAGGCCCGGCGCGTCCGCCGAGGCGCTGCGCACCCGTTCGCCGCGCGGCGTGAGCTCCACGAGCCCGCCGGGTGTCATGCCGTCCGCGTCGTGCCGCATCTGGAAGGTGCCGAGCACGTTGCCGTTGGGCAGTCGCAGGAAGGAGTGCGGATGCGCGTAACCGTCCACATCACCGAACTGCCCGTCCACGCGCGGCTGCGCCGGGTCGGTGAGATCGAAGATGAAGCTCTGTCCGCTGGCGAAGCCGTTGGCGAAGAGGCGCCCGTCCGCCGGCATCTCGTGCTCGGTATGGTGCGGGCCGTTGGCCAGCCCCGGCACCGGCGTCGTGGTGACGAGCCGGCCGTAGCGCGCCGAGTCCTCGGTGACGTCGAGCACGGCCAGGAAATCGGGCGTCGTGGAGTCGGTGGAGGCCGTCCACAGGTACAGGTATTCGCCGGCCGGCGCCGCGGCGGATCGGTCGGTGTCGGCGGCGGCGCAGCCGACGAGTCCAACGAGGAGGAACGGGACGAGGCGCATGGAAGGCAGGCTGATCTCGGTGGGAGGGGCTCGCGCCGCTGGTCCAGCCGGCACGAACGGCATAGCTTCGCCTGAACGCCCCGCGTGCGCCAGCACGCCGGCTTCCCGCACACGCTTCGCCCCTCGAGCCATGACCGTCGCGTTTCCGCGCCCCCTCGGTGCCCTGCTCACCGCGAGCGCCCTGCTCCTCCCCGTCGCCGCATCCGCGCAACGCGCTCCGAACGTGCCGGGCATGCAGCCGTCGGGTCCGGTGATCAACAGCACCGGCTTCTCCATCAAGGTCGAGAACCCGACCTTCGCGATCCCCGCGGGCCACGTGTTCAAGGCCGTGTGGGAGATCAACCAGGGCGACACCGCGTCGGTCAATCAGCAGCTCACGACCATCGCGCGCTTCCTCAATGTGCACGCGCGCCACGACATCCCCGCATCACGCGTGCAGACCGCCGCCGTGGTGCATGGTGGCGGCTGGATCGCGCTGATGAACGACTCCGCGTACGCCGCGCGCTACGGCGGCAAGACCAACCCCAGCAAGGCGCTGGTGCAGGAGCTGCTGGCGAGCGGCACCCAGCTCGTGCTCTGCGGCCAGACGGCGGGCGCACGCGGCATCAAGCAGGAGGAGCTGCTGCCAGGCGTGCAGATCGCCATCTCGGCGATGACGGCGCTCAACGTCTTCCAGACGCAGGGCTTCCAGTTCAATCCGTGGTGATGCCGGGGCCGAGTCCGAGCCGCTGCAGCGTGGCCGGATCCGGCGCCCCACCGAAGTAGCGGTCGAGCAGGCGATCGAACACGGGCGCCTCCGGCGCCACGAGCGAGAAGAGCGTGGCGCTCGAGTGCAGCTTGCGGTCGTCCGGCGTGCCCATGATGTCATGGGCCGAGCGCCCGGTGACCGCGAGCAGCGCCTCGGCGCATGCCACGAGGCGCGGGCCGAGCAGCGGGTGGGCGAGATACGCGGCGGCCTCCTCGAGCGATCCGATGGCGTAGCGCCGTGCCATGGCGCTGGTGCCCAGTCCCGTCAGCTGCGGGAAGACGAACCACATCCAGTGCGTGCGCTTGCGCCCCGCGCGCAGCTCGGCGAGCGCAGTGTCGAACACGGGTGCCTGGGCGTCGACGAAGCGCTGCAGGTCGTGCGGATCGGCGTGCGCCATGGGCTCACTCGCCGAGCGTCGAGCGATCCACGGCATCCTGACGGGCGCGCGCAAGCTGCCAGTCGATGGCCGGCGCGACCTCGGCGTCGGCAAGCCCAAGGCTCTGTCGCGCCCGCTCGATCACCGGGGCGCCGAGCGCCGACGGAAGCGACTCGCCGAACGCCAGCTCGGCGCGCCGGCACAGCCGCTCCTCGCGCGCCGCGTCGCGCCCCGCTCGACGCACGCCGAACGCTTCCACGCGCGCATGCACCCCTTCGTGCACGATCGAGGACGCGACGGGCGCGGCGGTGATGTCGCGCCGCGCGAGGAAGGTGAGCTCGGTGATGACTTCGCGCGCCGCCGGGTCGTAGGCGCCGCGGCACGGGAAGCGCTCCACGCGGATGGCGCGCACGTCGCGCTGCAGGTGGCGCAGCCGCCACGGCTGGTGCGTGGCGATGAGCGCGAGCGCTTCGTCGAGGCGGGCGAGCACGTCGTCGGTGGCGATGTCGGGGCGGGTGTTCACCACGTGCACGGGCACGCCGTGCAGGAGAGCCGCGCGAATCTCCGGATCGGTCGGCAGGGCCATGTCACTCATGTCAGGGGTGAGACCGCGTGGAACCCCGCAAACGTGACACGGTTCGCCTCGGCGCGCATCCGGCCGGAGCGATGGCGTCACGCTGGTGCCTCGCCATCCCTCGTCGTACACTCGTCGCATGACCCGTCCCACGCTCGACCATCTCGTCTACGCCACCCCCGACCTCGACGCCACCGTGCACGAACTCGAGCGTATGCTCGGCGTGCGCCCGTCGGTCGGCGGGCAGCACCCGGGGCTGGGTACGCGCAACGCGCTCCTGGCGCTCGGACCGCGGGTGTACCTCGAAATCGTGGGCCCCGATCCGGACCAGCCAGCACCCGACACACCGCGCTGGTTCGGCATCGATGCGCTCAGGGCGCCGCACCTCGTGACGTGGTGCGCCTCGGCCAGCGACCTGCCGTCGCTGCACGCGCGCGCGGCGGCGGCGGGAATGGCGCTCGGTGCGGTGCGCGACGGCGGGCGCGTGCGCCCCGATGGCGTCGTGCTCTCGTGGCAGGTGACGAGTCCGTTCACCGTGCTCGAGCACGGGCTCGTGCCGTTCTTCATCGACTGGCTCGATTCGCCGCACCCGGCCGGTTCCGCAGCGGGGGGCGTGTCGCTCGTCGGGTTCGAGGCGGAGCATCACGCACCAAATTCGCTCCGCGCCATGTACGCCGCGCTCGGGCTCGACATCCCGGTGCGTGCGGCCGAGACACCGGCGCTCGTCGCGACGCTCGAGGGGCCGAACGGACGCGTGACGTTGCGTTAGCGCGCCGTGCGCGCGCGCGAGACGACGCGATCGAGGACCACGGCCGCCGCGACGCCAGCGGCGTAGCAGACCAGGTCGCTCCAGAGGAATCCCTGTCCGAGCGCGAGCGCGCCAAGACGCGTGCCCCGGATCGCATCGAGCCACGGCGCGCGGTAGAGCTGACTCATTTCCACGGCGAAGGCGATACCGAGCGCCATCAGGCCGAGCGGCCACGTCGCTGCGCGCGGACGCGCGAGGGCAAGCAGCCAGAACATCATCGCCGCCCAGAGCGCATCGCCGGCGTACGTCGCCACGAACGCCGGCTGCCACGCGGGGAAGCGCCGCGAGGCGAGCCCGAGAGCGATCGTGACGAGGAGCAGCAGGAGCGTGAGCGGCCGCGAGCGAGGCACCAGGGGCGTTCGCAGAGGTGGAGACCGGTCAGGATGGGCGGATTCGTGCACGAGGCACGCAGCGGTGCCACGTTACCGCACGTAACGTGGGCTGAACAGCCGAACCCGTCCCCCGCCGGAGCATTCTGTGCAAATCCCCCGCCGTGTCCTGCTCACGAGCGCCCTGCTCGCCACCGCGCTGCCCGCGATCTCTTCCCGTGCCGCCGCGCAGCGGCCGGTGCTGCCCAACCAGCCCGTCGCCATCGACAGCACCGATCCCGTCGCCCTGATGGTCGCGCGCCTCGACCTCGAGCGCTACAAGGCCACCATCAAGGGGCTCACGCAGTTCGGCGACCGGCGCGCCGGCACCGACCGCAACCGCGCGGCCATCGACTGGATCGAGGCGCAGCTGAAGAGCTACGGCTGCACCAACACCGAGCGCATCACCTACGAACACCTGCAGTTCGCGCGGCCACCGGCCGCCCCTGCGGCGGGCGCCGAGAACCGACCCAACCCTGCCGTGGCGGGCAGCGCCGCCGCCGCGCGTCGACCCGGCCCGCCCGTCGCCGCCGGTGGCGGACGCGCGCGCGGCGTGCGCACGCGCACGGGCGTGAACAACGATTCGCTGGCGCAGCCCGACGCGCGCCTTCGCGCGCTCAATGCGCAGCCCGCCGAGCCGGGCATGCGTGAACAGGTGTACTGCACGAAGGTGGGCACCACGCGTCCCGACGAGATGTACATCGTGGGCGGGCACATGGACGGCATCGGCTGGGGCGAGGCCGCCAACGACGACGGCTCCGGCACGGCGATCGTGATGGAACTTGCGCGCATCTTCTCGAGCCCCGACGTGCAGACGGAGCGTTCGATCCGCTTCATCCTCTTCAACAACGAGGAGACGGGACTCAACGGCGCGCGCGCCTACGTGCAGCAGCGCGAGGCGCTGCAGGGGATCGAGTCGCCGGCGGGCTCCGGTCGCTACCCCGAGCCGAAGTGGCTGGGCATGATCCAGCACGACATGATGCTCTTCGACCACGGCATGCCGCGTCCCGACGGCACGATCAGCCCCGTGCAGCGCCCGGAGGCCGACGTGAACATCGAGTTCCAGATGAACTCGAAGCAGGCACGCGCGTCGCAGGACCTCGCGTGGACGTTCCACGCCGCCAACGCGCGCTACGCGACCAACTATCCGGCGCAGGTGGGTCCGCACATGACCAACACCGACAGCGGCCCGTTCCAGGACATCATCGCGTCGATCAGCCTGCGCGAGAACGAGCGCGGCACGCAGGTGGGGAGCGGCTGGAGCCCGCACTGGCACCAGCCCACCGACCTGTACAGCACCTACAGCGACGACGACTTCCGGCTCGGCCTCAACGCCGCGCAGACCACGCTGGGCGCCGTAGGCAAGCTCGCGGGGGCCACGGTGAAGAAGTGAGCCCGGGCCGCTGAACGTCCCCGGCACCCGCGCGTACCATCAACCGGCGCGGGTGCCGGCCATGAGCTGCCGCGCCACCCGCACCGCCGCCTCCACCGCTCCGTCGAGGTAGCCGCCCTGCACGGCTGCGGTCTCCGAGGCCGCGAACCAGAGCGCGTCGCGCCACCAGCCGCGCGCGAGCGCCGCCTCGCCGTACGCCGGATGCTCGCGCAACGGCACGAGGTCATCGGGTGCGCTGCTCGTCTCCTCGAGCCACCAGGCCTGCTCCTCGTAGGCCTCACAGGTGGCCGCGTCGGGGCCGTACAATCGCACGAGCTGGGCGAGCACGCGTTCGCGCCGTTCTGTCGCCGTGCCGGCGTACGCCTGCACGCCGGCGAAGAACCCCATGATCGCACCGGTGCGGCCATCGGCGGGGGTGTGATCATGCAACTCACCGAGCGGGCCACGCTGGCTCACCGCGAAGCCGGAGAGTCCGTGCGCGCGCCAGAAGGGTGCAGCGTACGTGATCACGGCCTTCGCCGATCCACCCATCCAGGTGGGAGTGCGCTGCAGCGCGCGCCGCACGTCGTCGGGCAGCACCGGATCGAACGCGATGGTATGTGCGATCACCCGCGGCGGCAGCGCCAGCACGAGCCGCCGCGTCTCGAGTCGTTCGCCGCTCACGAGCGTGAGCTCGATCGCCTCGTCGCGTTGCCGGACGCGTGCAACGCGCGCATCGCATCGGACCTGCGGCGCGAGCTCCTGCGCGAGCCGCTCGCACAGCGCCTGCGCGCCGCCCACGAAGCGCCGCGCACCACCCGCATCGGGTGACGGAAAGCGACTCACCTCACGCGCCGTCTCGAAGAGCGCGTCGCCGCGGTCGTACTGCGCGACGGTCGGCACACCGAGCGCCTCGGCGAGCGCTGCGATCCCGCGCTGATGCGGCCAGATCCACGCGGCACCGAGATCACCCGTGACGTCGCCGAGGGCAAGCGAGCGGGTGCGCCCCCCCACACGATCTCGCGCCTCGAGCACGGTGGCTGCAATGCCCTGCTCCCGCAGCAGCCAGGCGGAGGTGAGTCCCGCCAGGCCGGCGCCCACGATCGTGATGCCGGCATTGGTGGCGGCGAGCGTGTCCGACGATGCCGCGGCGACCGCCCTCGCGTCCATCCGCTGGCGAGCGTCGGTCATGACGCGCTGCGCAGCGATATCGTGCGCGCGCCATCGACCGAGACGAGCGCCATGCGGCGCAGATGCACCGAATCGGCCGCCGCCACGTACGCCTCGCGCTCACCGCTCGCCGCCAGGGTGCGCGTGAGCTGCGTGAGCGACCCGCACACATAGCGGTTGCAGAGATTGGACCGCAGCCCGCGCGGCAGTGCGCACCCCGACGTCGTGTGGTAGACGCACGAGCCACGGTAGTGCCGCGCCGGCAGGTGGTCGCGGTAGAGCGAGAGCAGCGAGTCCGCCGACGCCATCACGCCCTCGTCGGCGAGCTGCGCGCGCACGCGCGTGATGCTGTCCTCGCGCAGGAAGGCGTGCGTGCCGCCGGCCGTGCAGCACTCGCCCTGGCAGGTGCCGCAGCTCGCCCCCTGGATCACGGCGAGCTCCGGGCCGTAGTCCGGCCACACCCCAGCCTGCTCGGCGTCGGACCCATCGCGCGCATCCTGTCGCGCCGCCATGTCGGCCTCGCTCATCGGCGCCGTGTTGTCGCGCACCGGGTCGGTGAACACACCGGCGATCACGCCACGGAGCCGCTCGAGGAACGCCTCCTGCGCCTCCTCGGGGAGCGGGGTGGTGTTCCGTGTGTTCGCGGGCAGCACGGCGACGATCCGCGACGACGAGGAATGCGGAGGCGCATCGCGCGAAGGCACGTCGGGCGGCGCAGCCTCGAACGTGGTGTCACGCGCGGCACGGCGCTCTGCATCGCGCGCGGCCAGCTGCTCCGCCTGCGCGAGCAGCCGCGCGTTGCGGGCGCGCTGCAGCGCAATCGGTCCAGGACGCGTGGCGCGTGACGTCGGCGGTTCATTCATGCACAGGACGGTCTCGGGGAAGGTCACGCGCCTCGAGCAGCTGCGTGAGCAGGCGGATCTGCTCCTGCTGCATGGCCACGAGCTCGCGCCACTGCGCATCTCGCAGCTGGTCGAGTTTTTCGTGCAGGCTCAGGATCTCGAGCTCGGCCTTGAGGTTCACCTCGTAATCGTGGGCCGCCTCGAGCCGATCTCGCGCCGCCTGCCGGTTCTGCGACATCATGATGATCGGCGCCTGAATCGCGGCGATCATCGACAGAAACAGGTTGAGCAGGATGTACGGATACGGATCGAACGCCGCCTCGCGCCGCGCCAGCACCACGGAGTTGAGCACCACCCACGCCACCAGCACACCCGCGAACAGCGCGATGAACGTCCAGCTGCCGCCGAAGCGCGCCACCCGATCCGCCACGCGCTGGCCAAGCGTTCGGTCGTCCTCGAACTGACGGGTGGTGTCGCGGCTCACGTGTTCGCGCTCGATGAACCGCTCCACCACGGCGCGCTCGCTCGCGGGCAGCGCTTCCAGGCCGCGGCGCAGCACACGCCGGGTGAACTCCGTGAGATAGCTGCTCATGCGTCGCTCCGTGTGATGCCGCGCATGGCGCGTCGTCTCGTGCGCGTCGTGGCGGGTGCGTGTCTCACGCGCCGGCCGGCGGATTCGCGTCGAGCGCCAGCACGGCCTGCAGCAGCACCTCCGCGCCGTGCGCCACCTGGTGCGGGTGCGTGAGCTCCCACGGCGAGTGGCTGATGCCCCCAACGCTCGGCACGAAGATCATGCCCATCGGCCCGAGGTGGGCCATGCTCTGCGCATCGTGTCCCGCGCCGCTGGGCACGTCGTTCGTGCTCCGACCGAGCGCACGCGCCTGCGTGCGCACGACGTCGCGAATCGCCGGCACGCACATGGACGGTCCGCGCGACTGTGCCAGCCTGAACTCGAAGGCGGTGCCGTTCGCCGCGGCAATCTGCGCGGTTTCGCGGCGAATCGTCTCGTAGAGCCGCTGGATGCGCGACTCGTCGAGCGAGCGCAGTTCGAGCGAGGCATCGACACGCCCCGGGATCACGTTGCGCGCGCCCGGCGTGACGGCGAGCCGGCCCACCGTGCCGACCGCCTGCCCTTCGGCGCGCACGATGCGGTCCACGGCCGCGACGTAGCGCGAGGCGGCCAGCAGCGCGTCCTTGCGGTCGACCATGGCCGTGGCGCCGGAATGGTTCTGCTGCCCCGTGATGGTGACGTCCCAGGCGTAGATCCCCACGATCCCTTCCACGACGCCGATCTCGAGGCCGTCCCGGTCGAGCGAACCGCCCTGTTCGATGTGCAGCTCCACTTAGGCCGCGATGCGTCCAGGCTCCCAGCGCGCCTCGTGAATGCGCGAGGGATCGCCGCCGATGCGCGTGATCCCCTCGCGATGCGTCACACCGGCCACGGCCACGGCATCGAGGTCCCCATCCTGCAGTTCGCCGGCCACGATGCGGCTGCCGACGAGCCCGCCTTCCTCGTTCATCCAGATCGCCACCTCGAGCGGATGGCGCAGCGCCGTGCGCGAGGCGCGCAGCGCGTCGGCCACCTCGATGGCGGCGAGCACGCCCACGGTGCCGTCGTATCGCCCACCTGCGGGCACGGTGTCGATGTGCGACCCGATCACGATCGGGCGCCGCGTCGGATCGCTTCCCTCGCGCCGCGCGATCAGGTTGCCGGCCACATCGCGTCGCACCGTGAGCCCCGCGTCGCGCAGCAGCGGCTCGATCCACGCGCGCGCCGCCAGGTCGGCCGGCGAATAGGCGACACGATCCACGCCGCCATCGGTGCGCGCGCCGAAGGTGGCGAGTTCGGCGAGGCGCGCGTTGAGCCGGCCCGCGTCGATCGTGGGCGCGAGCGCGCGCCGCAGCGCAAGCAGTGGCGAGGTGCGCGGCATGGCAGCGAACGACGGCATGCTCGCCTGCGCGGCGAGCGGGCGCGCGAGCGCGAGGCCGGCCGTGGCGCTGGCGAGCGTGGCGGCGAACTGGCGACGGTCCATGCGGTGCCTCGAGTCGTTACGGAGCGGTCGGCCGGAAGAAGCTGTTGGCGCGCCACGCCGGTCGCGTGGCGCGGTTGGCCACGCGCAGCGCCAGGTCGGTGTACATGGCGTTGAAGCCCGCCGCCGTTTCGAGATTCACCGGCTGCGTGACATCATCGCTGAGCTTGTGGTAGTGATCGCGGTTCCACGCCTGGTAGCGCGCCTCCTCCGGCGTGCCCTTGGCGTACCCCACCTTGAACGCGAGTGCGGGAATGCCCTGCCGGATGAAGCTGTACTGGTCGCTGCGCACGAACCGGTTCTGCTCCGGCTCCGGATCGGGGAACACGACGAGGCCGTGCTGTGCCACGACGGCATCGAGGTCTTCGGCGAGGTCCGACTCGTCGTAGCCGTACGAAAACAGGCCGCGCAGCGGGTTGAGCGGCAGGAACATGTCGGTGTTGAGGTTGGCCACGATCGTCGCGCCACTCGGCAGCGACGGATGCGCCGCGAAGTAGCGCGACCCCAGCAGCCCCTTCTCCTCGGCGGTCACACCCACGAAGGCAATCGTGCGCCGGTTGCCGCCACGCGCCACCACGGCGCGTGCCGTCTCGATCAGCGTCGCCGTGCCCGACGCGTTGTCCATCGCGCCGTTGAAGATGCTGTCACCGGTGAGCACCGGCCCCTTGAAGGTGCCCACGTGATCGGTGTGCGCCGTGAGCACGACCACTTCGTGCCGCAGCGCCGGATCGGTGCCGGGGAGCACGCCCACCACGTTCGGCGACGTGAACTCGCGCCGCACGGTGGGGAGCATCGCCCGGAGCCGGCCGCGCAGCGCCGCCGTGGGCAGGCGCTCGCCGCGCGCGGCGCGCTGCTGGAGGTCGGCCCAGTCGAGACCACTGCCCGCGAGCAGCCGCGGCATGAGCGCCGGGTTGAGCTGGCCGCGAATGCGCTGTCCGCGCGCATCGTCGAGCGACGTGTCGGCCAGCGACACCGTCGCGCCGGCCGCGCCCGTCGCCGTCTCGCTCCAGCCGCTCCCGGCCCCGATGGCGAGCATGCCCACCGCACCGGCCCGCTGCAGCGCACTCCAGCGCGCGCGTGAGGCGTGCGCCTGCAACGGCCCGGACAACCCGGAGGGCACGCCGTTCACGTACACGACGATCTTCCCACGCACGTCGAGGCCGGCCAGTTCGTTCACCCCGGCTTCCGGAAAGGCGAGGCCATAACCGGCGAACACGAGGGGTGCCTCCACATCACCGGTGGCCATCTGTGCGTTCAGGCGCAGGTCGCGTCCGGGCGTCAGCCCGGTGAACGTGTCTTCGTCGAGCAGCCCGATGCTCACGCGCGCCGGATCGAGCGCCATTTCCACGAACCCGACACGCTGCACCCAGCCGTCCGTGCCGCCGGGCTGCAGGCCGATCGCGCGAAACTGCTCGGCGACGTAGCGCACGGCGCTCTCGTGGCCGGCCGAGCCCGCGTCGCGTCCCTTGAGCGAGTCGTGCGCGAGCACCTGCACGTGCCGCCACCAGGCCTCGGCGTTCGGCTGGGCGTGCACGGGACGCGCCATGACGACGGCCGTCAGGGCGGTGAGCAGGACGACAGGACGCATCGGCACTCCGGCGGGCGGGAGGAACGGACGAACGGACCCACGAATCCCTCCAAGATGCCCCACCCCGTCCTGCCGTACCAGAGCGCGTGGCGACGGACCGTGGTCGCTGTCGGCTGGCGCACGCGGGCGCGCGCCCTGATACTTCGACGCATCGGCCCGCGCCGCGGGCGGACGACGGCCTCTCCCGCTTCTCGCATCCTCCGCAGCCATGGTCACTCGGCGCAACTTCCTCGTCGGCAGCCTTGCCACCGTCGGTGCCGCGTCGCTCGGCACCGGTGCCATCATCGACCCGCGCGCGCTGTTCGCGGGCGGGCTGCCCGTGGCCCCCGCCCCGAAGAAGATCCTCATTCTCGGCGGCACCGGGTTCGTGGGGCCGCACCAGGTGCGGCGCGCCGTCGAGCGCGGACACCAGGTCACGATCTTCAATCGCGGGCGCAGCGCGCCCGGCATGTTCGGCAAGGACGTCGAGGAGCTCGCGGGCGATCGCGCGAGCGACCTCAGCGCCCTCGAGGGGCGCCGCTGGGACGCGGTGATCGACGAGTCCGCATCGCTCAGCAGCGCGCCGGAATGGGTGAATAAGTCGGCCACGCTGCTCAAGGACTCGACCGATCAGTACCTGTTCATCTCCACGCGCTCCGTGTACGCCGACCTGAGCCGCGTGCCGATGAGCAAGGATGCGCCGGTGCTCACCCTCGAGAACTCGCCGGTTCAAGAGGGGCGCCCGCTGCCCTACGGCCACGCCAAGGCGTACGCCGAAAAGGAGGCGCACGCCATCATGCCGGGGCGTGTCACGGTGGTGCGGCCCGGACTCATCATCGGCCCCGGCGACGACACCGATCGCTTCACCTACTGGCCGGTGCGCATCGCGCGCGGCGGCGAGGTGCTCGTGCCGGGCGACGGCACCGACCACGTGCAGATCATCGACGTGCGCGACCTCGTGAACTTCTGCATCACGCTGGTGGAGAACCGCACGTTCGGCGTGTTCAACGCCGTCGGCCCGCAGCTGGGGCAGCCGTTCTCGCAGTTCGTGCAGCGCATCCAGCAGGGCGTCGGCGCAACGAACGTGTCGTACACGTGGGTGAACGCCGACTTCCTGCGCGAGAACGGGGCGAATCCGTACGGCCGCGAGCTGCCGGTCTTCCAGGTCATGCAGGGACGCACGGCGGGGTTCGCGCGCTTCGACCTCACCCCCGAGATCGCGGCCGGGCTCACGTTCACGTCCACCGAAGACAGCGCGCGCGACACGCTCGAGTGGTTCCGCACGCTGCCGGCGGAGCGGCAGGCCGGCATCAAGACCGGCTTCACGCCCGAGCGCGAGCGTGAGCTGCTCGCGAAGTGGAAGGCGCGGCGACCGTAACTCACACGGCGTCGGCGATCGGGGCTCCGGTCGCCGACGACCGCAGCGGCTTCAAGGAGCCCTGAAGTGCGCCAGCGCCGCGCGCAGCTCCGTCTGCGTCGCGGCGCGTTCGGTGAGCGGCACCCCATCGCGGATCGCGTCCCAGGCCTGTCGGATGCTCGCGGCGCCGGCAGCGGGGCCCATGGGATGCCCGAACACGCCACGCCCCGGCACGAAGCCGAAGTCCGTCGTGCCGAGCGTCCGGTAGACCGTCTCCAGCGTGCCCGCCCAGTCGCTCCCGCCCGGCACCGGCAGGCTCGGCCGGATGTCGCCCATGGGCTCGAGACACGCGCGCACGTTCTCGAGCACCTCGTGCTCGGGCGTCATCATGCGCGACCCGAAGCCCGGCATGATGATCACGTCGAAGCCCGCCAGCCGCTGCAGCCGCGTGAACACGCGCGAGTGCACGCCGTACGCGCCGAGCCGGCTGAACGCCGCGATGAAGGGGAAGTGCGCCACCAGCGGCACGCGCGCGTGGCGGCGCAGCATGCGCGCGCCGCTCAGTCCCACGGGCAGCGCGTTCAGCATGACGAGATTCGCGCCGTTCGCCACCGCCACGTCGTGCAGCGCGACGAGCCGGTCCACCTCGTCGGTGATGTTGGCGAGGTAGCCCTTGGGCACGCCGGTGGCCTGTTCGGCGCGGCGGCGCGCGTCGCCGAGCAGCGCGGAGCGCTCGGCCAGTGGCGACCACGGTGCGTCGGCGAGCATCTCGTCGTCCTTCGCCACGTCGAGCCCGCCCAGCCACCCCTCGTGACCAAGCTCGGCGAACGGCGCCGGCGGCAGCCCGATGTTGGGCTTGATCACGCCGAAGAAGATCGGTCGGTCGAACGCCTGCAGCAGTCGGCGCACACCAGTCACGCCGAACTGCGGCCCGTCGAACGACGCGAGGTACGAGGCGGGGAAGCGGATGTCCTCGAGGCGCACGAGCGGAATGCCCGGCGCGAAGAACACGCCCTCGCCCATCACGGCCGACATCAGGTTGGGGAGCCGCGCGCCGAAGTTGCCGTGCGGGTGCGCGATCACGGCGCGGCAGCGGTGTACGCCCCCCGTGGGTGCGTTCGCCACCGGATACGAGAAGCCGTGCGGCAACGGCGTGGCCTCGAGCTCCAGCACCTTCGCGCCGAAGCGGGGCCGGTAGTCCTCGGCCACATCCACACGCTTCCACTGGGCCGTGGACTGCTCGCTGCACAGGTGCGCGGCGGCCGAGCGCGGATCACCCGCGCACTCGAAGGTGAAGTCGAGTTCGAGGTACGCGTCGAGGTCGAGCTCCGCTCGGCGTGCGAAGAATCCCGCGATGTCGTCGGACGTCATGCGGTCACTCGGCGCCGAGGAGCTGCAGCAGCACCTCGCGGTGCGCACGCGGCCCGTCGAGCTCCACGAAGAAGAGCGACTGCCACTGCCCGAGCACGAGGTCGCCGTCGGCCACGGGGATCGACTCCGTCGCGTTCATGAACAGCCCGAGCAGGTGCGCGTGCGCGTTGAGGCGATCGTCCACGGGATCGGCGTTGTGTCCGTACGGCTCGTCGCGCGGCGCGAGGCGCTCCAGGAAGCGCACCATGTCCTCCTGCAACCGTGCCTCGCGTTCGTTCACCGTGATGCGCGCCGTGGTGTGCGGCGACGTGACCGTGAGCAGCCCGTCGCGCACGCCGCATTCGCGCACCCAGACGCGCACGCGCTCGGTGAGGTCGAGGATCTCGATGGGCTGGCCGGTGGCGAGCGTGAGGGTGTGCCGGTGCACGCGCATGAATCGGGAGGCGAAGGAAGCGGGACGATCCGCAGAATGTCACGCGAACCGCCCCGCCGTCGAGTCCCGGCACCGCCGATGGCTGCACCCGCCGGCACGGCGGACGACGATCCCACCCGGGTCACGTCGCCCGCCCGCGCGGTCAGGGTCGACGATCGCGGCGATCTTCGCGACGGTCGCGCACATCCTCGCGTCGGTCGCGCCGATCCTCGTGGCGATCCCGCCGATCCTCCACGCGGTCGCGGCGACCACCGTCCCGCAGCGCGTCGCGGCGGTCCTCACGACGGTCGCGCACATCCTCGCGACGATCGCGCCGATCTTCCCGGCGATCGCGGACATCCTCGATGCGATCACGTCGCGGTCCGGTCTGCGCCTCGAGCGGCAGCGCGCTGGCCCCGAAGAGTGCGACCGCGGTGAAGGCGGCGCCGAGCAGCGTACGGCGCGAAGTGGCCGACTGCATGAGTGGAATGCGCATGCGTTCCTCCTGGCGTGTCGTCACGCCTCGCGATGGTGGGCCTCCGTGGCCGCACACGCGGCCATTCGCTCGGGAGGACGGCGGCAGGCACGGGACGTTAAGTTCGCGTGCACTGCATCCGCCCACGCCGGCAGCGGTCTCCGCCGCCGCGTCGCCCGCCACCATCTGCATCGCGAGAGCCTCATGCGCGCGCGCTTCGCCTTTCCCGTGCTCACCGCACTCCTCATGACCTGGGTCGGCGCCGGCACGCTTTCCGCCCAGCCAGTCGACGTGATGGAGGCCACGATCACGGATGTGCAGCGGGCACTCGCGTCGGGGCGCCTCAGCTGTCGCGCACTCGTGCAGCAGTACCTCGATCGCATCGATGCGTTCGACGCACAGGGGCCGACGTTCAACAGCATCCAGCACCGCAACGCGCGCGTGCTCCTGGAAGCCGATTCGCTCGACGCGCTGCCGCGCACGCAGGCGCGCGGACCGCTGCACTGCGTGCCGGTGCTGCTGAAGGATCAGGTCGAGACGCGCGACATGCCCACCACGTATGGCTCCGCGCTGTTCCGCGACTTCGTCCCGCTTCGTGACGCGACCATCGTGGAGCGGCTCGAGGCGGCAGGCGCCATCATCCTCGCCAAGACCACCATGGGCGAGTTCGCGGGACGCTACGTCGGCTCCGCCGCGGGCATCGTGCGCAACGCGTACGATCCGACGCGCAACCCGAGCGGTTCGTCAGCCGGCACCGGCACGGCTGTGGCCGCGAACCTCGGCCTCGTGGGCATCGGCGAGGACACCGGCGGATCCATCCGCGGCCCCGCGGCCGTGAACGCCCTCGTCGGACTGCGTCCCACGCTCGGCCTCGTGAGCGTCTTCGGCATGATGCCGGCCAATCCCACCCAGGACGTGCTCGGCCCCATGACGCGCACCGTCGAGGACGCGGCGCGCGTGCTCGACGTGATCGCGGGCTACGACCCGCGCGACCCGATCACCGCGCGATCGGTCGGCCAGCGTCCGGCGAGCTACCGCGACGCGCTGCCAGCGAGTGCACAGCGCACGAACGCACTCCGTGGGGTGCGTGTGGGTGTGCTGCGCACTCGGCGTGACAGCGTCGCGGACCTTCGCGCGGCACGGCGCGATTCGACGCTGTCAGCCGATTCGGTCGCGCGTCTCGAGGCGCGCGTGCGTGCGCGCCATGTGGAGTTCGCGAAGGGGCTCGCCGTGTTCGAGCGCGCCCTCGGCGAGCTGCGCGCGCTCGGTGCCGAGGTCGTGGACTCGCTGGTCGTGCCGCCGGTGCCCGGACGTCGCGTCGGCAACGACTTCGAGACCGAGGAAGCGACCGATGCATACCTCGCGCAGCACCCGAATGCCCCCGTGCGCACGTTCAAGGAGATCATGCTCGCCGGCGTGGTGAATCCGTGGCGCGCCCGATCGATGATCCAGTACGTGGGCAAGACCACACATGACCCCGACTACCTCACCGTGCTGCAGAATCGGGAGGCCCAGCGCACCGCCGTGCTCGCGCTCATGGCCGACCACCAGCTCGACGCCCTCGTGTACGCCACGTACGACGCGGCACCCACGCGCATCGCGGACGACGTGCTCACCAACCCGCGTCCCGACGATGAGTACGGGCTCGGCGACAATCGCGGGCTCAGCCCAACGCTCGGATTTCCGGCGCTCACGGTTCCCGCCGGCTTCACGAGCGACGCACTGCCGATCGGCCTCGAACTGCTCGGACGACCGTTCAGCGAAGCCCGGCTGCTCGGCATCGGCCACGCGTACGAGCAGGCCACGCGACATCGCCGTCCGCCGCCGACCGCGCCCGCCCTCAGGTGAAGATGATCTGCCCGCCGGCGGCCATCGCGTAGAACTCGCCCACGGTCGCAATGCCCGCGAGATCCTCGACGAAATCCTCGCGGGTGAGGTCGAACATCTCGACCGACGCCTTGCACGCATACAGCTGCGCGCCCGAATCCGCGAGCAGCTGCACGAACTCGGGGATCGGCGGCATGTCGAGCTCCTCCATCTTCTTTTCCATCTGGTGCGTGACCAGCGAACTCACGCCGGGCAGCGCGCCCACGACCGTGGGGATGTGCAGCCCGGGATTGCCCACCGTGGCCACCTGCAGGTGCGCATTGCGCGCCGGATTGATCACGTCGAGGCCGAAGAACGTGAAGAACACGTTCACCTCGATCCCTTCCATGCGCGCGCCGTTGGCCATGATGAGCCCCGGGTAGGCGCCCTCGAACGACCCCTTGGAGATGATGATCGAGACCTTCTCGATGGCGTCGGCCATGCTCGGCTCCGTGTGCGGTGACGGGTGACGGTGCGCTCGGTCAGATGCAGCCGCGCGGCTTCGGAATGCCGCCGATCTTCGCGGCCAGCTTGGCCGGTCCCTTGGGAAACAGCTTGTACAGCTCCTTCACATCCACGCCCGACTCCTTGCCGAGGGTGCGGATCGTGGGCGCGGTGCCGTTGTCGAGGAAGCGCTGGCGCATGAAGCGCGCCACCTGCCAGTGCCGATCGGTCATCTCGATGCCGAGCTCGGCGGCGATGGCCTCGCCGACCGCGTCGGTCCACTGCTCCGGCTTCTGCAGGAAGCCCTCGGCGTCCACCTCGAGTTCGATGCCGGCGATGGTGCTGGTGGTCATCAGTTTCAGTGGTTGAGGTCAGCTGTCATCGGCGATCGTGCCGGTCACGAGTCCTGCAGCACCGGCTGCTTGCCGGCCATCGACATCTGCGCGCCCACGGCCGGAATGTCATGGCCCGGCATGAGCACGTTCCAGTACAGCCACTTGAACGCGAGCTTGCCAAGATGGTTGGCGTACGTGGCCTCGAGCAGCTTCATGGGCCCGATCGTGGCGAACGGAAACTTCCCGGGCAGCGGCTCGGTGTCGTAGTTGAAGTCGAGCAGCAGCGCCTTGTCGTAGCCGGTTTCCACGAAGCAGTTGGTGTGTCCGTCGTAGGCGGGCACGAGCGGCTCGCCGGCGAGGAAGCGCGCGATGTTGTCCTCGAGCACCTCGGCCTCGAAGTGGGCCACCGATCCGGCCTTGCTCGTGGGTACATCGGCCGCGTCCCCGATCGCGAAGATCTCGGGCGCGCAGCGGCTCTGCAGGGTGTGGAGATCGGTGCGCACGAAGCCGTAGTCGTCGCCGAGCCCTTCGGAGCGCTTCACGAACTCCGCGCCCTGGTGCAGCGGCACGGACACGAGCAGGTCGAACGGCACCTCGCGCTCGTCCCAGCTCGCCAGGATGCCCGCCTCGCCATCCACGCGCCCCGCGTTGAACTCGGTCACGAGCTCCACGCGCTTGTCCTCGAGCAGGTGGCCGAGCACCTGCGTGCACACCGGCTTCGTGAAGGCGCCGTCGAGCGGCGTGACGTACGAGATCTGCACGCGGTCGCGCATGCCCTTCTGCGCAAAGAACCAGTCGGCCAGGAACGCGAACTCGAGCGGCGCCACCGGACACTTGATCGGCATCTCCACGATGTTGATCACGAGGCGGCCACCCGGCCACGTGGCGAGCTTCTCGCCGAGCGCGCGCGCGCCCTCCACCGTGTAGAACTCGAACATCGTCTCGCCCCAGCCGGGTCCGGTGAGTCCGTCCGTCTCTTCCGGGGCGATCCGCGTGCCCGACGCCACGATGAGCACGTCGTACGAGAGTCGCGTTCCGTTCCCCAGCTCGACCTCCCGCTCGGCGGGCAGCACACGCTCCACGGCGGCCTGCACGTAGCCGATGCCATCGTGCAGCTGCTTGCCGCGCGGCCGCACCACGTCGTCGGCGTCATAGATGCCGAAGGGCACGAAGAGCAGTCCCGGCTGGTACACGTGCACGTCGTCCTGGTCCACCACCGTGATGGACGTCGTGCCGTCCTTCACGCCATCGGCGAAACGGCGACGCAGGCGGTTGGCCATGATCGTGCCGGCGGTACCGGCACCCAGAATGACGATGCGCGACATGGCGGGAGGGCTGCGGGGGACGAGGACGGTTTCCCGAACGCTCGCCCCGCGCACCGCTGCCTGCAGCCGGGGAATGCCGAGAGTACCGGTCAGGGATTGCCGGACGAGCGACGGGCGCCCGTCCTCAGGTCAGCTCCACGTGCTCCACGAACACGAGGCGGCGGTTCTTCGCCACCGGCGGTCTCGCGTACGGCTCCGGGAAGTCGCCTTCCGGGGGTCCGCTGCCGGCGCGCGATACATCGTCCACCAGATACTCCTCGTACTCGGCGATCACCAGCCGGTAGCGACGCGTGGCGCTCGGCGCCTCGGGGAGCAGCACCGTGCCTTCCCACAACGACGCGAAGGACACCACCGCGTCGAGCAGCGCCTCCTTCAGGAGTGTTGCATGGTCGGCCGCCGCGAGCAGCGACGTCGCCCGGGCCACACGCTGCGCTTCCGTGAGAATGGGCGTCTGCGGGCCACGGCGCGGCCCGCTCGGGCGCGGAATTCTCCCGGCAGGTGGTCGCCGCTCCGGCTCGTCCGGGATCCCCTCGGTGATGGTCGCGTTCGCAACGCGCTGCCAGCCGAAGTCGGGGCCGAGCCCCGGCTCGGCGTCGAGGCGCTCGACCGTGAGTTCGATGATGTTGCCTTTCGAGATCCCCGACACGGTGCGCCGCTCGCTGCGCGTGGTGCCAGG
>JAABRO010000027.1 GCA_011390885.1 Gemmatimonas sp. | reverse complement strand
CGCCGCGGCGCGCGGCCGGCACCACCTCCTGCGTGGGACGCCGCATCCCGCCCATCACGTACGCCATGCGCCAGGCTACGACACCGGCCGTGAGCTCACGACGCTGCGTCCCCGCACGCGCCGATTGCGTGAACAGCGCGCCCTCGAACGCCATCACCGTGCGCGCGTCGCCAGCCATCGCACCGGCTGACAGCCGTTGCCGGTCGCCGTCCGCCAAGGCGGTGCCGGTCGGCGTGCCGTCGTTGCGGAAGGCGAGCAGCGGCTGCTGTCCGACGGTGAGCAGTCGAGAGAGTCCCGTCGCCTCCGCCTCGCCACGTTCCCGCCCTGCGAGCACGGCCACCTGCGCGTCGACGTAGCGTGCGCCGCGCTGGCGCGCCCAGGCGACGCGCAGCAGCACGTCATGCCCCGAACCGTCGAGCGCGTCCACGTCGCCATCGGTGTCCACGACCTGCACGTCCGTCCCGATGGGCGTGCGGAAGCCGCCGGCCGACAGGGTGAACGCACCGCGCCGCGCCGTCACTTGTGCGCCGAAGCTCCGGCTCGGCATGAGCGAGTTCACGAGCGAGCGCTCCCCGTGCAGCAGCGTGGCCGACGACTGGAATCGCTCCACGCCGTACGCCGGCCGGAAGCGACCGATGCGCGCGGTGGCCGCCGTTCCCTTCCAGCCGATGTACGCATCCTGCACGAGCACGCGTCCCTGTCCGAAGTCGGGCTGCAGTCGCACATGCCACCCTGACGGCATCTCCGCGTCGAAGATCAGACGCGCGCGCCGGAGCAGCAGTCCGTCCGGCTGCGACTGCAGCGCGCCCGAGACCCACCGCCCGTCCACCTGCAGGTAGCCGCCGAGCGTGAGCGCGACGTCGCCCGAGCTGCCCAGGCGCAGCGCTCCTCGCTCGTCGGTGGCGACGCGGGCGGTGTCGGGCTGCGCGCCGAGTGACGGCGCGGCGGCCAGCCACAGCGCGGCGACCCAGGGGCGCGCTTTCGTGACAGCGATCTTGACGGTCCGGTCCGGATGCAAGGTGGGCATCGCGACAGGCTACCCACGGCAGGAGCGGAGGGGCAAGGGCGCCGCTGTCACGGTCGTCCGGTACGGGTCATCCGCACCTGTCCGGTGGCGCGCGGCACACGTACCTTCACGCATGCCTGCACCGACCAGCGATTCGCGCCCACGCGTCTCCGTGTATCTCGGGGTCAGTCTCGACCTGCAGATCGCCCACGCGGACGGCTCCCTCGAGTTCCTCGATCGCCACCAGCAGCACGACTACGGCTACGACGCCTTCATGGCCGACGTGGACGCGCTCATCATGGGGCGCACCACGTTTGACACGGTGGTGGGCTTCGGTGTGGCGTGGCCCTTCGGAACGCGCCGCGTGATCGTGTGCACGCATCGCCCACTGGGCGAGGTCCCGGCGGACGCCGCACCGTGGGTCACGACGCACACCGGCGCGCTCACGCCGCTGCTCGACCGCCTCGCCGTCGAGGGCGTGCGGCACGTGTACCTCGATGGCGGCGCGACCGTACGCGCCGCGCTCGCCGAGGACGTCGTCGATGCGCTCACGCTGACCGTGATGCCCGAACTGCTGGGCGCGGGCCGTCCGCTCTTCGGCGCCGACGTGCCGCCGTCACGCTGGGAGCTGTCCGGCCTCGACCGCTGGCCCAACGGGGCGGTGCAGCTGCGGTACACGCGGGCGCGCACGAACTGAGCGCGCCTGCGTCGGGAAGATCGCGCGGGTAACTTGACCGGCGGCCATCGTGCCCCGGCCTGCCCCCTCGCACCCGCCGCATGCCCGCTCCCAGCACCGCGCCGCCCCGCCCGCCGCTCGTTCGCCACCTCGGCCTGGTCGGCCTCGCCGCGACCGGCATCTGTTCCATGCTCGGCGCCGCCATCAACACGATTCCGTTCACGATGCAGCGCAACGTCCCGGGCATCGACGGGTTCGTGCTGCCGGCGTACATGATCGCCGCCGTGCCCGCGCTGCTCGCCGCGCTCGCCTACGCCGCGCTCGCGTCCGCGATGCCCCGCGCCGGTGGCAGCTACATCTATGCGTCGCGCGGGCTCTCCCCGTACCTCGGCTTCGTGGCGTCGTTCTCGCAGTGGTTCGGGCTGTCGATCGCGATCGGCGTGGTCTCGTATGTCATCCCGGCCTTTCTGCGCGACGCCGCGTTGCCTCTGGGGCTTACCTCGCTGGCGGCCACGCTCGACGGACCGGTCGCGCGCCCCCTGATCGCGCTGGCGGTGCTGTGGACGTTCGTGCTCGTGAACCTGCGCGGCACGCAGCTCTACGAGAAGCTGCTCGTGCCGCTCATGGTGCTCATGTTCCTGCTCGGCGGCGTCGTGATCGTGGCCGGGTTCACGCACAACCACACCGACTTCGCCGCGGCACTCCTGGCGCGCGAGGGACGCGCGATCCCCACGGTCACGCGCGATGCGCCCGGGCTGCTCACGCTGCTCGCGGCCACCCCCGTGCTGTTCGCGTCATTCATCGGCTTCGACTCCATCGCGCAGGCGGGCGGCGAGGCACGCAACCCGTCGCGCAACCTGCCGCTGGCGATCGGCATTGCCGTGCTGTCGGTGGGCGCGTACTACATGCTCTTCACGGCGGCCGTGTACCATGCGGTGCCGTGGCAGTACGTGGCCGAGCAGGCGCTCGTGCGTGACGTGACGGCCCCGGGGCTGCTCGGCTACCTGCTCTCACCCGGCTGGACGGTGGCGATCGTGGCCGGCGCGGCGGTTGCGCTCATCAACGACCTGCCCGCCATGCTGCTCGCCGTCTCGCGGCTCATGTTCGCGTGGGCCGACGACGGCATCTTCCCGCGCGTGTTCGCGCGCGTGCACACGACCTGGCGCACCCCCCATGTGGCGATCGTGGCGAGCGCCGTCGTGGCGTCCATCTCCATCATCGGCAGCCACGTGGCCGGCGACTTCTTTCTCGGCGTGGACATCCTCGTGACCTCCATGCTGGTCACCTACGCGCTCATGGCGCTCACCGTGCTCACGCTGCCGCGTCGCAATCCAGCGCTGGCCGCGGAGGTGACCGTGATGCGTTCGGCCGCGCTCCGTGTGCCCGTGGCGGCCAGCGCCCTGCTGCTCACCGGCGGCCTGCTGCTGGTGCACGTGGTCAAGGACCTCAACGCCTCGGTCGAGGCATGGTACTTTCACAGCACGCCGGTGTGGCTGCTGGTGCTCACCGCCGCCTCACTCATCTACCTCCGTGAACGCGCCGCGCTGTCGCGCCGCGGCGTCGACGTTGACGCGCAGTTCGCCACGCTTCCGCCCGAATGACCATGTCCACGACATCGGTGCCCCGCCACACGATCGCGCCCGGCCTCACCATCTCCCGCGTGCTGACGGGGCTGTGGCAGGTGGCCGACCTCGAGCGCGATGGCCGCTCGCTCGACCACGACGTCGCGGCGGCCTCGATGGCCGCCTACGCGGAGCGCGGACTCACCACGTTCGACATGGCCGACCACTACGGCTCGGCCGAACTGATCGCGGGGCGCTTCGCCGGCGGCCGCGCACCGCGCGAGGATGTGCAGCTGCTCACCAAGTGGGTGCCGAGCCCCGGCCCGCTCACACGCGCCGATGTGCGCACCTCGGTGCAGCGCGCCCTCGATCGGCTGCAGCGCACGCGCGTGGACCTCATGCAGTTCCATGCCTGGAACTACGCCGACCCGGCCTGGCTCGACGCGCTCTTCTGGCTCGACGAGCTCCGCCAGGAAGGACTGATCGCGCAGCTCGGCCTCACCAACACCGACACCGCGCACCTGCGCGTGGCGCGCGCGAGCGGCATCCCGATCGTGAGCAACCAGGTGTGCTGGTCGCTGCTCGACCGGCGGCCGCGCTCGCGCATGGCGGCGTACGCCCTGCAGCAGGGCGTCTCGCTGCTTGCCTACGGCACCGTGGCCGGCGGGTTCCTCAGCGACCGCTGGCTCGATCGCGCCGAGCCCGACTGGGCCGCGCTCGAAACGTGGTCGCAGATGAAGTACGGCCGATTCGTGCGCACCGCCGGCGGCTGGGACGGACTGCAGCGCGTGCTGCAGGCCGCGCGCACCGTCGCCGATCGGCATGGCGTGTCGATTGCCAACGTGGCCTGCCGCTACGTGCTCGAGCAGCCTGCGGTGGGCGGCATCATCATCGGGGCGCGCCTCGGCAGCAGCGAGCACATCGACGACACGCTGCGATTGTTCGCCTTCGAGCTCACCGACGAGGATCACGCCGAACTCGAGGCCGCGGTCGCCACGCTGTCGCCGCTGCCGGGCGAACCCGGCGACGAGTACCGCGTTCCGCCGTTTCTCACGGCCTCCGGCGACCTGTCGCACCACGTGGCGTCGTTCCCGTCACCATATCCGGTGCGGATAGACGCGAACGGCCGGCGGCGCGTGCTCTCGGGCACGGTGTGGGAGCGCGACGCGGGCTACGCGCGCGCCATGCGCGTGGGCGACACCATCTCCGTGTCGGGCACCACGGCCACGCACGGATCGCGCGTGATCGGCGGCAGCGATCCCGCTGCGCAGGCGCACGCCATCATCGACAAGATCACCGGTGCGCTGCAGGCGCTCGGCGCTCGGCTCGACGACGTGATCCGCACGCGCGTGTTCGTGCGCCACATGGCCGACTGGGAGGCCGTGGCGCGTGTGCACGGCGAACGCTTCGGGCACATCCAGCCCGCGAACACGCTCGTGCAGGCCGCGCTCGTGGGCGACGAGTACCTCGTGGAGATCGAGGCGGACGCACTGGTCTCCGACACCTGAACCGATCGATCCATGCCTGCCCTGCTTCGGCTTCGTCGTCGTTCACTCGCACTCGCCGCGGCGATCGTCACGGCGGCGCAACTCCCTGCCCAGCCTGCTCCCGTCGCGACACGGCTCGACGCGCACATCACAGGGCGCCGCGCCGCGCACGCGGCGGCGCTCGCCGAGATCGGCGCCATCCGCTCCCCCTCGGGGCAGGAGCAGGAACGCGCGCGCTGGGTGGCCGACCGCATGCGCACCATCGGCCTCGTCGAGGTGACGATCGACACCATGCCCAACGCCATCGGCCTGATCCGCGGCTCGCTCCCTGATGCTCAGCGGCGCGCGATCGTGTTCGTATCCACGCTCGACGACCTCGCGACCGTGGCCGAACATCAGGCACTCGCACCGCGTCCGCCGTTCGTGGAGGGCGATCGGGTCGTCGGCCCCGGCACCAACACCTCGAGCACCACCATCGCCATGCTCGCCGCCGCCGAGGCGCTACTCGCCACGGGTGTGCGGCCCGAGCACGATCTCGTGTTCGCCGCCGTGGCGCAGGAGGAAACCGGGCTGCTCGGCATGAAGGCACTGTACGCCGACTGGCGCGCGCGTGCCGACGCCTTCGTGGACGTGCTCGGCGACGGACGCAGCATCACGTACGGTGCGCTGGGCATTCACTGGTGGCGCGTCTGGGGCTACCACACCGGCGGGCATTCACTCACCGGCGGTCTGCCCAACGTGAACCAGGGGATCGCGCGCGCCGTCGATCGCATCTTCGCCCTGCCGCAGCCCGGTGCCGAGACGCGCACGGTGCTCAACATCTCCATGATCCAGTCGGGCGACGTGTTCAACCGCAAGCCGGACAGCGCGTGGTTCTCGCTCGACATCCGGTCGCTGCGCGCCGAGCAGATCACGCGCAACGAGGAGGCCGTGCGGGCGGTGCTCGCCGACGTGTCACGCGAAACGGGCACGCGCTTCGACATGCGTCCCGTGCAGCTCACCGGTGGCGGGCAGATCGCCGGTGCCGACACGTCGCGGCTCGTGCGCTCGTCGGTGGCGATCGCGCGTCAGCTCGGCCTCGATCCACGGCTGGGCAACGCGGGCTCCGCCAACCTGAACGTGGCGATCGCGGGGGGCACGCTGGCCATCGGGCTTGGCGGCGAGCGTGGCGGCGCGCGCGGCGAGCCGGGAGAGTTCGCGGACGTGATCGCGATGGAGCGAACGGCCCGCCATGTGGCCCGGCTGGCGGCCGCCATGGGCAGCCAGCCGCCGCGCGGCCGCGACCGGTAGCGAGGTCGTCAGGTCACGCGATCACCAGCACCGCCGCCGCCCACGCCGCCGAATCCGACTTCGCGCTGAGCGGCTGGTCGAGCGCGACGCTCACCTGGGAGCCGACGCGACGCAGCGCGAAGCGGTCGAGGTCGGAGGTGGCGCGTCCGCTCACGTGCGCGCCATCCGTGCTGAAGCGCGCCTTGTGCTTCGGGCAGTAGAAGCGCTGCTCGCCCGCCTTCCACTGCAAGGTGGCGCCACGGTGCGGGCACGCCAGCGAGAAGGCGAACAGCCTGCCGCCACTCCGAACGATCGCAAGCTCGCTCGCCGTGTCCACGAACACGCCATCCTGCGTCGGCATGTCATAGGTGCGCGCGGCGCCCACGCGGCGCAGCGGTGTGAGTTCCGCGACCTGCTCGGCGAGCGCTGTCGACGGCGCGAAGCCGCCGGCAATCAGCGCCGCCACGGCGCCGAGTGCGGCGCGCTGCAGGAAGGCGCGACGATCGAGTGCGTGCAGGCACGGGCCATGGTTCGGCTCGACGGTGAGGTCGTCACGACCGGAATCGGTTCGCTGGGACATGATGGAGCTCCGGTGCGGGTGGGAGCCGCGGGACGATCCCGCTGGCTCACCTCCAGCTTGTCCGGAACGCGACGGCGGAACCATCCGACATGTGTCCCGCGCGCCCGATTCGCGTCACCTGTCGCGCAGATCCGGCGGATGACGGAGCGGCCCCACCTCGGCGCTACGGCTCGTTCGCGCGTGGCGCCGGCAGCATCAGCCCTTCGAGGAAGAACGCTGCCAACTCGGCGCGTCCGCCCTGCCCCGACTTGTTGTACACGGACACCGCGTGCTGCCGCACCGTGCGCTCACTTCGGTTGGTGAGCGCGGCCACCTGCTTGTGCCCGTACCCCTTGAGCAGCAGGAGCGCCACCTCACGCTCGCTCGGCGTCAGCGCCCAGGCCTCGAACTGCTCGTTGATGGCCTGCCCGAGTCCGTGCAGCGCCTGCTCCGCCCGCGCGCGCCAGGCCTCGCGGTCGGCCTGCGACGCCTCGAGGGACTGCCGGGTGTCCGTCAACTGCCGCGCCGTGCGTCGCCACGCGCGCCAGAGGACCACCGCCACCGTCGCGCTGATCAGCATCAGCGCCACCTCGATCAGCACGTGCGCCGAGAGCAGGTCGTCCGGCGCATCCATGTACAGGTCGAAGGCGCCGCCGAGCACCACGACGACGAGAATCGCGAGGACGAGGGGGCGAAGGCGACGCTCGTCCGCGTCGGCATCCTGGACGGGTTTCATGGCCGAACGATCGGGCCAGACGCCGTTTCGCGCCATCCGGCAACTGCCGGAGATCTCCGACAAGTGCCGCAGGCGCATCACGTTGCGACACATGTCGGATGGGCTGCGGCGCCAGGCAGCGCGATGATTCTGGCGAGGAGTCGGGATTCACCCGGCCCTGGTTGCCAGGAGGCACACATGCTCGCCCAGCTCGGTTCCCTCATTCCCACCCCGCTCCATCCGGCCGTCGTGCACCTGCCGATGGCGATGGCGGTGCTCGTCCCGGTCTTCGCGATCGTCGCACTCGTGGCCGTGCAGCGCGGCGGCAGGCCGCTTCGCACGTGGGGCGTAGCCGCTGCCATGTTCGCCGCCCTCTCGGTCAGCGCCTGGGCGTCCATGGAGACGGGCGAGGACCAGGAGGAGGCTGTCGAGGCAGTGGTCCCCGACGCGGCGCTCGACACGCATGAGGACGCCGCCGACCAGTTCCTGTGGCTCTCGGTGGGCGTGCTCGGTATCGCGGCCGTGGGGCTGCTGAACGGTCGCGTGGGCGCGACCGCCCGCGTCCTCGCCACGGCGGGATCATTGGGGCTGCTCGTGGCCGGCTACCGCGTCGGTCACTCCGGTGGTGCGCTTGTCTATACGCATGGAGCGGCGTCCGCCTACGCCACCGGCACCGGCACCGGCACCGGCACCGCGCCGGACGGGTCGGTGGCGGTGACCGCAACTCCGCCCGTGGATCGGTAGCAACCGCCAGCCGAGCGTGAACACGGGGACGCAGACACGCGTTCATTGCGCATGAGCATTGACGCAGCGCCCGACTACCCGAGCATCGACCGCACGATCGGCAATACGCCGCTCGTTCCCCTGCAGCGCCTGCCGGGCCCCGAGATCTCCGCACGCGGCACGGTGATCCTGGGCAAGCTGGAGGGCAACAACCCGGGCGGGTCGGTGAAGGACCGCCCGGTGTACTCCATGATCCGCCGCGCCGAGGAGCGCGGCGAGATCAAGCCGGGCGACCGCCTCATCGAGGCCACGAGCGGCAACACCGGCATCGCGCTCGCGATGATCGCGGCCATGAAGGGCTATCGCATGACGCTCATCATGCCCGACAACGCGAGCCTCGAGCGTCAGGCATCCATGCGCGCGTACGGCGCCGAACTCATCCTCACGCCAGCTTCGGCCGGCGGCATGGAATACGCGCGCGACCTGGCCGCCGAGATGGCGGCGCGCGGCGAGGGACGCGTGCTCGACCAGTTCGCCAACCCCGACAACCCGCGCGCGCACTACGAGACCACCGGCCCGGAGATCTGGCGCGACACCAACGGGCGCATCACGCACTTCGTGAGCGCCATGGGCACCACGGGCACCATCATGGGCGCGGGGCGCTACCTCAAGGAGCAGAACCCGCACATCACGATCGTGGGTGCGCAGCCGGCCGAGGGCTCGCAAATCCCGGGTATCCGGAAGTGGGGCGAGGCCTACCAGCCGCGCATCTTCGACGCGGCGCGCGTGGACCGGACCGAGGCGATCTCGCAGGCTGAGGCCGAGGCCATGGCCCGGCGCCTCGCGGAGGTCGAGGGCATCTTCTGCGGCCCATCGGCGGCGGGCGCGTGCGCCATCGCACTGCGCGTGGCGCAGGAAGTCGAGCACGCCACGATCGTGTTCATCGTGTGTGACCGCGGCGATCGCTACCTGAGCACCGGCCTCTTCGGCTGAGCGCGGGGCGGCTCCGTCGGCGAGATTCCCCGCATGCCCTTTCCGCCCCTGACCCGCACCGTGCGCGTGGCCGTGGTGCAGGCCGCGCCTGTCGCCTTCGACCTCGACGCCACGCTCGACCGCGTGCGCGCGCACGTGGCGTCGGCCGCCGCGCGCGGCGCCGAGCTCGTGCTCTTCCCCGAGGCCTTCGTCAGCGCGTATCCGCGCGGCCTCACCTTCGGCACCGTGATCGGCAGCCGGAGCGACGCCGGTCGCGCCTGGTACGCGCGTTACTGGGCCTCGAGCGTGGACCTCTCAGGGCCCGACGCCGCCCGGCTCGGCGCCATCGCGCAGGAGCACGCGCTGCATCTGGCCATCGGCGTGATCGAACGCGCCGGCGGCTCGCTGTACTGCAGCGTGTGCCTGTACGGTCCCGACGGCACGCTGCTGCACGTGCACCGCAAGCTCGTGCCCACCGCAGCGGAGCGCATCGTGTGGGCGCAGGGTGATGGTGCGTCGGTGCGCGCCGTGCCCACCGCGGTTGGCGTGCTGGGTGCAGCGGTGTGCTGGGAGCATTACATGCCGCTGCTGCGCACCGCGCTGTACGAGGATGGCGTGCAGCTCTGGCTCGCGCCCACCGCCGACAGTCGCGAGTCGTGGATCGCCACCGTGCGACACGTGGCCATGGAGGGGCGCTGCTTCGTGCTCTCCGCCAACCAGTGCGCGCGGCGGCACGACTATCCCGCCGACTATCCGCTCGAACCCGACGTGCCCGCCGACACGGTGATCACGCGGGGAGGCAGCTGCATCGTGAACCCGTATGGCGAAGTCATCGCCGGACCGGTGTACGACGAGGACGCGCTGCTCGTGGCCGACCTCGACCTCGGCGAGACGGTGCGCGCGAAGCTCGACCTCGACGTGACGGGACACTACGCGCGTCCAGACGTGTTCCAGCTCGTGCGACGCGTCGCACCACCCGCGCCCGCCGAGTGAATCGGCACCACGCCCCATTGCGGCCCACCGCTTCGTCCCCACTCGACCTCACGCATGCCCTCGCTGCCGTTCCTGCTCGCCGTCGCCCTGTTGCAGCTCGAGGAGCCGACGTCACGCTATCTCGGCGGCGGCATCGCCAAGGGCGCCGTCATCATCGTCACGTCCACGATGATGTACGTGCTGCCCACGCTGCTCGCCTTCCGGCGAGAGCGCCGGAAGAAGTGGACGATCATGGCGATCAACCTGCTGCTCGGCTGGACGCTCGTTGGCTGGGTGGTGGCGCTGCTCATGACGTATTCGTACGAACCGCCCCCCGAGGGCGCCCCGCCCGATACCCCGCGCGTGCCCGGCACGCCGCGCTTCTGAGCGACGCCCCCGTGCAACCGAAGCCGTGACCGGCGCCCGCGAGCGCTGGCTCGCGTTCCGGCGCGCGCAGCCGCCCTCGCCGCCGCTCACGCGTCTCGACGTGTCCACGCGCGGCCTCACCTTCGCGGTGTGGCATTCGCCGCCCGTGCCCGGCACCACGCCCCTCGTGTGCGTGAATGGTGGCATGCTCTTCGACCACTCGCTGCTCTGGCCCGCGCTCGCGCCGCTCGCGCACACGCGGCAGGTCTGGCTCTACGATCAGCGCGGTCGCGGTGCGTCGTCTGCAGCGCCCGGCGTCACCGCCTCGCGCATCGAGTTCGACGCCGGCGACCTCGTGGCCCTTCGCTCCGCCCTCGGTCTCGCGCGCTGGGACGTGCTCGGCCACTCCTGGGGCGGCGGCATCGCCATGCTCGCCGCCGCGATGGACCCGACCGGCGTGCGACGCCTCGTCCTGGTAAACGCGGTCGGCGTGACCAGCCGCTGGCTGCCGCCGCTGCACGCCGCGGGGCTCGCGCAGCTGCGCGACACCGGGCAGGTGGAGGCCGCCGAGCGACTGGCGGCCCTCGATCCCGCGACGCTCGTCGAACCCGTGCCGGAGCGCCACGCCGACTACTCGCAGGCGTTCTTTCCAGCCTACTTCGCCGACGCCGACTTCGCCCGACGCGCCGTTCCGCTCCGGGCCCTGAGCGTCACGGGCGCGACGGTGGCTGCGCGGCTTCGCCGCGACGGCTACGACTGGACCGACCGGGTCGGTGCCCTCCGCGCCGCCACGCTCGTCCTCCATGGCAGCGACGACGTGCTCCCGATCACCGAAGCGGAGCACACGGCGCACGTGCTGTCGCTGGCCGGCGTGTCGGTGCAACTCCGCGCGCTCGCCGGTGCTGGCCACAATCCGTTCTGGGAAGCCCCCGCGGCGTTCTTCGGCGCCGTCGAGGCGTTCCTCGCGCGCCCCGACCCGCATCCGCCCCCAGACTCCTGACGCTGCATGAAGGCCACCGACCTGCTCCTCGTCACCCTTGTCGCCTCGCTCGCCACGTTCGTGGCGATCCAGGCCAGTGCGTCGAAGGGAACGGAGCAGCACGGCGACCTCGCCTTCGCCGGCCGCGTGAGCGCCGACAACGCCGTGCCCGATCGCGACACGGCGGCGCTGCCGATCGCGTTCGCGGCAGGGCTCGCGGAAGAGCGCGCGAGTGCGCGCTCGCACTTCGTGCCCGACGTCCCGCGCCCCGCGCCGTGGCCCGCGGCCGACCTGCGCGACCGCCTCACCCAGCAGCAGGCCGGCACCTACATCGACGCCCTGCTCGCGGCACGCGACTCCGTGCTCACGCGCTGGCCCGAGCGCCTCATCACGCCGCTGCGCGTCTGGATCGGCGACGGCGGCACGCTCGATGGGTGGGACCCGAACTTTCCGCGCACCGTGCGTGACGCATTCGACGCGTGGGCCGACACGGGCATTCCGCTACGCTTCACGTACGTGCGCGACTCGATCGACGCCGACGTGCGGGTGCGCTTCGTGGCGCAGTTTCCGCAGGGGATCAGCGGACGCACCATCTGGAGCCGCGACACCGCGTCGTGGCTCGTGGGCGGCGAGATCGACCTGGCCATCGCGCATCCGCGCGGCGATGTGGTGAGCGAAGGGCAGCTGCACGCCATCGCCCTGCACGAAGTGGGGCACCTGCTCGGGCTCGACCACGTGGACGATCCCGAACACATCATGGCCCCGAAAGTGCGCGCGCGTAGTCTCAGCGACGCGGATCGCGCGACGGTGCGGCTGCTGTACTCGGTGCCGGCGGGCTCGGCGCGGGAGTGAGGGGGCTGAGTGGCTGATAGGCTGAGTGGCTGAGCGGCTGATGAGCTGAGCGGCGTTCAAGCTGAGCGGCTGGTCAGCTGCCCAGCGGGATCGCGCGGCGGCGGCCTGACCGCTCGACGTCGGGAGTTCGTGCGACGACTACCGGTATTCAGCCCTGAGCCGTTTCAGCCGACCAGCTGAGCAGCTTGCTGCACCATCGCGGTGCGGCCACCGGAAGTGCTCGGGCGGCGCCCGATGCGGGGCGACCACCCAGCTGCGCCGCCGGAGGCGGCGTTGCTGATCAGCCGAGCGCTCGCTCCGCGCGAGAATCGACGCCATCACCGCAGGCGCGCACCAGATGCAATGCCGCAGCAAGCTGCTCAGCCGATCGGCTGAAACGGCTCGGGGCTGACGACCTGCTGGCGCGTCACGGATCATCGCGCCGAGCCGCGATCGGCGCCGCAGCAGAGGCGGGCTGGGCAGCTGATCAGCGGCATCGCGCGGCGGCGGCGTGAGCGCTCACGTTCGGGCGTCCGTGCAACGACTGCAGGTTGACAGCCCCGAGCCGTTTCAGCTGATGAGCTGGTCAGCTTCCTGCACCATCGCGGTATGGCCACCGCTGGTGCTCGCGCCACGCCCAGTCCGTGGCCACCACCCAGCTGCGCCGCCGGAGGCGGCGTGGCTGATCAGCCGAGCGCTCGCTCCGCGCGAGAGCCGACGCCATCACCGCAAGCACGCACCGGATGCAATGCCGCAGTAAGCTGCTCAGCCGATCGGCTGAAACCGCTCGGGGCTGTCAACCTGCAGGCGCATCACGAAGCGCTGCAGGTAGCCGCGATCCGCGCCGCAGCGAATGCGAGCCGAGCAGCTGGCCAGCTGAGCAGCTGAGCAGCTGTCCCCCTACCACCGCATCATCACCGTGCGCTCGGCCGCATCGTTCCTCACCACACGAAACTCCAACGCGCGCCGCTCGCGTGCCTGCACGAACGCCCCGCGCACATCATCCACGCGGCGCACCGGCGCTCCATTCACCGACACGATCACATCGCCCTCGCGCATCCCCCCGTCGCCCGCCGGCGTGCCGCGCAGCACCTGCAGCACGAGTACACCGGCCGGCAGCGACAGCGCCGCGCGCAGTTCGTCGCTGAGCGTCTTCAGCTGCGCGCCGCCCACGAGGGCGTCGTCCGCGTTCGCGAAGATGGCCGACATGACCGGCGACGGCGTCGAGCGCGCGGCCGTCTGCGCGCGTTCGAGCACGAACACGTTGCCGCCAGGGAATCCCGGGGGTTCGGGCGCAGCGGCGGCCACGCTGACCGCACCGCTGCGCGCCACCCCGCCGCGGAGCGGTTCCAGTGCGCGCGGCGGTTCGGGGGGCTGCGGCGCGCGCGCCACCGCGACGCCAGTCGGTGCCGTCGTGGCCGTCCCCACCATGGTGCGCGCATACACGCGCACCGGCACCGGCGTTGGGCGTGGTGCCACGCGCACCGAGGCCTCGCGCGTGCGCCCCTCGCGACGCACGCGCACGCGCAGCGTGGCGTTCGGCTCGAGCAGCGCGGTGTAGTCCACCATCCCGGAGCGCACGTCGCGCCCATTGAAGGCGAGGATCGTGTCGCCGGCCGCGAGCCCGGCGCGTTCAGCGGGCGACCCGGGGTCCACCGCTTCCACCACCGGGTAGTCGCAGTAGCTCACGATGTACCCCGACTGCAGCGACGTGCGGAGCGGCACGCTCGACATGGTCACGCCGAGATAACCGCCGGGCACCGCCGACGGCGTACCGGCCACGCGCAGCAGCGCCGACTCCACCACCGCGTCCACCTGCGGCGCGAGCTGACGCACGCGCGCCGTCATGGAGCGGCGCGCCTCGAACTCGGAACGTGCAATCTCGCGGCGCGGCGCGGCGAGCACGAGTGCCTCGAGCAGCTCGGAGAGCGAGTCCACTTCGCGCCGCACGCGGGCCAGCTGGCGCGTCTGGATCGCCGTGACCGGACGCACCGTTTCGAGCCGCGCGGCCGCGTCGAGTTCGCTGCGCATGCGCAGTAGCGCGAACCCCTCGGGGAGCTGGGCGAGACGCGCGCCCTCGACTTCCTCCTGCGCACACAGGTTGCCGGGGCCGATGCGCGTGAGCGTGACGCGTCCGTCCACGCGCGGCGAGGGCTGCGCATGGACGCTCGACGCGCCCACCGTGTACGCGAGCGCCGCGGCGATGGCCACGGCCCAGGGCTGCACGGCGGGAGCGCGCATCAGAAGCTCTCCATGACGCGATCCACCGGCAGCGATTCGCCGAGCTGTCGCAGCGTGGCCTCGCGCGCGGTGTACGCGGCGAGATAGTACTGGTTGAGCACCGGATCCTGCGGCGCCTCGAACAGGCCGGCGCGCGAGGCCGTGAGCATCTGCTCGAGCGCCGCGAGGCGCGCGCGGTACACCGTCTGCGCGTTCACGGTGGTGTCGTGCGAGGCGAGCCAGAGCGAGGCGCGCTCGTAGTCGCGCTGCGCGCGGTCGAGCACGGCGGTGGCCTCTTCCAGCGAGCCGAACTCCTCGACCCCGCTCGCGCCTCCGCCGCTCGAAGCCGGCAGCGCGGCGACCTCCGTCGTTGCCGACGAACCCGCCGCCACGTTCGCCGACATCCGACCGCCGACCGCGCCCACGAGCAGCAGCGCCGCCGCAGCCGCCGCGCGCGTCCACCAGGGGCGCGGCGCTCCGGTCGGCATCGCCGCGCGCGCCGCGCGCACGCTCGACGCCGCGAACGCGGGCCGCTCCCCGGCAACCGAGGTGATGTCGACCGACGTGATGTCGACCGACGTGATGTCGACCGACATGATGTCGACCGGTGTGATCTCGATCGGCGCCATGGCTGTCGACGCGATGGACACCGGCGCGGCGGACACGGGCTCCCCTTCGCCGCTCGGCCGGGTGAGCAGCCCCTCGCGGCGCAGCGCCGCCGAGAGCGTGCCCCAATCGGTGAGGTGCGGTCGCCCGACGTCGGCCGTGCGCGTCGCCAGTCGATCCGCCTCACCCGCCGCGAGGTCGGCCAGGCGCGCGAACGCCTCGCGCTCCTGGCGGCAGGGCGCGCAGGCGGCGAGGTGCGCCAGCTCGTCGGGGGTGGGCTCGTCGGTGTCCAGCGCCGCGAGGCGCTCCAGCTCAAGGTGTCGCATAACTGCGTTCCGCGGTGTCGTCGGTGAGGTCGAGCAGCGGCGCGAGCAGACGACGAAGCTTCGCGCGCGCCTTGAACAGCTGGGACTTGGAGCCGCCGGCAGTGATGCCGAGCTCGGAGGCGATCTCCTCGTGCGTGTACCCTTCGACGTCGTGCAGGAAGAACACCGTGCGCGCGCCCGGCGGCAGGTGCCGGCAGGCGTCCTCGATCGACTCGGCCAGCAGCGTGCGCGTGCCCTCGTCGTGATCGACGGTCACGGTGTGATCCTCGATCGGTGCCTCGATCGCCGCCAGCCGGCGCGTGCGGCGCAGCGCGTTGAGCGACCGGTTCACCGCCACGCGATGCAGCCACGTGCTGAACTTCGAGTCGCCGCGCCACGACGGCAGCGCCCGGAAGATCTGGATCCAGACTTCCTGGGCCAGGTCCTGGGCGAGGTCAGGGTCGCCCGCCAGGCGCGACACGATCGCGTCCACGTGCGGGCTGTGCTGGTTCCACAGCAGGCGCATGGCGCGCTCGTCCCCGTCGATGGCTCGGCGTACGATGGCGGCGTCGGTATCCATGGGTTCCACGGAATCTGTCACCGGCCGTCGAGCAAGGGTTGCCCGGCGGCGCGCAACGAAATGATGCAGGCGGGGTTGGAATGGGTTGACGGATCGGCCGCGAACCCGCACTGTGACAGTGCCTGCCACGTGCAGGGATGGCCGTGACCTTCCGGGTGCCGACACTGTCAGCACACGAGGGGTCGCGTGCGTTTGTTTCAGGAACGCCTGCCGATCCCGCCCAACGTTCTGTCGTCCCGTCCGTCGTCTCCCTCGGGCGCCCTTCTCCACCCCAGCAGCGCCGCCGGTGATTCTCCTCTCCGCGTTCCTGCTCTTCGCGACGCCTGCGTCCGGCCCCGCCTACGCCGCCTCCGCCCATGCGGACGCCGGCGCGATCGGGCGCTCGATGCTTGCGCGCGCGGGGGACGGCCTTCCCGAGGTGGCCCCGTCCGTGGTCGGCATGTCGGCCGAACGGCTCGGCGCCATCGATCGCGTGGTCGAGCGGGGCGTGGCCGCTGGCGGCTACCCCGGCGCGGCCGTGGTCGTGGGGCGCAAGGGCTTCGCCGTATGGTCGCGGGGCATCGGCACCCTCGACTGGCGCACCGGCAGCGCCCCCGTCGATCCGGCCGAAACGATCTACGACCTCGCCTCGCTCACCAAGGTGGTGGCCACCACCACCGCGATCATGGTGCTGTACGACGAGGGCAAGGTCGCACTCGACGCGCCCGTCTCGCGCTACCTGCCGGCGTTCTCCGGCGCCGGGCGCGAGGCGGTCACGTTGGAACAGCTGCTCACACATCGCGCGGGGCTGCCCGCCGGCCTCGAGCTCTGGCGCCGCTTCAACAGCGCCGCCGAGGCCCGCGAGGCCGTGCTCGCCGCGCCGCTTCGCAACAAGCCGGGAGCCGTGTACGAGTACTCCGACCTCGGCCCCATGCTGCTCAGCTTCGTCGTCGAGGCCGTTTCGGGGCAGCCGTTCGATCAGTTCGTCTCCGAGCGCATCTTCACGCCGCTGGGCATGACGAACACCGGCTTCCGGCCGTCGCTGCGCGAGGTCAGCCGCATCGCGCCCACCGAAATCAACCCGCCGCGCGGCTATCCGCTGCGCGGCGAGGTGCACGACGAGAACGCCTTCCGACTCGGCGGCGTGGCCGGTCACGCCGGGCTGTTCAGCACGGCCGCCGACCTCTCGATGTTCGCCCAGATGCTGCTGCAGGGCGGTCGCTTCGGGGACACCCGCATCGTGTCGGACACCACGGTGGCGCGCTTCACGCAGCGCACCGCGGGCCGCCGCGCTCTGGGCTGGGACACCTGCGCCGGCGAGGGCGGGTGCGGGCAGTACCTCACCAGCCGCGCCTACGGCCACACCGGCTACACCGGGACGTCACTCTGGATCGACCCGGACCACGACATGTTCGTGATCCTGCTGAGCAATCGCGTGCACGCCCCCAAGGCCCGTCGGCCGGCCACCGTCATCATGGACGTGCGCCACGACCTGGCCGACGCCGCGCTGCTGGCCGTGATGGACGACCCGTCAGGGGTGCGCGCCATGCCGGTCGCGTTCCGGGCCGACAAGCAGGTGAACTGGAACACCCCGCTGCGCGCGGCGCGGCGGCCGGTGCGGAAGGCGCCGGTGAGGAAGCCGGTGGCGAAGAAGGTGACCAGCAAGAAGAAGGGCGGCTGAGCGGCTGAGCAGCCGCATCGCGCGGCGGCGGCGTGAGCGCTCGATTTCGGGCGTGGGTGCGACGACTGCAGGTTGACAGCCCCGAGCCATTTCAGCTGATGAGCTGATCAGCCCCCTGCACCATCGCGGTATCGCCACCGATGGTGCTCGCGCCACGCCCAGTCCGTGACCACCACCCAGCTGCGCCGCCGGAGGCGGCGTGGCTGACCAGCCGAGCGCTCGCTCCGCTCGAGGGCCGACGCCCATCACCGCAGGCGCGCACCGGATGCGACGCCGCGGTCAGCTGGCCAGCCGACCCGCTGAAACGGCTCGGGGCTGTCAACCTGCAGGCGCATCACGAAACGTTGCAGGTAGCCGCGATCCGCGCCGCAGCCAATACGAGCCGAGCAGCTGGCCAGCCGATCCGCTGATCAGCTGTCCAGCATCCCCGACCACCTTACTCGGGAACCCTTCCGCCCCGTGCTATCTTGACCGCATGGAGGGATACATGCCGAACCAGACCGACGCCGCCGAGTTCGCGGCCACCCCAACCGATGCCGCCGAGCCGACGGCTGCGGTGACCGACGATGTGCAGCAGCCCGCCCAGCCGGCCGCCTTCTCGCCCGATCAGGCGCGCCTGGTACTGCGGCGCGTGAAAGACCCCGAGCTCAACCTCAACATCGTGGATCTCGGCCTGATCTACGACGTGACGGTCGCCGGCAGCGACGTGCGCGTGGACATGTCGCTCACGTCGCCCGGTTGCCCCTCCGGCCCCGAGATCATGGGCGAGGCGGAGAAGGAGCTGCGCACGCTCCCGGGCGTGGGCGAGGTGGTGGTCAACCTCGTGTGGACGCCCGCGTGGACGCCCGAGCGCATCGAGCCGCGGGTGCGCGCCTACATGGGGTTCTGAGCCACCGCACCCAGCGGCAGGCGTCCGGCGCGCTCCTCGCGCGCCAGGTGCAGCAGGCGCAGCGTGATGGGCACCAGCAGCAGCGAGCCCATCCAGAGGCCGATGTCGGCCACGTTGAACACCACGAACGCGTCCGAGACGCGGAGCGCGAGGAAGTCGGGCACCCCGCGCGGCTCGCCGATCAGGCTGGCCAGGTTGCCCATCGCCCCGCCCGCCACCGCGCCCATGGCCATGCCGGCACGCCGGTCGATGCGCGCGAGCGGCACCACCACGCCGGCCACGAGCAGCACAGTGATCGCTGTACCGACCACGTTGATGAGCCACGTGTGAGGCCCGAGTGACACGCCGCCCGCCGCACCCGTGTTGAACACGAGAAACACCGAGAACCATTCCGCGAGTTGGATGAGGCGCTCCGAGAGCGAGGTCACGGCCCAGTGCTTCGTGCCGAGGTCGAGCGCGAGCACGAGCGAAGCCCACAGGAGAAAGCGCATCGCCGCCTGCGTCGTGGTGTGCGGCGTGGTGGCGTCCTGTCGGATGGTCTGCGGCATCGGCGAAACCTCTCGGCGCGGGATCTGGCAGTGAGCGGCACCGTCGCGCTGGCGCCTGGTTGCCGCGGCAGGGGTGCATCCGCCGTGCCGCGGAGCGAACGGATGAGATCGCCGATATCTTTCCGCTAAGACATTGACTTATATAAGCTTCACCGTTCCGGAATTTGGAAGTTCTAGGGAAAACAGAAGGCCGATCCCGTTTCCGGTGACCGGCCCCGTTCGCTGCGTCCGCACATCGTGGCGATCATGCCACAGGATGCGCGTGTCGCACGAAGTCAACAACCGTCAGTCGTCACTCCGGTAGGGCGACTCGTCGTCACCCGACGACGACTGGTCCGCTCGGCTCGCGGGCGCCGGCACTGCGGGCACCGTCACCGCCGGGGAGGACGCCGACGCGGCCTTCCCGCCGTGTCCGTGCAGCACCTTCAGGAACCCCGGGCCGAGCACCTCCACCTGCCACCGCCGCATTTCCGGAATCGCCTCGAACTCCTCGAGCGCACGTGGCTGCTTGCGCGCGACCGACTCGAGTCGGTCGCGCGAGCAGAGCACGCCGGGATCGAGTTCGAGCCGCGTCGCGGCCGTGTCGCGCACCGCCTTCAGGCGCCCCACCCGATCGTCGAAGTCGGGATCGCGATCCCAGCGCGGCGACTTCGGGAAGCGCGGCAGGTCGGCGTCGGGCACGGCGTCGCCGCGGCGCAGCGCCGCGAGCAGCCCCGTCGTGCGCGCCTCGGACATGCCGCGCGGGAAGCCCTTCACCTTGAGCAGTTCGCCGGTGGTCGCAGGCGAGAGCCTGGCGAGTTCGAGCAGCGTCTCGTTGCCGATCACGCGGAACGTGGCGCGATCGATCTCGCGCGCGATGTCGTCGCGCCACGCCACCAGCTCGCGCAGGCGTGCCAGCTCTCGGCGCGACAGGTCGCGCGCGCCCTTCATCTTCATGAAGGCCTGACCCTGCTCGTCGGGCGCCCACTGCGTGCCCTCGGCGCGCCCGAACTCCTCCTGCGCCCAGTGCCAGCGGCCGAGCTTCTCGAGCTGGCCGCGCAGCTTGGCGCGCAGGTCGAGCAGCCAGCGCGTGTCGAGCGCGGCGTATTCGAGCATGTCGGCCGAGAGCGGCCGCATGGACCAGTCGGCGCGCTGATGCTTCTTGTCGAGCTTGATGCCGAAGTACTGCTCCAGCAGCGCCGCGAGCCCGAAGGCGCGCAGGCCGAGCAGCTGCGAGGCCACGCGCGTGTCGAAGAGCGCGTTCACCTGCCAGCCGTAGTCCTGTCGCAGCAGCCGCAGGTCGTAGTCGGCGTCGTGCAGCACCACTTCCACGCCACGATCCTGGAGCAGTCGACCGAGTCGCTCCGGCGTGCCGATCGGCAGCGGATCGATCACCGCGTGGTGCCGCTCCGTCGACAGCTGCAGCAGGTAGATGCGATCGACGAACCGATGGAAGCTGGCGCCTTCGGTGTCGATGGCGATCGCCGCCGGCTGACCGATGTCCGCGAGGAATCGGTCCACGGCGTCGGCGGTGTCGAGGTAGAGGGGTGGGGCGTCGGACACAGGGAGTCTCAGAGGACGGCGCGCGATGTGCGCGCCACTGGCGAAAGCTATGCGCGTGCGGGGAAGATGTGCACGGGGCAGCCGCCGGCTCCGTGGCGCAATGTTGCCATCCTGGCGGCACGGGCCGATCGGCGGTGCTATATTCGGCCGTCGGCTTATTGCCGAGTCCGCCCGCTCTCCGACCCCCGACGTCGACGATGACCACGAGTCCCGCGGCTGCCGCTCCCGCCGCCCCGCCCTGTGCTGCCGAACAGACGCAGGCTGCCCGCATCGGCGAGGTGCTCTTCCGCAACCGCGGCTGGATCCCGGTGCCGTTCCTGGCCGTGCCGCTGCTGGTGCCCGGCACCCAGGCCCCCGAGACCTGGGTCATCGGCCTGCTCATGGTGGCGCTGGGCGAGTTCGTGCGCCTCGCCGGCGTGGCCGCCGCGGGCACCGTGACCCGTCGGCGCTCGCGCACCGTACATCGGCTCGTGGACTACGGCGCCTTCGCCTGGTGCCGCAACCCGCTCTACGTGGGCAACTGGCTCATCTGGCTCGGCTTCACGGTCGTCTCGGGCGTGCTGTGGTTCCTCCCGATCGCCGCGCTGATCTTCGCCGTGGAGTACTACTTCATCGTGCGGTACGAGGAGGGCGTGCTCGAGTCGATCTTCGGCAAGGAGTATCTCGACTACAAGGCGCGCACCCCGCGCTGGTTCCCGCGGCCGCCGTCGGGGAGCGCCAGCGGCGAACACACCTGGGGCGAGGCGATCTGGAGCGAGCGCAGCACGGTGCTGCAATACGTGGCGCTCATCGCGGCGTTCCTGATCAAGGACCGGTATTTCACCTGAGTGCGCCGCGTGAGGCTCGCTGCTCGCGGTCCTTCACGCAGTCCTCGGTGTCGGCAGACCGCGGACGGTGAACCGTCGCTGTGACACAAAACGCGCCCCGGCCGCTCGAGCGACCGGGGCGCGTTCTCATGCAATGGGGCGCGTCAGCGCGTGGGGCGACCCGGCGGGTTGGCGCTCGTGAACGCCGTGCGGTTCTTCTCCACGAACGACTTGAGCTGCACCGGCACGTCTTCCTCGGGGAAGATGGCCGTGACCGGGCACTCCGGCTCACACGCACCGCAGTCGATGCACTCGTCGGGGTGGATGTACAGCTGATCCTCCCCTTCGTAAATGCAGTCCACGGGGCAGACGTCCACGCAGGACTTGTCCTTGACGGAGATGCAGGCTTCGGTGATGACGTAAGGCATGGTGATGTTCGGCTCGGGGCGGACGCGTCAAACCCGGATTGGGCCACCCGCAGCATAGCGGCCCATCGGGTGCTTCACAAGACGACGCGGTGAGGCGGGCAGCAACGTCGCTCGCCCTGTGTCAATGCAAGAACGCGACGTGCGGATCCGTCGCGGCGCGAACCGCTCAGCGGCGCCAGGGCGGCAGCTCGCCGCGCTTGAGTTCGGGATTCTCGCGGTACAGCGTGAACGTCCGCCCGATCACCTGGATGATCTCGGCGCCCACCTGCGGCGCGACCTGCTCGGCGGCCTCGCGCGCGGAGAGCTCGCCGCCCTTGGCGACCTGCGCCTTGATCAGCTCGCGCGTGCGCAGCACGTCGTCCACGCTCTCGAGCAGCGTGGGGGTGATCCCATGCTGCCCCACGTGCACGACCACGTCGAGATGGTGCGCTTCTGCGCGCAGTGCTGCGCGATCCTTGCCCCGCATGGTCATGATCCGGCGTGGTGAAATGGTGGAGCGGAAATGTACCGCATCCTTAACGCGCCGTAACGCCTGGAAGCACGAAGTAGGACCACGGATTGATCGGTGGACCGTCCCACCAGGCACGTCCGTTCCCGCGCCGCATCACCTGGAAGTGCAGGTGGGGCGTGTTGGCCGGCGCGTTCCCGGTGGTGCCCACGTAGCCGATGACGTCGCCCTTGCGCACGCGGTCGCCGACCGACAATCCGCGTGCGTGCCGGTCGAGGTGCGCGTAGTAGTACACGAAGCGCTCATCGGGGTCGGTGGCGTAGACGATGTTCCCCCCCACGGGCGTGGTGCCCAGGCGGCCGATCCGGCCGTCATCCGCCGAAAGCACGGGGGTGCCCCGGGGCGCGAGCAGGTCGAGCGCCAGATGCGCCCGCGCCCCGCGCCGCGCCGCGTAGTCGTTGCGCACCTCGTCCGGCGCCACGCCGCGCACCGGGACCATGAGCTGCCGCGCCCAGAGCGCGTCGAGGTCCGTATCGTCGACGCCGGCGCCGAGGGGACCGGCATGCGCAGGGCGGGCCGCCCCTGAAGCGACCGGCACCGCCCCCGTCGGCGCGGGGGCCGACTCCGGTGGCAGCGGCGCGAGACCGCCACCACACGCGGTCAATCCGACGGCCACAACGAGCGCGCCGATCACGGCCGCTCTCGCCCGGCGTGCACCGGGCAACGGATCGCTAGCCGTCAACTGGCTGAGGCAGGAAGTACGGCTCCAGGAACTCGACAAGGTCCTTCACCGTGCGGACGCGATGTCGCAGCTCGTCGAGTTCATGAGCACGGGGCAGCCGCACGCGCGCCCTGTCGGCGATCACAAGCGCCGCGTCCTCGATGTCCAGGTCATCCAGGTGATACACGGTTCGCAGGTCATGCCCAGGGGCGACGACAAAGCGCTGCTCGTTCAGGTCGCCTGCCGCACGGCTTCGCTCGAGCAGATAGGTGAAGCTGTGCCGGAGCAGCGATTCGGGCAGCGGACGCCCCGAGAACGAGGCGAGAAACTGCGCAAGTGCGTCCCGCTCGTGCGACCGCTCTCCCGAGATGCGGCGCGACCGAACGGCGTAGTAGCTGCCCGCCAGAAGGACGATGAGTCCCAGCAGGATCGTGGCGTTCACCGCTCTGGGCCTCCGCGAAATGGTGAGGAACCGGGGGGGCCGTCATGTCGCGCCGGGCGACCAAACCGGCGAACAGTGACATGCGCACCCAGAAGGGAAGGATCGGCACGGTGTGCCGTCCCTGCAACCATCAATAATGCCGTTCGCAGCGCAACTTTCCATCCACCCACGCCGCGGCACTGTCACGACGTGACAGTGCCCCCGGCTGCGACTGCGGGGAAGTGGCCGGGCTGGAGTGGTTACCCAATCATGTGGGGAACCTTCCCGAGGGGATACGGATTCGTCAACAGAATTGTTGCCGAAGGGTTATTCCCGACTTATACTATCTGGAATGCAAGACGTCATCGGCTCGCTGGGAGGATACCGAGGCATCCGGGCCGAGCTGCTGGTCGTGCTGAAGAAGGCACAGCCGCTCACGGCTGCGGAGCTCGGAGAGCGGTTTGGCCTCACCCCCAATGCGCTGCGTCGGCACCTCAAGGTGCTCGAGGAGGACGGCGTGGTGCGGTACCAGCGCGAGGTGCGCGGGGTGGGCGCACCAGTGTTCGCCTACCGCCTTACCGACGCCGGTGAAGCGGTGTTTCCGCGACGCTACGCCTCGGTGCTCGCTTCGGCGCTCGAGGCGCTGCAGCAGGAGCGCGGCGGTCGGGCCGTGGCCAACGTGCTGGCGCGCGAGTGGGATGCGCTGGCGATCGAGGCGGGCCCGGTGCTGGAGGGATTGCCGCTCGCCGAGCGGGTGCAGTTGGTGGCCGAGTTGCTCACGGCCCGCGGCTACATGGCCGAGGGCGCGGCCACTTCGCAGGACACGGCGACCTTGCGCATCCACAACTGTGCGATGTGCGAGATCGCCGAGCAGTTCCCGGAGGCGTGCGACGTGGAGGCGCGGGAGTTGTCGCGACTGCTCGACGCCCCGGTGGCACGACGCACGCACCGCTTCGGCGGCTGTGCCTCGTGCTCGTACGACGTGGGGCGCGCGAGCGCCCCGTCACCGATCGAAATCGACGCTTCGTCGGTCGTGGGCGCGAATGCGTCCCCCGCCGCCGGACTCACCGTGTGGGACGAGGAGCAGGCATGAGCGCGACCATCGACCAGCTGGTCAACCGCGAGTATCAGTACGGCTTCAGCACCGACATCGAGTCGAACACGCTGCCGCCCGGACTGTCGGAAGACACCGTGCGCTTCATCTCGGCCAAGAAGCAGGAGCCGGAGTGGCTGCTCGAGTGGCGCCTCAAGGCGTACCGCCGCTGGCTCACCATGACCGAGCCGCATTGGCCCAACGTCACGTACGAGCCGATCGACTACCAGGCCGTGTCGTACTACTCCGAGCCCAAGACCGAGAAGCCGCTCGGCTCGCTCGACGAGGTCGATCCCAAGCTGCTTGAGACGTACAGCAAGCTCGGCATCTCGCTCAACGAGCAGAAGCGCCTGAGCGGCGTGGCCGTGGACGCCGTGTTCGACTCCGTGTCGGTCGGCACCACGTTCCGCGAGGAGCTGGCCAAGGAAGGGATCATCTTCTGCTCCTTCGGCGAGGCGGTGCGTGAGCACCCGGAGCTGGTGAAGCAGTACCTCGGCTCCGTCGTGCCGTACAGCGACAACTATTTCGCCGCGCTCAACTCGGCGGTCTTCTCCGACGGCTCGTTCTGCTACATCCCCAAGGGCGTGCGCTGCCCGCTCGAGCTCTCCACGTACTTCCGCATCAACCAGAGCAACACCGGCCAGTTCGAGCGCACGCTCATCGTGGCCGATGAAGGCTCGTACGTGAGCTACCTCGAAGGGTGCACCGCGCCCAAGCGCGACACCAACCAGCTGCACGCGGCCGTGGTGGAGATCGTCGCGCTCGACAACGCCACAGTGAAGTACAGCACGGTGCAGAACTGGTACGCCGGCGACGAAGAGGGGAAGGGCGGCATCTACAACTTCGTCACCAAGCGTGGCAAGGCGATGACCAACGCCAAGATCTCCTGGACGCAGGTGGAGACCGGCTCGGCGATCACGTGGAAGTACCCCAGCGTGATCCTGCAGGGCGACAACTCGGTGGGCGAGTTCTACTCGGTGGCCGTGGCGTCGAAGATGCAGCAGGCCGACACCGGCACGAAGATGATCCACATCGGCCGCAACACGAAGTCGAACATCGTGTCGAAGGGCATCTCGGCCATGAAGGGGCAGAACTCGTACCGCGGCAAGGTGCACATCCTCCCCAAGGCGGAGGGCGCGCGCAACTACACGCAGTGCGACTCCATGCTGGTGGGCAACGCCTGCGGCGCGCACACCTTCCCGTACATCGAGGTGGAGAACAACTCGGCCATCCTCGAGCACGAGGCCAGCACGAGCAAGATCGGCGAGGACCAGATCTTCTACCTCAAGCAGCGCGGCCTCGACGCCGAGCAGGCCGTGTCCATGATCGTGAGCGGCTTCTGCAAGGAAGTGTTCAAGGAGCTCCCCATGGAGTTCGCGCTCGAGGCGCAGCAGCTGCTCGGCATCACCCTCGAAGGCAGCGTGGGCTGACCATGCGCGGGCCGGCCTGAGGTCGGTCCGCCACCCGCGCATTCGCATCGCCGTATCCACTCACACGCCAGAACCGGGGCCCGGCCCCTTCCACATATGTCCGCACCCATGCTCGAAATCCGCGACCTGCACGCCGCCGTTGACGGCACCCCGATCCTCAAGGGCATCTCCCTCACCGTGAACGCCGGCGAAGTGCATGCCGTCATGGGCCCGAACGGCTCGGGCAAGAGCACGCTCGCCCAGGTGCTCGCGGGCCATCCCGCGTACGAGATCACCGGCGGCGAGATTCTCTACAAGGGCGAGAACCTCGTCGAGATGGAAGCCGAGGAGCGCGCGCAGCAGGGCGTGTTCCTGGCGTTCCAGTACCCGGTCGAGATCCCCGGCGTGTCCAACGCGTACTTCCTGCGCGCGGCGTACAACGCCAAGCTCAAGGCGCAGGGGAAGGAAGAAGTCGACCCCATGGACTTCCTCGACCTGGTCGAGGAGAAGCTCAAGCTGGTGGACATGGACCCGGCCATGCTGCACCGCTCGGTGAACGCGGGCTTCTCGGGTGGCGAGAAGAAGCGCAACGAGATCCTGCAGATGGCGGTGCTCGACCCCACGCTGTCCATCCTCGACGAGACCGACTCCGGCCTCGACATCGACGCGCTGCGCATCGTGGCGGGCGGCGTGAATGCGCTCAAGCGCGCCGACAACGCGAGCATCGTGGTCACGCACTACCAGCGCCTGCTCAACTACATCGTGCCCGACTACGTGCACGTGCTGGCCGGCGGCCGCATCGTGAAGTCGGGCGGCAAGGAGCTGGCGCTCGAGCTCGAGGCCCGTGGCTACGACTGGCTGCTGGAGGCGGTGGCGTGAGCACGACGCTTTCCGTCCCTGCCCTCGTGGAGCAGGCCACGCAGGCGGCCGGCGCCGACGCCCCCGAGGCGCTGCGCGCCGCGCGGGCCGAAGGCGCGCAGCAGTTCGCGCTGCTCGGGCTGCCCACCACGAAGAACGAGGACTGGCACTACACGAGCGTCTCCTCGCTCGCGGCCATTCCGTTCGCGCCCATGACCGGCGACGCCACCGGCGTGACCGCCGAGACGCTCGCGCCGTATCGCTTCGCCGACGAATGGCCGGCGCTGGTGTTCGTGAACGGCGTGTACCAGCCGTCGCTGTCCAGCCTGGCCACGCTCCCCGAGGGCATCCGCGTGCTGCCGCTGGGCGAGGCCGTGACCACGCTCGGCGACACGGTTTCGCGCCTGCTCGGCAGCGCCGCGCCGGCCTCGCGCGACGGCTTCACCGCGCTCAACGCCTCGTTCCTCGGCGAAGGCGCCGTGGTGCACGTGGCCAAGGAAATGGTCATCGACACGCCGGTGCACCTCCTGTTCGTGACCACCGACGCCGGCGCCAGCGGCATGCACCACCCGCGCGTGCTCCTGCTCGCCGAGCGGCACGCCAAGGCCACGGTGATCGAGAGCTGGATCGGCCTCACCGAGCAGCCGTACTTCACGAACGCAGTGGCCGAGGTGGTCGTGGAAGACGGCGCCACGCTCACGCACCTCAAGGTGCAGCGCGAGGGACGCGGCGCGTTCCACGTGGGCACCATCGAGTCGAAGCAGGCGCGCGACTCGCACTACATCTCGTTCTGCTTCACCACCGGCGGCGCGCTCTCGCGCAGCAACATCAGCACGCTGCTCGACGGCGCCGGCTGCGGCACCACGCTCAACGGGCTCACCATGCTCGACGGCACGCAGCACGGCGACGTGCAGACGCGCATCGAGCACGCACAGCCGCAGTGCTTCAGCCGCGAGATCTACAAGAGCATCCTCGACGAGCACTCGCACGGCGTGTTCAACGGCAAGGTGTACGTGCACCCGATCGCGCAGCAGACCGACGGCAAGCAGACCAACAACACGCTGCTGCTCTCGAAGACCGCGCAGATCGATGCCAAGCCGCAGCTCGAGATCTTCGCCGACGACGTGAAGTGCACGCACGGCGCCACGGTGGGGCAGATCGACCGCACGGCGCTCTTCTACATGAAGAGCCGCGGCGTGGACGCCGACACGGCGCAGCAGCTGCTCACGTATGCCTTCGCGGCCGACGTGCTCGAGACCATCGAGAACGAGGCCGTGCGCAACGCGCTCGAGCTCGTCACGCTGCACCGCTTCACGTCGCTCGCCACCGTGGCCGACTGACCATGTCGGACCTGCAGGAGCTGTACCAGTCGGTCATCCTCGACCACAACCGCAAGCCGCGGAACTTCGGCCCGCTCGACGAGGCGTCGGGTACGGCCGAAGGAAAGAATCCGCTGTGCGGGGACCAGGTCGAGGTGGCCGTCAAGCTCGACGGCGACGTGCTCTCGGCGGTGAAGTTCACCGGCTCCGGGTGCGCCATCTCCAAGGCGTCGGCCTCGCTCATGACCACGGCGGTCACGGGCAAGTCGCGCGCCGAGGTGGAGGCGCTGTTCGACAAGTTCCACGCGCTCGTCACCGGGCGCGCGGCCGAGGCGGACATCACGAAGGAGGCGCTCGGCCAGCTCATCGTGTTCTCGAGCGTGTCGCGCTTCCCGATTCGCGTGAAGTGCGCCTCGCTCGCGTGGCACACGCTGCGCGCGGCACTGGAGGACGGCGGCGCGGACGCGCCGGTGTCCACGGAGTGACCGTGACGCCCGCGAAGGCCGGGACGTCCGTGTCCGAGCCGGCGGCGCCGGCCGGCTTCGTGCGCGCCGGCCTTCTGGCCGACCTCGAGGACGGACTGCCCACGGGGGTGGTGCTCGACAACGGCGAGCGCGTCTGCGTGGTGCGGCGAGGCGACGCCGTGTGGGCCGTGCACGACGTGTGTCCGCATCGCGGCTTCGCGCTCGGCGGCGGCGACGTGGTGGGCGAGCACGAGGGGGCGCCGGTCGTGGAGTGCCCGTGGCACGGCGCGCATTTCTCCTGCGCCACCGGCGCGGTGCTGAACGGCCCCTGCACCGACGACATTCCCACCTTCCCCGTGCAGGTGCTCGGCGGGGTGGTGTTCATCGGGGCGCGACGGAGCGCTCCCGGCACGGAGGCAGCATGACGGCCACCCCAGTTCTCGACGCGCTCGGCGCGGACAGCTCGCTCGCATCGCTCGCGCCGCGCGCGGACTTTCCGCTGCTCGCAGCGCAGCCCGCGCTGCACTACCTCGACTCGGCGGCCACGTCGCAGAAGCCGCAGGTCGTGCTCGACGCACTCACGAACTTCTACACCACGGCCAACGCCAATCCGCACCGCGGTGCGTACGCACTCGCAGCGGCAGCCACCGATGCGTACGCCGGTGCGCGGGAGACGGTGGCGCGCTTCCTGGGCGCGAAGGACGCAGACACGCTCGTGTTCACGCGCGGCACCACCGAGGCCATGAACCTGGTGGCCAATGCGTGGGGCGCGGCGCACGTGCGCGAGGGTGACGAGATCGTGATCACCGCACTCGAGCACCACGCCAACTTCGTGCCCTGGCAGCAGCTGGCGAAACGCACCGGTGCGCATCTGCGCATCGTGGAGCTCACCGCCGACCAGCGCATCGACCTCGACCATCTGGCCGCGCTGCTCACGCCGCGCACGCGTGTGGTCGCGATCACGCATGTGTCCAACGCGGTGGGCTCCATCACGCCGGTGGCCGAGGTGGTGCGGCTGGTGCGCGAGACCTCGCCGGCCATCATCGTGCTCGACGGCGCGCAGGGTGCGCCGCACCTGCCGGTGGCGTTCGACACGCTCGGCGTGGACTTCTACGCCTTCAGCGGCCACAAGCTGCTCGGCCCCATGGGCATCGGCGGCGTGCTCGGCACGCGCGCGCGCTGGCTCGAGTGCCAGCCGTGGCAGTTCGGCGGCGACATGATCGAGTGGGTGAACGACCACGACAGCACCTGGAACGTACTGCCGCACCGCTTCGAGGCCGGCACGCCGAACGCCGCCGATGCGGTGGGGCTCGCCGCCGCCGTGCGCTACCTCGAGGCGCTCGACATGCGCGCCGTGCGTGAGCACGAGCTGGCGCTGCTGCGGTCGGCCCACGAGAAGCTGGCCGGGCTCGACGGGCTCACGATCTACGGCCCGCCCCCCGAGCAGCGCAGCGGCGTGCTGAGCTTCACGCTCGCCGACGTGCATCCGCACGACCTGGCCACGATCCTCGACCAGCACGGCGTGTGCATTCGCGCCGGTCACCACTGCGCGCAGCCGCTCATGCGCCGCCTCGGCACGAGCGCCACCGCGCGCGCCAGCTTCTACGTGTACAGCGACGCGAGTGACGTGGACGCCCTGGTGCACGCACTGGTCGAGGCGCAACGGATCTTCGCCTCGGTCGCCGACTGACCAGGGCCGGCGAATGACCGCGCCGTCCGGTCTGCCTGCGTCACTGTCGGCCATGTACCAGGAGCTGATCCTGCAGCACTACCGCGCGCCACACGGCCGCGGGGTGCCGGCGGCTCCGGGCGTGCGTGTGGGCGCGCGCAAGAACCCGCTGTGCGGCGATGCGATCAGCGTGGGTGTGCTGCTCGACGGGGACCGCATCGCCGAGGTGGGGTTCGACGGGCAGGGGTGCTCCATCGCCACCGCGTCGGCATCGATGCTGACGGAGGCGGTGCGCGGACGGTCGGTGGCGGAGGTGAAGGCGATGGCGACGGCCGTGGAGGCGATGCTGCGCGGGGAGGCAGTTGAGGGGCTCGAGGGAGACCTGCGCGCGCTGGCGGGGGTGGCAAGGTATCCGCAGCGGGTGGGGTGCGCGCGCATGGCGTGGCTGGCGCTGGGGGATGCGCTGGAAGGCTGAGGTTCGTTGAACCCCCGAGGCTCGCGGGGGTGACTGCTCTTGAACCCACGCGACTCGCGGCTCGCCGCTTCCCGCTCGGGTCCGTTTGGTGTGATGGCTGCCAAGTGGTTGGGCGCACGCTCGCGCTGATTGCGACCATCGCGCGGAACGGACCCGAGCAGGAAGCGGCGAGCCGCGAGTCGCGTGGGATTCACTGCGCTCGGATGGACGGTGGGCCCGCGAGATGCTCATCGTGCAGCAGTCGCGCGCGCAGGCCGCGGCACATGCGGCGCACGGCGACGGTCTCGGCACTCAGCGTCTCGTGATGCGTCGCGTCGATGACCCCGAGGTCGTGCCCCAAACGCAGCAGGTACTCGAGTTCCACCGCCGACGCGGCAGCGATCGCGAGATACCGCGCGAACTCGCGGCGCGAATCGTGCCCGCACCCTTCGGCGATGTTGGTCGGAATCGTCATGACCGCGCGGCGAACCTGGCTCACGAGTCCTGGCGGCCCGTGTCGCCCGCCCCGGTCGGTGCAGCGGAAGACGGCCAGCGTGAGCGCGTGGGCGCGCTGCCAGGCGGTGAGGTGTCGATAGTCGCGCATGAGGGCAGCCTAGGGTCGCGGCGCTCGCGAAGCACCATCAATCCACTGCGGCCGGAATCATGCGATTTCTTTGAACCCCCGAGACTCGCGGCTCGCGGCTTCTCGCTCGGGTCCGTGCCACGCGATGGCTGCCCCGAGTCGAAGCGGTCGCAGGCGCTCTTGCGTCGATCACACGGAGCGGACCCGAGCGGGAAGCGGCGAGGCACGAGTTCCGAGGGTTCAACCGCACCACACCCTTGGCCCGCAGGCTGCCGCCCGCGAGCTTTCGGAAACCCATACCAACCCCCATGTACGCCCTCGCCATCCTCCGCTACCGCTACCCGCTCGACACCCTTGCCCCGCACCTCGAGGCACACCGGGCCTACCTGCGGGGTCTCAAGTCCAACGGGGTCCTGCTCGCCTCCGGCCCGTTCGACCCGCGCACCGGCGGCGGCCTGCTGCTGCGCGTCCCCGACGAGCAGCCGCACGCAGCGCTCGATCGTGTGCGCGACGGCGACCCGTTCCACCAGCTCGGCCTCGTGCAGTACGAACTGCTCCCCTGGCTCCCCGTGATCGGCCAGGATGACCTCGACCGCCTGTGACTGTGACCCGTGACCTCGTGAGCCTCCGCATGCCCCTGCCCGTCCGCTCCACGCGCCTCGTGGCGTCCGCCTTCGTGCTCGGCGCGCTGGCCGCCTGTGCGCCTGCGTCGTCGCCGTCCACCGCGCCGGCACCGGTCGCAGCACGCCCCGCGGCGCCCAGCGCGCCCGTCGCCCCGCCGCGTGCGCAGACGCTCACCGAGTCGCCGGTCAACTGGCAGCTCCAGGACCTCGCCACCGACGGCATCGCCGGCACCGGATCGGAGCGCGCGTTGCGCGAGCTGCTCGCCGGCCGCACGCCGGGGCGCACCGTGGTCGTGGCCGTGATCGACGGCGGCATCGACACCGCCCACGTCGACCTGCGCGGCGTGCTCTGGAGCAACGACGGCGAGCGCGGCGGCACGGGCCGTGACGACGACGGGAACGGCTACGCCGACGACCTGCGCGGCTGGAACTTCATTGGTGGCGCGAATGGCGACAACGTGCATCACGACACCTTCGAACTCACGCGTCTCTACGCGGCGTGCGGTGCCGAGCGTCGCAACGGCGGCATGGCGAACGCGGAGCGCACGAAGTCGTGCACGGACATCGCCGAGGCCTACGCGGAGAAGCGCACGGAGGTCGTCCAGACGCTCGGCCAGATCGAGAACATCGGCCGCGCGCTCGACGGCGCGGTGCGCGTGCTGCGCACCGCCATCCCGGGCGAGCTCACCAAGGCCAGCGTCGAAGCGCTGAGCACCACCAACCCGCAGGTCTCGCAGGCGAAGCAGCTCTTCCTGCAGCTCGACGCCAACGGCATCGGTCCCGCGATGCTCGAGGAGGCACGCGAGGCCTACGGCAGCCAGGCGAAGTACGGCCTCGACACGCTGTTCAACCCGCGCGGCATCGTGGGTGACGACTACGCCAACGGTGCGCAGCGCACGTACGGCAACAGCGACATCGCCGGTCCCGATGCCAAGCACGGCTCGCATGTGGCGGGCATCATCGCCGCCGTGCGCGGCAACGGCGAAGGGCTCGACGGCGTGACCAACGGCGTGCGCATCATGGGCGTGCGCGCGGTGCCCGACGGCGACGAGCGCGACAAGGACGTGGCCAACGCCATCCGCTACGCGGTGGACAACGGCGCGCACATCATCAACATGAGCTTCGGCAAGGGCTACTCGCCCGAGAAGGCGCTGGTGGACGACGCGGTGCGCTACGCCGAGAGCAAGGGCGTGCTGCTCGTGCATGCGGCGGGCAACGACGCCGAAAACATCGACGAGACGCCCAACTTCCCCACCCCCAAGTTGACCGACGGCCGGCGCGCCTCGCTCTGGATCGAGGTGGGGGCAAGCTCGTGGAAGGGTGGCACGTCGCTCGCCGCGCCCTTCTCGAACTACGGCAAGACGATGGTGGACCTGTTCGCACCGGGCGAAGACATCTACTCGGCCGTGCCCGGGAGCAAGTACGAGCGGCAGAGCGGCACGAGCATGGCGGCGCCGGTCGTGAGTGGCGTGGCCGCGCTGCTCATGGCGTACTACCCGGAGCTCACCGCCGCCGACGTGAGGCAGATCCTGCTGTCGTCGGTCACGAAGCTGGGCGACGTGCAGGTGCAGCCCCCGGGCGCGCCGCCCACGGCGCGCGTGCGTTTCGGCGACCTCTCGGCCACGGGTGGCATTGTGAACGCGTACGAGGCCGTGAAGCAGGCGGAAGCGCGCCGGGCCGCGCGTCGGCAGTGACCTCGACGGGCGCTGACGAGCCGCCCAGGCGCGTGGCGCCTGCGCGATCGGCGGCGGCGGCGGACGCCGCAACAGGGCGACTGCAGCGCATCTACCACTGGCTGCACGACTTCGCCGAGCGCGGCTGGAGCGCGACCGCCGTGTTCGCGTATGGCGTGCTGCAGAGCCTGATCGTGCCTGGGCTGTCGGACGCGCTGTTTCTGCCGCTGTCACTCGCGAAGCCGGCGCGCGCGTACCGGCTCGCAGTGGCGGCCGGCATCGGCACGCTGCTCGGTGCCTCGCTGCTTTACTGGGCGGGCGGCAATGCCCTGGCCGCGCTCACCGAGAGCATCGGGCCGTTCGTGGGCGTCACGCCGGCCGGCCTCGAGCGCGCCGAGTCGCTGCTCGCGAGCTACGGCTGGCTGCTGGTGGTGGGGAGCACGTTCTCGCCGATCAGCACGAAGCTGCTGTCTGCCTCGGCGGGGGCGTTCGGCATGCCGTACCCGCTGTTCATTGCGGCGCTGGGCGTGTCGAGGTTCGCGCGCGTGTTCCTGTTCGCGTGGGCGATCCGCAAGTTCGGCGCGCGGGCGGTGCGGGAGGCGTTCGGGTTGCGGGATGAGGATGCGGAGGAGACGGCGCGCGCGGCCTGACTCCACGCGCAGTTGAACCCACGGAGCTCGAGGCTCGTGGCTTCGCCCTCGCGTCCGTTCAGCGCGAACGAGGCAACGTGCCAAGGCGGTCGTTGGCGCTCTTCGCGTGCATCGCACGGAACGGACCCGAGGGCAAAGGGGCGAGCGACGAGTCCCGGGGGTTCAGCCGCGAGCTTTACAGCCGCCGCGTCTCCCGATACACCCCTCCCCACCCGTCCGTTGCCTCCACCGTGATCTCCCTGGCCTGCCGCGACGGCGTGGCGAAGAACACGTGCCCGGTCGGGATCGGCTGCACCCAGCTGTTCACCGCCGGTTTGTCCGGCCCGTCGTGCAGCTCGATGGACATCGGGTCGCGGCTCTCTCGCCGCGCCATGAGGCCGCGTCGGGCACCGTCCTCGAACCACGTGACCGTCCACGTCGGGTCCCATGCCCAGATGTTGGCCGCGACTTCATCGAGCGCGCTGCGGTCCTCGCCACGTGCGTACACGCGCATCTGGTGCTCGGCGAGCTTGCCCGTGGCCTGGTAGCGCCAGCGCAGCTCCGTGCCGCGCACGTCGTACACCATGTACCCGTTGGGCGTCCCGTCCTGGCAGATCGGCCCGCTCCACCACGCGCCGCAGACGGCGCCGTTCACCACGTGCGTGGCGCCGCCGTCACGCACATGCTCGAGTTCGTGCGTGTGCCCCGACAGGATGTACGCCGAGTACGGTTCGAGCAGCCGGTACAGTGCTTGCCGGTTCATGGTTGCCGATGAACTGGTACAACGGCACGCCCATGCGCATCACGGCGCGCTCGTACTCGGGGAAGAGCGCGAGATCGTCGAACAGCGGGTCGGCGAGCAGCAGCATGCTGTGCGCGCTGTCGTCGGCGGCGGGCCCGAGTTCGAAGTCAACTCGCTGTTCGTCGAGCACGCCGAGCGGCTGGTAGAATCGCGCGGTGCCCGTCGCGTTGCGCGCGGGCGCGTGGCCGGCGGGCGTGGAGATCATCACGAACCGCTGCAGCGGGTCGGCGTACAGCGTGTCGCGTCCGTCGGTGCGCGTGCGCACCACGCTCACCCCATCGCTCACGCGCACGCCCCCCACGCCGCGGCCGGCCACGTGCACGCGGCCGGTCACCTGGATGGGCGCGCGACGGGCGTCGACGCTCGGCAGCGGCGCGTACGGATCGGCGAGCACACGATCGGAGAGGCGCTGCGCGGAGAGCCCAGCCGTGGGCAGGGCGAGGGCGCCGGCCGTGAGCCCAGACAGGCGCAGGAAGTGTCGCCGGTCCACGGCCACTAGATTACCATGCATGACCGCACCCCTGCCCACGCACTACGACCAGATGGGCGGCGACGAGGGCGTGCGCCGCCTCGTGGACCGCTTCTACGACCTCATGGACACCGCGCCCGAGGCCGCGCACATCCGCGCGCTGCACGCGACCAACCTCAAGGTGTCGCGCGAGAAGCTGTACAAGTTCATGAGCGGCTGGACCGGCGGGCCGCAGCTGTACGTGGAACAGTACGGGCACCCGCGACTGCGCATGCGGCACTTCCCGTTTCCGATCGGCGCACGCGAGCGTGACGAGTGGCTGTGGTGCATGGATGCGGCGATCGCGGAGCACGAGATGCCCGAGGCGCTCAAGGTGCACCTGCGCGCACGGCTGCAGGACCTCGCGGATCACATGCGAAACCAGCCCGGGTGACCACTGCAGTCGACCCCCCGAGCCTCGAGGCTCGGGGGGTCAATGGCGCTGCAACGTCACCGTGCCCCAGCCCGCTCCGCCCTCGCCGCCTCGTAGTACGCAATGTGCGCCGCCGCGGGCACCCGGCGGATCGCCTCGCCCACCACGTCGAGCGGCACCTCGCTCAGCTTCTTGAAGCGCACGCAGCTCTTGCCCATGTCGAGCTTGCGGCCGGTGTCGGTCCACGCCTTGCGGAACCACGCTTCCTCATCGCCGGACGCGTACACCGTCATCAGGTAGAGCGCCACATGCTTGGCCTGCGAGGCCAACGCCACGTAGGGGAGCGGCTGCTTCGGGTCCACGTGATAGCCGTCCGGGTACACCCGGTGCGGCACGTAGTAGCCGATCATGCCGTACTGCATGCCCTCCTCGATGTCGGGATCGAGGTTGGCGAGGATCGTCTGGCGGACGGCCTCCACGAGCGCGCGGCGCTCGGCCGGCAGTTCGGCGAGGTACTCGTCCACCGTGGTCGCCTTGCTCTGCATCGGGAACCCTCCGGTTCACCTGCGGCGGGGCGCACCATCGCGCCCTGCTGCAAGCTATCGGCTTCGGTCCGGACCGACAGGGGCGTGCGGCACCACGCCGAGGTCCGCAGGCGCTCGACCGACGTCGCGCACCACGGCAACCAGCGTGGCCGCTTCGACCAGCAGCGGCTTGCCGAGCAGCGGCCCGGGCAGGAGCTGCGGGAGTGCGCGTGGGTGTGCCGAGCGCACCGGTCTGCGCGAGCGCGAGCATGGCGACGCCCACCACGGTCGCGTGGAGCTCGCGGCGAGGATCAGGCCACAAGCAGCGACAGGTCGGGGCCAAGGTCGCCGAAGGCCACCGCGAGTCCGCGACGGTCGAAGCGGAGCGGTGGCCGTGACATGCCGAACGCTGGCGCGTCCGCAGGGTGGCGCGCCACCGCGGGTCCATCGGCGTGGTCCGTTGCCGATATTGATCGGAGGTCGCGTCCGCGCACGTGCTCCGATCCTCGAACCCATTCCGTGTGCCGTCCCACTACGCCATCGAGATCATCGGCGTCCAGAAGCGCTACGAGGCGCACGTAGCCGTACGTGACCTGTCCCTTCGCGTGCCGCGGGGGACGGTGTACGGGCTGCTGGGCCCGAACGGCGCCGGCAAGACGAGCACGATCCGGATGATCATGAACATCATCGCCCCCGATGCGGGGGAGATCCGGGTGCTCGGGGTGTCGAGCAGCGATCCGTCGATCGCCGATCGCGTGGGCTACCTGCCGGAGGAACGGGGCCTGTACCGGAAGATGCGGGTGCGCGAAGTGCTGCGGTTCCTCGGTCGGCTGAAGAGCCTGCCGAAGGCGGGGCTGGACGCGCGGATCGACGGCTGGCTGGAGCGCTTCCAGCTGCGGGGGGCAGGCGGCACGGACTGGGGCCGGGCGCGTGTGGACGAGCTCTCGCGCGGCATGCAGCAGAAGGTGCAGTTCATCGGCGCCCTGCTGCACGATCCCGAGCTGGTGATCCTGGACGAACCGTTCAGCGGCCTCGATCCCGTGAACGCGCAGGCTCTCAAGGACACGGTGCTCGAGCTGCGCGCGCGCGGGCGCACCGTGATCTTCTCCACGCACGTGATGGAGAACGCGGAGCGCATGTGCGATGCGGTGTGCATCATCGCGCGGGGCGAAAAGGTGCTCGATGGCACCGTGAGCGACGTGCGGGCCGCACACGCGAGCCGCATCGTGCGGCTGGTGTTCGAGGCGCCGCCCGAGGGCGCGGCGATGGCGTTGCTGCAGGACCGCAACATGGTCGTGCATGGCGTGGAGCCGAGCCGTCACCTCGAAGTGGAGCTCACGGCATCGGCCGACCCGCAACGGCTGCTCGCCGGGCTGTTGGCGTCGGGCGCCCGCATCGAGCGGTTCGAGCTCGTGCGCCCGTCACTGCACCGCATCTTCCTCGAGCGGGTCGGCGCCGACGGCGTCGAGACCGGCCTCTCGGGTCACGGCTGACCGGACCTCCCATGGCCCAGAGCAAGCTCGACACCATCCTTGCGCGCGAGTTCCTCGAGCGCGTGCGCTCACGCTGGTTCGTGATCGCGACCGTGATCGGCCCGGTGTTCATGGCGTTCGTCATGTTCCTGCCCTCCCTGCTGCAATCGACGCAGCGATCGGACGACGCGCGCGTCCGCGTGATCGACGCGACGGCCGATTCCACCGGCACCGTGGTCGTGGCCACCCTGAACGGCGGCATCGCCGGTGGCGGGACGGAGCGCGCGGAATGGCGGCTCGTGCGCACACCCGAGGCGCTGACGGCCGCGCAGGACGAGGCCACGCGCGCCGTGCTCGCCGGCACGATCGACGGGTACCTCGTGCTGCCCGACTCCGCATCTGGGGGCACCGTGCGCTACTCGGGCCGCAACACGACCGCCCTGGTGGCGATGGCGCAGCTCGAAGAGGCGGTGAGCCGCGCCATGCTGCGGCGACAGCTGGAGCGCAACGGGCTCGAGCCGGCCCAGAGCGCGCGGCTGGCGAACTTCGAAGTTCGCCTCGAGACGGAGCGCCTCACCGAGCGCGGCCGTGGTGGCTCCGGCCGGGTGGGCGTGCTCTTCGCGATCGGCGTGGCCATCACGCTGTACCTCACGATCTTCATGCACGGCTCGAACGTGATGCGCGGTGTACTCGAGGAGAAGCAGTCGCGGGTGGCCGAGGTGGTCCTGTCGAGTGTGCCGTCGGATACGCTGCTCTTCGGCAAGGTGCTCGGCATCGGCGCCGTGGGCTTCCTGCAGCTCGCGATTTGGACGGTGATCGCAACCGCACTGCTGGCGGCCCGTGCGCCGCTGCTGGCGCTCGTGGGCGTGCGCGCCGAGCCGTTCGCGATGCCGGAACTGTCGCCCGAGCTGTTCGTGGTGATCCTGTTCAGCTTCCTGCTCGGCTTTCTGTTCTATGCGGCGCTGTTCGCCGCGGTGGGCGCGATGGTGAGCAACGAGCAGGACGCCCAGCAGGCGCAGCTGCCCGTGGTGCTGCTGCTCGTGATGACGCTCGCCATGGTGCAGGGCGTGGTCACGGAGCCCGAGGGCACGCTCGCCAACCTGCTCACGCTCTTCCCCTTCTCCTCCCCGATCGTGCTGCCGCTGCGCCTGTCGCTGGTGCCGGTGCCGCTGGGGGAGTCGAGTGTGGCACTCGTCATCCTGG
>JAABRO010000026.1 GCA_011390885.1 Gemmatimonas sp. | reverse complement strand
GCTCGCTGGCCGCGTTGCGCAGGATGGTCACCCCGTCAGCTGCCACCGCGGCCATGAGGGCGTTCTCCGTGGCGGTGACGCTGGGCGCGTCGAGGAACACGTCGGCGCCCGTGAGCTTGCCCGCCCGGAAGGTGAAGGTCTCGCCCAGCTCGTACGTCGCCCCCAGCTGCTGCAGCACATGGAAGTGCGTGTCGAGGCGCCGGCGTCCGATCACGTCCCCGCCCGGCGGCGAGAGCGTGACCTCGCCGCAGCGCGCCAGCAGCGGAGCCGCCAGCAGGATGGAGGCGCGAATGCGCACGCACAGCTCCGGATCGAGCTCCGCCGACCGCACCTCGCGCGCATGGATCTCGAGCACGTCGGGGCCGCGCCATTCGCACGACGCCCCCACGCTCCGCACGAGTTCGACGAGCGTTTCGATGTCGCGGATGCGCGGCACGTTCTCGAGCCGAACGGGATGCTCCGTGAGGAGCGCCGCCGCGACGATGGGCAGTGCGGCGTTCTTGTTGCCGGTCGGACGGATCGAACCGCTGAGGCGGTGCCCCCCCTCGACGAGAAAACGGACGGACGACATGCGCGTGGGGGTGAAGACGGTCGGTTGATGGCGGAGGCGTAGGATCACGATGCAGCGTCGCAGCGTCAAGCGCTGCGACGCCGATCACCGGGACGTGGCGCGCGCGATGCCCGCGACACCCGTGACGGCTGCACCCTGCGGGCAGAGCGGCCGAACCGGGGCGGCATTGCTTGACCCTGCGCACCGGGGCGCGTACGATCCGCCTCATGCTCCTCGGCTCCTTCTCGCCCCTGCTGCAGGCGGCCGTCGCCTCGCGCGACACGATCGTGGCCCTCACGATGCCGGCCGAGCGCACGGCGTTCGACATGGCCAGCGGCACGCTGCAGATCCTCGTCCTCGTGGCGGGCCTGGTCGCGCTGGTGGCGATGGCGGCCACGGCGCTCGCCCTCCGGCACGCCATCACGAAGCTGCAGGACACGGTGGATCGACTGGTGGGGGACGCGAAGCCCCTGCTCCACCAGGCCACCCGCGCCAGCGAAGACGCCCGCGACGTGATCAAGCTGGTGCGCGCGGAGGCTGAGAAGATTGCCGGCGCGACCGGTGCGGTCGCCGATCGACTGCTCGACGTCTCGCAGGCGGCCGAGGAGCGGCTGGATCAGGTCAACGCGCTGCTCGATGTGCTCAAGGACGAGGTGCAGGACACGGCGATCTCCGCCGCCGCCTCGGTGCGCGGCATGCGGGTGGGGGCCGTGGCGCTCGGCGCGGCGCTGAGTGGTGGCCGTCGCCTGCGGCGGCGGCATGATGCGGACGACGAGCGGTCGCTGATCGACGCCGATGCTGACGACGAACTCGCCGATGACGACGGTGAGCACGACGACGCGCTCGACGACGCAGTGGAACTGGCGGGCATGGACGGTGACGACGCGTCCCTCGATCCTGCCGAGCGGCCGTACTTCACCGATAGCGACGGTGGCGTCGGAGCCGACGGATGGGAGGACGCGGGAGCGGAGGCGCGCCCGGAGCGGCCACGCCGCGCGGCCAGGCGACGCCGGTCCCGATGATCCGCTGGTCGGCGTGCGCGCTCGCGGCCTGCGTCGCGATCGCGCTGTTCCCGAGCGACGCCTGGGCGTGGACCCCCGGCACGCACGTGTTCCTGGGCGACGCCGTGCTGCGGCACCTGCACTTCCTGCCCGGCCATCTCGCACAGCTCCTGGCGGCGTACCCTGCGGATTTTCTGTATGGATCGATCGCAGCGGACACGAGCATCGCCAAGAAGTATGCGGCGGTGGGGCGTCACTGCCATGCGTGGCACGTGGGGCGCGAGATCCACGACGAGGCGAGCGAAGGCGCGCTGCAGGCGTTCGGCCTGGGCTACCTCGCCCATCTCGCGGCCGATGTGGTGGCGCACAACTTCTTCGTGCCGCGCCAGCTGGCGGTGACCTCGAGCACGTCGGCGCTCGGACACAGCTACTGGGAGAGCCGCATCGACACGCACATCGGCGACGAGTGGCCACGACGCGCGCGCGAGCTGCTGTTCATGGACCACAGTCGCGCCGACCAGCTGCTCGACCGCATCCTGTCGCCCACGATCTTCGGCACGCCCACGAACCGACGCATCTTCCGCGGCATGGTGCACGTGACCGACACGGATTCGTGGCAGCGCATCTTCAAGCTCATCAGCGAGAACAGCCGCTGGGACCTGACCGATGCCGACGTGAGCCGCTACCTGACGCGCGCGTTCGACTACGTGATGGACCTGCTGGTGCGCTGGGAGGGCAGCGAGCCGTACGCGTACGACCCGAGCGGCGACGAGCCGCTCAAGCAGGCGAAGAAGCTGCGCCGGCTCGCGCTGCGCCAGGGAGGTGACGTGCGGGCTGCGCTCGAGGCGGACCGCCGGTTCGGCATGCCGGCGTCCACGCTCGACTTCGCGGAGCGGCTGTCGGCGCCGCTGCTGGCGCCGTGGCGGCGGGAGACGCTCTCCGCCGGTTGAGGGCGCGCCTCGGCTACCCGAACGAGACGACTGCGGCGAGCAGCATGGTGCCGATCACCGCGAAGGTCGCGTAGGCAACGGACAGGAAGCCGCGCGTCCCGCCACGCTCCAGCCGCTCCAGTTCGAGATCGGGGTGCGCGGCCACGTCGACCCAGCCGGCACCGTCGAGCGTGCAGCGTGGGGCGGCGTTCGGCCACTTGAGCGGGGTCGCGGCGCGGAAGAAGAGGGAGTCGCCGCGCACCGCCGTCACCTGCAGCTCGGCGCGCTGCACGGAACACGGCACGCCGCCGGCAGTCGCCGGCTCGAGGCGCACGGCCGTGCGCGACGCGAGCGTGACCGCGGGCGCCGACGCGGGACGACGCACGGCGGCAACACAGCCGGTGCCGAGCAGACACAGGCCGAGCGCGCCGAGCGCGGAGGCTCGCACGCGGACGCGCATCATGTGCCCAAATCCAGGCCGCCCGTGAGGATCGTAATGACCGCCGTGAGCCCAACGACCGCCGGCACGATCGCGAGCATCGCGAGCAGGCTCAGGCCCGGGCTCGAGCGAACCGTCTCCGACCGGACCTGCGGCTGGTCGGCGAGGGCGATGAGGCCCGGCCCCTCGAACGAACAACGCGGCTGCCCACGCGCGGGCTCGTGGGACACCACACCGGCGAAGAACACGGTGTCACCGCGCACCTGCGTCAGCAACACCTCGGCACGCCGTACCCGACAGCGCACCGCAGCCTCTTCAGAGGCTACGGCCGCCGGCGCCGATTCGATGGTGAACGGTGCGCTCCCCGCGAACACGACCTGCAGCGGAAGCGGCGGTGCGGATCGGAGGGAGGCGCAACCGACGAGCAGTGCGCTCGCGGCGGCAAGCATCCCGAACAAGAAGGTAGATCGGAGGGTGCGCATCACCCAGGTGCAACACGCTGCCCCAGCAGTTGGTTCACCTTCTTGGGATCGGCGCTGCCCTTGGACTTTTTCATCACCGCGCCCACGAGCACGCCCTGCAGCTTCTTCTCCCCGGCCAGGAAGCGCGCGGCTTCGGCGGGCATCTCTGCCATGACCTCGTCGATCCACCGCTCCAGCGCGCTGTCGTCGGAAACCTGCAGCAGCCCCTCGCGCTCGGCAATCAGCGACGGCTCGGCGTCCTCCTGCTCGAGGATCGCGAAGATCTGCTTGGCGGCGGTGTTCGAGACGGCGCCCTGCACTTCGAGCCCGATGAGGGCTGCGAGTCGCTCCACGGAGACCGGGTGCGACGTGATGTCCAGGCCACGCGCGTTCACGGAGGCGAGCACTACGCCCAGGATCCAGTTGGCGGCGCGCTTTGCGTCGCCACTCGCCTTCGAGACCGCCTCGAAACGATCGGCCAGCGTGGTGGTCACGGTGAGCTGCTCGATGTCGGCGGCGCTCAAACCGTACTGCGACGCGAACCGCGCCCGCTTGGCCGCCGGCAGCTCGGGAAGCGCCGCACGATGCGCCTCGATGAACGCCGGCTCCAGCACGAGCGGCGGAAGATCGGGTTCGGGGAAGTAGCGATAGTCGGGGCTGCCTTCCTTGCTGCGCGCCGGCCGCACCTCGTTGCGAACCCCATCCCACAGCATGGTCCGCTGCTCCACTTCACCGCCCGCCGCGAGCACCCCGCACTGCCTCGCGAACTCGATCTCGATGGAGCGCTCCACGCCGGAAATCGAGTTGAGGTTCTTGATCTCCGTCCGCGTACCGAACGTGGTCGAGCCTCTGGGTCGCGCCGAGATGTTCACGTCTACGCGCAGCGACCCTTCCTCCATGTTGGCATCGGAGACGTCGGTGTACTCGATGATCTGCTTCACGGCCCGCACGTAGGCACCGGCGTCCGCGCTCGAGCGGAGGTCGGGTTCGCTCACGATCTCGATGAGCGGCGTGCCGGCACGATTGAGGTCGATGGCGGAGACGCCGGCGAAGCGATCGTGCACGGACTTGCCCGCGTCCTCTTCCACATGCACTCGCGTGATCCCGATGACGCGCGCGGACCCATCGGCATTCGCGCCCACCACCACGCGTCCGCCCGTCGCCAACGGCCGATCGAACTGGGAGATCTGGTAGCCCTTCGGCAGGTCGGGATAGAAGTAGTGCTTGCGCGCAAACACCGAGACCGGATGCACGGTGCACTCGAGCCCGAGCGCGGCGCGCGTGGCGAGCTCGATCGCGTGCTTGTTGCACACGGGCAGCGCGCCGGGCAACCCGAGGCAGACGGCATCGGTGTTGGCGTTCGGCGCATCGCCGAAGTTGGCGCTGGCCGCCGAGAACAGCTTGGTGCGCGTCTTGAGCTGGCAGTGAATCTCCAGCCCGATCACCATTTCGTACCCGTCCGTCACGGCGCTCATCGGTGGGCCTCCTCGCCGAGGGCGCGCTCGAGGGCATAGGCCACGCGGAACATCGTGGCCTCGTCGAACTGCGCGGCGAGCAATTGTCCGCCCACGGGCAAGCCCTCGATGCGGCCGATCGGCTGCGACATCGCCGGCACGCCGGCGAGGTTGGCCGTCGCGGTGAAGATGTCGCTGAGGTACATCTCGTAGGGATCCTTCTTCGTGCCCGCAAGGAACGCCGTGGTGGGCGTGGTTGGGGTGAGCAGCACGTGCACCCCGGACGCGAACACCCGTGCGAAGTCATCGGTGATGAGCCGACGCACGGCCATGGCGCGCTTGTAGTACGCGTCGTAGTAGCCGGCCGACAGTACGTACGTGCCCAGCAGGATGCGGCGCGTGACCTCGGGGCCGAAGCCACGCGAGCGCGTGGCCTCGTACATGCCACGCAGGCCGTCGCCGTCATCGACCCGCAGGCCGTACCGCACGCCGTCGAAGCGCGCGAGGTTGCTCGACGCCTCCGCGGGCGCGACGATGTAGTACACCGGAATCGCCAGGTCGGTGTGCGGCAGCGACACGTCGCGGATCTCGGCGCCGAGCGCGCGCAGCGTGTCGGCCGCGCGATCGAGCAGCGCGCGCATGGCCGGATCGAGCGATGCCGGGAAGTACTCGAGCGGCCGCCCCACCACGACGCCTGCGAGCGGGCGATCGCCCGTGATGTCTCGTGTCGCGCGGTAGTCGGCGACGGGCGCATCGACCGTGGTGCTGTCGAGCGGATCGACGCCGGCAATGACCTGCAGGCCGAGGGCCGCGTCGTCGACCGACTGTCCGAAGACGCCCACCTGGTCGAGCGACGAGGCGAACGCCACGAGCCCGTGCCGCGACACACGGCCGTACGTGGGCTTCACGCCCACGATGCCGCAGAACGCGGCCGGCTGACGCACCGACCCGCCGGTCTCGGAACCCAGCGCGATGCGCGTGACACCGGCCGCGACGACCGCCGCCGATCCGCCCGACGAGCCGCCCGGTACGCGCGCCGGATCCATGGGATGCTTCGTGGGGCCCCAGGCACTGTTCTCGGTGGACGAGCCCATCGCGAACTCGTCCATGTTGGTCTTCATGGGAATGACGGCGCCCGCCGCGTGCAGGCGCGCGACCACGGTGGCCTCGAACGGGCTCACGTAGCCCTCGAGCATGCGCGAGCCGCAGGTGGTCGGCATGCGCAGCGTGGCGATGTTGTCCTTCACCGCCACCGGGATGCCGGCGAGCGCGCCGTGCATGGACGCGGAGGTGAGCGACTCGCGCGCATGCGCCGCATCGAACCACAGGGCGGCATTGAGTCCCTCCGGACCGACCTGCACCGACGTCGCCGCGTCGCGGCAGGCGTCGAGCGCCGCCGTGGTCGGCAGCACACCCGCCACGATGTCGGCGGCCACGTCGGCGGCGGAACGAGCAAGGATCGAGCGGTCGCTCATTCGTCGCCCTCGTCATCGCCACGGGCGGCCGTGCCGTGCGTGGCGAGTCGCGGCACGAGAAAGAACCCGTCGCGCATGGCCGGCGCGAACGCCTCGCGTTCGCGATGCAATGGGATCGGATTGGGCACATCCTCGCGCATGCGCAGACCGTGCGCGGCATCGGGATCGAGCGACGCGCCGCGAATGTCCACCTGCTGCAGCACGTCCATGTGCTCGAGAATGCGATTCAGCTCGCCCACGAGCGACTGCACCCGATCGCCGTCGAGCCCCAGCCGCGCCAGCGCGGCAACATGTCGCACGTCGTCTTCGGAAACGGCCACGTCACTCCCACCCACGTTCGAGTTTGGCCTGCGCGATGACGAGCGTCTTGCGCCCTACCTCCTCATCATCGAAATCGATGCGCACCTTCGCATCACGACCCGCGCCGGTGAACTCGGCGATCGTGCCCGTGCCGAACTTCGCGTGCCGCACGCGCTCGCCGACGCGCAACTCCGGCGCGTCCTGCGACTCGTCCTCGGGCGCGACCTCCTCACTGCTGCGACCACCGCGCCACGCCGACGGATCGACCGCACGACCGCGCGACCGCCCCGCGTCCACCCGGCTGCGTCCGTCGAACGCGTTGCCACCGAACCCGGCGCTGCCGTACGGCCCGGGTGCCGAGCGCCGGCGGTCGGCACCGCCGTCAGACTGACGCCATCCGCCGCCACGCGATCCGCCCGACGCCGACCCGAACGCGTCGTCGCCCGACTCGCCGAACCGGCCGCGCCCTTCCGTGAGCACGCGACGCGTGTCGCTGCGCAGCACCATGCCCTTGGGGATCTCCGACAGGAACCGCGACGGCACGCACGCCATGAACTCCCCGTTCCGGCGACGCTGCTCCGCGTGCGTGAGGAACAGGGTGCGCTCGGCGCGCGTGACGCCCACGTAGAAGAGGCGACGCTCCTCCTCGAGCTGCGAGGGATCTTCCGCAGCGCGCGCCAGCGGAAAGAGGCCATCCTCCAGCCCCGTCACGAAGACGAGCGGATACTCGAGCCCCTTCGCGTTGTGCATGGTCATCATGGTGACCGCATCGGCGCTCGGATCGAGTGCGTCCGCTCCGGCCACGAGCGTGGCGCGCTGCAGGAAGTGGTCGAGCGGCGTGAGGCCGACTTCGCCGCCGTCGTCGGCCACGACTTCGGCTGCGCCGGCGATGAGCTCGCGCACGTTCTCGATGCGATCGAGTCCCTCCTGCCCTTCCGCGCGCAGGTGGTCGGTGTAGCGGATGGCCTCGACGAGCGCGCGCAGCAGTTCATCGACGGACGCATCGACGGCCTTGGCGCGGAACTGCGCGATGAGCGTGGCAAAGGCGGCGAATCCTTCGCGTGCCGCCGGCCGGAACGACGCGACCAGGTCGGCACGCCCGGCCGCCTCGAGCATCGGCACCCCGTGCTCGCGCGCCAACCCCTCGAGCTGCGCCACGCTCGTGTCCCCCAAGCCGCGACGCGGCACGGCGACGGCGCGCCGGAACGCTTCGTCGTCGGCTGGGTTGGCGATGAGCTTGAGGTACGCCATGAGGTCGCGGATCTCGCGCCGGTCGTAGAAGCGCACGGCGCCCACCAGGCGGTACGGAATCCCGCGCCGGCGGAAGGCATCTTCGAAGGCACGGCTCTGCGAGTTGGTCCGGTACAGCACCGCGCACTCGTTGCGGGCCATGCCGGCGCGCGCGATGCGATCGAGGATCGTGTCGGCCACGAAGTCGGCCTCGTCACGCTCGTCGAGCGTGCCCACACGCATGACCGGCTCGCCGCTCGGGCGCGTGGCGCGCAGCGTCTTGCCACGGCGCTCGGTGTTGCCGGCGATGACCGCATTGGCCACCGCGAGCACTTGCGGCGTGGAGCGGTAGTTCTCCTCGAGCCGCACGACGGCGGCCCCCGGGAAGTCGCGCTCGAAATCGAGGATGTTGCGAATGTCGGCGCCGCGCCAGCCGTAGATGGACTGATCGTCGTCACCGACGACCATCACATTGCCGTGCGCCGCGCCCACCAGCTGGATGAACCGATACTGCGCGCGGTTGGTGTCCTGGTACTCGTCCACGAGCACGTAGCGGAAGCGCTGCTGCAGGTCGGCCCGCACGTGTTCGTGCTGCTCCATGGCGCGCACCGGCAGCACGAGCAGGTCGTCGAACGACACGGCGTTGGCGCGCTGCAGCGCATCGTCGAGATCCACATACACACCCGCCACGGCCTGCGTGAACGGATCGCGCGCGAGCGACGCATACTCGGGCGCCGACACGAGGGCGTTCTTCGCATCGGAGATGGCCGCGAGGATCGCCTTCGGCGCGAGCGTCTTGGGATCGAGCCGCCGCCGTTCCATCACGCGCTTGCACAGCGTGAGCGAATCGTCCTCGTCGTAGATCGTATACGTGGCGGTGCGCCCCACCAGCGGCGCCATGCGGCGCAGCAGTCGCGCACCGATGCTGTGGAACGTGCCGCTCCACATGCCGCGCGGCTCCTCGCCGAGCTGCCGCCCGATGCGCTCGCGCATCTCGCCGGCCGCCTTGTTGGTGAAGGTCACCGACAGGATCGACGACGCCGGAATGCCGCGCGCCGCGATCAGGCGCGTGATGCGCGAGGTGAGCACCCGCGTCTTGCCCGAGCCGGCGCCGGCGAGCACGAGCATGGGGCCCTCGTCGTGCAGCACGGCCTCGCGCTGCGACGGATTGAGGCCCGCAAGGGTGCGCGTGAGGTCAGCCGCCGGCGGAGGGGGCGCGGGAACGTCGAACAGGGAGCCATGCCACGCAGAAGTCATGCAGGCAAGATAACGTCGAACGTGGCCCCGGGGCCCTCGTCGGCGAGCACGAGCCGCCCGCCGTGATTCTCCTGCACGATGCGGCGCGCGAGCGCGAGCCCGATGCCCCAGCCGCGCTCCTTCGTGGTGACGCCGGCATCGAAGATCTTCTTGCGCATGGCGCGCGGCACACCCGGCCCGTCGTCTCGCACCCGGAGCCGCGCTCCGCCCTCGCCGAGCGGCGTCGCACTCAGCACCACCTCACCGCCGCGTCCGCCGAGCGCGTCGATGGCGTTCTTGGTGAGCACCTCGAGCACCCACTCGAGCAGCACGGCGTCGCCCGCGATCGTGATCGGCTCACCGCCGTGCTCCGCACGCACCGTCACCTTGCGCGAACCCTTCGGCACGCGCGCCGCGAAGTACGCGGCCATGCGATCGACCATCGCCCCCAGCTCGACCGCGTCACGACGCGGCGGGCGGCCGATCCGCTCGAACCGATGTGCCACCCGGTCGAGTCGGGCCAGGTCCTGCTGCATGTGCGAGACAGCGCGGCCGATACCCGGATCGTCGGCGGCGCGGTCCTCCAGCAGCTCCACCCATCCGGCGAGTGAGGAGAGCGGCGTGCCGAGCTGGTGCGCGGACTCACGCGCCATGCCGGCCCACACCTTTTCCCGCTCGGCGCGGCCACGCTCGCGCAGTCCCCAGGCGCCGAAGGCCAGCAGCAATCCGATCGCGCCGGCCTGCAGGAGGGGAATGGTCGCGAGTCCGCGCACGAGGCGACTGTCCCCGATGTACACGGCGCCGGCCCCCGGGGCTTCGATGGGTGGAGTCGTCGCGTCGAGCTCCCGCACGTAGGCGCGCAGCGCGGCGGAGTCCTCCGTGAACCGACGTCGCAGGGTCGCCGTGTCCGTCGTGGAGTCGGCCGCATCTGTTCCGAGTCGGAGCGGCACGTTCGATGTGTCCGCGATGTTGCCGTCCGGATCGAGCAGCACCAGCGGCACGCCCGACTCGCGGATCTGCGCCGCGAGCGCCAGCAGCGCTTCGAGGCGCGTACCCTCCGTGCTCGCGGTGTCGGCGAGCGCGCTGTAGATCCGTGAGGACATGCGTCCCTGCAGCTGCGCCGCGCGCCGCAACTCGGCCACGACGCGCTGCGTGTACACGACGTACCACCCCAGCAGCAGGGCGACGCCGAGCGCAACGAAGACGAACGGCGACGCGCGTCGGATCATGGCCGTCAGCGCAGCGTATCGCGCCCCAGGTACGGCCGGAGCGCCTCCGGCACGCGCACGCTGCCATCGGCCTGCTGATGCTGCTCGAGCAGCGCGGCGATGATGCGTGAGAACGCGAGCGCCGAGCCGTTGAGCGTGTGCACGAAGCGCGGCTTCTCGCCGGCGGCCGCGCGAAAACGGATGTTCGCGCGGCGCGCCTGGAAGTCGGTGAACACCGAGCACGACGACACCTCGAGCCACTTGCCGACGCCCGGCGCGAACACCTCGAGGTCGAACGTCATGGCGCTCGAGAAGCCGGTGTCGCCGGCCGCCAGCTTGAGCACGCGATACGGCAGCTCGAGCCGCTGCAGCATGGTTTCCGCATGCGACGTGAGCAGATCCAGCTCGGCGCGCGAGTTCTCCGGCGTGGCGTAGCGCACGAGCTCGACCTTGTCGAACTCGTGCACGCGCAACAGACCGCGCGTGTCCTTGCCCGCCGAGCCAGCCTCGCGGCGGAAGCAGGCGCTGAACGCCACGAAGCCCCGCGGCAGCTCGGCGGCATCGAGGATTTCGTCGCGGTACAGGTTGGTGACCGGCACCTCGGCGGTGGGGATGAGGAACAGGTCGTCGTCAGGGACGGCGTACATGTCGTCCTCGAACTTGGGCAGCTGTCCCGTGCCCGTCATGGTGGCGCGGTTGACGAGCAGCGGCACCCACAGCTCCTCGTAGCCGTGTTCCTCGACGTGGGTGTCGACCATGAGGTTCATGAGCGCGCGCACCAGGCGCGCGCCGAGACCGCGATACACGATGAAGCCGCTGCCGGAGATCTTCGCGCCGCGTGGCAGGTCGAGCACGCCGAGGGCCTCGCCCACTTCCCAGTGGGGCGCGATGCCCTGTTCCCCCTCGCGCGTGGTGCCCCATGTACGAACGACGGTGTTGGCCTCCTCGCCGCCTTCTGCCACCTCGTCGAGCGTGAGATTGGGGAGCTGGAGGAGGATGTCCTGCATCTCCCCGTCGACCGCCTGGCGGCGCGCCTCGAGCTCGGCAATGCGCGCACCGACGGCGCGGCCCTCGGCCATCAGCGCCTCGGCGTCCTCGCCGGCGCGACGACGCTGCGCGACGTCCTGTGAAATCCGGTTGCGCTGCGACTGGGCGTCTTCGGCGGCGCGAATGGCCTCGCGCCGCTCCCGTTCGAGCTGCTCGGCGCGGTCCAGCAGCGGCTGGAGCTCGGCGAGCTTGCCGCGGCGCCGCATCCCCTCGCGGAGATGGTCCATCTGGTCGCGAAGGAGGCGGATATCGTGCATGGCGAACTCAGTTGCGCGGCAACCCTTCGGTGAGGTCGCGGTAGCCGCAGTTGCGATTGAGGAGGAAGCGGACCGCGAGGCGGCGCGTGGTCAGGTTCACACCATCGACGACGAACTTGGCGTAGAACGGGTCGCCGAAGGCGCACAGGCCGGCGTTGAGGCGCACCACCCACGTCTCGCCCACGGCGGCGGTCACGGCCGAGTCGGTCACGAAGCCGCCGGTCGGTGCGCGGGCGAGTTGTTCGAACGTGGCGTCGGTGCGCGCCAATCCAACCGACGTGGAGCCGGTCGGCGGGCTGAGCATCGCGAGCACCGGCAGGAGCACCACCTGCCCCTGCGCGTCGAGGTCGAGCGCCACCTGGAAGTTCACCGTCCCCGTGCCGTCGAGCGTCGGGCGCACCGCGCGCAGGTTGACGAAATCGATCGCCGTGGGGGCGAGCACCCCGGTGGAGAGCGCCGCCAGCCCGAGTCCGGTGACGACGTTGGGGGAGGTTGCCACCGGCCGGAACGGGTCGTCATCGCTGCAAGCGGTCAGGCTGGTGAGGCCAAGCAGCAGCACGGCCACGCGGCGGAGTGCTCGCTGGGTACGCGCCGTCCATGATGACGAATGTCGGATGCGGTGCAGCAGGACAGCCTCGCGGAGGGAGCAGTGTCGATGTTTCGAATGACCCGGTAGCATACCCCGCAACTCGTGTCCGGGCAAGCGATTCCGCAGGCCGTGCCCTCAGCATGCGGTGCGCGCGGCGCCCTCCCCGTTGCTCTTGACGCCCGCCCCGCTCGTTCACTACCGTGCCCTCGGCACCGCACTGCCCGACCGGGCGCGCCGCGCGAGGACAGCGTTCGTCCCACTCACGCCGGAGTTCGTCCGTATGCCCACCATTCGTGACTTGGTCAGCGCCCTGCGGCGCCGCGAGGGGGTCGACGCCGTCGTCGTGCTGGGCCGCGACGGCCTGCTGATCGACGGGGCCGTGGAGGCAGGCCTCGATGCCGACGGGCTCGCGGCACATGTGCCGCCGCTGGTCGGCGCGGCGTCCGAGCTGGCGCAGGCGCTCGGTCGCGGTGCGTTCGGTCTGTCGGTGCTCGAGTACGAGCACGGACTCGCGGTGGTCTCCGCCGTCTCGGCCGACGCGTTCCTCCTCGTGCTCGTCCGCCGCGAAGCGAACCTCGCCCAGCTGCTGTTCGACCTGCGGCGCCACCGGCCGCAGATCGCGGCGCTGATCTGACGCCGCGGTGACGCTGCCCGCCGCGACTCAGGTCCTCGTCGTCGACGACGAGCCGCACATCGGCCGCATCATCAAGACGCGCCTCGAGCAGGGGCCGTTCGAGGTCACCCTCGCCGAGTCGGGGCCCGCCGCCCTGGACGCGCTCGCCCACACTCCCGCCGTGCAGCTGCTGATCCTCGATCTCATGCTCCCGGGCATGAGCGGCATCGAGGTGCTGCGCGTGGTGCGACAGGATCCGCAGTGGGCCGCGCTCCCGTGCCTCATCCTCACCGCCGCCGGCCAGGAAGCGCAGTATCGCGAAGCCGATGCACTCGGCGTGTCGGAGTTCATGACCAAGCCGTTCAGTCCGCGGCGGCTGTACACGCGCGCCCTCGCGCTGACCGGGATCGACGATCCCGACGCGCGCGACGGGACGGAGGATCCGCAATGAGCCTCTGGTGCGTCGTGCTGGCCGGCGGTGTGGGGAGTCGCTTCTGGCCCCTCTCCATGCCGACCCGTCCGAAGCAGCTGCTGCCGCTGGTGACGGACGCGCCGATGCTGGCGGACACGCTGGCGCGCCTCGCGCCGGTCGCCCCGGCCTCGCGCACGCTCGTGCTCACGAACGCCACGCTCGCGCCGGCCGTGCGCGCCCTGCTCCCCGAGCTGCCGGCGGAGCATGTGATCCCGGAGCCGCGCCCGGCCGGCACCGCGGCTGCGCTCGCGTGGGCGGCCTTGGAGATCGAGCGCCAGGCCGGACCGGACGCGGTCATGCTGTGCGTGCACGCCGACTGGGCGATCGGCGACGTGGAGGGCTTTCGTGCAACGCTGCGGCACGCCGGCGATATCGCCGCGACGCGGCGTGCGCTGGTGACCGTGGGCATCGTACCCTCGCGACCCGATCCCGGCTTCGGCTACATCGAGCCGGGCGACGCGGTGACCGGGGACGTGCGCGCGGTCGCGCGCTTCGTCGAGAAGCCCGACGTGGCGCGCGCCGAGGCGATGGTTGCGGCCGGCTTCCTGTGGAACTCGGGGATCTTCGCGTGGTGCGTGGGCGACCTGCTCGCCGAGATTCGCGTACTGACGCCCGAGGTCGCGCCCGCGCTGGCCGCGCACGCGACCGACCGGGACGCCTTCTTTGCCGCCGTGCAGTCGGTGGCGATCGACGTGGGCGTGCTCGAGCGCAGCGCGCGTGTGCTGGTGGTGCCCGGTGACTTCGGCTGGGATGACGTGGGCACGTGGGCGGCGCTGCACCGCGTGCGCCGGCACGACGCGCAGGACAACGCAGCCTTCGGACGGCTGCACGCCCTCGACGCGCGCGACAACGTGGTGCACACCGAAGGAGCACCAGTCGTGCTGTACGGAGTCTCCGACCTCGTCGTCGTCGTGCGCGACGGCGTGGTGCTCGTGACCACGCGCGCCCGGGCCGCGGACCTCAAGACGCTCGTGGAGTCGCTCCCCCCCGACCTGCGGGAGCCCTGACGCGCATGGCATCGCGCCCGGGGCTCGTCTGCTATGACGACGCGCGTGCGCGCCGCTTCGAGCCCTTCTCGCTCACGCGCCCGTGGAGCGAGATGCGCGTGGGTGCCCTCGTCGTGCGCGAGCGGTGGACGCTGGCGAGCGGACTCACCGCGCGCGGCTTTGCGGCGGGACCGGCGATGCGGGACTTTCGCGAGCCGTGGTCGCCGGCCTCGGTGCGTGGTGTGCTGCGCGCCGGCACGCTCGTGGTCAACGCCCGCTGCGCCGTGGCGCTCGCGCCGATGCCGTCTGATGCGCCACTCTATCGCTGCGCAGACCGCGTCGCCGCCGTGCGGCTCGCGCACGATGAGCCGGCCGCGTCGTTCGCCGACGGCACCCTGACGCTCGAGGCGCTGGCCCGACGTCACCACGGTCGCCGGGCCGGCGCTGCCATCGAGGGGCACTGGGTGGACGAGGTGTGGGAGCTGATCGGCCTGCTGTCCCCGCTGCTGCTGGCGGATCTGCCGCGACTCGCGCGGGCGCAGGCGTGCGTCCCGCTGCCGGAGGACAGCGGGGCGACGGTGCTCGGCGCCCATGCCGTCTGGCTGGAGGCCGGCGCGCGCGTGGAGCCGCACACGGTGTTCGACACGACGCAGGGGCCGGTGCTGCTGCGACGCGACGCCCTCGTGCAGGCGTTCTCGCGGGTCCAGGGACCGTGCCACCTGGGTGCCGGCAGCGTGATCAGCGGCGGGCGCGTGGGCGGCAGCGCAATCGGCGAGCTGTGCAAGGTGAACGGCGAAGTGAGCGCGTCGATCTTCCTCGGACATGCCAACAAGGGACACGACGGCTTCGTGGGGCACTCGGTGCTCGGCCGGTGGGTGAACCTCGGTGCGGGCACCACGACCAGCAACCTCAAGAACACGTACGGCCACGTCGCGCTGTGGACGCCGGACGGCGTGCGCGACACCGGGCTGCAGTTTCTCGGCACCCTGTTCGGCGATCACGTGAAGACCGGCATCGGTCTGCGCCTGACGACCGGCTGCGTGCTCGGCGCGGGGGCGAACGTCGTGGACCGCATGCCTCCGAAAGTCGTGGACCCGTTCGCCTGGGGCGGCGGTGCCCCGTACGCCACCTTCGACGTGGACCGATTCCTCACGACGGCGACTCGCGTGATGGCCCGGCGCGGGGTGACGCTTGACCCGTCGTTGACGCGACACCTGCGGCGCGCGCACTCGCAGCGCTGGTCCACGGGCTGAGCGGCCCGGGCATGCGCGTCACCGTGCTCGGCTCCGGGAGCCGCGGCAACGCGATCCTCGTGGATGCCGGCGCGACGCGAGTGCTCGTGGATGTGGGGTTCGGGCCCCGAACGATCGCCGCGCGCCTGCGCGCCGCCGATTATGCGCCCGAGTCGATCACCGGCGTGGTGCTCACGCACGAGCATGTGGACCACGCGAGCGGTGCGCTCGAGGCGTGCGCGCGGTGGGGCTGGCCGCTGCACGCGACGGCCGGCACGCTGTCGGCGCTTCCCACGCCGCTGGTGCCCGTGCGCGCGTTCGCGCACGGCGACGCGTGGAGCATCGGCGACCTGACGGGGCGCTCGGTTGCCGTCCCGCACGACGCTGCCGACTGCGCCGCCCTGGTGCTCGAGGAGCGGCGCTCCGGCGCGCGCGTCGGCATCGCGCTCGACCTCGGCCATGTCCCCGACGCGCTCCCCGACGCCTTTCGCGGACTCGACCTGCTGGTGGTCGAGGCCAACCACGACGTGGCGCAGCTCACGGCCGGTCCGTACCCGTGGCCGCTCAAGCAGCGCATCCTCGGGCCGCGCGGGCACCTGTCGAACCAGGCCGCGGCCGAGTTGGTGGCGCGCTGCGCGCATCGCGGGTTACGGGGCGTGATTCTCGCCCACTTGAGCGAGACCAACAATTCGCCCGCCCTGGCCGTAGGCACGGTACGAGACATCCTGCGACGCTGTGGACGCGCTGGCGAGCCGGCGCGCGATCATGTGCGCGCTGCGAGTCAGCGAACACCGCTGGGTCCTGTCGACAGCCTCTCGCGCCGTTCGCGCACGCTCGACCAGCTGGAGCTCTTGCTCTAGCCGCGGTGGCGGTTGGCGGAGCCATCCGCTCGCGGGCCGTCGTCTGTGCCGGCGGTTACCTTTCCGCATCGCCTTTCCTGATCGCCAGACGGAGCGTTCCGCATGCTCGATACATCCACGATCTCGGTCCCGCCTCGTCGAGGCCGGCCCCGCTCCCCCGGACCATCGGGGTCGGGGCCGTCGAGTCCGACGCCGGGGGGCGAGCGCACGCCGCACGGGCCGTCCCAGACCAATCACCAGACCCCGTCGTTCAAGGACAGCTGGCGCTTCGACCTGCCGGCCTCGATCGTGGTGGTGCTGGTAGCGCTGCCGCTCTGCCTCGGCATCGCCCTCGCTTCCGGAGCGCCGCTGTCCGCGGGCCTCCTGGCCGGTGTGATTGGCGGCATCGTGGTGGGCCTGCTCTCCGATTCGCAACTCATGGTGAGCGGACCGGCCGCCGGTCTGACGGCCATCGTGCTCGCCGGCGTCACGGCCCTCGGCTCGTTCTCTGCGTTTTTGACGGCGACGATCATCGGTGGCCTGCTGCAGATCGTGCTCAGCATCATTCGGGCGGGCGTGATCGGCTACTACTTCCCGTCGGCGGTCATTCGCGGGATGCTCGCGGGGATCGGTGTGATCCTCATCCTGAAGCAGCTGCCGCACGCGGTGGGCTACGACAAGGACTTCGAGGGTGACGAGGCGTTCCTGCAGCCGGACGGCTCGAACACGTTCAGTGCGCTGCCTGAGGCGCTGCAGCAGATCCAGCCGGGGGCCGCGCTGATCTGCGTGCTCGCGCTGGCGATCCTCGTGCTGTGGCCCAAGGTGCCGGCGCTCAAGAAGCTCAAGCTGATGCCGGCGCCGCTCGTCGTGGTGCTCACCGGGATCGGGCTCAACGAGCTGTTCGGCGTGATCGCGCCGGCGTGGGCGATCCGCGACACGCACCTCGTGCAGCTGCCGGTGGCCGAGAGCGCGCGCGACCTGCTCAACTTCTTCGTCTTCCCCGATCTCTCCGCACTCGCCAACCCCGAGACCTGGCGGCTCGGCGTGACCATCGCGATCGTGGCCAGCCTCGAGACGCTGCTCAGCCTCGAGGCCACCGACAAGCTCGATCCGTTCAAGCGGGAGTCGGACACGAACCGTGAACTGCTCGCGCAGGGGATCGGCAACACGATGTGCGGATTCGTGGGCGGCCTGCCCGTCACGGGCGTCATCGTGCGCTCCGCCGCGAACATCGATTCGGGCGCCCGCACGCGCTGGTCGGGGATCACGCACGGCGTGCTGCTGCTCGTGGCCGTGCTCACGATTCCGGCGCTGCTGAACTACATCCCGCTGGCGGCACTGGCCGCGATCCTGCTGCACACGGGCTACAAGCTGGCCTCGCCGGCCCTGTGGCGCTCGACGTACCGGCTGGGGCTGCAGCAGTTCATCCCGTTCGCCGTCACGGTGGTCGCGATCGTGTTGACCGACCTGCTGATCGGCATCGCGGTGGGCATGCTCGTGGGCCTGTTCTTCATCCTGTCGGAGTACCTCCGCCAGCCGGCCCTCAACCGCGTGAGCCCGCCGGACGCCGTGCTGCAGCGGTTCCAGCTGCCCGACCAGGCCACCTTCCTCAGCAAGGCGAACATCGAGCGCACACTCGACGCGCTGCCCACCGGCGCGCGCATCGAAATCGACGGTCGCAACACGAAGCGCTTCGACCACGACGTGCTCGAGATCCTGCACGACTTCAGCAAGACGGCGGAGTTGCGCGGCATCGACTACCGGCTGGTCGGCGTGCCCGCGCCGACGGCCTCTTCCTCCGGCGGACACTGACGCATGCAGCTGTTCCAGCAACTCTTCGAGAACAACCGTCGCTGGGCCGACTCGATGCGCGAGGCGGACCCGGAGTACTTCGAGCGGCGCTCCGCGCGACAGGAGCCGCACTTCCTGTTCATCGGCGGCCACGACTCGCGCATCCCGAACGAGGCGATCACCGGCACCAAGCCGGGCGAGGTGCTGATGCACCGCAACATCGCCAACCAGGTGCACCCGAGCGACCTGAACACGCTCACCGTGATCGAGTACGCGGTCGAGGTGCTCGATGTGCGCCACATCGTGATCAGCGGCCACTACGGCTGCGGTGGCGTGAAGGCGGCCATGCAGGACATGGGGCACGGGCTCATCGACCATTGGCTGCACGTGGTGCGCGAAGTGCGCATGCGGCATGCCGACGAGCTCGCCGCGCTCCCCGACGACCAGTCGCGGGAGGATCGCCTGGTGGAGCTCAACGTGGTGAAGCAGGTCTTCCAGCTCGCGCGCACGCCGATCATTCAGCGGGCGTGGGCGCGCGGCAAGCGGCCGATCATTCACGGGATGGTGTACGACGTGCACGACGGCCTGCTGCGTCCACTCGTGTCGGGGCTCTGTGATGCGGAGACGGTCGCCGCCGCACACGGCCAGCCAGTGAAGAGCTACGTGAGCGAGCTCATCCACGACGCCGCGCCCGCGACCTGATCCGCGGCATCGCGACCCGCAACGCAAGAAGGGGCGCCCCGTACGGGGCGCCCCTTCCTGTTTCGGCAAGCGACTGGGCTCAGTACATCCCGCCCATGCCGCCGCCCGGACCCGCCGGCGCTGCCGGCTTGTCTTCCTTCCGCTCCACGATCAGCGCTTCCGTCGTGAGCAGCAGCGACGCGATCGACGCGGCGTTCTGGAGCGCCGTGCGCGTGACCTTGGTCGGGTCGATGACGCCGGCCTGCACCAGGTCCTCGTACGTGTCGGTCAGCGCGTTGTAGCCGAAGTTCTGCTCCTTGGCCTGACGCACCTTCTCGACCACGATCGAGCCCTCGCCACCCGCGTTCTGCACGATCATGCGGAGCGGCTCCTCGATCGCGCGCTTGATGATCTCGACGCCGATCTGCTCGTCGCGATCCTGCAGCGTGATGTTCTTGAGCACGCCCTGCGCACGGATGAGCGCGACACCGCCGCCGGGAACGATGCCTTCCTCGACGGCCGCACGCGTGGCGTGCAGCGCGTCTTCCACGCGCGCCTTCTTCTCCTTCATCTCGGCCTCGGTGGCCGAGCCGACCTGGATCACCGCGACGCCGCCGGACAGCTTGGCGAGACGCTCCTGCAGCTTCTCCTTGTCGTAGTCCGACGTGGACTTGTCGACGGCCGAACGGATCTCCTTGATGCGGCCTTCGATCTGGTCCTTGTCGCCGGCGCCGTCGATGATCGTCGTGTTGTCCTTGTCGATCACGATGCGCGCCGCGCGGCCGAGGTCGGAGAGCACGGCGTTCTCGAGCTTGAAGCCGACTTCCTCGGACACGACCTGGCCCTTGGTGAGGACCGCGATGTCCTGCAGCATCGCCTTGCGACGATCGCCGAAGCCCGGGGCCTTGACGGCGCAGACGCGCAGCGTGCCACGGAGCTTATTGACGACGAGCGTGGCAAGCGCCTCGCCCTCGACGTCTTCCGCGATGATGAGGAGCGGCTTGCCGGCCTGCGCGACCTTCTCGAGCGTCGGGAGCAGGTCCTTCATGGCCGAGATCTTCTTGTCGTGGATGAGGATGAAGGCGTCCTCGAGGACGGCTTCCATCTTCTCCGGGTCGGTCACGAAGTACGGCGAGAGGTAGCCGCGGTCGAACTGCATGCCCTCGACCGTGTCGAGCGTGGTCTCGAGGCCCTTGGCCTCTTCGACGGTGATCACGCCGTCCTTGCCGACCTTCTCCATCGCCTCGGCGATGAGCGCGCCGATCTCGGAGTCGTTGTTCGCCGAGATGGTGCCGACCTGCGCGATCTCCTTCTTGCCGCTGGTGGGCACGGAGATCTTCTTGAGCTCCTCGACGATGCCCGCGACGGCCTTGTCGATGCCGCGCTTGAGCGCCATCGGGTTGGAGCCGGCGGTCACGTTCTTGAGGCCCTCACGGAAGATGGCCTGGGCCAGCACGGTGGCCGTGGTGGTGCCGTCACCCGCGAGATCGCTCGTCTTGGTGGCGACTTCCTTGACCATCTGGGCGCCCATGTTCTCGATGGGATCGATGAGCTCGACTTCCTTGGCGACGGTGACGCCGTCCTTGGTGACGGTCGGCGCGCCGAACTTCTTGTCGATGACGACGTTGCGGCCCTTCGGACCGAGCGTGACCTTCACGGCCTCCGCGAGCTGGTCCACACCGCGCTTGAGCGCGGCACGGGCTTCGATATTGAAATGCAGTTCCTTGGCAGCCATGGTTGCTGAGTCGGGTGAGGGGTACGCTTAGTTGATGACGGCGAGGACGTCGGACTCGCGCAGGATCAGGTACTGATTCCCGTCGAGCGTGACCTCGGTGCCGCTGTACTTGCCGTACAGGACCTTGTCGCCGACCTTCACGTCCATCGGCACACGCTGGTCCTTCTCGAACCGGCCCGGTCCGACCGCCACCACTTCGCCCTGCTGCGGCTTTTCCTTGGCGGTGTCGGGGATATACAGGCCACCGCGCATCTGCTCCGCTTCTTCGAGCGGCTTGACGACGACGCGGTCGGCGAGCGGCGCGACCTTCGCGGCACTCTGGGTGGTCATAGGGTACGCCTCCAAAGGGTGAGTCAGGGATGAATCGTCTGACGGCACTCGATTAGCACTCACCGCATGCGAGTGCTAACCATGCTTGATTTTAGTCGGGGCGCCCGTGTGCGTCAAGCGGGATCCGACCAGTCCGCTGCCATCGCAAACACAACAATGGCAACAATTTAGCCACGATTCGCGCTGTCGAAACGGCAGCGAAATGCGTCAATACGACACACCCAAGAGCCGAAATGGCAGTGAGGCGAATCCGGGCGATCCCGGCATCGTGGCCCGGATCAGTCCGCGCCGAGCGCCCGGAGGGACGGCTCCACACGGCTCTCCATGCACGACGGGCAGATGGCATGGCTGAACTGCGCGTTCAGGTGCCGCCCGACGTAGTGCTCCAGCGACTGCCAGAAGTTCGCGTCGTCGCGAATGTGCCGGCAGTACGAGCAGATCGGCAGGATCGCCCGGAGTTCGTCCACTTCCGCCAGCGCCTGCTGCAGCTCGTGCACGAGCCGCTCCCGTTCCGCCTCTGCTTCCTTGCGCGGTGTGATGTCGCGCGCCACGGAGTAGATCGTCTGCTCCTCCGCGACCGGCGTGGCGTTCCACAGGAACCAGCGAAAGCTGCCGTCCTTGCACCGGTAGCGGTTCTCGAACGCAAGCGCCTGCCCGCCCGCCCGCACATGCCGATTCTGCGCCAGCGTGCGCTCCCGATCATCGGGGTGCACGAACTCGAAGAACGGCCTGGCCATCAACTCCTGACGTGTGAAGCCGAGCGTGCGCTCCCAGGCCGGGTTCAGTCGCTTGAAGTGGCCATCGAATCCGAGCAGGCAGAGCAGGTCGATGGCCACCTCGAAGAAGCGATCCTCGGGCGGCAGGTCGGCCTCGTTCGGCAGTGTGTGCGGCGTCATGGTCGACGCTCGCCGCGCAGCAGGGCGAACGCCATGCGCAGGCCATCGAGCGTGAGGTACGGTGCGACGATGTCGAAGGTGGTGCAGAACGGGTGCAGCACCTCGGCGAGGCCACCCGTGGCCACCACGAGTGGCTCCTCGTCGCGCGGCCACTCGGCCTTGATGCGGCGCACGATGCCGTCTATCCCGTCGGCGGCGCCGAAGAGGACGCCGGCCCGGATGCACTCTTCCGTGCGCGTGCCGATGACACGCAGCGGCGGGACGATCTCCGTGGCCGGCAGCTTCGACGTGCGCCGCGTGAGCGTCTCCGCGGACGTGCGGACACCCGGCATGATCACGCCACCGAGAAACACGCCATCGGCCGTGATGCAGTCGAAGGTCGTGGCCGTGCCGAGGTCCACGCAGATCGTGTCGCGCGCGTAGAGCCGACTCGCCGCCAGCGTGTTGATGAGCCGATCGGCGCCGACGGTGAGCGGCTCGTCGACCGCCACCGTGATCGGCAGCGGCGCGCGCGCGTCCACGAGCACCGGGACCGCATCGAGGTAGCGCCGACATGCCTCACCGAGCGGCCCGGTGATCGGTGGCACCACGGAGCCGATGGCTGCGCCCGAGACCGCGGACGGCGCGATCCCCACCGACTGGAGCAGGCCGAGCAGCAATAGCCCGTACTCGTCGGCGGTGCGTCCCGCCTCGGTGGTCAGCCGCCAGTGCGCCGCGAGATGCTCGCGGTCGTACAGCCCGACCGTGGTTTCGCTGTTGCCGACATCGAACACGATCAGCATGCCCTGACCTCCTCCGAGAGAACCAACGACCCGCTTCGGCAGCTGACCACCTCCGTGCCCGCCGCACCCGTGGCAATGCGCAGCGCCCCGTCGGCGGCAATGCCCTGCACCACCCCCATCGCGGGCGCCACGCAGGCGCGCCCGCGCATCACGTCGCGCGCCGCCCACTCGCGCAGCTCCGCGGCACGCAGCTCCTGCGCGTCAGCCGCCGCCGCGCGCAGTGCCGGCACGAGGGCCGAGAGGAGCATGGCGCGCCCGGCGCCGTCGCGCAGCGCAGCCGCCTGTCGCCCCGGCAGCGCGCGCGCGGGCTCACGCAGGTTCACCCCGAGGCCGATGGCCACCCAGTCGAGTTCCCCCTCGCGCCAGCGCGCCTCGACCAGCACGCCCGCCAGCTTCCGCAGTGACGCGGTGGGCGCGTCGGCGTGGTCGCTCGGGAGCACGAGCACATCGTTCGGCCACTTGAGACCGACGCGGTCGTCACACCACGGCGCGACGACGCGCGCGATCGCCAGCCCTGCCCGCAGCGAGAGCACCGCGAGCGCAGTGGCGGACACGTTGCGCTCGAGCAGCGTGAACCACAGGCCGTCGCCCGCCTCGGAGACCCAGGCGTTGCCACCACGCCCACGACCAGCGGTCTGCACATCGGCCACGACGACGGTGCCCGCGGACGCCCCGTCGGCCGCCAGTCGATGCGCAACGTCCATGGTGGACGTGACCTCGCGCTCATGCAGGAACCCCGCGATGCGCGACGCCCCGAGGTCGAGCGGCTGCCCGTCGAGCAGCGCGGTGCCCACGCTCACGTGCCCGACGCTCATGCGCCCGGCGCGCCGCGCCACGCGAGCAGCGCGAAGACCACCACGCCGAGCGCAATGCGGTACGCGGCGAACACGCCGAAGCTGTGCCGGCTCACGAAGCGCAGGAGCACGGTGATGGCGAGCCAGCTGCTCACGGCGGCGGCGGCGATGCCGGCAGCGAGCGGGCCGATCGCGCCCGAGTCGCGCAGCACTTCCGGCAGCTTCAAAACCACGGCGGCCGTGATGATCGGAAAGCTCATGAGAAAGCTGAAGCGCGCCGCCGCCCCGCGTTCGAGCCCGAGGGCACGGCCGGCCGTCATCGTGGACCCCGACCGGGAGACGCCGGGCACGAGAGCGCACACCTGGGCCAGCCCGATGAGCCACGCGTCGCGCGCGGTGAGCCGGTCGATCGTGCGCGACTGCCCCGCGACGCGATCGACGATCCACAGAATCACCCCGAGCAGGATGAGCGTGGTCGCCATGACCGCCGGGTGCCGAAAGACCGTCTCGGCGTAGTCCTTGAGCAGCACGCCTCCCACGCCTGCCGGAATCGTCGCGGCGATGAGCAGGAGCACGCGCCGCTCCGCCGGCGTCTCGACGCGGCGCGTCTGCAGCAGGCGCACGGCCGACTGCGCCAGCTCGATCCAGTCGCGCCGAAAGTACCACGCGACCGCCACGAGCGTGCCGAGATGCAGCGCCACGTCGAAGGCGAGCCCCGGATCGCGCCAACCGAGCAGCCACGGCGCGAGCGCGAGGTGGGCGGAACTGCTCACCGGCAGGAACTCCGTGAGTCCCTGCACGAGCCCGAGCACGATGGCCTCGAAGAGACTCATGCCCGTACCGAGGCAAGGGTGCGTTCATAGAGCGACTCGTACTGCGCGACGACGTCCCGCTCGGCAAAGCGCGCGCGCGCGTCGGCCGCGGCCGCCTCGCTCGCCGCCTGCCATCGGGCCGCGTCGGACAGCACGTGGATCGCCGCCGTGGCCATCGCCTCGACGTCGCCGAGATCGCAGAGCCACCCCGTCTCTCCGTGGCGCACGACTTCGGGCACCCCGCCCACCCGGCTGGCCACCACGGGCACGCCGCAGGCCAGCGCCTCGAGGGCGCTCAGGCCGAACGATTCCGACTGGCTTGGCAACAGGAAGAGATCGGCGCCTGCGAGCAGCGGCGCGACCGAGTCGATCTTGCCGAGGAAACGCACGTCGGCGTGCACACCAAGGTCGCGCGCCTCGTCCTCCGCCTCGACGCGTTCGGGGCCATCACCGACCATGACGAGGATGCACGGCAACGCGGCGCGCACCTTCGCGAACACACGCACCACGTCGCGCACACGCTTGACGGCCCGGAAGTTCGAGATGTGCATGAGCACGCGCTTGCCGGCGGCGACGGCGTCGGGGAACGGCGACGGGTGGGCAGCGCGCGCGAAGAGCGCCGGGTCGATGAAGTTGTGAATGACCTCCACCTCGCACCCCGTGCAGCCGAACGCCTTGAAGGTCTCGTCCCTGAGGTAGTCCGAGACGGCAGTGACGGCGTCCGACTTCTCGATCGAGAACTTGGTGATCGTGAAGAACGAGCGCTCCTGGCCCACGATGGTGATGTCGGTGCCGTGGAGCGTGGTCACGACCTTCACGTCCTGCCCGGATTCGTGCAGCATCTCGCGCGCAATCCACGCGCTGGTCGCATGCGGAATCGCGTAGTGGCAGTGGAGCACCTCGAGCCCGTGATCGCGCACCACCTCGTGCATCTTCACCGCGAGCGCGAGGTCGTACGGCGGGAACTCGAAGAGCGGATACCGTCCGACCTCCACCTCGTGGAAGTAGACCCGTGGCAGGAAGTTCGGCAGCCGGAACGGCTGCTGGTACGTGATGAAATGCACCTCGTGACCTCGCGCGGCGAGCGCGATGCCCAGTTCGGTCGCCACGGCGCCCGATCCGCCGTACGTGGGATAGCAGGTGATTCCGATCTTCACACGAGGTCTCCAGAGGCGGCACGCCACCAGGCGAGCACACGTTCGATTGCGTCGGGGTCGATGGGCGAAAGGCGCGTGACCGCACCTTCCTGGAGCTGATGCCGAAACCAGGTGCGCTGCCGCTTCGCGTACTGGCGCGTGTCCACGATCACGCGCGAGGTCGCGTCTGCCAGCGAGACGTGTCCCTCGACGTGCGCGCGCACCGCATCGTACCCGGTGGACTGCCACGCGGGCGCGGTGGGCGGAATCCGGGCCAGCAGGTTCGCGACCTCGAGCACCCAGCCAGCGTCGAGCATCGCATGCACGCGTGCCTCGATGCGGTGCGCCAGCGACGGCCCCGGATCCACCACAAGATAGTGGACGGCGAGCGGCGCGGTGTCGCCCGCATCGCGCCGATGCCAGGTGGAGAGCGGCGTGCCCGTGAGCAGCGCCACCTCGATGGCGCGCCGCCACTGCACCGGGCCCCGCGCGGCGCGCTCCGGATCTAGCACCGTGCACCAGCGCCGCAGCTCCTCGTGCGGAAGCGTGTCGAGCCAGGTCGAGAGCGCCGCCTGTCGGGGTGCGTCGAGCGTGGGCACGCTCGCGAGCGGGGCGACCAGCGCCCGGATGTAGAACCCGGTGCCCCCGACCACCACGGGCACTCGGCCGGCGGCGCGCGCCTCGCGGATCGCCGAGCGCGCCATCACCGCCCAGCGCCACGCCGACCAGCGCTCGGTGGGCGCCGCCACGTCGATGCCGACGTGCGGGACGCGGGCCTGCTCCTGTGGCGTTGGCTTGGCGGTGCCGATGTCGAAGCCCTGGTACAGCTGCCGCGAATCGGCGCTGATGATCGTGACGGGCGCCTCGTCGGCGAGTCGCATCGCCAGCGCCGACTTGCCGGACGCCGTGGGGCCACAGATGACCGGGACCGCCGGCTCGGACGTCGAGTGCACCGGGGCCATGCCGTCAGCTGCGGCCGAAGCGCCGATCGAGCTCGTCCCACGAGAGGCGCACGATCACGGCGCGCCCGTGCACGTCGTTGGCCGGCAGGGTGGTGCGCGCGAGATCGAGGTAGAGCGCGCGCATCTCGCCGGGTGACAGGGCGTCGCCGGCCTTCACCGCCGCCTTGCAGGCGACCGTGGAGGCGAGGCGCTCGTGCCGCGCCGCGTCGGACGGACCACGATCGCCCGCCAGCGCGGCGAGCGTGTCGCGCAGGCAGCGTTCGGCGTCGAAGCGCGGATGCGGCATGGGCACGGCCTGCACGAGCAATGTGTGACCGCCGAACGATTCCACCTCGAAGCCGAGCGCGGCGAAGGCCTCGGCCGCCAGCTCGAAGGCATCGGCCTCGGCGGCGGAGAGGTGCAGCGTGAGGGGGAAAAGCAGCCGCTGCGCCGGCATGGCGCCGCTGTGCATGGTGTGCAGGAAGCGTTCGTACAGCACGCGCTCGTGCGCGGCGTGCTGATCGATGAGCACGACGCCGTCGGCATGCTCGAACATGAGGTACGTGCGACGCAGCTGCATGAGCGGCGGGACGACGATGTCGTCGGCCGCTGTCGTGGACGCGGGTGCCGCCGTGGGGTTGGCGGACGGCTGTGAGTCCAATGGCGCCGCGGTGTGCGTCGCGCTCGCCGGCGGTGCGTCGGCGGGCGGTGTGTCGGTGATCGGTGCGTCGGTGGTGCGGGTGGCGAAGAGCCCTTCCGGATCGACGGCGGTGGGGACGCGCAGCATCCACGGCTCGATGCCGTCGGCGCGATCGCCGCGCGGACCCGCACCGGTGTCACCGCCCGGGGTCCAGGTGCGCCATCCGCCGATGCCGGCCGCGGCGTCGAACCCACCGAGGGCGCGCCGCACGATGTGCTCGACGGCGCGCTCCGTGGGCCAGCGCTCGTTGAGCCGCACTTCCGCCTTGGCCGGGTGCACGTTCACGTCGACGTCGCCGGCCGGCAGGGTGAGATCGAGCACGAGCGACGGGCGCAGTCCGGCGGGGAGCGTGGAGCGATAGGCCGCCTCGGCCGCACGCATGATGCCTGCATCGCGCACCACACGTCCATTGATGACGAGCAGCACGCGCCGCGCCCGCGTGCCCACGTCGGCGGGACGCTCGATGAGGCCACGCAGGTGCAGCACCCCGTAGACATCGTCGACGTCGACGAAGCGATCGATGGCGTCGGCGCCCCAGAGCGCCGCGAGGCGGGCGCGCAGCGACGGCGCGGCCGGCAGGTCGAGCCCGACCTTGCCATCGTGCCGCACGACGAAGTGCACATCGCGGCGCAGGACTGCGATGTGGCCGAGCGTCTCCACGATCGCGCGCCATTCGCTGCGCGCGCCCTTGAGAAACTTGCGGCGCGCGGGTGTGTTGTGGAACAGCCGCTGCACCAGCACCGTCGTGCCGCGACGGCGCGCGATCTGCTCCACGCTCGCGATGACGCCGCCGCTTCCCCGCACCGCCGTGCCGATGCCGTCCTCGGGTGCCGTCTCCACGGCGAACTCCGACACGGACGCGATTGCCGGCAGCGCTTCGCCACGGAAGCCGAAGCTGGCCACGCCCACGAGGTCGGCGGCGGTGGTGATCTTGCTGGTGGCGTGGCGCTCGAGTGCGAGCACGGCGTCGTCGCGTCCCATGCCGCTGCCATCGTCGGCCACACGGATGAGCGCGCGGCCGCCGTCTTCGATGGTGACGTCGATCGTGGTCGCGCCCGCGTCGAGCGCGTTCTCCACGAGTTCCTTCACGACCGACGCGGGCCGCTCGACCACCTCGCCCGCGGCGATCTGGTCGGCGACGGGCCCGCTGAGCACGCGAATGCGCGCGGTGCTGCTCATTGCAGCGGCACCAGCGCGTCGGCCGGCAACCAGCCTTCACGCCCATCGGCGTGCCGCACAGCGATCCACTCCACCCCGGTGGCCCCATCGACCCGTGCCGCGGTGCGTTCGACGACATCACCGCGCGCGGTGCCGCCGAACACGTTCGCGTCTCGGCCCGGCGCGACGCGCAGCGGTTCGAGCCCGGCGACGACCGACAGCGGCGCGGCATCGAGGCGTCGCTCGAGGCGACCCTGCCAGAGCGCCACGCCACCGGCGCCCACCAGCAGCAGCGCCCCGGCCACCCGCACGGGGACGACGCCGACGTTCGGCAGGAAGGGCACTGGAGCGCGGCGGGCGAGGGCCAGCAGCACCCACCCCAGACACCACGCAACGAGTGCGACGAGCGTGCCGAGATCGCGCCGCACCGCCGGCACCGATGCCACTCCCTGCCAGCTGCCGGTGGGGAGCAGCGCGAGATGCGCCCGAGCGTCGCGAGCCGCCGGTTCGAGGCGGATCGCGCGCTGCCAGCCGCGCACCGCGGCGACGGTGTCGTGCGCCGCCCATGCGGCGGTGCCCGCGTTCGCCCATGCGTCGGCGTGTCGCGGCTGCGCCTCCGCGAGCGCGAGGAACGCGGCCGAAGCCTTCGCGTACTCGCCCGCGTCGAAGGCGGCGACGGCCGCGCCGAAATCGGCCGGTTGCCGCGCGCTGGCATGCAGCGGGCCGACGCGCGCGAGGGACGCGAACGCGGCCGCGGCGCCGACCGCGAGCAGCACCGCGCCGAGGGAGCGGCCACCGCGCGGCCTGCCCCGCCCCGCACCATCGGACGCCGCGCTGGCACCATCGGCGCTGCCCCCCCCGATCGCTTCGACCCGCACCGCACCGAGCAGTTCATCGAGCCGGCGCGTGAGACGGTCGGCGTGCTCCGCTCCCAACTCGGCATCGGGAGACCACGCGGCGGCATCGAGTTCGGCGAGCAACCGCATCACGCGCGACGTGGTCTCACGGGTCACGCCGCGACGGCGCAGGCGACGCTCGAGCGCCGAACGCTCGACGAGCATCGGCGTCGTGGTGGCGAGGCGCTCCGCGAGTCCGGCCAGCAGTCGTTTGCGTTCCTCCGATGCGAGGTGACGCGCGTGCCGCACCGGATCGTCGATCGAGCGCGAGCGCGCATCGGGGCGGACCGGCTCGACCACGGCGTGGGGACCGGCGTCGATGGCGCGGTCCGCACGACGGCGACGACCGCGCAGCACTGCCGGCAGCGGGGCCAGCGCAACCAGCGCCCAGAGGAGCGGATGCCGACTGAGCGGTGCACCGAGCGGTCCGCGATCGCTGCGGCGGAGCACGAGCGCGTCACGCTCGACGGTACCGTTCGGTGCGGCGACGAACTCACCGGTGGCGATCACGACACGAATCGAATCGCTGGACGCGGTGCGATACGCCGCTTCATAGGGATCGAAGAACGGGTACGACACCGGCGGAATGGCGAGTTCGCCCTCCCGCTCGGGGGTGAGCAGCCAGTCGAACTCCTTGCTGCCGCGCACGAACTGGCCGCTGGTATCCACCGAGACGCGCTCGCCGGCCGCGACGAGCGATGCGTTCGGCGCGACGACCTCCGGGCGCGGCCACAGCTTGACGTTGCCGCGCCCACTGACGCGCATCGTGAGCACGGCCGGCTCGCCCACCCGCGCTTCCGGGGCAGACAGCGAGGCGCGCAGCGAGAGTACCCCCACCGCGCCGCTGAACCCTGCCGGCTTGCCGGCGTTCGGCAGTGGCTTGACGAACAAGGCCACATCGGAGGCGCGGAGCGTGGCCGACTCTTCGCGACTGAAGAAGCTGGCGCTGCGCGGCAGCGTGTACGTGAGCTGCGAGGCCGGAATCTCGAGGCGTCCCGGCGCCAGCGGGAAGAGCGCGCGCTGCAGCACGTGCGGGAAGCTGCGCACGCCGTTCTGCGAAATCGCGGGAAGCGACTGCGGACCGCCGAGGTCGTAGGCGAGCACACCGCGCAACTCCGCAGGAACGACCTCGGGATTGCGCCGCATGCGCTGCTGCGCCGACTCGCTGATGAAGACGCCCAGTTCGTACGTGGCCTGTTCGCCCACGAAGACGGTGTCCGGCGTCATCAGCACGTGAAAGCCGACGGGCTGCGAGGGATCGAGGCGCACCCGCTGCTGAATGACGGGCGACCGCGACTGCGCCGCGCCCGCCGTCGGCCACAGCCCCGCCAACAGAGCGGCGGCGACGACACCAGCCAGCGTGCGCGCGCTCACCAGTCGCGTCCCCCGGGCGGCGGCGGCTGACGCGTCATGCGCTGGCGCTTGCCCTGCACATCGCGCTCGTCTCGCGCCGCGCTGTTGAGCAGCGCCTCTGCCTGCGCACGATCGAGCTGGCCCGACGCCGGCGAGTCTTCCGGTTGCTCCGACGCATCGTCGTTGTCCGACCCGCCGCCGCCACCACCGCCCATCGGTGGCTGGGGGCGCAGCGCGAGCTCGTAGTTCCACTTGCCGTCGACGTCGTCGTAGCGCTCGCCGAGATAGGCGCGATACAGTTCACGCGCCGCGGCGAAGGCGCGATCGGCGGTGTCCCCACCGGCCGCGCGCGCTTCGAGGAGGCGGGCGAGCCCCTCGTTGAAGCGCGTGCGCGCGCGCACGTCACCATCAGTCGCGCGTCGCACGCTCTCGAACAGCTCCGTGGCCTCGACCAGCGAGTCGGCGGCGAGGAGTGCCGTCGCGAGGTTGTAGCGCAGCTCGTACGAGGTGTCCCCGGTGGCGACCAGCGCCCGGTAGGCGCTCACGGCACCGAGCGCATCGCCCTGCTCGAGCCGCAGCGCGGGATCCGGCGGGCGCGTGCATCCGCCGAGCAACCCCGTGGCGACGAGAATGATCGTGGCCGCGGAGCGGAGCGTGTCACCACTCGATGCCACACGCGCAGGTTGGCGACCGACACGCCCCGCACGCGGACGCGTCGCGATCCACGTGTCGAGCAGCAGCAGGAGCAGCGCCGGCAGCAGGAACCAGGTGAAGCGTGCCACGTGATCCTCGCGCGCGCTCACGGTGCGGCGCTCGGTGCGCAGCGAGGCGAAGGCGGCGCGCACGCGTCCGGCGCGGTCCGTGACATCGGACGAAATGAACACGCCATTCGCCGCTTCGGCGGCAGCGGAGAGCAGGTCGGGCATGTAGCGCGTCACCACGACGGCGCCCTGTTCGTCGCGCTTCTCGCGTACGGTGTTGCCGAACACTTCGGGGATCGTGCTCCCCTCGAGCGACCCGAAGCCCACCGTCACGAGCAGGATGCCCTGCTCCGCGGCGGCCGCGGCGGCGGCCCGCACATCCTCGACGGGTTCGAACGCCTCGCCATCGCTCATGACCACGAGCGCGCGGTCGGCGTTGCCGCTGGAGGCGCCCAGCAGTTCGATGCCCTGGCGAATCGTGCGCGCGAGCGACGTGCCCGCCTGCCCCACGCTCTCCGGCGAGAGGTTCTCGAGATACAACTCGATCGCGCCCTCATCGGCGGTGAGCGGCGACAGGATGTAGCTGCGGCCGGCGAAGGCGATGATCGCCAGCCGGTCCGCGCGCGAGGAGGCGCGCAAGCGGCGCACCTCCTGCTTCATGCGCTCGAGTCGTGACGGGCGTTCATCGCGGGCCATCATGGACAGCGACGCGTCGAGAGCCACGGCAATGTCGAGGCCGCGGCGCGACTCGAGCGCCTCGTGCGTGCCCCAACGCGGCCCGACGAGGGCGATGCCAGCGAGCGCGGCAACGAGCGTGAGGCGCAGCATCCGCCCGCGAGAGGCCGCAGGGCGTGCGCCAAGGCGCGCCAGCGCGTCGGCATGCGCGTAGCGCGCCAACCGCGCGGTCCGGCGTCGCTGCTGCCATGCGAGCGCGGCCCCCATGGCGAGCGGCAGCAGCAGCACGAGCGCCACGGCCAGCGGCCACGACACGTCGAGTCGGATCGCGTCGGGCGTCATGCCATCGCTCCACGATGCGCGGTCCGGACAGCGTCAGCACGCCGCGTCACGGCAGCACCCCCCGCCACGCCACGAGCCAGACCTCGCCGAGCAGCGCGGCGATGGCGAACGCGAGCGGCCACTGGAATCGCTCGGTGTAGCGCACGTAGCTGCGCGCCTCGACGGGGGATCGCTCGAGCAGGTCGATCTGTTCGAAGATGCGCTGCAGTGCCACGCCGTCGAGCGCGCGGAAGTACCGGCCCCCGGAGCCCTCCGCGATTTCCGTGAGCAGCGCCTCGTCGATGCGCACCGGCCGGTTCTCGTAGCGCAGGCCGAAGAGCCCCCGCCCGACAGGCGTGGGCGCCATGCCTTCCGAGCCGATGCCGATGGCGTAGATGCGAATGCCGAAGGCCGCCGCCGCCTGCGCCGCCGTGCGCGGGTCGATCGCGCCGCGGTTGTTCTCGCCATCGGTGAGCAGCAGCAGCACCCGCGAGCGGCCGTCGGCGCTGCGCAGCCGGTTCGCCGCCGTGGCAATGGCCGTGCCGATCGCGGTGCCGTCCTCGAGCAACCCCGGCTGCAGGTTCTCGATGGCGGTGAGCACCACCGGATAGTCGGTGGTGAGCGGCACCTGCGTGAGCGCCTCGCCCGAAAAGGCCACGACGCCGATGCGATCGCTGCGGCGCCCGGTGACGAACGCCTTCGCGCGATCCTTGGCGACCTCCATGCGGTTCTTCGGCTGGAAGTCTTCCGCCAGCATGGAGCTCGAGATGTCGATCACGAGCGCGATGTCGATGCCGTCCGTCGTCACGTTCTGCGCGCTCGCCCCCGTGCGCGGCTGCGCGAGCGCCACGATCACGCCGGCGATCGCGAGCCAGCGCAGCCACGGCGCCAGCTTCGCGATGCGGGAGGCACGACGCGGCGCGGCCGCCAGCGTGCCCGCCCGCGAGAAGGTGAGCGCACGCGGATGATGCCGCCGCTGCCACCAGATCCACGCCGGCAGGAGCAGCAGCAGCGTGAGCAGCCACGGCCGCGCGAACTCGACGCCGCCGAGCAGCAGTGCGGGATAGGCGATCGCCTGGCGCAACCACTCCGTCATGCGACCCCCGCCGGCTCGCGCGAGGCGGCGCCACCATCCGTGGGCGCATCCCCGTTCGTGCCGTCTCGCGCGCGGCGCGCGGCGTCCTCACGGGCACGCTCCTCGCTCGCGCGCTGTTCGCGGTCGCGCCGCTCGATCTCCTCCACCAGCCGCCGCGCGTCACGCAACAGCGTGTGCGCATCGGTGGCGTCGAGCGCGCGTCGCGCGTATTTCACGGCGTCGGCGGCCACGAGGAGATGCACGAGTTCGGGCACCGGCACTCGCGCGTCCTCTCCCACGACCGCCAGCAGTTCCGCGCTGGTCTGCGCGAGCGACACGCGGGGCTGTCGCGACACGAGGTAGCCGCGCAGGATGTCGAGCGACAGCGTGACGGCGCGTCCCGGCTCGCCGGCGTCGGTGAGCGCGAGGCGCTCGAGTCGCTCGAAGGCGTGCAGGGCGTGCTCGTACGGCCCGAGGGGCGAGGGCATCGCGGCGGTCATCGGCGCCTGCCGGCGCCGGCGACGCCACCACGCGAGCGCGGCCAGGGCCGCGAGCAGCAGCAGCGCGGGCCACCAGCGCTCCCACCACGGTGCCGTCTGCGGGAAGGGCGGCTTGGCGGGACGCGGCACATGCTCCGCCGTGTCGGCGCTGAGCACGCTGCGCACGTACACACGCGCATCGGCCAGCCGCACCGGCACCGTGTCGTTGCCGACGACGACCAGCACCGGCGGCCAGTCGGTGGCGAGCTGACCGGTGTCCCACGCCGCGACCACGAACTCCGCGAGTTCGTCACGGAATGCGCCTCGCCCGCTGTCCGCGACGTCCACGTCGCGCCGCACCATGGGCGCACGCGGCGCAATGTCGGCGGTGGAATCGGCGATCGAGGGCCACACCACCCGCGCATCGCGCGGCACACGCACCCGCACGGCGATGGTGAAGGGATCGCCAACGGTGACCGTGTCCGGGCGCACGCTCACGCCGGCCTGCACGGCCGGCGGCGACACGGCCTGTGCGCCAAGCCCCGTCGTGAACGGCGGCGCGCCCGCCACGAGCAGCAGCGCGAGCGCAGACGCTCCGGTCACCGCGCGACCGCTCACGCCGCGCTCCCCGCTCCAGTACGCGGTGCGGTGCGCACCGCCCCGTGCGCCCGACGCGCCCGCGCCTGGAAGAAGCGCAGCAGCGGCTCCACGTAGCCGGAATCGGTGCGCACGACGACCTCGTCGATGCCGAGGCGCGCGAAGAGCGACTGCCGTGCGCGCCCTTCGGCCTCGACCTGCGCCGCGAACCACGCGCGCACCTCGGGATCGCTCGTGTCCACCTCCACCACCTCCCCCGACTCCGGATCGGTGAGGCGCGCCACCCCCACGTCGGGCAGCCGCTGCTCCGCCGGGTCCTCGACGGTCACGGCGATCACGTCATGCCGCTGGGCGAGATGCGAGAGCGGCCGCTCGAGATCGGGCCCGAGAAAGTCGGAGCAGACGAACACCACGGAGCGATGCGGCAACAGGCGCCCGAGCCGTTCGAGCGCCGGTGCGAACGCGGTGCCCGTGCCGACCGGCTCCACCGAGAGCAGGTCGCGCACGAGCCGCAGCGCATGGCGGCGTCCCTTGCGCGGCGGCACGGCGTGCTCGACCCGATCGCTGAAGCAGAGCAGCCCGATGCGGTCGTTGTTGCGCACTGCAGCCAGGGCGAGCACGGCCGCGAGTTCGGACACGAGCTCGCGCTTGGAGCGCGCGACGCTGCCGAACTGCGACGAGCCGGACAGGTCGAGCGCCAGCATCACCGTGAGCTCGCGCTCTTCCACGTAGCGCTTGACGAACGGCCGCCCCATGCGCGCCGAGACGTTCCAGTCGATGGTGCGCACCTCGTCGCCCGGCTGGTACTCGCGCACCTCGGCGAACTCCATCCCCTGCCCCTTGAAGAGCGAGCGATAGTCGCCGGCGAAGCGGGAGTCCACGAGGCGACGGGTCCGGAGCTCCAGGCGCCGCACCTGCCGCAACACGTCGGCGGGCACCGTGGCGGGCAGGCTCACGGCGCCTCGACGCGCCCGAGAATGCGGGTGACGATGGCGTCGGTCGTGACGCCCTCGGCGTCGGCCTCGAACGTGGTGAGCACGCGGTGCCGCAGCACGTCCGGCGCGATCGCCTTCACGTCGTCCGGCGTGACGAAACTGCGCCCGCGCAGGAACGCATGCGCGCGCGAGGCCTGCCCGAGCGCGATCGTGGCGCGCGGCGACGCACCGAACTCGACGAGCGGCACGAGGTCGGCGAGACCGACATCCTTGGGGTGCCGCGTGGCGTGCACCAACTCCACGATGTAGTCCACGAGCCGGTCATCCATGTACAGGTCGGCAATGCGCCGACGGGCCTCGAGCAGCTGCTGCGGCGTGGCCACCGCGTGCACGGGAATGCTCACGCCGCTGGCCATGCGCCGCAGGATCTCCTTCTCCTCCGCGCGGCTCGGGTACCCCACCCGCAGCTTGAACATGAAGCGGTCCACCTGGGCCTCGGGCAGCGGGTACGTGCCCTCCTGCTCGATCGGATTCTGCGTGGCCAGCACCAGGAACGGCTCGGCGAGCGGATACGTGGTGCCGCCGATCGTGACCTGCTTCTCCTGCATCGCCTCGAGCAGCGCCGCCTGCACCTTGGCCGGCGCGCGATTGATCTCGTCGGCGAGGATGATGTTCGCGAAGATCGGCCCGTGCTTGACGCGGAACTCGCCGCTCCCCTGGTCGAAGATCTGCGTGCCGATCACGTCGGCCGGCAGGAGGTCGGGAGTGAACTGGATGCGCTGGAAGGTGGTGTGCACCGTCTCGGCGAGCGTGCGCACCGTGAGCGTCTTGGCGAGTCCGGGCACGCCCTCGAGGAGCACGTGGCCGCCCGTGAGCAGGCTGATGAGCAGCCGCTCGACGAGGTACTCCTGGCCGACGATGCGCCGGGCGACCTCGTGCAGCACCGCCTGCACCATCTGCGCGTCGGCGCCGGCATGGGCGGACGACGGGGCGGCGGGGGACGCGCCTGGCGCGCTCGAGGGGACGGGAACGGTCAACGGTCGCGACTCCGAAAAGGAAACCCGGAGGCGACGCAGCCCACACTGCCCGCGTCGCCGATGCTCTTCACAATACCCGCATGCGGCGCGCGCCGTTCACCCCGCCCAGCGGAGCGGGCGCGCGCACCGCTTGGCGCGCCTCACCCGGCGCGCCGGTCACGCGTGACTGAGCGCCTCGATCACGGATCGCTCGCGCGGCGTGAGTGGCCGGGTCTCACCGGCGGGCAGCTCGCCGAGTTCCACCGGGCCGTAGCGCGTGCGCACCAGCCGCTCGACGGTGAGGCCAAGCGCTTCGCAGAGGCGGCGCACCTCGCGCGTCCGCCCGTCCACCAGCGTGATCTCGAAGGCCCAGCGCCGGTCGCCCAGCGGATCGGCCCGCACCGACACGGGCTCGACGAGTCCATCGTCGAGCTCCACGCCACCGCGCGCAATGCGCGCCGCCGTGGCCGCGTCGCCCCGCACCACGGCCACGTACGTGCGCTCGACCTCTCGGCTCGGGTGCGTGAGCCGGTGCGCGGCCTGTCCATCGGTGGTGAGCAGCAGCAGCCCTTCCGTGAGGAAGTCGAGCCGTCCCACGTACACCAGTCCCGGCACCGGATCGACGAGGTCGAACACGGTGGGCCGCCCCTGCGGATCGGTGCGCGTGGTCATGACGCCCGCGGGCTTGTGCAGCACGATCCAGGTGGTGCTCGTACGCGCGGCGCGCACCGGCTTGCCGTCCACGGTGATCGTGTCGCGCGCCGGATCGACGACCTGCCCCGTGAGCGCGAGCGCGCCGTTCACGAACACACGCCCCTCGGCGACCAGCCGATCGGCCTCACGCCGCGACGCGATGCCCGCGCGCGCGAGGGCGCGCTGGATGCGCATGGGTTCGGCCGCGTCGGGGGACGCGGGCGTGGTGTACGGATCGCGCGGGGCCGACGGGCCACGACGACCCGATGTCGAGCGACGGGGCGGACGTCCGCGCCCCGTCATTCAGCGCGCGCCGGTGCGTCGTGCCCGTCGGCCGAGGCGTACGGCGACTCGTCGGATACGTCGGACTCGAATGCGACGGGCTCGGATGCGTCGGGCTCCGCCGCCAGGGCGTCGTCGTCACCGGGGGCTTCGACCGACTCGGCCTGCGGCATCGCCGTGACCACCTCGGCGTCGGGTTCCACGTCGCCCACCGTGGTGTCGGGTGCGGGCGGCGTCACCAGCCCCTCGCCCAGCGGCAGCAGCGGCGGCGGCGGCTCCACGGGCGCGCTCACGAGGCCACCCGCGCCGCGCAGGGCGATGGCGAGCTCGTCGGCGCGCGGCAGCTCCTCGAGATGGCGCAGGCCGAACTGCTCGAGGAAGAGCGGCGTCGTGCCGTACAGCAGCGGCCGGCCGATGCCTTCGCTGCGCCCCACGATGTCGATGAGGTTGCGCTCGTGCAGCGACTTGAGCACGGAGCCCACGGCCACGCCGCGGATCTCCTCCACCTCGGCGCGCCCGATCGGCTGCCGGTAGGCGATGATCGCGAGCGTCTCGAGCGAGGCGGCCGAGAGTCGCTGCGGCCGCACCGACACCTGCGCGCGCTCGATCGCCTCGGTGTACTCCGGACGGGTGAGGATCTGCCAGCCCCCGCCCTGCTCCACGAGCTCCACGCCGTGACCGTCCACGTCGTAGTGCTCACGCAGCTCGTCGAGCGCCGAGGACAGCGCGGCCGGCGACGCCTCGGGGTCGAGGGTCGCGAGGGCGTCGAACGGGATCGGGCGGGGGCTCGCGAAGAGCGCCGCTTCAAGCAGCTTCGCTAACGGCGTCACGACGCTCGATCTCCACCATGGCGAACGGGGACGGCTGGGCGACGCGCAGTTCACCGAGCTTGGCCATCTCGAGGATGGCGAGCAGCACCGAGAGGATCTGCCACGGTTCCGCATCGCGCCCGATGAGGTCGCGCCACGTGGCGTGGCGGCGCATGGCGATGATCTGCCGGATCGTGCCAAGCGCGCTGGCGACATCGAGCGAGCGCGGCACGACCTCGTGCATCGTCGGCTCCTTCGTCACGCGCAGGACGCGGTCGACGGCGGCGAGCAGGTCGGTGAGCGACAGCACGAGCGGCGCGACGGGCGGCGCGATGTCCACCTGCGGCACCCACGAGCGCGCGAAGCGGTTGCGGCGCAGTTCACCGCGCTTCTCGAGCAGGTCGACCACCTCGCGCATCTGCTGGTACTCGAGCAGTCGCCGCACGAGTTCGGAGCGCGGGTCCTCCCAGGTCTCCTCCCCCTCGGCGCGCGGCAGCAGCATCTGCGCCTTGATGCGCACGAGCCGAGCGGCCATCTCGAGATAGTCGGCGGCCTCGTCGAGCCCGAGCGTGCTGATGCGCGCAAGGAACTGCTCGGCGATGCGGGCGATCGGGATGTCGTAGATGTCGACCTGCTCGTCGCGGATGAGCGAGAGCAGCAGGTCGAGCGGTCCCGAGAACTGCTCGAGCTCGACGACGAACGAAGGCTCGTTCGCGTCCGCGGGTCGGAAGTTGAGCGCGATCACGAGAGGGGGTTCGGGAGCATGAAGGGAAGATACAACCGCTCGGCGAGCGACTGCACGAAGAGCGCGGGGCCGACGACCACGGTCCGGATGCCGGGCACGAAGTACATGAAGAACAGCAGGACCAGGATGCCGGCGCCGGCGAGCTTCTGGTACGCGTAGGCGAGGCGCGGCGGCAGCAGCCACTTGAAGACGTGGGAGCCGTCGAGCGGCGGGATCGGCAGCAGGTTGAACGCCACGAGGATCATGTTGAGGAAGATCCCCATGACGGCCATGCGCTGGAGCACGGCGAGCGGTTCGGCGAGCGCGGTGACGGCGCCGCCGAGCAGGCCGGTCAGGATCACGACGGGCACGCAGGCCAGCGCGATGAGCAGGTTGGCCGTGACGCCGGCGAGGGAGACGATGATGTCGCCGCGGCGCAGGTTGTGATAGTTGCGCGGGTTGACCGGGACCGGCTTGGCGCCCCCGATGATCGGCGCACCGGCCCAGGCGAGCATGAGCGGCAGCAGGATCGTCATGAACGGATCGATGTGCTTGACCGGATTCCACGTGAGCCGCCCGAGCGACCAGGCCGTGGAGTCGCCCTGGCGCAGGGCGGCCCAGCCGTGGGCGTACTCGTGCGCGACCATGGAGAAGAGGAGCATGGGCGCGATCAGGATGAACTGCTGTTGCCAGGTCAACGCGGGGCGGATGGAGGGGAGACGGGCCCGCGGACGCGACCATTCGGCAACCGAACGTATCGAATACGTGCGAGCAAGCAACTGTGGAAATCTACCGTGATTTCCACGCTGAGTCAAAAGTGTGTGTTCGGTTGCTCAGGGCGGGCGCGGGCGGGACCGCTCGACGTTCCTTGACAGCCCGACACGCCCCGGATAGCTTCTCTGGTCTGTCCAGAACCGCGCGCGCCGCGTGCAGGCCGAGGCCTGTGTCAGGACTGGTCGATGCACCGACCCGCGCGCTTCTATTCTCCCTCGAGACAAGACCGTTCCGTGCCGAATATCAAGTCCGCCAAGAAGGATCTGCGGAAGTCGCGTGCCGCCGCGGTGCGCAATCGCGCCCAGCGTTCGGCGCTCCGCACTGCGCTCAAGAAGGGCAAGTCGCCCACGGCCTCGCCCGACGAGCAGCTGAAGGCGGTCTCGCTGCTCGACCGTGCGGCCCGCAAGGGACTCATCCACGCCAACGCCGCGGCGCGCCAGAAGAGCGCCCGCATCGCCGCCACCGCGTAAGCTCGCGGCGCAGTCACGCAGAAAGGGCCGGCGTCCTCCATGGACGCCGGCCCTTTTCGCGTTTGCCGGCCGGCTGGGTCCCCGGCCTCGATGACGGAGCGGTCTTGGCGGAGGACGCGCCGCGGCACGGCTCGCGACGCCTCAGGTGATCGCGAGCAGCACCGCGTCGCCTCGCGCCGAGGCCTGACGATAGAAGGTGCGCAGCGCCTCGTAGTGGAGCGCCAGCCAGCGGAACGTCGCCTCCTCGTCGTCGTGCCAGATGCCGCTCGGGTAGATCTCGTGTGCCTCCAGCTCGTCCGGCCGATAGCGGTCGCGCAGCCGTTGGGACGGCAGTGCAGCAAGCAGCGCCGCGACGACACGAACGTCGGCCGGTGCCAGCACGCGCACCG
>JAABRO010000025.1 GCA_011390885.1 Gemmatimonas sp. | reverse complement strand
GCGCGTCGCGCACCGCCTGCGTGAACAGCGGGTTCGTGGCCTCGAGCGCCAGGAAGCTCCCCGCCTGAACGCGCCCCGTGGAGTCGACGATGAAGCGCGCCAGCACCACACCCTCGATGTTCTGCTCGAGCAGCGCCGCCGGGTACTCCGGGCCGCCGCTCTCGGGGTCGGGCACCACGGCCGAGTCCACGTCGATCTCGCTGAGCACGAACTCCTCGTACGCCTCGGCCTCGTCGGCGGCGACCACGACGGAGTCGGTGCCGGGCACGGTGACCGTGGTCCCGGCGTCGCCGTCGAACGCGGGCTCGGTGGCCTCGACGGGCACCGAGCCGGCCGCCAGCCCCACGTACTGCAGCCGTTCCTGCGTGCCCCGCGAGACGGGCTTTTCCTCCGGCGCGAGGAACACGGGCGCCTCGTCCGCGGTCTGCGGCGCATCGCCGGCGGGGCGGTAGGTCACCGCGAGGAACGTGCCCACGACCACCGTGCCGTGCAGCAGCATGCCGAGCGCAGTGTGCAGGGCCGCGCGGCTGGAGAGGCTGCGCCCTGACTCGATCAGGGTGAGCGAACGAGCGGGCCGAGGACCGGCCGGCCGAGGGGCGGGACTGACAGGCGGACGAGGCATCATCGCGCTCCGCGCGGAAAAACGGACGGCGGGGGATGCCGTCCACCCCTGAAGTATTGCCTCCCTGCGGACGGCGGAACAGGGGGCGGAGCGGTCGGCTCGGCATCATCCGCGTGCCCGTCGTCCCGGCAGACCAGCACTCGCCGTGCCCACGCCGTAGGAGCAGATTGGACCGGCCGCGCTGTCGGCGGCCCGCGCTTCCCCCGCTTCCCCTTCTCCGCCCTCATGAGACGCACCCTCTCCCTCGCGACCCTCTCGCTGGCCGTGCTCGCGGCCCCGGCGGGCGCGCAACAGGACCCCGCCGGATCGCCCCCCGAAGACGCCGCCGCGGCTCAGGTCATAGGCGGCCTGCGCTGGCGCGAAATCGGCCCCGCCAACATGGCCGGCCGCATCGTGGACGTCGAAGGCATCGCCTCGCCGTCGCGCACTTTCTATGTGTCCACCGCCGCCGGCGGCGTGTGGAAGACCATCAACGGCGGCACCACGTTCTTCCCGGTGCTCGACACCGCGCGCGTCGCGTCGGGCGGTGACCTCGCCATCGCGCCGAGCGACACCAACGTGGTGTACTGGGGCACCGGCGAGCCCAACTCGCGCAACTCCATCTCCCCCGGCGGCGGCCTCTACAAGACCACCGACGGCGGCAAGTCGTGGCGCTTCATGGGGCTCGCCGACACGCGCCAGATCGCGCGCATCCAGGTGGACCCGCGCAACGCCAACGTGGTGTACGTGGCGGCGCTCGGCCACGTGTGGGGGCCCAACAAGGAGCGCGGCCTCTACAAGAGCACCGACGGCGGCACGACCTGGAACCTCATCAAGTTCATCGATGACAAGACCGGCTTCGTGGATGTGCAGATCAATCCGAAGAACCCGGACATCATCTTCGCGTCCAGCTACCAGCGCGTGCGCGGTCCGTACTTCCTGAACTCCGGCGGCCCGGGCTCGGCGCTCTGGAAGAGCACCGACGCCGGCGCGACGTGGACCGAGGTGAAGGGCGGCGGCTTCCCCGCCACGATGAAGGGGCGCATCGAGATCGCGATCTCGGCCAGCAACCCCGACATCATGTACACCATGGTGGAGGCGGACACGGCACCCAACGCGCGCCCCGAGCGCGGGGCGCGTCCGCAGCGCCGCCCGAGCGGCCTGTACCGCTCCGCGGACGGCGGCGTGACCTGGGAGTACCGCAATCCCGAGAACGTGCGCCCGTTCTACTACTCGCAGGTGCGCGTGCACCCCACCAACCCCGACGTGGTGTTCTGGTCGTCCACGCCCGTGAAGTACTCGCGTGATGGCGGCAAGACGGCCGGCAACACCACCGTGGGGCTGCACGTGGACCACCATGCCATGTGGTTCGACCCGAACGATCCCGGGCGCATCATCGTGGGCAACGACGGCGGCCTCGGCATCACGCTCGACGGCGGCGGCACGTGGGAGTTCCCGAACACCTTCGCGATCGGGCAGTTCTACAACATCTCGGTGGACATGCAGGTGCCGTACCGCGTGTGCGGTGGCCTGCAGGACAACGGCTCCTGGTGCGGCCCGAGCCGTCGCCGGCAGGGCGCGATCACGAACGCGATGTGGCACAACGTGGGCGGCGGTGACGGCTTCGTCACGCAGCAGGACTGGACGAATCCGAACATCCTGTACTCCACGTCGCAGGGCGGCAACATGGGCCGCTACGACTGGGCGGCGGGCCAGCGCAGCGCGCTGCGCAAGCCGAACTGGCGCGACGGCTACAACGCGTGGAACGACTCCATCGCCGTGGTGCGTGGTGACGAGTCGAAGCCGGAGACGGCCGAGATGCGCCGCCGCATCGCCGCGTTCCGCGCGCAGCAGAAGCAGGATTCGCTCGACCTGCAGCTGCGCTGGAACTGGAACACGCCGTACATCATCTCGAAGCACAATCCGGGCACGCTGTACTTCGGCGCCAACAAGGTGCTCAAGAGCGTGAAGTACGGCGACGACATGTTCCTCATCTCGGGTGAACTCTCGTACGCCGACACGGCCAAGCTGCGCGTCGCGCTCCGCACGACCGGTGGCATCACCCCCGACGTGACGGGCGCCGAGACGTTCGGCACGGTGGTCTCGCTCAACGAGTCGCCGATCCGCGCGGGGCTGCTCTTCGCGGGCACCGACGACGGGCGCGTGTGGCTCACGAAGAACGACGGCGGCGCGTGGGAGGAGGTGACGAAGAACTTCCCCGGGCTCCCCGCCGGCGCGTACGTGTCGCGCATCGAGCCGTCGTACGAGAACGAAGCGATCTTCTACGTCACCTTCGACGACCATCGCCGCGACAACTACACGCCGTACGTGTACATGACGCGCGACTTCGGGAAGAGCTTCACGAGCATCGCGAGCAACCTGCCCACCGGGCACGCCGACTTCGTGCACGTGATCCGCGAGGACCCCACCAATCCGAACCTGCTCTTCGTGGGTACGGACGTTGGCGTGTACGCCTCGGTGAACCGCGGCCAGTCGTGGCAGCGCTTCATGACGGGCTTCCCGACGGTGCCGGTGCACGACCTGATCATTCACCCGCGTGACCGCGAGTTGGTGGCGGGCACGCACGGCCGGTCCATCTGGATCGCCGACATCGCGCCGCTGCAGCAGCTCACGTCCTCGGTGGCGACGGCCTCGGCGCACCTCTTCGCGCCGCGTACGGCGTTCCAGTGGGGCGAGCCGCCCATCAACGGCGGCAGCAACGGTCACAAGCTGTTCCAGGCACCCAGCCCGCAGTACGGCGCCGACCTGTGGTATCGCGTGGCGCAGGGCACCGGGCGCGCCTCGATCGTGATCCAGGATGCGACCGGTGACACGCTCGCCACGCTGAACGGCCCGGGCGGTCCCGGACTGCATCGCGTGTCGTGGAACTTCCGCGGCAAGCCGCTCCCCGCGCCGCCGCTCTCGCCGGCGCAGGCGCGTGACAGCGCGCGGCAGGCGCAGCGCATCATCGCCGTGCTCGATTCGCTCGAGAAGGACGGCGGCATTCCCGCCGCCACGATCACCATGGCGCGGAACGCGATCGCACAGGGGCCGGCCGGCATGCAGGGGCTCATGGGCGGCGGTGGCGGGTTCGGCGGCGGTGGCTTCGGCGGTGGTGCCGCGGCCGGCGCGCGCAACGAGCGTCCGGGTGAGACGCGTCCCACGCCCAGCTTCCCCACGGCCGGGGCGGGCGGACGTGGTGGCCAGGGCGCCGGTCCCGCCGAGGCGGCGGGTGGCATCCAGCAGGTGTTCGCCGCGATGCGCGAGGCGATCCCCGACTTCAACCCGTTCGGCGGCGGCGGCCGCGGTGGCCGTGGCGGCGGAGCGGCGCCGCTGGTGGAAAGCGGTCACTATCGCGTGACGCTCACCGCCGGTGGCCGCACCATGACGCAGCTGCTGCGCGTGGAGAAGCTGGCCAGCGCAGGGAGCGGCGGCGGCTTCGGCTTCGGGGAGGACGAGGACGAGCTGATGCGGCAGTTCACGCGCTGGCTGCGCACGAACCAGTAATCGGCCTCATGTCGCCGTGACGACGGCCCCGGATCGCGATGCGGTCCGGGGCCGTCGTGTGTGCGCAGCTGCGGTGGGTCAGTCGCGAGGCATCACTCGCGGTCGGTGAGCGCCGCCAGCCAATCTGCGACATCGGCGTGTCCACGCTCCGCGGCGATCTCGTGCGGTCGCTTGCCGTCGTCCATCGCGGCTCGTGCATCGGCGCCGTGCGCCAGCAGCAGCTCGGCGAGCGCGCGATTGCCGCGCGCCGCGGCGAGGTGCAGCGGCGTGACGCCGCTGGCCGCCGCCAGCACCGCCGACCCGCCGCCTGCAAGCAGCGCGCGCACCACGAGCTCGCTCTCGACGCCCGCCAGCGCCGCGTGCAGCGGCGTGTTGGCCATGGCGTTGCGGCTGCGCGCGAGCGGGTCGGCACCCTGCGCGAGCAGGAGCGTCACCGTTTCCGCATCGCCGTGAAAGGCGGCCAGGTGCAGCGGCGTCCAGCCATCGGCGTCATGCACGGTCTCACTCATGGACTCTGCCTCGATGTGTCGCCGCTGGGTTCCTTCACGGCGTGCCCCGCGCGCCGTCAGCGCCGGGCGGTGGGAATGGCGCGCGTGCCCGGCGCATCCTGCAGTCGCTGTGCAGCCGAACGCGCCGCGCGCACGGCGCCCTGCAGTGCGGGATCGGCGTCGTTCCACCACGACGCGAAGGTGTCGTACGCCAGTCGTGCCGAGTCGCGCACGCCGAGCTGTTCGTAGAGGCGCGCGCGTTCGAGGTGGCTGCGCGTCCAGGCGGGCGCGCCCGGCTCGCTGATCGTGAACTGGAAGTTGGCCGGCGAGATCGCGGTGTACGCCGCGAGGGCGCCACGCGCGTCGCCGAGCCGGGCGCGCACGTCGGCCTGCGTGAGCACGCGCAGTCCGGCGTACGACAGCGTCGCGCGCGAAAGTCGCTCCGGCGTGGTGAAGCTGTCGGCGATCGCGCGCGCGCGCATGGTGTCGCCTCGGTCGAGCGCGAGCATGGCGTCGAGCTCACGCGCGCGCACGCCATCGTCGGCGAGCCAGCGGCGCGCGACCACCGCGAAGGCGCTGTCGCGCGAGGCGAGGTAGGCCGCATACGGCACCCCCGCGTACGTCGCGCGCGTACCCGCGGTGACGCTCTCGCGCTCGAGTCGCGCGATGCCGGTGCGCACCGCCGAGAGCAGCTCGGATGTGGGACGCACGCCCGCCCCGAGGCGCAGGCCGGCCGACAGGAACGGTGCCAGCTCGCGCGTGGGCATCTGCACCGACGTCAGTGTGGGCGTGGTGATGGCCGCATGCCGGAGCAGCGAATCGGCGAGCGCGAACGCGCCCGTCGAGGCCGCCACTGCCGCGCCCACGAGCGGCAGCTGCACCGCACCCGTGCCGCGGCGCGCGCGCAGCGTGTCGGGGGGGAAGCGGCGCATCGCGTCGCGCAGGGCGTCGTGCACGCCGTCGGGGCGCTGCGCGCGCAGCCGGTAGCTGGCCTGCATGTACGCCATGCCGGGCGAGTACACGGCCGGCCGGCGGCTCGCCTGCGCGAGGTGCACGAGCGCGGAGTCGTGCTGCTTGAGCACGCCGTAGGTGTCGAGCAGCGCCGACCACGCCTGCGCGCCATCGGGCTCGAGCGTCACCCAGTGCGCCGCGAGCTGCTTGGTGCGCTCCTGCGAGCGGCGGCGCAGCTCCGGCAGCTCCGTGGTGTCGGTGAAGGCGCGACGGGGCCGCACCGCGCCGTCCACGATCACGATGCCACTCTGCTCCTGCGCGCCGAAGCGGTGGAGGTTGACGAGGTGCTCGTACGCGAGGTGGAACGACGAGTCGAGCGCGACGGCGCGTTCGAAGCCGCGCATGCTGCGCGTGAGCAGGAGCGCGATGCTGTCCGCCGAACGCATGCCGGTGCCGAGCGCGGCGTGGAAGTCGGCGTCCGCGAGGATGTACCACGCGTCCACATTCGTGGAATCGGTCGCGAGCAGCGTGGCGAGGCGCTGCTGCGCACTCGCCCAGGCCGCGCGGGCCGCCTCGCGATCGTTGCGACGCAGCGCCGTGAAGCCGCGCGCCAGGTCGCGGTTGCCGGCCACGACTTCACGCAGCCGCGTGGGGAGGCGATCGCCGTACTGCACGGCGCGCTCGGCCGACTCGGCGTACGTGGAATCAGCGATGTTGCGCCAGCCGAGCCCCACGCTGCGCTTGTAGTGCGCGAGCGCGAAGGTGGAGTCGAGCGCGGTCGCAATGGCAAAGAGCGAATCGGCGCGCGGCAGCTGCCAGCGATTGAGCGCCTGCAGCCCCGCGAGGTAGTGGCGGTACGACTCCACCGACGCCGTCGTCTGCTGGCGGAGCGCCACGGTGAGCGCGGGCCCGCCGGCGAGGTCGAGCAGCTCGCGCGCGATCGCGTCGAACACGAGGCGTGGATCGGCGGCGAGCGGCGCCCCGGCCGTGGCCTCGTCGATGCGCGCCCCGGTGGCCACGTCGTAGCGCCGGGCCACCACCACGAGCGAGTCGTTGGCCGTGGTGATCTGCCCCATGATCAGCGAGCCGGCACCGGCGCGGCGCGCGAGCTGCCGCGCTTCCTCGAGCGCGAGCCGTCGCGTGTCGTCACGATCCGCCCGCTCGGCGCGCAGCAGGTCGAGCGTGCGCTCGTAGTCCACCACGCTCAGGTCGTCCCAGTGCGAGAGCGAGAGGCCGAGCATGTTCACCGCGCCCTCACGCAGCCAGTCGAGTGCGGTGTTGCCGGTCTGCAGCTCGAAGGGCGCGACGAGCCACTCGCGCGACTCGGCGCTCGCCGGTGCGTTCGCGTCGCGCTGCTGCACGAACCACGCGCCAAGCGCCGTCGTGGCCACGAGCCCCGCCACGGCCAGCGCGCGCCGCGTCGTGCGCGTCGGCCGCGCGGGCGCGGTCATCGCGCGCCGCGCGCCGGACACCTCGGCCTCGCTCTCGGGGCGGCCGGCCAGCACGTTCGCGAAGGCGCGGCCACGCGCGAAGCGCTCCTCGGGGCGCTTGCGGAGCGCGCGCATGATGGCGTCGGCGAGCGCGGGCGGCACGGCGGCGGCGTGGTCGCGCACGGGCGGCACCTCCGTCGTGAGGTGCTGCGCGAGCATGGCCTGCGGCGTGCTCGCCTCCACCGCCGGACGACCGGTGAGCAGCTCCCACCCCACGAGGCCGAGCGAGTAGAGGTCGCTGCGACCATCGAGGTCGTCGGCGCCGGCCGCCTGCTCGGGGCTCATGTACTGCGGCGAGCCGAGCACGATGCCGGCGAGCGTGGTGCGTCCGTCGCCGTCCACGAGCGCGCGTGCGAGGCCGAAGTCGCTCAGCATGGCACGGCCGGTCTCGCGGTCGAGCAGGATGTTCTCCGGCTTGACGTCGCGGTGGATGATGCCGGCGGCGTGGGCGGCATCGAGGGCGAGCGCGAGGTCGTGCAGGATGACCGCGACATCCTCGGGTGCGATCGGCCCCTCGCGGTCGAGTCGCTCGCGCAGGCTCTCGCCAGGCACGAACTCCATCGCGAACCAGAGCAGGTCGTCGGCCTCGCCGGCCGCATACACCGAGACGATGTGCGGATGGCGCAGCCGCGCGACGGTGCGCGCCTCGAGCAGGAAGCGGCGGCGGGCCTCGGCGCTCCACACGACCTCCGGCGCGAGCACCTTGAGCGCGACGGGGCGGTCGAGGGTGACGTCCCGGGCGAGGAAGACGGCCCCCATGCCGCCGCTGCCGAGCGGGCGCTCCACGTCGTACCGCGCCGCCACGACGGCGGCGAGGCGCGACTGCAGGGCGTCGGGGGCAGGAGGCATGGGGCCGGGACGGAGGCGGGCGAGGGACGGGCGGGCCGGAGGTGGGACGAACCGGACACTGAAGGTTCGCCGGGTGGACCGTGCGTCGCAACGGCGTCACGAACTGGCGGCGCGTCTGGGCGGTTGCGCCGGGGAGGCGCTAGCGTGCGCGAGGCGTCCTCGGCGCCGCGGCGGCAGGCCCGCCCGCGGCGCCTCCCCCTCGTCCCATTCCGCGTCACCCTTCATGTTCCGACTGTTGCACCCGACGATCGTGAAGTTGCGTGCCACCGGCCGGCGCCCCCGTGCGCGGCTCGTCCCGTTGTTGGTCGCCGCGGCGGGCGCCGGGGTTGCCCCGGTGCTCTTCGCGGCCTGCGTCCGCCCCGTCCCGCCTGCCGTGACCTCCCCCGTCGTCGTCGCCGATCCGCCGTTCCTCGTCATCGCGCACCGTGGCGCCAGCGGCTACCGCCCCGAGCACACGCTCGAGAGCTACGCGCTGGCCGTGGCGATGGGGGCCGACTACATCGAGCCCGACCTCGTGTCCACGAAGGACGGCGTGCTCGTGGCGCGCCATGAGAACGAGATCGGGGGCACCACCGACGTGGCGGTGAAGTTTCCCGCGCGGCGCACCACGAAGGTGATCGACGGCGACACGGTGAGCGGCTGGTTCACGGAGGACTTCACGCTCGCCGAGCTGCGCACCCTGCGCGCGCGCGAGCGGCTGCCGCAGCTGCGGAGCACGGCGTACGACGGGCAGTTCCTGGTGCCCACCTTCGACGAGGTGCTCGCGCTCGCCGACTCGCTCGGCCGCGCACGCGGTCGCGTGGTGGGCGTGTACCCGGAGACGAAGCATCCGTCGCATTTCCGCGCCATCGGGCTGCCGCTCGAGGAGCCGCTGCTCGCGTCGCTCGACCGCGTGGGGTGGAATCGTGCCGACGCGCCGGTGTTCATCCAGTCGTTCGAGGTGGGCAACCTGCGCACGCTGGCCACGCGCACGCGCGTGCGGCTCATCCAGCTCATGGCCGAGGGGGCACCGCCCGATCGCGCGCGCGATGCGTCGATTCCCACCTACGCCGAGCTGCGCACCCCCGCGGGGCTGCGCGCGCTGGCCGCGTACGTGCACGGCATCGGGCCGGAGAAGGGGCTGGTGTTGCCGGGTGCTCAGGCGGATGGCGCGACCACGCTGGTGCGTGATGCGCACGCAGCGGGGCTGAAGGTGCACGTGTGGACGATTCGCGCCGAGCCGCGCTTCGTGGGGCCGCGGTTCAGCGGCGATGTGCAGGCGGAGGTGCGCGCGTTCGTCGAGGCGGGTGTGGATGGCGTGTTCACGGACCAGGCGGATGTGGTGCGGGGGGTGGTGCCGCAGTAGGCCTCTCACGCCTCGCCGCATGCGACGGTACCTTCGGGTATGCGACGCTCCGTGACACTCGCCTTCCTCGCGATCCTCGCCGCGGGCTCGAGCACCGCGCGCGTCTGGGCGGCGCAGCCGCCGGCCACGAAGTCCGACACCGTCGCGCAGGACACGCTGGCGCCAGACACCACCGCGCCGGCGGTCGCCCCCGTCATCCCGATCGACACCCCCGAGCCCGTCAGCACGCAGCGCGCCATCATCGACGAGCGCACGCGCAGTGAGCTGCAGGCGCTCTTCGACCGCATCCCGTCGCTGAGTCGCGTCACGGTGGCGGTCGATGCCGGCGTGGTGCGCCTTGACGGCGTCGTCGTCGAGCCCGAGGCGCGGCGGCGCGCGGCCGAACTGGCCGCATCCATGGACGAGGTGCGATTCGTGGACAACCGCATCGGCGAGTCCACGTCGCTCGAGGAACAGCTGCGCCCCACCTGGGCACGTTTGCGCGAGCTGACGTATGGCACCGTGGCCAAGCTGCCGCTGCTCGTCGTGGCCATCATCATCGTGGCCCTCGCCGTCGCCGCGGGCACACTGCTGGCGCGCTGGCGCGGCCCCTCCTTCCTGCAGGCGCGCAACCCCTTCCTGCAGGGACTCATCCGACGCGCGCTCCAGGCGCTGCTCGTGGTGCTCGGGCTCGTGCTCGCGCTCGACCTGCTGGGGGCGTCCGGCCTCGTAGGCGCGGTGGTGGGCACCGCCGGCCTCGCCGGCCTCGCCGTGGGCCTCGCGTTCAAGGACATCGCCGAGAACTATCTCGCCGGCACGCTGCTCGCGCTGCGCCAACCGTTCTCGCAGAACGACCAGATCCGCGTGGACGCGTTCGAGGGCAAGGTGGTGCGCCTCACGCCGCGCGAAACGATCCTCATGACGCTCGACGGCAATCATGTGCGCCTGCCCAACGCCATGATCTTCCGCAGCCCGCTCGTGAACTTCACCCGCAATCCGCTGCGCCGCTTCGAGTTCGAGGCCGGCATCGGCACCGGAGACGACCTCGTGCGTGCGCGTGAGGTGGGCGTGGCCGCGTTGCTGGCGACGGAGGGCGTGCTGCGTGAACCGCCTCCGCAGGCGCTGGTGACTGCACTCGGCGACTCCACCGTGACGATGAGCTTTTCAGGCTGGCTCGACCAGCATCGCACCGAGTACCTGCGCGTGCGCAGCGAGGCGATTCGCATGGTGAAGATGCACCTGGAGCAATCCGGGCTCACCATGCCGTCGCCCGAGTTTCTCGTCGAGATGCACTCGGCACCCGTTGAGCAGCCCCGCAGGGAGCCGCCGGCCCGCGCCGCCTCGGATGTGTCGGTCGATCGCGCCCTCGATGAACAGATCGAGGCCGATCGGCGTCGGGCCGACGAGGCCGACCTGCTGGACACCACGGTCGCGAAACCCGCCTCGCCGACGACTGCGCGGCCGTCCGGCTCCGCCGGGTCGCCATGACGCACCCGCTCTTCATCCTCGGCATCCTCGCGCTTGTCGTCGTGCTCGCCGAGGTGCTCGTGCGCCGCACCATCGCGCGTCACGCCGGCACGGCCCTGCTCGGCATCCTGCTCACCGCCGTGCTCGCGAACCTCGGCGTGATTCCGGCCGGCTCCACGGCGGACGCGCCCGTGCCGGTGTACGACGGCATCTTCGAGTACGTCGCGCCGCTCGCGATCTTCTGGCTCATCCTCGGCGTGAACGTGCGCCACGTGCTGCGCGCCGGCCTGCCGCTCGTGCTGCTGTTCCTCGTGGGGGCGTTCGGCACCGCCGCCGGCGCGCTGCTCGCCGTGCGCCTGGTGGGTGGCGCCGACGTGTTCGGTGCGCAGCACCACGCCATTGCCGGCATGTTCACGGGCACGTACATCGGCGGCAGCATCAACTTCAACGCGGTGGCGCTCGAGTACGGCGTGGTGCGTGAGGGTGCGCTGTACGTGGGCAGCATCGTGGCCGACAACATCATCACGGCCGCGTGGATGGCGGCCACGCTGCTCATGCCGCGGCTGCTCGCACCGCTCTTCCGTGGCATCACGCGCGCGGAAGGTCGCGCCGACGGACCGCTGCTCGGCATCGAGGAGGACACCGAGGCGGTGCACCCCATCGATCTCGGGCTCGTGCTCGCCCTCGGGCTCGGGTCGGTGTTCGTGTCGATGGAGCTGGCCGAGTGGCTCGCCGCGCGCGGCCTGGCGGTTCCGTTCATGCTCGTGCTCAGCACGGTGGCGCTGCTGCTCGCCCAGCTCCCGGTCGTGGCGCGCCTGCGCGGCACGCGCGTGCTCGGCATGTTCGCCGTGTACCTGTTCCTCAACGTGATCGGCGCCTTCTGCGACCTGCGCGCCCTCGCGGAGCTCGGACAGCTGGGCGTGGCCATGCTCGCCTTCGCCGGCATCGTCGTGCTCGTGCACGGCACGGTCACCGTGGTGGCGGCACGCCTCATGCGCCTCGAACCCGATCTCGCGGCGGTCGCGTCGCAGGCCAACGTGGGCGGTGGCACCTCGGCGCTCGCGCTCGCGCGCAGTCTCGGCCGCGCCGATCTCGTGCTGCCCGCCGTGCTCATCGGGTCGCTCGGCAACGCGGCCGGCAACTTCCTGGCGTTCTGGGTGGCAGCGACCACCCAGTGACGCTTCGTCGAGTGCTGCACGCGCTGCTCGCGCTCACCCTGCTCGCCGCGCCCCGCGCCGCACGCGCGCAGGCGTGCACCCCGCAGGTCACCGGCCTCGTGCTCTCGGGCGGCGGTGCCAAGGGGTTCGCGCACATCGGCGTCTTCAAGGTGCTCGATTCGCTCGGCATCGTGCCCGACATGATCGTGGGCTCGTCGATCGGTGCGATCATGGGCGCGATGTACGCCAGCGGCTACACGGGTTCGGAGATCGATTCCATTGCGCGTGCCCTGCCGATCAGCGACGTGATCCGCGCGTACAGTCCGGAGGCGCCCGGCGTGATCGGTCGGTTGCCGGCGCTGGCCGTGTGGGAACGGGACGGCAGCGGCTGGGCACTGCAGACGGGTTCGGTGCGCGAGGCCGAGGTGAATGCCCTGATGTCGGCGCTCATGCTGCGCGGCAACCTGCTCGCGCGCGGCGACTTCGACCGCCTCCCGATTCCGCTGCGCGTGATCGCCACGCGGCTGTCCACGCGCTCGCCCGTGGTGCTCGACAAGGGCGACCTCGCGCAGGCGGTGCGCGCGTCGTTCGCGATCCCGCTCATCTTCCGCCCCGGTCGCGTGGGCGACCTGGTGCTCATGGACGGCGGCGTGTCGGACAACATCCCGATCGGCACGGCGCGCGCGATGGGCGCCGAGCGGGTGATCGTGTCCACGCTGCCCACCGCGGCCGTGGACGACGCGCTGCTGGGCGATCCGTTCAAGGTGGCGCTGCAGCTCAGCGACTTCCTGTTCCTGAACGACACCACGCAGTACCGCCCGGGCGACGTCATCATCCGCAACCGCACCTCGACGTCGAACCCGCTCGACTTCTCGGCGGCGGCGATCGACACGCTCGTCGCTGGCGGCATGGAGGTGGCGCGCGCCATGTTCGCCGAGGCCGGGTGCGTGGTTACGCGGCGTGGCGGCGGCGTCGGAGGTCGCGCGACTGCTCGTGCGGCGCTTCCCGACCAGGTGACCGACGTTGTGGTGCCGGGGGTACGCCCGGTCGAGGCGCGCACCTTGCGCGTCGCACTTGGCCTGGCGTCGGAGCGCCCCGTGCACGAGGACTCGCTGCGCCGTCGACTGCTCGCGATTGGACAATCGGATGACTACCACGCCATCTGGCTCACGCCGCAGCGCAGTGCGACAGTGTCCCGGACGCCTGGCGCACCGGCCGCGGATTCCACGGTGGCGTTTCGCATCGCGCCGGTGTTCGGGGCGCGCGAGGCGTTCCTCACGGGCGGTGCCTACGACAACGATCTCGGGGGCCGGCTCTGGGGTGGCTACGCCAACCGCGCCCTGCTCGGCTCGGCGGTGGAAGGCGCGGTCATCGCGGATTTCGGCAAGTACCGGCAGGAGGTGCGCGCGAGCGCGCGGCGCCGCGTGCCCGCGTTCGCGCGCGCGGTGCCGCTGGTGGCGCAGGTCGGCACGATCGGGGAGGATGTACGCATCTTCACCGACAGCGCAGAAGTGGCACCGATCGCGACGCGTGAGTTCGAGTTCGCCGCCGGCGTGGGTCGCACGCTCGAGCGTGGATTCGCGGTGGCGATCCTGCCGTACGTGCGCGCCTGGCGCGGAGCGGATGCCGAGGTGGGCGCTGCCGGAGTGCGCGTGCACGTGGCGCAGGATCGGCGCGGCTCGCCGCCGCACGCCGTGTTCGAGGCCGACGTGAACACCCGCTTCCAACGTGCGCACGTCGAGCTGACGCGCAGCTACACCTTGGCCTCGGTGGACGTCACGCCGGTCGCCCGCGTGGGCTGGTCACGCCGCGCGCCGCTGCAGCAGCAGTTCACGCTCGGCGGATTCGCGGGCTTCCCCGGACTGCGCACCACCGAACGACGCGGGGCGCACGAAGCCATGCTCGGCGTCGACTTCACACGCCGCGCGTACGGCCCGCTGCGTGCCCTCGTGCAGCTGCGGGCCGGCGCGATCGGCACCGACGGCGCGTTCCTCGCGAAGCGGGCGGGTACACCGTTCGGCGAGTTGCTGGGCGGTGCACGCGTTGGCGTGGACGCGCGCATCGGGGTGCTGACGGTGCAGGTGGCGCGTGGCATCAACACGGTGGGCGGCGACACGTGGTTCCTGCGCGTCGGCCCGTGGTTCTGAGTGCCGCGCCCGTGACCTGATCGTCGCACACCGCGCAGACCCCGCACCCGAGCACACCCCGCACGGTGTGCGTGGTGCGATCGTCAGCCGTTCGCGAGCGCCTGCCGGATCGCCTCGCGAAACACCTCCGGCGGCTGCGCACCACTCACGCCCAGCCGCCCAGCGAGCACGGTGAACGGCACGCCCGTCACGCCGAGCCGCGACGCCTCGCGCTGACTCGCCACGACCTCGGCCGCGTGCGCGTCGCCGTCGAGCATGTCGCGCGCCGCCGCGGCGTCGAGTCCGGCTTCGTCCGCGACCGTCACGAGCACGTCGCGATCACCGATGTCACGCCCCTCCACGAAGTAGGCGGCATGCAGCGCCTCCGCCAGCGGCCACGCCGACGCGCCCGCCCAGAGCAAGAGGCGGTGCGCGTTCATGGTGTTCGGCGATCGGGTGATGCGATCGAAGGCGAAGTCGATGCCCTCGGTGCGCCCCGCCTCTGCCACGCGCGCGAACATCATCGCGGCACGCTCGGCACCGCCGAACTTCGTCTCGATGATCTCGCGCCAGTCCTCACCCGCGGGCGGCATGTCGGGGCGCAAGCGGAACGGACGCCAACGGATCTCGGCCGTCACCTCCGGCAGTTCGCGCAGCACCCGTTCGAGCCGGCGCTTGCCCACCCAGCACCACGGGCAGACAACGTCGGAGTAGAGGTCGATCGAGAGCTGTTGCGTCATGAGTTCAGGTGTCGGAGTCGGAAACGGTGTCGTCGGAGTGCAGCACCGGCCCGTCGTCGTGGGTGCGCGGCGTGCGATCCCCCGCCCGATACCGCGCCAGCCACGCCGCACGCCACGACGCGAACGTGCCGGCGCGCAGCTGTTCGCGCGCCTGCCGCATGAGCTCGAGCACGAACGCCACGTTGTGCAGGGCGAGCAGGCGCGGACCGAGGGGTTCGTGCGACACGAACAGGTGCCGCAGAAACGCGCGATCGTAGTGCGTGCACGCTTCGCACGGGCAGTCCTCCACGAGCGGGCGGCGATCGAAGCGGAACGCGCCGAGTCGCACCTGCACCTTGCCGTCGGGCGTGAATGCGGTGCCGTCGCGCCCCATGCGCGAGGGCGCGACGCAATCGAACAGGTCGACGCCGCGCGCCACGCACTCCACGAGGTCGTCGGGGAAGCCCACGCCCATGAGGTAGCGCGGCGCCTCGCGCGGCAGGTCGGCATCGCAGACCGCCACGGTGTCGTACATGGCCGGCTTCGCCTCGCCCACCGACAGCCCGCCCACCGCCGTGCCCACCCAGTCGCCGCGCTCGCGAATGCCGCGCATGGACTCGCGGCGCAGCACCGCGTGCGTGCCCCCCTGCACGATCGGGAAGAGCGCCTGCGGCGGGGCCACCCGATCGCGCTCCACGTCGTGCGTGGCGAGGTGCGGCGCGCCCGGCGCGAGCGACGCGTGCACGAGCGCCGACACCGGCGCGCGTCCGTCCCGGTCGAGTCGCTCGAACTCCACGCGACAGCGCTCCAGCCAGCGCAGGCTGCGCTCCATCGCCGCGCGCGACGTGGCCACGTCGGCACCACCGGCGATGAGCTCGTCGAGCTGCATGATCACGTCGGCGCCGAGGTTGCGCTCGATGCGCATCACCCCCTCGGGCGTGTACTGGTGCAGCGAGCCGTCGAGGTGGCTGCGGAACTCCACCCCCTCCTCGCGCACCGCGCGCAGCTTGGCCAGCGAGAACACCTGGAAGCCGCCCGAGTCGGTGAGCATGGGGCCGGTCCAGCGCGTGAACGCGTGCAGCCCGCCGAGCGCGCGCACCGCCTCGTCGCCGGGGCGCAGGTAGAGGTGGTACGCGTTGGACAGCAGCATGCGCCCGCCCGCGCGCGCCACATCGTGCACCGTGAGGCCGCGCACCGCGCCGTGCGTGCCCACCGGCATGAAGGCGGGCGTCTCCACCGGACCGTGCGGCGTGTCGAAGACGCCAAGCCGCGCCGAGCCGTCGTGATGGCTGGTGCGGAAGGCGAACGCGGCCGTAGTGCGTGGCGATGATGCGGTCGGCAACGGATCGGTCATGCGGCAACGTAACGCGCGCCGTATCGTGCGGGGAGCGACGGAACTCGTGACCATCGTCACGAGTAGGAGCCGTTGCGTCGTCCCCTCCCACCTCCGCTTCCTGCCCGTCATGCCGGTCGTCCGCGTTCGCGCCCGCGCCCGTGCGCACCTCGGCGCGCTGCTCGCCCTCGTCGCCTGCCTGGCCTCGCCTCGCGCCGTCCGGGCGCAGGATCCGCCGGTGCTCGACACGGTGCGCGCGCGCTCCGCCGCCGACACGGTGCGGGGGGTGGTGTTCGACAGCCTCGCGGGCGAGCCGCTCGCCGGGGCCTTCGTGATCGTCGCGCCCGGTGGCGCCACGGGCGTGACCGACTCGGCGGGTCGCTTCGCGATCCTCACCGATGTCATCGGTGCCCGCATCACGGCCTATCACGGCGTGCTCGACCAGCTCGGCATCGGCGCGCTCACCGCCGAGCGTCCGGGCAGCCGGCGGGCGGAGGTGCTCCTCGCCACGCCGTCCCACGCCACGCTCTGGCCCAGGCTGTGCGACTCGCCGCGCCCGCTCGGCGGACGCACGGTCATCGTGTCGGGCACCGCGCGCCTGGCCGATGGCACCACGCGTGTGGCCGGTGCGAGCGTGATCGCGCAGTGGCCCAAGCCCGACTACGCGATCGGCGGCGGCGACATCCGCTCGCGTGAGGTGCGCACCGATTCGCTCGGCAACTTCCTCATCTGCGGCATCGAGGACTTCGTCGACGTGTCGCTGGCGGCGGTCTCGCGCGAGTACCAGTCCGGGATCGTCACGGTGCCCCCCGATGCGCGCGCGCTCCGCCGCATCGACCTCGTGCTCGGGAGCGAAACGGATCGCGGCTCCCTCCAGGGCGTGGTGCGCAGCCGGGAGGGTACGCCGCTCGCCGACATCCAGCTCGCGCTCGACGGGGCCGACGAACCGATCACCACCGGCCCCGATGGTCGCTTCCGCTTCAGCAACGTGCCCGTGGGCTCGCGCATGCTGTACGTGCGCGCCGTCGGCTACCAGCCGGTGGGCCAGCTCGTGGAGGTGATGACGGGCGACGCGCCGCCCCTCGAGATCCCGTTCGACAAGCTGGTGCAGCTCGAGGGGGTGACGGTAACCGCCCGGACCAGCCTGCGCCTCGATCGGCAGGAGTTCGAGCTGCGGAAGCGCGCGGGCTTCGGGCGCGTCGTGGACTCGGCCATGCTCGCGAGCTACCCGAACGTGCGTGCGGCCATTCAGCAAACGCCCGGCGTGATCGTGCAGTCCGACGCCAGGCGACCCACGAGCGACTTCGTGATTCTTGGCCGCAATGGCTGCCGCGCGTACGTGTATCTCGATGGCACGATCACGAACAACGAGGAGGTCAACCGCATTCCGCTGCAGAACATCGCGGCGGTGGAGTTCTACACCACGGTGGCGTTCGCGCCTTCGCGCTACCAGCCGCTCGGCGACAACTGCGCGGTGGTGCTCTTCTGGACCAAGTACGGATTGCGGCCGTGAGCGTCGCAGGGCGCGGCGGCGCGCTGGTGTGCGCGCTGCTCCTCGCGCTCACGTGGGGCGCGATCGCCACCGCCGGCGCCCAGACGCCCGCGCCGTCCGCGTCACGACCGGACACGGTCACGGGCGCAGTCTTCGACTCGCTCGCCCGCGAGCCACTCGCGGGCGCGATCATCGTGGCGCGGCCGCACGTGGCGGGCGCCGTGGCGGACAGCCTCGGGCGCTTCGTGCTCGTGAGCGATTCGGTCGTGGAGTCGCTCCAGGTACATCACCCGTCGCTCGACGTCATGGGGCTGGACGGCATCGGGGCGCAGCGGCCGGCCGCGGCTCGCGCATGGCGCGACGCCGTGCTGGCCACGCCGTCGTTCGCCACGATCTGGCGGGTGGCCTGTGGCGGCGAGCCGCCCGCGACGGCCCGCGGCATCCTCGTCGGATCCGCGCGGCTCGCGACGCCGGATACGGCCGCGTCGGGTGGACCGGTGCTCGTGGCCGGTGCGACGGTCGAGGTCGCGTGGCGGGACGTCGCCCCCGATGACGAGGCCACGCGCCGCACCGTGACCGATTCTGTCGGCACCTGGGCGCTGTGCGACGTGCCCACGGCCACCGAACTCGCCCTTGCGGCCACGAGCCTGGAGGTGGCGAGTGGCGTGGTGCGCCTGGCGGGCGACGCGCGTCGCGTGCGCCGGATCGACCTGCTGCTCGGACGCCGGGACGACAGCACCGGCGGTGTCGTGCGCGGTCGCATCGTCGATGAAACGGGCTTCCCCGTCGCGGAGGCGCGCGTGAGCGTGGAGGGTGTGGCGACCGCCACGGCCGTCGCCGATCGCTGGGGCGAGTTCCGCCTCGCCGCCGTGCCGCTGGGCTCGCGCATGCTGTCGGCACAGGCCGTCGGGCACACGCCCGTCGCGCAGGCGATCGACGTCACGGCCACCGAGGCGACACCCGTGAGCATCACGCTCGCGCGGGTCGTGCGCCTCGAGCAGCTGCGTGATGGCCAGCGCGTGGCGGTGCCCCTGCGCGTGACGGACAGCGTGGCCGGCCAGCGGGCGGCGTTCGCGGCGCGGCGCCGCGCGAGCGTCGATCCGGCCGTATCGCTGGTTGCGAACGCGGCCGAGTGGCGCGCGGCCCGCGGCTTCGTGCCGTGGCTCAGCGGCCTCGCGTGGATCCGGGCCCGGTACGTCCTGCGTGGGGGGAATGCGGTGGCTGGTGGCGACCCCACCGACTGGAAGGTCGACCTGCGCGGGGCGGGGAACTGCCGCGTACACATCTTTGTCGATGGGCGACCGACCTCGATCGACCGGCTCAACGCGGTGCCGTTCCACGAGGTGGCGGGCGCCGAGGCGTACGCCTCGCGCGCTGTCGCGCCGCCGCAGTTCGCGGAGTCCGCGAGCGGGCGCGATTGTGCGGTGGTGGCACTCTGGACGGCGCAGGGGCTCGATCGTTGACGCGGGTCGTCCTCCGCCGGCTCCGGGTTGAGGGGCGGGCGGTGCCGTCCGACCCGCGAGTGGGCAATCTTACCGGCATGTCCCTTCCTTCCGGCTCTCGCGCCGCCGCGCTGATCGCGCTCGCCGCCCTCCTGCCCGGTGCCACGGCCGCGTGGTCTCCGTCCGCTCATGCCGCCTCGCGGCGAGCGTCGATCGCGCCGGCTGCCCCCGACACCGTGCGCGGCGTCGTCTTCGACAGCCTCGCCAACGCGCCGCTCGCCGACGCGTTCATCTTCGCGGAGCCCGGGGGCGTGTCCGTGACCGCCGACTCGCTGGGTCGCTTCACGCTCGTGGGGGAGGCGACGATCACGCGCCTCACCGTGTATCACCCCGCGCTCGACGAGATCGGGCTGGGCGCGCTGGTCGTCGCGCGGCCCGAGGGCGTGGCGCGGTGGGACAGCGCGGTGGCCGCCACGCCGTCGCTGGCCACCATCTGGGAACGGGTCTGTCGGGCCGAGATGCCCGCCGGCGAGAATCGCGGCGTGCTCGTGGGCTCGGCGCGGCTGCCCGACGACCGGACGCGCGTGGCGGGGGCGGCCATTCGCGTGCAGTGGGAGGAGATCCTGCCGCGCACCCGTCTCCGCCAGCTCGAGGAGCGCGACGCCGTCACCGACTCGACGGGCGGGTACGCCGTGTGCGGTGTGCCGGCCATGGGCGACATGGCCATGATCGGCCTCTCCACCGAGCTGCAGTCCGGCGCGCTGCAGGTGGCGCTCGAGCAGCGCCCGCTGCGGCGCGTGGACCTGGTGCTGGCACCGGCCGATGGCCCGGTCGACCGCTGGCCCACCATCGTGGGGCGGGTAATCGGCCCCGACCAGCAGCCGGTGCCCAACGCCGAGGTCGCCATCGATGGCGTGGACAGCGCCGTGGTGGCCGGGGCGGACGGACGCTTCACGATCGCGAAGGTGCCCCCGGGCTCGCGCATGCTCGCTGCGCAGGCGGCCGGCTACGTGGCCATGGCCCAGCAGGTGGATGTGCTCTTCGAGGGCACCCCCGAGGTGATCGTGGCGCTCGACCGCGGGCTCGCGATCGCCGGCCTCGAGGGAATCGCGGTGACCGAGCGGCGGGTGATTCGCCGTGACCGCGAGGAGTTCGAGGCCCGGCGCGCCGAGGGGATCGCCACGTTCGTGGACACCACCGCCATTCGCGAGGCCGGCTCCCTGCGCGCCGCGCTGGCGGCCGTGCCGGGGCTCGAGCTTCGCACCGCGCCCGGCGAGACCGACGAGGCGCGCTTCGCGATCTATGGCTACGGCCGCAACCTCGGTGTGACCACCTGCCGCGCCACGGTGCTCGTGGACGGCCTGCCCGCCACGCTCGCGGAACTGCACGCGATCTCGGCGGAGCAGTTCGCGGCCGTGGAGGTGTACCGGTCGGAGGCGTACGCGCCGGCGCGCTTCGGGGAGTTCGTGCAGAGCGATTGTGCGCTGGTGATCTTTTGGACGCAGTTCGGACTGCGCCCGTAGGGTGGGGTGAGTTGCACCCTCGAGGCTCGCAGCTCGCCCCTTCGACCTTGCCGCCGTTCCGCGCGACGGTCGCCTGAGCGCGAATCAGCCCGCCGGGATCGCGGCGCACCGGACCAGAGCGGGAAGCCTCGAGCCTCGAGGCTCGTGGGTTCAACCGCCCGGGGCCTCCGGATCGGTGTATGTTCCATGAATGTCCAACACCGAAACACCCATCGAGCTCGACCCGTCCGACTCCACCACCGCTCCCGCTGATGCCGGCTTCGCCGGCCTCGGCCTGGACGAGCGGTTGCTCGCTTCGCTCACCGAACTCGGCTACGAAGAGCCCACCCCCATCCAGCGCGCCGCCATTCCGGCGCTGCTCGAGGGACGTGACGTGCTCGCCATGGCCGCCACGGGCACCGGCAAGACTGCGGCCTTCGCGCTGCCGCTGCTCCACCGCCTGAACACCGGCGCGCGCGCCGCCGAGCGCGTGGCCGCGCTCGTGCTCGTGCCCACGCGCGAACTCGCCATGCAGGTCGCCGAAGCGGTGCATCGCTACGGCAAGGCCCTCGACGTGCACGCGCTGCCGATCTACGGCGGCGCGCCCATGGAGCCGCAGCTGCGCGCGCTCAAGCGCGGCGTGGACGTGGTCATCGCCACGCCCGGCCGCGCGCTCGACCACCTGCGCCGCAACTCGCTCTCGCTCGCGCATGTGCGCACCGTCGTGCTCGACGAAGCCGACGAGATGCTCGACATGGGCTTCGCCGACGACCTCGAAGCCATCCTCGAGCAGACGCCCTCCACGCGCCAGACGGCGCTCTTCTCGGCCACGCTGCCGCCGCGCATCAATGCCATCGCCAACGGGCACCTGAACGATCCGGTGCGCGTGAAGATCGATCGCGAGGTCGTGGCGGCGGGTGAGACCGCGCGCGTGCGCCAGGTGGCCTACGTGGTCACGCGCTTCCACAAGATGGCGGCGCTCGGCCGCGTGCTCGACATCGAGAGCCCGGCGGCCGCGATCGTGTTCTGCCGCACGCGCACCGAAGTGGACGAGCTCAACGAGACGCTCACGGCGCGCGGCATGCGCGCCGAGGCGCTGCACGGCGGCCTGAGCCAGGACCAGCGCGATCGCGTCATGAAGCGCTTCCGCGCCAAGAAGACCGACCTGCTCATCGCCACCGACGTCGCCGCGCGCGGCCTCGACGTGCAGCACGTGTCGCACGTGGTGAACTTCGACGTGCCGTCGGATGCGGAGACGTACGTGCACCGCATCGGGCGCACCGGTCGCGCCGGCCGCGAGGGCGTGGCGATCACGCTGGCCGAGCCGCGCGAGCACCGGCTGCTGCGCAACATCGAGCGCCTCACGGGGCAGCCGATCGCGGTTGAGGCGGTGCCCACGGTGAACGACCTGCGCGCGCGCCGGCTCGAGCTCACGCGCACCACGCTGCGCGAGGCGATCCTCGAGGCGCAGGAGCAGGGGAACACCGAGGCGGGGCACGAAGTGGTCGCCTCGCTGGCCGAGGAGTTCGACATCTTCGACATCGCGGCGGCGGCGGTGCGGCTGCTCGATGCCGGCCGGCAGGTGGCCGACGAGCCGGAGATTCCGGCGGCCAACGTGCGCCCCGAGCGGCCGTCGTACGGCAGCACGTCGGGGCCGGGTGGCTCGCGCGGCGCGCGGTCGGAGCGTCCGAGCGGGGCGGCCGGACGGGTGGGCACGCGGTCGGAGGGTGCGCCGGCCCCGCGTCGCGCGGCCAAGGAGCCGCGCGCGGCGAGCGGGCCCGTGGTGAAGATCTTCGTGGGCGGTGGACGCAAGGCCAAGATCCGGCCGGGCGACCTCGTGGGCGCGATCGTGAACGAAACGGGCGTGCCGGCCACCGATATCGGTGCGATCGTGGTGAGCGATCGCCACTGCACCGTCGAGGTGCCAGCGGCCAAGGCCGACCAGATCGTGGAGGCCCTCGGCGCGTCGCACATCAAGGGGCGGCGCGTGCTCGTGCGCCGGGATCGCGTGGGGTGAGCGTGTCGCGGCGTGCGCAGCGCCCGAGAAGGCGCCCGCGCACGCTGCGAGCCCAGATCACGGACGCAGCCAGAGCACCAGCGCGCCGCAGGTGCTGGTGCTGCCGCGATTGAACTCCGGCGGCACCGTCGAGGAGGTGTAGAACTCGACCGCTTCGACGCGCTCCGGCTGCAGCAGGTCCACGTTGTAGAGCGTCTCCTCGCGGCCGCCGCCATACACGAGCGCGTTGTTGATGATCACCTGCACGTAGCAGGCCTTGGGCGCGCCCAGGTTGCGGTCGTACGCGTCCCCCTGCGGGGTCAGCATGAAGCTGTCCACGCCGCGGTTGGAGGCGAGCGCCATGCGCCCACCGCCGTAGCGCACGATGCGCACCCCTGGCATGCGCGTGCGCAGGATGGTCGAGAGCGGCTGGTGCAGGTCCTGCGCGAACTGCGAATGGTCGAGGAACCGGCCGTTGCTCGTGCGCCGCCGCGCCGTGAAGTCGTCGAAGAAGATGCTGCGCCGCTCGGTGGAGGCCGTGACCGTGACCGCCGCCAGCTCTGGTGATGCGCGGGTGAGCCGGACCGCGACATCGATGGAGTCACCGTCGGCCAGTCGAAGCGGCACCTCGCGCGCGGCGAAGCCGATGGCGCGCACGGTGAGGGTCGGCGTGCCCGGTGGCACGCCGGCAAGCACGAAGCCGCCGAGCGTGTCGGTGCGTGTCGTGCGATCGCTCCCCGCCACCGAGACGACGGCGCCGGCGACCGGTCGGCCGGTGGAGTCGGCGCGCACCTCGCCGGCCACGCGCGCTCCCGTACCGGACTGCGCCAGCGTCGACCGCGGCAGCAGCGCACCGACGGAGACGATCGCCGCGACGAGCAGCGCGGCGTGGAGGCGGGAGGCGAATGACATGCGTGCAGGCGTGGGACGCGTCGGCGGGATCCAGAGCCGGACGAAATCGTTAGACTTCCATGAGCATACCGTGTCTGGCGATCGCCTGCCACCGAGTTCCGGGTCCGTCATCGAGTTCATCATGCATCGCACCTCCGAGTTCTCCCGCCGCCTGATCGGCGTGGCCGCCGTTTCCGCGCTCGCCGCCTGTGCGGGCTCCGACCAGCCCTCCACCGACGTCGCCGACTCGGCGCGCGCCGAACTCGCCCCGGCGAAGGTCGGCGAGGTGGGTGGCCTGTCCACCCCCGAGAGCGCGATCTTCGACGCTGCGCGCGGCGTGTGGTACATCGCCAACATCAACGGCGTGCCGAACGACGCCGACAACAACGGCTTCATCACGCGCGTGAGCGCCGACTTCGCCACGGTGGACACGATGTTCATCGCGGGCGGCGCCAACGGCGTCGCCCTCGACGCGCCCAAGGGCATGGCGATCGTGGGTGACACGCTGTGGGTGGCCGACATCACCAACGTGCGCGCCTTCGACCTCACCACGGGCGCCGCGGTGGCCAGCGTGCCCGTGGACGGGGCCGTGTTCCTCAACGACATCACGCTCGGCGCGCAGGGCACGCTGTACATCAGCGACACGGGCATCCGCTTCGGTGCCGACGGCATGAGCCACCCCGGCCCGGACCGCCTCTTCCAGCTCACCGGTCGCACGGTGAACGAGGCGATCCGCTTCGAGGGCGCGCCCGGTCCCAACGGTGTGATGTTCGACGAAGCCACGGGACGCGTGACGGTGGTGCCCTTCGCCACCGGCACGATCGTCGAGTGGACGCCCGGCTCGGCCACGGCCGATTCGGTCGCGTCGGGCCCCGGCAGCTTCGACGGCATCGTGCGCCTGGCCGATGGCCGCACGCTCGTGAGCAGCTGGGCCGACAGCACCGTGCATGTCCTGGCGAACGGCGGCCTCAAGCCGCTCATCACCGGCGTGCCGGCGCCCGCCGACATCGGCGTGGATGCGAAGACGGGGATCGTGGCGGTGCCGCTGTTCGAGCTGGGGCGTGTGGAGTTCTGGCGGGTGAACTGAGGTCGCTCGTCAGGGGATCCGAAACATGAGACGACGGCCATGAGCACCGCGATGAGCACCGCGATGAGCACCGCCTTCCCTGCGCACTACACGCGCGGCGAAGAACTCGCGAACGCGATCACGCACGGCATCGGCCTGGTGCTCGCGCTCGTGGGGCTGCCGGTGCTCGTGCTCGGTTCCCTCTCGCGCGGCGACGCGCTGATCGTGGCCGGCATGAGCGTGTTCGGCGCGGCGCTCGTGGCCGTGTATGCGTCGAGCACGCTGTACCATGCCGTGCCGCCCTCGCGCACCAAGCAGGTGCTGCAGGTGGTCGATCATGTCGCGATCTACCTGCTGATCGCGGGCACGTACACACCCTTCGCGCTCGGCGTGTTGCGTGGGCTGTGGGGGTGGATGCTGCTCGGTGCGATCTGGACGCTCGCGGCGCTCGGCATCGTGTTCAAGGTGGCGTTCCGCACGCGCTTCCGGCGCCTGTCCACCGCGTTCTACGTGGCCATGGGGTGGACGGCCATTCTCGTGATCCGTCCGCTCGCGCTGGCCATGGACAGCGCCGGCTTCTGGCTGCTGGTGGGTGGAGGGCTCTGCTACACCGCCGGTGTGCTCTTCTACGTGCGCAGCACACCGCGGTACATGCACGCCGTCTGGCACGGCTTCGTGATGGCCGGCAGCGCCTGTCATTTCTTCTCGGTGCTGCACTACTCGGTGTGAGCGCGCACTGGTGAGCGCTGCCGCCGACCCGCTCGCCGTTCAGCGACGGCTGATCGCGGGGCTCTTCATCGCAGCAGGCCTCGCGCACTTCGTGGTGCCGGCGTTCTTCGAGGCCATCGTGCCGCCATGGCTGCCCGGCTGGATGCCGTCGCCGCGTGCGCTCGTGTACCTGAGCGGGGTCGCGGAACTCGCGGGCGGCCTCGGCGTGCTGGTGCCCGCCGCGCGCGGGGCCGCCGGCTGGGGACTGCTGACGCTGCTCGTCGCGGTGTTCCCCGCGAACGTGTTCATGTGGCGTGAGGCGCAGGCGAGCGGTGCGCCCACGTGGTGGGTGGCCGCGCTCACCGTGCGGCTGCCGCTGCAGGCGCTGCTGCTCTGGTGGGTTTGGCGCGTGGTGGTGCGGGCGCGGCGCTGAGCCGCACGCTCAGCGAAACGCCGCGCGGAACCGCTCGCGGTCGTCCGCCCCCCCGACGGCGATCAGCGTGGTGCCGGCCGTCATGCGCGTGTCCGCTGCCGGGAGCGACACCGTGTCGGTGCCGTCCTGGATCGCGATCACGTTGAGCCCGGTGCGCGTGCCGATCGCCGTCTCGGCCAGCGTGCGGCCGGCGAGCGACGGCGGCACCGGCACGTGGAAGAGGTCCACGCCCTCGCCCAGCACCACGAGCTCGCGCTGCTGCACGATGGCCAGCACGCTGTGTACGCCGAGCGAGGCGTAGCTGAGCACGAAGTCGGCTCCCGCGCGCTGGATCGCCTCCACGTTGCGTTCGTGCGTCACGCGCGTGAGGATGCGCGCCTTCGGATTGAGCCGCCGGCAGTACACCGTGAGGTAGATGTTCATCGCGTCGTCGTGCGTGGTGAGCAGGATCGACGGCGCCTCGGCGATGCCGGCGGCGTCGAGCACCTTCCGGTCGGCGGCATCCCCGATGATCATGCGGTCCACGAGCCCCTCGCCACGCTCCGCGTAGACGGGGTCCTTCTCCACCATGTGCACACGGATGCCGCGATCCGCGAGGGCGCGCGCCGCAGCGCGGCCCACCTTGCCGCCGCCCAGCACGATCACCGGGTTCGTGTTGGTGTTGTAGATGACCAGCACCTCGTTCAGCTCGTCGAGCTGCTCCGCCGTGCCGATCACCACGAGCACGCACTGCGCGGACAGCACGAAGTCGGGGCGCGCCGGCGAGAGACGCCCCTGGCGCCACACGCCCACCACCGTGAGCCCCAGCTCCTCGCGCAGGGACAGGTCGCGGATCGCCCGGTCCTCGAACGGCGAGTCCGCCACCGGGAACTCGGCCAGCATCAGCTCGCGAAAACGCCCGATCACGTTGGCGTGCGTCACCCCGGCGCTCACCCGGTTGGCGAGATGCTCGCCGAGCTGGCGCGTGAGCGGCAGCACATGCGTGGCGCCCGCGAGCTCCAGGATGTCGATCGCGTCCTCCGACTCCACGAGCGACACGATCGGCACCGTCGCGTTCCGCTCGCGCACCGTGAGCACGATGTTCGTGTTCTCGGGATCGGTGCTGTTCGCGAAGACGAGGCGCGCCTCCCCGATGTGCGCGGCGTCGTAGGTGTCGATGTCGTCCACGTCGCCGGCCAGCACGGGCAGGCCGGCCTCGCGCAGCCGAAAGGCGATCTCCGCGTCGGGTTCGACGATGTACGCCGGCACGTTGGCCAGTTCGAGGCGGCGCACGAGGGCGAGCGCGATCGGGTCGTTGGCGCAGACGAGCACGTGGTCGCGTACCGAGGCCGGAATGGCGCGAATGCCCTTGAGGCGCTGCAGGTTGCGGCGCTCCACCCACGGCTCGTACACCGCGCGCACGAACACGAACGGCATCACGATGAGCAGCATGAACACGCCGGAGATCAGCACCACGACGCTGAACACCCGCCCCACGTCGCTGTGGAACGTGATGTCGCCGAAGCCGAGCGTGGTCATCACCGTGAGCGTCCAGTAGACGCCGGTGAACCAGCTGTGCGACTGCCCTTCGCGCTCCATGATGCCGTGGAACAGCCAGGCGTAGACCAGCACGACGGCGCCGAGCAGGGCCACGAAGCGCACGAACGGCGCGAGTTCGCGGCGCACGGAGTTGCGGCGCGCCAGGAAGGACGCGAGGTGAGAGCCGACGGTCTTCATGGCTGAAGCTTACCGGTCGCGCGGGGCGTGCGCACCGGTGTCGCTGCCGAGCGCCGTCCGCACCGCGTCCACCGCCTCGGCCGGGCCGGCCACGTAGATCGACTCGGTGTTGCGCAGGTGGCTCACGGTGCCCACGCGCTCACCGCGCCGGTTGTGAATGCCGATCTGCGCGCCCACGTAGCGGCGGTAGTCGTGGTCGACCACCAGCACCTCGCCGCGCGAGGCCAGGATCTCGGTCAGCGCGTCGCGCGAGAGCCAGCCTTCGTTGCTGAAGCTCACGATCAGCACCCGCGCGTCGATGGTGTCCACGACGCGCCGGAACGCGTCGCCGTGGCGGGGCCGGCTGTTGAAGACGCTCGCGCGGGCGCGCGTGTCGCGTCGCTTGCGCGCCACGCCGTAGGCCTCGGGGGCATCCCAGCGCACGATCGTTTCCCAGACATGGTAGTTGCCCAGGTACGAGTGCTGGTTGTACGGCGGGTCGAGGTAGGCGATGTGCCCCGTGAGCGTGGCCGCCGCGTCGATCGCGTCGAGACGATGCGCCGTGCCGGCGCCTCCGGTCGCACGCGGCAAAAGCGCCGGCAGCCGCAACGTGAGCGGCTTGTGCGCGCGTGGCGCCCACTGCTTGAGGTACGCCATCTGCACCCCGGTGGTGCTGTCCACTCGGTCGGCGGCCTCGATCAGGGAGACGAGCGCGATGGCCTCGAGCTCGGGCGGCAGCGCGCGCGCGGCAATGGCGTCGCGCATGGCGTCGATGCGCGCCCCGTTGTCCGGTGTGAAGTAGCGCGCTTCCTCGCAGAAGGTGCGCGTCACGTATCCGGGGGCAGGCGGGACGTCGCCCAGCTCGGCGAGCAGCGCTTCGGCGTCGCGCGTCCAGCGCTCTGCATCGGCCTGCACGTAGCATGTCGCGAGCACGTGCGCGTAGGCCGCATAGTCGTTGGCGTGCACCGCGAAGCCGGCGGCCTTGAGGGCGTGTCCCACACGCGCCGTGCCGCAGAACAGGTCCACCGCCGAGGTGGCGCCTGGCACCGCGCGCGCGATGGCCACGATGTGGTCGAGCAGGCGACGCTTGGAGCCGAGATACTTGATCATGCGGGCAAGGGCGAGCGGCGCCAGCCCGCTTCCCGCTCGTCAGTCACGCGCCGCGGGGCCGGATGGCTGCGTTCCGGCCACCTGGAAGTGGTGGGCCGCACAGGACTCGCAGATGCTGTGCGTCACCGACACGCGATGCGCCGCGAGGTACTGCTCGATGCGGGTCCAGTAGCCATCGTCATCGCGCACGTTGTTGCACCAGGCGCAGATCGGCAGCATGGCCGACAGCTGGCGCACGTCATCGAGCGCGGCCGCGCGCTCGATGGTGCTCTGGCGCAGGTACGCCACGAGCACGCTCACGAACAGCGCGACCATGAACAGGCTCACCTCGAGGTCGCCGAGCAGCTGCACGAGCGCACCGCCGGCCCCGTCCGCGCGCACGACCACGCGCGTGGCGAGCAGCGTGCGCACCACGTGAAAGGCGCCCTGTGCGGCGAGCACCACCATCGGGATGGACATGGCGCGGCGCGCGCGCTCCGCATCGCGCCACAGGACGGCGGCCGCGGCGAGCGACAGGCTGCCCCACACGACGCCGTTGGTGACCGTGCGCCAGCTCGTGACCGCCGGGAAGGCGACGAACGCCGCCAGCAGGGCGGCGTGCACGCCGACGATCGCGGCCGCCAGACGCACGCTGGCGAGGCGCCCGGTCGTGCGCTGCGCGGCCAGGAGCAGGATCGCGTGACCAGCCGTCACGGTGAGCGTGGGCAGCATGCGCATCACGCCCGAAGATGTGCCGGCGCGGAGCACGAACAGCAGGTCGGCGAGCGTGAGCGTCCATGCCGCCGCGATCCAGAAGCGCAGCGAATCGCCACCCGCCGACAGGCGCCAGTGCTGGCTCATGAGGCCGGCGAGGATGGCGCCGATGATCAGGTTCAGGCTGTAGACGACGGCATCCTGGGGCATGCGCGAAAGCTACTGCCGTGACGGGACGCCGCACCCCAGTTCGGCCGCGAGCACACCGTCGCGCGCTGTGTCGCTCACGGCTTCGGATGGTGTACTTCGTGCGGCACCGGCTCGCCACGCAGGAACGCCGTCACCGCGGCGTCGAACAGCGCCGGCTGCTCCAGCCACGCATGGTGCCCCGCCGACGGGATGGCCACGTGGCGCGCGCCCGGCAGCACGTCGAGATACTCGCTGGCGACGCGTCCGTCCACGTAGTCGCAGCTGCCGCGAATGATGAGGGCGTCCACCGGCTGCGTTCGCAGCGCGGGACGCGGATCGGGGAGGCGCGCGGCGTCGGCGAGGGTGTAGCTGTTGACGAAGAAGCCGGCGCCACGCAGCGGTGGCACCCCCTGCATGGGGTCGTCGCGGCAGGTGAGGTTCGGCTGTCCCAATCGCCACGATTCGGTCAACAGGCGCGTCCACCACTGGTCCGCCTCCCAGTCCTCGATGAACGTGTGGGCGGCCGGTCGACTGATGTCGGCCATCATGCGGCCCAGCACCAGTCGCAGTGGCGGTCGCTGGAGCGCGGCAAGCGCCGAGGCCTGCACGTCGGTCAGGCGCGCGCGCGCGGTGGCGGGAATGAGTTCCGGCCACGCCGCGGGCCACATCGCGCCCGGTGATTCGAGGATGAGCCGCTCGACGCGCGACGGATGCGCCAGCAGGTACTGCAGCGCGAGCGACGCGCCCCAGCCGGTGCCCGCGAGTACGAGACGCTCGGCGCCGATGCGCGCTCGCACGGCGTCGAGATCCGCGACGTGCATGGACACCGAGTACGCGGGCTGCCGACGCAGGTCGTTGCGCGACGACAGTCCGGCGCCCCGCTGGTCGTAGTAGTACACGTCGAAGCCCTGCCCGGCGAGCACGTCGTACGGTCGGCGGCCGGCGTCGGCGAGGAACGACAGCAGCGGCAGCCCCGGGCCGTCGTGCAGCACCACGACCGGCGTCGTGCGCCCGCTGTCGGCGGTGGCCGCCACCTTCACGTAGGCGAGCCGCGTGCTGTCGTCGAGCGTCCACTCCGCGGCGTCGGGGACGGCGGGCACCGTCTCGAGCGTGCGGGTGGGGGCACGGCCCACGAGCAGCTGGGCGACCACCACGTACAGCACGGCCGCGCCCGCGAGCCACCGCCAGGTGCGCCTCGGCGCGTGGTCGCGGCGGCGTTCCACCACCTGCAGGAGCGTGAGGCCGACGGCGACGAACATGCCCAGCGCGAGCACGGCCTGCAGCACGAACCCGAACTGCGGCGACGCGGTGAAGATGAACGCCAGCGTGGCCGCCGCGAGGGCGACCAGCAGGGCGAGGATGCGGAAGAGTGAGTTCATTGGCGGTGTCCGTAACGTCCATCAGGGGCACCGTCGCGCAAGGCCGCGCGCCCTCCATTGACACCGCCGGTATCCCAGTGGTAAGATATCTCAGGTACAATCGAAGCCGTGGTCTTTTGCCGCCTATTGCCGCCACGTAAAACAACGAGCTAAAACGCGAATGCCCGGGCGGCCCCCAAGTCCCCCGGGCTTTTTCGTGTAGGTCGGCGAAACCCCTTTCGCCCGAGGTTCCGATGTCCCTGCGTCCGATCGCCGTGCTCCATGAGCACCCCGACTGGTTCCGCCCGCTGTTCGCCGAGCTCGAGCGCCGCGGTCTGCCGTACGAACGGCTCGATGCGGCCGCGCACGCCTTCGATCCGTCCGAGCCCGAGCTGCCGTACTCGCTCGTGTTCAACCGGGCGAGCCCCAGCGCGTACCTGCGCGGCCACGGCCACAGCATCTTCTCCACGCTGCACTGGCTGCACCATGTCGAGCGCCTGGGCACGCCGGTGGTGAACGGCAGTGCCGCCTACGCGCTCGAACTCTCCAAGGCCACGCAGCTCGGCCTGCTCTCTCGGCTCGGTCTGCCCTTCCCGACGAGTCGCGTGATCAACAATCCCGTACTCGCGCCCGAGGCGGCGGAGGGGCTGCGCTATCCGGTGCTCGTGAAGGCCAACATCGGCGGCAGCGGCGCCGGCATCGTGCGCTACGACTCGCCCGAGGCGCTGCGTGGTGCGGTGGCGCGCGGCGAGGTGGAACTGGGCGTGGACGGCACGGCGCTCGTGCAGGAGTCGGCGCCGCTGCGCGACGGCCGCATCACGCGCGTGGAGACGCTCGGCGGGAAGTACCTGTACGCGATCAACGTGTATCCGGCCGTGGGTTCGTTCGACCTGTGCCCGGCCGACGCGTGCCAGACCACGAATGGCGTGGAGCTCGTGCGCGGCGCGTGCGCCATCGACGCGCCGAAGACGGGCATGCGCGTGGAGGGCACGCGTCCGAGCGACGAGATCATCGCGCAGGTGGAGGCGATCGCGCAGGCCGCACAGATCGACGTGGGCGGCATCGAGCTGCTCGTGGATGACCGCGACGGGCAGCACTACTTCTACGACGTGAACGCGCTGTCGAACTTCGTGGCCGACGCGCCCAACGTGGTGGGCTTCGATCCGTGGACCAACCTCGTGGACTACCTCGAGCAGCGCGCCGGTGTGCTGGCGGGCGTGCGCTGATGCGCTACGGCTACTGGCTTCCGGTGTTCGGCGGCTGGCTGCGCAACGTGGAGGACGAGGGCATGGAGCCCTCGTGGGCCTACGTGCAGCGCCTGGCGCGTCGCAGCGAAGAGCTGGGGTACGACCTCACGCTCATCGCCGAACTGTTCCTGAATGACATCAAGGGCGTGGACGCGCCGGCGCTCGACGCGTGGAGCACGGCGGCGGCGCTCGCGGCCGTCACGCACTCGCTCGAGCTGATGGTGGCGGTGCGTCCGACGTTTCATCATCCGGCGCGGCTGGCGAAGCAGGCGGCGAACATCGACCGCATCAGCAACGGCCGCCTGTCGCTGAACGTGGTGTCGAGCTGGTGGAAGGACGAAGCGCGCCGCTACGGTAGCACCTTCGACGAGCACGACGACCGCTACGCGCGCACCGCCGAGTGGCTGGAGATCGTCTCGCGCGCGTGGGCCGAGCCGAGTGTGACGTTCCACGGGCAGTACTACCAGGTGGACGATCTCGTGGTGCAGCCGCCGCCGGTGCGCAGCTTCACGCGTCCGCGCCCCGTGCTGTACGCGGGCGGTGAGTCGGAGGCGGCCAAGTCGCTCATCAGCACGAAGTGCGATGCGTACGTGATGCACGGCGATCCGCCGGAGCGCCTCGCGCCCAAGATCGCCGACCTGCGCGCCCGCCGCGAACGCGCGGGACTGCCGCCCATGCAGTATGGCGTGGCGGCCTACACCATCGTGCGCGACACCGAGCGCGAGGTGCAGCAGGAGCTCGCGCGCATCACGACCGTGACGCCCGGCTCGCCAGGGTACGGCAACTTCCAGGACTGGCTGGCGAACACGAAGCTCGAGCAGCAGCTCACGGTGCAGGACTACTCGGTGTCCAACCGCGGGCTGCGCACGGGACTCGTGGGCACGCCGGAGCAGGTGGCCGAGCGGGTGGAGGCGCTGTCGCGTGTGGGTGTGGACCTGCTGCTGCTCCAGTGCAGTCCACAGCTCGAGGAGATGGAGCGGTTCGCGGCGCAGGTGATGCCGCTGGTGGGGCGGGAGAGCCGAGCCGCGGCGTAGGGCCGGCGCGCGTTTCCGGTTCACCCCACCAGCGCGCCGCCCAGTGCCTCGCGCAGCGCCTGCACGCCGAACGGCTTCTGCAGGAACGTCGTGCAGCCGTCCTGCGGCATGCGCGCGAGCGCATCGGCGTGATCGTAGCCGCTGGCCACGATCACCGGCAGCGCGGGGTGCGTGGTGCGGATCTGCGCGAGCACCTCCTCGCCGCCGAGCTTGGGCATGGTGAGGTCGAGCAGCACCACCGAGATCTCGTGCGCGCGGGCGGCGAAGAGGGCGAGCCCCTGCGCGCCGTCCTCCGCCTCGAGCACGGACAGCCCGAGGCGTTCCACCACGCGGCGCGCCACGCTGCGCATGCTCGGTTCGTCGTCGATGATCAGCACGGTGCCGCGCACCGGCTCGGCGTCAGGCGCGGCCTCGACGGCGACGCCTGTCTCGGGCGCCGGCGCGCCACACAGCGTGATGTCGAAGCGCGTGCCCACACCCGGCGTCGAGCAGACGGCGAGTTCACCGCCGAGCGACTGCACGATGCCGCGCACGGCGCTCAAGCCGAGTCCTCGCCCCGATCCCTTGGTGGAGAAGAACGGGTCGAACATGCGCGCGCGCACGGCCTCGGGCATGCCCACGCCCGTGTCTTCGACGGTGAGCTGTACCGCACCTTCGCCCTCGCCCGGCACTCGCTGGGCGCGCAGCGTGACCGTGCCGTTTGCATCGCCGATCGCCTCGGCGGCATTCGTGAGCAGGTTGAGCAGCACCTGGGCAAGCTGCGCCGGATCGAGCTCCACCCAGAGCGGCTCGGGCATGGGCGCGACCACGAACTCCACCTTCTTGGGCTGCGCGGCGCGCACGAGCGGCACGATGTCGTCCACGAGACGGCGCGCGTCCACCACGTCGCGACGCAGGCTCGCGCGACCGGCGTAGGCGAGCATCTGGCGCGTGAGCTCCGCCGCGCGGCGTCCGGCGGCCGCGATCTGGTCGAGGGCAGCGCGGGCATCGCCAGCCTCCGACATGCCGTGTCGATCGGCCGCGGCGCGCTCGAGTGCTTCACGTGCAAGGTCAGCGTTGCCGAGAATCGCGCCGAGCAGGTTGTTGAAGTCGTGTGCGATGCCGCCGGCCATCACGCCAAGGCTCTCGAGCTTCTGCGCCTGCTGCACGCTCGCATCGCGCACGCGGCGCTCCGACTCGGCGCGTGCGCGCTCGGTCAGGTCGGTGGCGATGAGTCCGGTCGCGTACACGGTGCCATCGCGGTGCACCAGCGGAAAGGCCACGACCTGCCACGTGTGCGCAGCGTCGAAGTCGTCAAGCTGCACTTCGCGCTCCACGAGCGCTCCGGCGGCGCACGCGTCGGCCAGCACGATCGCGAGCGGTTGCGCGCGCTCACCGAGCAGCGCGTCGAGATCACGGCCCACGACCGCGTGGGCCGTCACGCCGGTGAGTGCCGTCATGCGCGCGTTCACGAGGCGCACGCGACCGTCGAGTCCCACCACGAGCACGAGTGTCGTGGTGTTGTCCACGAGGTCCTGCAGCAGGGCGCGACTGGCGTCCACCTCGGTGAGCGCGCTCGTGGTCGCCGCGACCTGCGCCTCGATCTCCCCATAGAGATGGCGAAGCCGTCCAGTCATCACGTTGAAGGCGCGCGCGAGCTGTCCGACTTCGTCCTCGCTGGTCACGGCGGCGATCGCGTCGAAGTCGCCGCCTGCCACGCGGCTCGCGGCGTCGGCCACCTGCAACACGGGACGCGTGAAGCGGCGCGTGATGAGCAGGACGCCCAGCGCCAGCATCCCGGTGGCGACGAGCCCGAGCAGGAGCGTGCGCACGAGCAGCGTGCGCGCGGGGGCGAACGCGATGTCGGCCGGCACTTCGCGCACGACCGCCAGCTCGAGCTCCGGGATCCAGCGCCACGCCCCGACCACGGCACGTCCCAGGTGGTCACGGTACTCGCCGGTGCCCGCGCCACCCGCGATGGCTTCACGCACCGCCAGGCTGTTCACGCCGCGACGCACACCGGCGCGTCCGAACCGCTCGGCCGACACGAACTCGGCGAACCGGTTCACGAGGAACGCATTCACCGAGAGCGAGCCGCCGGTGCGGGAGAGCGTGCGCTCCATTTCCGCGAGGTCGAGGTGCACCGCGAGCACCGCGTCGATGCTGTCCGTCATGTCGCGCACCGGCACGGCGATCGTGAGGCGGGGACGCCCGTCGGGACCGCCGGGATAGATCGCCTGCGTGAACGTCGACCGCTGTCCCTCGCGATAGTACAGCTGGTCCACAGCGTAGCGACCCACCTGCATCGAGTCGTACGCGCGCACGACGCGCCCGCCCGGCACGGCGATGAGGTGCATCTCCTCGATGGCGATCACGTCGCGCGGCATGGAGGGGAGCGGGCGCGGATCGTCGATCGCACCGGTGGCCGGCGACGAGACGCGCAGCGCACGAGCCAGCACCTCGGCCGCGGCGCGCTGTCGCGCCAGCCACGCGGACAGTCGCAGCGCGTCATCATTCGCCGCGGTCTCGAGCTGTTCCATCAGGCGGTCACGCAGCGCGAGTTCGGCGGCACCGTAGGACATGGTCGCCGTGGCGACCACGGTCACGGCTCCGAGCGTGAACACGGCGGCGAAGAGGCGCGCCGGCAGGCTGCGCCGCAGGCGGTCGCGAATCATCGCGGCGGCGCGATCAGCGCGCGAACGCGCGTGGACTCACTGGTGACTTCGAGCAGGGAGGCCCCTCGCTCCGGATCGCCCGTGCCCACGAAGCGATAGCGTCCGAACGCACCCTCGTACGGGCCGGTGCTGTGCAGCGAGTCCATGAGCGCGGTCCCCGAGCGCACACCCGCGCGCTCGGCGGCGCGTGCGAGCAGCATGATCGCGTCGTATGTGGCGGCCGCGGTGGCGCGCACCGTCTCGTCGGGGTGGCGCTGCGCGTAGGCGTCGCGGAAGCGACGACCGGCGGGGAAATCGCTGCGTCGATCCCAGTTGGCGACGATGATCGCGCCCTGCAGTTCGGGGCGGCGACTGAGTGCCACGGCGTCCCACGCGTCGCTGCCGAGCAGCCGGCCGCGGAAGCCGAGCGTACGCGCGAGCTGGAACTGGCTGGAGTCGCGAACCGAGAAGTTGGGGAGCAGCAGCACGTCCGGATCGGTGGCGATCAGCTGCCGGACCGCGTCCGCGTGCGACGCCGGGTCATCTGCGTCGAAGGTGGCCTCGCCGACCATCGTGCCGCCGAGCGCCTCGAAGGTCTCGCGGAAGAGCGTGGTGATTTCGTGGCCGTACGGGCTGGCGGCGTTGTAGAGCGCGGCGCCGCGGGCGGCGCCGAGGGAGTCGCGGGCGAACTGGGCCAGTACGCGCCCCTGCGTGGCGTCGAGGAAGGCGAGGCGCGAGACGAGCCGGCGGTTCGCCGTGACCGAAGGGCTCGATGCCATCGGCGCGACGAGCGGTACCTCGGAAGCCTCGGCGACGGCGCCGGCCGCGAGGGCGAGTCCGCTCTGCTGCGGCCCGACGATCACGTCCACCGAATCGAGGTTGATCAGCGCGCGGGCGACCGTCGCGGCCGCATCCGGGCGCATGTCGGTCTTGCGGTCCAGCAGCACGACCGTGTGTCTCACACCCGCGATGCGCACGCCGCCGTCGGCGTTGAGGGCGTCCACGGCGATCTGCGCGCCTTGCCGGCCGGGAATGCCCGACGACGGGCCGGCCGCGCCTTCGAACACGCCGATCAGCCCGACACGAAACTCCGGGGGCGGTGCGGGGTCGCACGCGGCGAGAGCCAACGCCGTCAGGAGCGCGCGGGTGGAGCCACGCAGATGGCAAAGCCGTCCACGGTGCGCGTGTTGGTGACTCGGAAGGGAACGGCGGTGTGTGCAGGCGCCCGGCATGCCGTGAAATATCGGCACGTGCACGCGCGGACCCGACGACGTCGCGCCGGATCAGTCGGTGCGGGCGAGCATCCCTTCAAGCACGGCAATCGCGTGCTCGAGCGACGGCACCACGGCGAGCGTCCGGGACCGGGTGGCTTCCGGGAGCGGCTTGAGGTCGGGCACAGCGATGACCTGCATGCCGGCGGACAGCGCGGCCTCGAGGCCGAGGTCGCTGTCCTCGAAAGCCACGCACTCCGCAGGATCGACCGCGAGCCGACGGGCGGCCTCGAGGAAGATGTCCGGCGCCGGCTTGGAGCGCGCCACCTGCTCCCCGGTCACCACGATCGGAAAGCGCGCCGTGAGCTCCGCCAGCTCGAGCTTCTCGGCGGCGCCCGCCGCGAGCGTGGAGGTGGCGATGGCGCGCGGCAGGCCGGCGGCGTCGAGCCAGTCGAGCAGGGGGAGCAGGCCTGGCTTCCGCAGCTCACCGGGCGAGACGGTGCGCAGCTGGGCGCCGTAGTGCTCGGCGTGTCGCGTGTACAGCGCGGTGACCGGGAAGTCGTCGCCGAGCGCCGACCGGAACTCGGCCTCCACCTCCGGCCGTCGCCGCCCGATGATGGAGGTGAGTGCCTCGATCGGCAGGTGCACGCCGAGATCGGCGCCGCCCGCCAGCCAGGCGCGCCGAGAAAGCCGCTCAGTGTCGAGCAGCAGCCCGTCCATGTCGAACACCACGGCCCGCACGGGGCGGGCAACCCGGTGGGCGGAGGTCACGACAGCCCGCTCACCCGGCCCTCGAGGTCCATCGTCATGCGGGTCGCGGCCGGCGCGGGCGAGAGCCCGGGCATGGTCATGATGTCCCCGCATCGCGCCACCACGAAGCCAGCACCAGCACTGCCGCTCACCTCCGTGACGGTGAGGCGAAAGCCAGCGGGCTTGCCCAGTCGCGCCGGGTCGTCCGTGAGCGAGTACTGCGTCTTGGCCATGCAGACCGGGGTCTCGGCCATGCCGTTGGCCTCGAGCCAGGCCATGCCGCGCTCGGCGGCCGGCGTGAAGTCCACGCCGTCGGCGCCGTAGACCTTCTGCGCGATCGTTTCGACCTTCTCGCGGATCGGCCGGGTGTGATCGTAGACCGGGCGGAACTCGTGGCCGGGTCGGCCGAGCAGTTCAAGCACTTTGTGAGCCAGCTCCTCGCCACCCTCGCCGCCACGCGCCCAGACATCGGTAAAGGCCACTTCGACGCCATTGCTGGAGCACCATCCGATCACTGTGTCGATTTCTGCCTGCGAGTCGCTCAGGCGACGGTTGAGCGCCACGACCACCGGCACGCCGAACTGCCGCACGTTGTGCACGTGGTGTTCGAGGTGCGGCAGGCCGCGCTCGAGCGCGGCAACGTCCTCCACATCGAGCGCCGACTTCGGGGCACCGCCCTGCATCTTGAGCGAGCGGATGGTGGCGACGAGCACGGCCGCCTCCGGATTCAGCCCGCCGGTGCGGCAGACGATGTCGAAGAACTTTTCGGCGCCGAGGTCGGAGCCGAAGCCGGCTTCCGTCACCACGACGTCACCCAGCGCAAGCGCCGAACGGGTGGCGACGAGCGAGTTGCAGCCATGGGCGATGTTGCCGAAGGGGCCGGCGTGCACGATGGCCGGGCCGCCTTCGAGCGTCTGCACCAGGTTGGGGCGGAGCGCGTGCTTGAGCAGGATGCTCATGGCCTGCTCCGCGCCCAGGTCGCCGGCGGTGACCGGTCGGCGCTCCTTGCCGGCGGTAGTGCCCACCACGATGCGCGCCAGCCGCGCCTGCAGGTCGGCGTAGTCGCTGGCCAGCGCCACGATCGCCATGACCTCGCTGGCCGGCACGATCACCCACCGCTCTTCGCGGGGCACGCCGTGGGTGGCGCCGCCAAGGCCGATCACGGAGTGACGCAGGGCGCGGTCATTCATGTCGATGGTGCGCGGCCAGGTGATGCGTCGCGGATCGAGGTCGAGCGCGTTGCCCTGCGTGAGGTGATTGTCCACGAGCGCGCTGAGCAGGTTGTGCGCGCTGGCGATCGCGTGGAAGTCGCCGGTGAAGTGGAGGTTGATCTCCTCCATGGGCAGCACCTGGCTGTACCCGCCGCCTGCCGCCCCTCCCTTGACGCCGAAGACCGGGCCGAGGCTGGGTTCGCGCAGCGCCAGCACGGCATGCGTGCCGATGCGGCGCAGCGCCTGGGCGAGCCCCACGCTCACCGTGCTCTTGCCTTCGCCGGCGGGGGTGGGGCTGATGGCGGTAACGAGCACGAGCCGCCCGCGGGCCGGCCGCTGCGACAGCTCGAGCGGCAGCTTGGCCATGTGGCGGCCGTACTGGTCGATGGCGTCAGGGGCGAGGCCGAGGTCGGCGGCGATGTCGGCGATGGGGCGCAGGCGCGCGGCCTGCGCGATTTCGATGTCGGACGGGACGGTTGGGGAGGGCATGTCGGTCAAAGCGGACCGTTGAGCCCCTCGTTCCCGGGTGGCGGGCCGGCGGCGCGCAACGAGCGGGCGATGGAGGCGGCGAGCGAGTCGGTCATGCGCGCAATCTGCGCGTCGGTCGCCTCCGCCGGCACCACGGTGGGCGCGATGCGTGCCCGCGACGTGCCGCGGCGAGCGTCGATCACCACGCCGCCGAGCGCCAGCTGGTCGTTCACGCGGGTCACCTCCATGGACACGACGGTGCCTGTGCCGCGGGCGAGCGCCAGTGGCTGCGCGGCCTCGATCGGGTCCTTGCGCCCCGACGATGCGATCGAGGCGTCATTGCCGCGCACCACCAGCACCTCGCGCACGATGCCCCCCGCCGTTTCCGCGAGCCGGCGCGAGAGCGCATCCTGGACCTGGGTGGAGACCGTTTCCACGAGCGGGTCGAGCGTGGCGTCGCCGGTGGCGTTGTGCACGGTGGTGACGAGCACGCGCTGCGGGCTGAGCGCCGCCAGACGCTCCTGCTGCACCCGGTCGAGCTGTGCCACGATCAGCCACGGCACGAGCACGATGATGGCCGCGGCGGCGGCGAGAATCGTGCGGCGGGTGCGCCGCCCCTCCTCGCCGCTCAGCACGCCCACCTGCACGCGCGTGAGCGCATCGCGGAACTCCCGGGCGCTGGACACGCGACGCGCCGGCGTCGCGGCCATGGCGCGCCGCAGCAGCCGATCGAGGGCGGCGGGCACGTCGGGGCGGGCATCGCGAACGCGGGGCACGCTGCTCGGCGTGTAGCGGACCGATGGATCGAGCGCGTCGGTGGAACGGAGCGTCTGGCTCCACCGGAAGCGGTCGCGCGGGCGCACCAGGAGCGGCGAGACGGCGGGCGGTTCGTTGGGCGCGCGACCGGTGAGCAGCTCGAAGAGCAGGCAGCCGAGGCTGTACACATCGGCGCGCCCGTCGATGGCACCACCCTGCTCCCACTGCTCCGGGCTCATGTACGCTGGCGTGCCGACCAGATGTTCGCCGGAATCGTCCCGGTCGCCGGCGGCGTCGGCGGGACGCACCGCGCACACCAGGCCGAAGTCGATGATCGTGGCGTGGTGGCCATCGGTCATCACGTTCTCGGGCTTGATGTCGCGATGCACCAGCCCCTGCGCGTGCAGCGCGGCGAGCGCATCGGCGAGGTCGATGCCGAGTCGCAGCACCTCGCGCAGCGGCAGCGGCCCGTGGCTGCGCAGCCGCTTGCGCAGCGACGTGCCCTCGAGCCAGGGCATGACGAGATACCGCGGGCCGGTCTCGAGTTCGCCCGCAGCGAAGAGCGGGACGATGTGCGGATGGCGGAAGGTGGCGAGCGCCTCGATCTCGCGCGGCAGCACGCCCGGCTGCTGGTCCTGCCGCGAGATCCGGTCGATCACCTTGATCGCGACGCGCCGTCCGAGCTGCCGGTCGATGGCGCTGTACACCACGCCGAATCCCCCCGCGGCGACCGGCTCCTCGAGGTCGAAGCCGGCACGCTGCAACTCGTCGCGTGTCTCGTTGCTCAGCACACGCTGCGCGCGCGGCCACTGGCCGGACGCCGCCGCGTCGGCGGAGAACGAACGCGGCCACGGTGCCGCTGACGCGTCACGCGCGCGCGCTGTCAGTCGCGCGTCGCTGGAATCAGGAGCGGGGTGACTGGCGTTAGGATCCGACATGTCAGCACGAGAGAGGTGACTCTCGGCAGCGGCCGTGTTGCCGCATCCGTCACGACGTTGCGCACGCGGAGACGCCGTCGTGTGATTCGCTTCAAGTCTCATCACCTCGATGCAGACTCGCAAGCCTGCGCACGCACCGTGTGCGACGTCACGAACGGCGATGTCGGCGGTGTGCCGTCATCTCGCACGTGATGGTGCGCAACGAACGGCGAAGCGACCTCGACCGTACGTGACCATGGTCAGGTCGCACGGCGTTGCAGGCGGACTCGACCGTAACGCGGTACCACGTCGATGATCTCGTCCTCCACGATCGCGAAGACGCGCTCCTGCGGATCGGGTGTCCACGCGCCGCGTCCCGTGAACGTGGAGAACGCGGGCAGGATCAGCTGTCGTGCTCCGTGCACGAAGCAGGGCAGGCGCACGCGGTCGCCGCCGCGACCCGCCAGCGACAGCGTGGGGTGCAGGTGGCCGCAGAGCACGAACGGCTCGCCGTCGTCGAGCTCCACATCCGCCGCGATCGGCTCATGCTGCGCCTGCAGCACGCCGATCATGAACGGCGCATCGACCGCTGCGATGCGCAGCGCGGCCGGTGGGTCGCCAGCGTGCGCGTCGTGGTTGCCACGCACCAGCGTGATCGAAAGCGACGGCCATCGCGCACGCCACGCGAGCAGCGGGGCCAGCGCCGACGCGGTCCACGCGTGGCGCGAGTGCACGAGGTCCCCGAGCACGACCAGATGTGACGCCTCGGTTCGCGCGAGCACCCGGTCGAGCCGCGCGAGATCGTCGCGCGTGCCGCCGCTCGGCACGGGAATGCCGTGCGCGCGCAGCGTCGTGGCCTTGCCCCAATGCACGTCGGCGATCACGAGCGTCCGGTGCGCGGGGAGTTCGAGCGCGCGCTCCGGGTGCAGCACGAAGCGCTCGCCGGCGAGCATGAGTGCCGGCGGCGACCCTGCGATGGCCTCACCAGCCACCACCACCTCCGCCACCGCTGCTCCCGCCGCTCGAACTGCTGCCACCACCGGAGCTGCTCGAACTCGGGGGCGACACGCTCGAGGCCATGCCGCTCACGGCCGCGCCGAAGGCCATCGTCGCGCCGGCGCCGGCGAAGCC